>DATHMK010000023.1:0-132013 GCA_035487155.1 Steroidobacteraceae bacterium
GAAGCCCGCCACGAAGGCGCGTGAGGGCGTGAATCCGTTCACTGGCGAGAAGATGACGTTCAAGGCGAAGCCCGCGAGCAAGAAAGTGCGCGTGCTGCCGCTGAAGAGCCTGAAGAGCATGGTGAATTCCTGATCCACCGACCTGGTGGCTGAATTCTCAAATGGCCCGGGTCAGCGTGGAGCTTACCCGGGCCTTTGATTTAGAAAGGCCGTCACGTGCTGGTGCAGCTCGGGCAGACGGCCGTGGAAGAAATGACCCGCTCCGGGCAGCACCTGGAGCGTCGGCGCCGGATCAAGGCCGCGCGCCCAGTCCAGCATGCGCTGCGGGGATACCACCTCATCCGCATCGCCCAGCAGCACCAGCCACGATCCCGCGGGCGTCACGGCGCCGACCTCGATGCGATCCACGGCCGGTGCCACCGCCACCAGCCCCGCCGGGGGCGCCGCCACGCTCGCCCGGACCGCCACAGCGGCCCCGAAGGAGAATCCCGCCAGCCACAGCCGCGCCTGGGGCCAGCGTTGCCGCCCATAGCGCACCACCGCCAGCGCATCCTGCACCTCGCCTGCGCCGCCATCATGGGTGCCGGCACTGGCACCCACGCCGCGGAAATTGAATCGCAGGCTCGGCATGCCCGAGTCGTTGCAGGCACGCGCGAGGGTGTGCACCACCTTGTTGGACAAGGTCCCGCCGAACAGCGGGTGCGGATGACACACGACCGCGAAGGCGCCCGGCGCCGCCGGATCCACGCCGCCGAGCCGGGGAAAGTCCAGGCGCGCCTCGAGTTCACCCGCGGGGCCCGCCAGCAGCAGGCTCTGCGCCTGCAGGGCGTTCACGCGCCCGCGGGCACGGCCAGACGCACCAGCAGCCGGTTCAGGCGCCGCACATAGTCCGCCGGGTTCACCAGCTGGCCCCCTTCGGACAGCGCCGCCTGGTCGTACAGCAGCTGCGCAAGTTCGCCGAAAGCCGCCGCGTCGCTCATGCCTTCCAGATGGCGCACGATGGCATGGTCCACATTCAGCTCCAGCACCGGCTTGGTCTCCGGCAGCTTCTGGCCCTGCGCCTCCAGAATGCGGCGCATGGCCGCGCCGAGGTCGCGTTCGCCCATCACCAGGCAGGACGGTGAGTCCGTCAGGCGCGAGGCCACGCGCACTTCGGCGACCCGCTCCCCAAGGGCTTCCTTGACGCGCTTGAACAGGTCCTGGTGCTCCTTGAGTTGCTCTTCGGCCTTGGCACGGCCGCTCTCGGAGGCCAGCGCTCCGAGCTCCAGGTCGCCACGGGCGGCATCCTTGAAGGACTTGCCCTCGAAGCCCTCGACCTGCCCCATCACCCACTCATCGACGCGCTCGGACATCAGCAGCACTTCGATGCCGAGCGCCTTGAGCTGCTCGATATGCGGGCTGCTGCGCGCCGCGGCGACGCTGTCGGCGATCACGTAGTAGATCTTCTCCTGGCCGCTCTTCATGCGGCCCAGGTAGTCCTTGAGGCCCACCGTGGGGGTGTCCTCGGCCTCGTGGGTGCTGGCAAAGCGCAGCAGCGGCAGGATCTTGTCCCGATTGGCGTAGTCCTCGGCCAGGCCCTCCTTGAGCACCGTGCCGAACTCCTTCCAGAAGGTCGCGTACTTGGCCGGCTCATCGCTGGCGAGCTTGGCCAGCAGTTCCAGCACCCGGCGGGTCAGGCCACCCTTCATGGCCTCCACGTCGGCGTCCTGCTGCAGCAGTTCGCGCGAGACATTCAGCGGCAGATCGCTCGAGTCGATCACGCCCTTGATGAAGCGCAGGTACAGCGGCAGGAACTGCTCGGCGTCGTCCATGATGAATACGCGGCGCACGTACAGCTTCAGGCCCCGGGCGGCATCCCGGTGCCACAGGTCGAAGGGCGCGCGGCCGGGCACGTACAGCAGGCTGGTGTAGTCGCGCTTGCCCTCGACCTTGTTGTGGCTCCACGCCAGGGGCGCGGTGGGATCGTGGGCGATGTGCTCGAAGAACTGCTGGTATTCCTCGTCCTTGATGTCGGTCCGGGGGCGGGTCCACAGGGCGCGGGCCTGGTTGACGGCCTCGAAGGGCGCCTCCGCGGCGGCTTCCTCCTTCTTGGCGCCCGCGGCCTCCTTGCGCATCAGCACCGGGAAGCTCAGGTGATCCGAGTAGCGGTGGATGAGCGAGCGCAGTCGCCAGCTGTCGGCGAACTCGCGGCAATCGGCCTTCAGGTGCAGGATGATGGTGGTACCGCGCTGCGGCAGCTCCACGGCCTGGACCGTGAACTGGCCATCGGCGCTGGATTCCCAGCGCACCCCCTCGCCCGCCGCGGTTCCGGCCTTGCGCGTGAGCACTTCGACGCGTTCGGCCACTATGAATGCCGAGTAGAAGCCCACGCCGAACTGCCCGATCAGCTGTGAGTCCTTCTGCTGGTCCCCGGAGAGGGATTTGAAGAACTCGGCGGTTCCGGAGCGCGCGATGGTGCCGAGATTGGCGATCGCCTCCTCGCGGCTCATCCCGATGCCGTTGTCGCGGATTTTCAAGGTCCCGGCGGCCGTATCGCCCTCCACCCAGATCGCCAGCTCGGGGTCGTCCGCCAGCAGCGTCGGGTTCGCGATCGCCTCGAAGCGCAGCCGGTCGTTGGCATCCGAGGCATTGGAGATCAGTTCCCGCAGGAAGATCTCCTTGTGGCTGTACAGGGAATGGATCATCAGCTGCATCAGCTGACTTACCTCGGCCTGGAAGCCGAGCGTGGTTTTCTGGTCTTCAGTCATGCGCAATCCTGCCGATCAATCGGTTGAGCAGGCGTGCATCTTGGGTATCCCGGCGGATTTTTCAAGCCGGGAGGGCGTTTTTTTACAGTTACCAGCGCGGATTCAGGCGCATCACGGCTCGGGACACCAGGCAGCGGCTCACGCCCAGCAGGTCATCGATTTCGTCCCAGAGCAACAGCAGTCGTTCCATGGGCTCAGACTACAAATTCAATGTGACATCCGGCGTGCGTCAGATCTCATCTTGCGGCGGTACTGCCACCCCAGTACCCTGTGAATCCATGCAGCGCATTGTCGTCCTGAACCCCAAGGGCGGGTCCGGCAAGACGACCATCGCCGTGAATCTGGCCGGCTACTATGCCTCGCGTGGCATGAAGCCGGTGATCATGGATTATGACCCGCAGGGGTCCTCCGGGCGGTGGGTGTCGAGACGCGATCCGGCTCGTCCCAGGGTGTATCTGATCTCGGCGCATGAGCGCAATCCGCGTATGACGCGGACCTTCCAGCTGCGTCCGCCGGCGGATACGACCCATATCATCCTGGATACGCCGGCCGCCGTGACCGGTCAGACCATGATCGAGCTGACGCGCGATGCGAACAAGATCCTGGTCCCGGTGCTGCCCTCGGACATCGACATCCACGCCTGCTCGCGCTGCATCCGGGATCTGCTGCTGGTGGCCAAGATCCGCCGCAACGACAACCGGCTCGCGGTCATCGCCAACCGGGTGAAGGTCAATACCCTGATCTACCAGTCCCTGCTGCGCTTCCTGGAAACCCTCGGCATTCCCATCGTGGCCAGCCTGCGCGACTCGCAGAACTACATTCGCGCCGCGGAAACCGGCGCCGGCATCCATGAAATGAAGGACCACCAGGTCCACGAGGACACCAAGGCCTGGGAATCGCTCACCGCGTGGCTCGAGAGCACGGTTGTTCCGCAGAAATCCGTGTCCCTCGAGGTGACGCCCGAAGCGGAAGCCGAAATCGTCTAGAACGCTACTTGCGCTTCGACTCCGGCTCCTGCTCCCACGATCCCTTCACCTGATCGGCCCAGCTTTTGTAGTTGGTCCAGGTGTAGAGGTTGCGGGTGATCGCGGCATGGCGCGTGCGCGCCCGCTGCATGCGATCCAGCCACGAGCCATACGCCTCCGTACCGGCCATGGGGGGTGCCATGGTGGCGGCCTCTGCCGGAGCTCCTAGGGGGTCACCCCTGGTCCTGTCTGATGAGTTCATTCAGCAACTCCTAAAGTGGTTACCAGCAGCGTACGGAGTTGGAGCGCTTTACCTACAGGAACTGGGTCACACCGATCAGTGGCGGTGCATATCGCTGCGCGGCAAGTGCTGCGAAGTGCGGATGCGGTGCCGCCATAACGCAAACGTTATGTTACGCGACCAGCCGGTAGCAGGGCTTGTACACCGAGCCCGGCAGTTTCATGCGCCCCTGGGCCACGAAGGCGGTGAGCAGCTCATCCAGCAGACGCATGACGTTCTGGTCGCCGCTGAGCTCGTACGGGCCTTGGCGTTCGATGGCCTGCACGCCGTAGTCCTTCACATTGCCGGTGACGATGCCCGAGAAGGCGCGGCGCAGGTTCGCGGCCAGCATATGCACCGGCTGCGCGCGCGACAGCACCAGCGAGCGCATCGACTCGTGCGAGACCTGGAACGGTCGCTGCAGCTCGATGCCCACCGAAAGCTGCCAGTTGAAGTTGTAGGAATCGCTGCGTTCGCGACGCGAGGCGCGCACCGCCTCCATCCCCAGGACCATGCGCCGGGCCACGGCCGGCGGATCATCGATGATCACTTCCAGCCGCCGCACCGCCTCGCGACCCAGTGTCGCCTCCACGAAATGCAGGATGCGTTCGAAGTATCCGGCGCTGGCGGCCGGCCCGGTGAGCACCACGGGGAAGGGCTGGCTGGCGTTGGCCGGGTCCAGCAGCAATCCGGTGAGGTAGAGGATTTCCTCGGCCGTGCCCGCACCGCCCGGGAACACCACGATCCCGTGACCCATGCGCACGAAGGCTTCGAGGCGCTTTTCGATGTCCGGCAGGATCACCAGCTGGCTGACGATGGGATTCGGCGGCTCCGCGGCGATGATACCCGGCTCGGTGAGGCCGATGTAGCGGCTTTGCATGGCCCGCTGCTTGGCATGGCCGATGGTCGCCCCCTTCATCGGGCCCTTCATGGCGCCGGGTCCGCAGCCGGTGCACACATCCAGGCCGCGCAGCCCCATCTCGTAGCCGACTTTCTTGGTGTAGTGGTATTCGTCATCGCCGATGGAATGCCCGCCCCAGCACACCACCAGGTTCGGATAGCCCTTGAATTCCAGCGCCCGGGCGTTGCGCAGGATGCGAAACACCGTGTTGGTGACGGCCCCGGAATCGGTGAGCGACATCACCCGGCTGTCGATGATTTCACCGGCGATGTAGATGACATCGCGCAGCACCGCGAACAGGTGCTCCTTGATGCCGCGGATCATCTCCCCGTCGACAAAGGCGGTGGCCGGGGCGTTGCGCACCTCCAGCTTGATGCCGCGCGCGTGACGCACGACCTCGATGTGGAAGTCCGCGTAGCGCTCCAGGATCTCCTTGGCATTGTCGGTATCGTTGCCGGTATTGAGCACCGCCAGGGCGCATTTGCGGAACAGGCCGTAAAGCCCGCTGTGGCTGGTATCCAGCAGCTTGGTGATCTCCTCCTGGGACAGGTTCTCGAGGCTGCCGCGGGGCGCAACCAGTGCGTCGACCGAATCCGGGATGATGCTGCTACTGCTGGTGTTCACTAGACCTGAGGGAAGCCGGCTACGGCAGGATGTCGATGGGGATGTCCTGTGGGGTCATCAGCCAGATCTCCAGCATGTCGGAGTCTGACACGGCGATGCAGCCGTCGGTCCAGTCGCGCTTCTCATAGTAAGTCGGTTCCCGGCGCAGTTCGTTCGGCAGGCCGTGGATCATGATCGCGCCGCCGGGCGTGAGCCGGTTGCGCCGTGCGCGCTGCAGATCCTTGTCGTTGGGGTAGGACACCTGGATCGACAGGAAGTACTCGCTATGGGGGTTGCGACGGGTCAGCTGATAATGGCCCTCGGGCGTGCGCGAGTCACCCTCCTGCTCCTTGGGGCCGACCGGATTCAGTCCCAGCGCGACGCGGTAGGAACGCAGCACCGTATCCCCGTGCATCAGGTACATGCGCCGCTCGGACTTGCGCACCACGACGCGGTCGGCCAGCAGCGGCTCCGAACCGCTGCTGGCATCGCCGCTGCCGGAGCCGCTTTGCTGATGTGCCGTTTCCTTGCTCGGGCTCTGCGGCTTGCCATAGGCGAAGGCCAGGCTCGCCGCCGCGCCCAGCGCCAAAGCCAGAAGCAACGCGAGAAACTTCACGTTCGGACGATCACACATAATCGGCAGTATATGGGTTAGGGGTCCGGCGGCGAAGTGCAGCCGTCACAACGGCCGCGCCTGGCGCCATTTGCCGACAGTGTCTCAATTGTCGCTGCCGGCATTGCCGAGATCTTCCACGCGCGGTAGCACGATCTGGGTACCGGCCCTGAGCTCATCGAACGCCACGTCCGGATTGTACTGCTGCAGCAGCCACGCCGGCAGATCACCGAAACGATGCGCCAGGTTCCACAGCGAATCCCCGGCCCGCGCCACGTGCACCTGGGTGCCTGAAATACGGTGCGAGGCGAAGTAGGCCGCCTGCAGCTGCCGATGATAGTCGCGGCGCTGTGTTTCAAACTTCTCGTGGGTGCTGTTGGCGAAATCAAGCTTCAGCTTGTGCCCGATCCGCACCGCGCCCCTGCCCCGCAGGTGATTCAAGGCGCGCAGCCGCGCGGGGCTGATATCCAGCCACCCGGCATAGGCGCCCAGGGTCTCGGTGGGCGCCACCACGATGCTGTCATCGGCCGCCACGGAATAGTCCGTGGCATCGGCGTTGTCAGTGGACACCACCGAAGTGGGCCCGAGGCCGGGGGTGAGTTCCTCGGCCTGCTTGGCCGATACCGGCTGGGTCACCGCGAGCGGCTTGTCCTGCGCCACCGCGCGCGCATCCTGCTCGCTCTCCTGCTGCGCGACCTGCGGCGACACGCCACCGGCAATGGTCTCCGGCTCGACATCCGGCGCCACCGGGGTTGCCGAGGGTGCGGTATTGGCCGCAACGGCCACGCTGCCCGGGGCCGCGGCGTCCGTGACCGACGCCGCCGGCGGCGCGGCGGAGACTTCCGGTGCCACAGCAGGACTGGCTGCATCGGGTGTATTGGCCGCCACCACGGCCGGCGCGCTGCTGGTTTCGGGCGCCGCCGGGGTTGGCGTGGGCTGTGAGCTTGCCGCTACCGCAACGGGTGAGCTGGAGAGGCTGCTCGGGGCAGAGGCGGCCGGCTCGGCAGTTGCGGCCTCCTCGGCCGGGTGATCGACGTGCACGGCGGCCACGCGCACCGGGTTGGCTTCGGGGACGCGCAGATAGCGGCCGGGCCGCAGGCGCGTGCGCGCGCTGATGCCGTTGAGGCGCGCAAGCTCGCCGGGCTTCATGCCGTAGTCGCCGGCGATACTGGCCAGGGTCTCCCCCTTCATGACCTTGCGACGCTCCGGCACGGTCTGCCGGGCCTGCAGGTCCGAGGGCGAGAGGCGCTGTGCCAGAAGCTCGCTGGTCCACTCCGGGCCGCTCACCGGCAGGCGCAGCACGTAGCCCTTGGGGACCCGGCGCCGGCCTTCCCAGCAGGCCGGCAGCAGCGCGGGATTCAGGCGGCGCAGCTGGTCCGCATTGATGTGCAAGGCGTGCGTGAGCGCGCTCACCGTCACGAACCCCGGCATGGTCACGTCACGGAACTTCGCCTCGGGCTCGCGCTTGATGGGGCCGAAATACTTCTCCGGGTCCTTGTCCACCGTGAGCGCGGCCAGGAATGACACATAGTAGTTGCGGGAGGCGAAGCCGAAACTCGGGCTGTGGTAGTTGCGCACCACCATCACGATGTCGTCGGTCCGCAGCTGCTCCTTGGCGCGCCGCATGCCCTCGGCCCCGTGGTTGTAGGCGGTCAAGGCCAGCGGCCAAGTGCCCAGCAGCCGGTAATTGAAGCTCAGCAGTTGCGCTGCGGCCTCGGTGCTGCGGAACGGATCCATGCGATCGTCCACGGCCGAATCGATGCGCATGTAGCGCCGACCCGTGGAACGCATGAACTGCCACATGCCCGCCGCCCCGGCCTTGGAATACGCGGCCGCGTTGAAGGAGGATTCCACGTGCGGCAGCACCCCCAGCTCGGTTGGCAGGCCAAGGTCCGACAGGGTCTGCTCGATATGCGTCTGCCACAGCCCCGAGCGCACCAGGCCCTCGCGAAACCGGTCGGACTGGCCCAGCTGGAAGCGGATGTCCTCCACTGCGCCGAGCACCCGGGCCGGTGTATAGGCATCGCCCCACATGTCGCGGATGTGCTGATCCTCCGGCGACAGCGGCCCGGTGGCATGCGCGATGCGCTTGAGCGCGGCGACGATCTGCTCGCGATGACTTTCAACCAGTCGCTCGCGCTGCCGGGCCGACATGCCCGGGTCGAACTGAATCGTCTCGTAGACCACACCCAGGTTGTACTGGTCGTGCAGGAAGCCGGCATTGGTGCCGATTTCGGTATAGACGCGGATCCAGAAGTTCACGTCGCGATCGAGGGCGGGCGGCTGCGGAAAATTCCTGTCGAGCACCCGCGGTGCCGGTGATGTGCTCGCCGGCGGCGGCCCCCCGGTGAGGGTCGGCGGGGTCGCAGGCGCGGGCGCCGTGCCGGGCTCGCCAGCCGGTGGGGCGGCCGGCGTCGGCGCGCTACTGGGCGCGGGTGGCGTGAAGGGTTCCAAGCCTGGCGCCGCTGAGGCGGTCGTCGGCGAACTCTGCACCGGCGTTGCGGGTGCCGAAACCGGGACGGGAGCGCTCGCAGGCTTCGACTTGTGTGGGGTCGTCGAACAGCCGGCGCCGCACATCACGAGCGCCGCGAGCAGGGCCGGCGCCCAGGCGCCGTGGTTGCGTGTCGGTTGCATTTACACCCCAGCCAACACGTCAATTACTATGTATATCAATATCTTACTCGAAGTATAGGGTGTCGGTCCGGTGGCCGTCGGAGGAAATGCTGTCGAAGATTTTGACACCACCGAACGCACCGCACCAACCGAACCGGTGTTCTGTCACATCAGGCGTGGGCAAAGCCTCGCATAGAGCGAGCTGTGGCACCGTTGACCCCGTCGCAGATACAAGATGTCACATCGCGCCGGACATATCGGGCTCTGGCATGACCGTTGCTTATCTATAGGGAAGAGATGGCCCAAGGGGCCGGGGAAGGAAGAAACGCAGGCGGATCGGCCGGAGATACCAAATACACCAGGCAGCGGCGCAAGCGCATGCCTTTGAGAACCGGACAAGAACCAGAAGAATTGCTCCTCCACAGCAAGCAAGCAAGCGACCAGATCAACCCCGCCCCCGGCGGGGTTTTTTTTGGCCCGCGATTCCGGTGCACAATGCCGGCATGCCCTTCACTCATACACTCTTCGGTCCCGCCCGCGGCGCTGCGCGCCGCGGGCATAAATCATCGCCGGAGCACAATCCGGCATTGCAGGACATCTGGCACGTGATTGCCGGCGTGCCACGCGGCCAGGTCGCCACCTATGGCGAAGTGGCGCGGGCGGCAGGCCTGCCGGGTCGCGCGCGCATGACGGCCTATGCGCTGCGCATGGCACCGGATGACCTGGCGTTGCCCTGGCACCGCATTCTGGGTGCGGGCGGCCGCATCGTGTTCCCACCCGGCTCCAAACACTTCCGCGAACAGGCGCGGCGACTGCGCAGCGAGGGCGTGACGGTCACCCAGGGCAAGGTGCCCAAAGCCGTCATTGCCGATCTGGGTTAGCTCTCATCTAATCTTTAATAACTTGTAACCCACGTCAGCGTGCCGCCTGGGGCGTCGTTGTTACCCTCACGAGGCGAAAGTTTCGCCTGCAGTTGACGACTCAATGACCCACGTTCCAGGAGCTGCCGCTATGTCAAACAGATTTCGTAAGACGCTGACCTTCGCCGCCGCCGCGGTAATGCTTGCGGGCGTGGTCGGAACCGCTTCGGCCGAAACCACCTGGCAGAAGAATCATCCGCGCCGGACCCAGGTCAATCATCGGCTGAACAACCAGAACCGCCGAATCCACAACGATGTGAAGAACGGCACCATGACCAAGGGCCAGGCGGCCGCCGCGCACAAGGAAGATCACCAGGTGCGCCAGGAAGAGCGTGACATGGCCAGCCAGAACGGCGGCCACATCACCAAGCCCGAGCAGCGCGTGCTGAACAAGCAGGAAAACGGCATCAGCAGCCAGATTCCGCCGAAGTAATCGCGCCGCGTTCACGCGCCGGCAGGTGACACTGCCGGCGCGTGAGTCTTCATCACTGCTACTCCGAGGATTCTGCGCCCGCAGCCACGAAGGCCAGATCGCTCAAGGACACCTTGGCGAGATCAAAATCCCGAGCCGCAGCCGCCATGCGCGTCATGGCCTGCAGGATCGGCATCGCGGGCTTGCGCTCCCCTGGCTTCAATCGATGGAAGCGCACCGGGTTGATGCGGGCCACCACGTAGTTGCGCAGGTACGGCGACTTCATGCCGCGCTCCTGCAGCGCCGTCACGATGCGCTTGACCCGCTCATCGATCTGCAGCAGCCGGGCCGCCAGATCGGCCCGCTCGCGCAGGCTCACCGTGAGGGTCTTCTCGGAGAACCGATCGACCTTCCTCAGGAAGGAGTTGTAGGCACCGCCGCCGAAGCGCGCATTCTTCTCGTAGATCGCGCCCAGCGTCAGCAATTCCGCCGCTTCGAAATGTTCGGCGAAAGCCGACTCCTTGCGGGTCGGTTCGCGCTTGGCCAGGTTGCGAGCCATGCGGATGACCTCGAGGCTCTTGTCCTTGAGGTTGTGGGCTTTTTCGGTATTGAGCGCGAGGATGCGGAAGGACAGGCTCTCATCAGGCGAGATGAGAGCCGTGATCTGTTTCAAACCCAGCACCTTCGCCGCGGCCAGCCGATGCCGGCCATTGGGAGTCCAGAAGCGGCCGCCCTCGCCCAGCACGACGATCAGAGGATCCAGAAAGGCGCCCGTGGCTTCGATTGCAGCCGAGAGGCGCTTGGCGTGAGTGGGTGACAGATCGCGCTGGAAGGGCGTCGGTTCGATGGCCGAGAACGGCAGTGAGGCCAGCAGCAGTGGTCGCCCGGACAGTGGCTCACGGTAGGCGCCGATTGTTGAACCGTCCGCCTTGAGCACGGCAGCCACGACTTCGGACAGCAAGGGTTCATCGAGCGTGAGAACAATCTCGGCGCTCGCCAATCCCCGACGCAGGGTGGCAGGCCCCAGTTTGCCCGCCCGCCGTTTTGCGCCGCTCTTGCCGGCAGTTTTCTTCGCTTTCCTGGCAGCCATGCCCCGATTATAGGGCGATTGATCAGCAGCTGGCTTGAAGAGAAATGCAGCTGCCCTGATGGGGTCGGTTGGCGATATGGCCAAGATCCGCGGTTGTAGCCGAGATCGCTAACCGGTCCGAATAGTTCCCGGGACCTGTGGTTGCCGCGAAACATAGGAATTCGCCTTCCAGTCGTTCCTTTGGATCAGCACGACTCCCACTCCAATGACCAGGACCACCACGAATCCCACCAACGCCTTGCGGACAACCTCATGGGGAGGCTCATTGAACGCCAACGCCCGCGTAGCCCACATTAGGCCGCACATCACGGCAGCAAATATGACGATGAGTATTTTCTGGGCGATCTTGGCGATCACTTTGCTCTCTTTGCGCCAAAACATTTCCGGATGCGCAAGGACAGGCCAAGCAAGCACCCGCCGTGACGCCCTGCTTGCCAAAGGGACAATCGCGCTAATGACTGAAGTCGGCGGGCTTTCGCAACGGGTCCGAGGTCGCCCGATCCTTTTCACCGTTCAATTCGGCCTCGATTTGGGCCTGCGGCGGTGGCGGTGGTACCCGGCCAGAGCTGAGAAACAGCAATGCCCAACCCAGGTTGCTCGCGCCAGGGGATCTGCGCCGGGAGGCGCGCCGGCTGCTACCCATGAGATAGAGGCCCAGAAGCACCACGGCCACGAACAGGGCACCCAGAATCAATGGCAGGCTATTCAGACCGAAGCGCATGCCGGTATCTTGCATAGTCCTCGGCCGAATAACAGCAGAAGATGACTTCCCCGGGTCCGCGGCCGAGCCCGACAAACTCCCTGACGGATGTGATGGCCATCGCCGTGGCCGGATCCTTCGGATAGCCATAGGCGCCGGTACTGATGGCCGGGAAAGCGATCGACTCGATGGAATGTTCAAGCGCCAAACGCAGGCATTGGCGGTAACAGGAGCCCAAAAGCTGCGCCTCGCCGTCATTGCCGCCGCTCCAGACCGGACCGACGGTGTGGATGATCCATTGGGCCTTGAGCCTGAATCCCGGCGTGATACGAGCCTCACCGGTCGGACAGCCGCCCAACTTGCGGCAGGCCTGCAGCAGTTCCGGTCCGGCGGCCTGGTGAATCGCGCCATCAACGCCAGCGCCGCCGAGCAGGCTCGAATTGGCGGCATTGACGATGGCCCCGGCGTTCAGCGTAACGATGTCAGCCCGAATCACCTGCAGACTGCTGGGCATGCGCGCGCCGAACGAATGCTGGTGCGCCCTACTTCGGTGGCGCCGAACTTGGCTGCAGCTGCTGACCGAGCTTGGCCAGGTCCTGGCTGATCTTGGTCAGCTGCTGCCCTTTTGCCGTCAGGCCGCTGCCGCACCGTGTTGCTTCGCTATGAAAGGCAGGCTCATCCATTTTGGTGACCTGTTCGATGATCAGATCCTCCACGTTGCCCTGGGTCGTGTGGCCCTCCAAACGCCCGAGGTAGTAGAGGGTCAACAGCTGTCCGGCAGACTTGACCTGAGGGTTGTCCGCCTGGGCCATTCTGAATCCGACCGCGATGCAACGAACGTCCGCGGCCGTCTCCGGATCCTGGGCGGGGGCCGCATAGACCAATGAGGGGCCCGCAGACGCGGCCAGAATGCAGATCAACCACTTCTTATTCACCAGGGATTCTCCAATCGCAACAGCGGGCTCGGACCCGTCTTTCATCGAGCGGGACGATGAAGGTAGTACGTCGCAGTATACGGAATCCTTACACCACGGCGAAACCACGCCCGCCAGCAGCTGCTGCAGCGAATGGCTTGCGGGAGCGACTGCCGGTGCGCCCCGCGATAGGTGCTACCGTGGCGGCTTGATCGGAGTGTCGGAGGGTATGCCGGAGACCTTCTTATCCTCGTCCTCTTCCTCGCCCTCCTCGGTGATATCCGGTGGATTGCCCGTCTCACCCAGACCGCGCTCGAAATCTGCGCTGTTGGTGAAGAGCGGCTTTTTGTCGATTTTCGGGGACCAGGGCTCGCGCTCCTTGCTGTCCTCTGCCATGTGCTGCTCCATTGTGCTGCCGACTCGCAACATTGCGATCCGGCGCCCGCAACATTCTAGGCGGGGCTGATTGTCATTGAAGTCGGTGGGCTCCTACAGCCTCTAGGAGGCGGGCGTCATGTGCTGCGCGCCGGCACTACCGCCCGGGACCGTGCCCGGGTCACGCTTCGCCGGGTCGGTCGTCTTCAAGGCCCGCGGCCAGGCCTGGAATTCCGCTGGGCTGAGGAAGCCATCGTGATTGACGTCGAGCGTGTCAAAGGCGTCGTACAAGTCCGGCGCCGCGAGCGCCTCCTGCCGGGAAATCCTGCCGTCATGGTTGGTGTCCAGAGTTGCGAAGGCGACCGGCTTGAGCTCCGGCCGGGCACCTTGTGCATAGCCCAGGTCACAGGCTGCGAGAATCATCAGCAGAAACGCGAACCATCGGGTTGTCGATTTCATTGCAGCTCCGGTATGTCAGGGACAGGGTAGGAGGCAGCCCCGGTGACTGCCACGGCGCAAGTGCTCAAGCGGAGCATCCGGGCGGCTGCAAGTCCCTGTCGGCGCGCACCTACGAGCCGGCGCTAGGCTGTGGCAGATCGGAAACGCAGGGTGAATACGCAGCCTTCACCGGCGGCGGAACGCACCGTGATGGAACCCTCATTCATGCGCATGATGCGGCGCGAAATACTAAGGCCCACCCCCATGCCCTCGCGCTTGGTGGTGAAAAACGGCACGAACACATCATCCAGCTGGGTCTCATCGATGCCTGCGCCATTGTCGATGACCTGAAGCACCACTTGGCCATGTGCCTCTTCGAAGGCGCGCAGTTCGATGCGCGCACCGTCCCGTCCGGCGAGCGCGTCAAATGCATTGCGCAGCAGATTGATGAGCACCTGCTCGACCTGGGAAGGATCGGCGCGGATTGTCAGTGCGGCATTGCTGCAGAGGATCTGCAGGGTGATTCCTCGCGAGCTGAGTTCTTCGGCCATCAGCGTGCGGATCTGCTCCAGCAGCGGCAGCACCACGACGTGCGCGAAAACCGGCAATGGCAGGTTGGCGAAACTGCGGTAGGCCTGCACAAACTCGAGCAGGCCGCTGCTGCGCGCATGGATCGCGGTGAGGCTGCGCAGCAGATCCTCATCGGCCCTGTCGGCCATGTTTTCCCGGATCAGCCGGCTAAGCGAGATGATCGGTGTCACCGAGTTCATGATCTCGTGAGTCAGAACCCGGATCAGTTTCTGCCAGGACTCCACTTCCTGTCGATCCAGTTCGTCGCGGATGTTATGAAACGAGACGATCTGGTGCCGTCGCTGCTGCAGCTCGAAGGTCGTGGAGTACAGCACCAACCGCAGACTCTCATCGCCACCATGGATGTCGACCATGGTGCGTTCGCCGTCCCCGAGCTGCTGCAGGATCTGCGGCAGGCGCGCGTCAATCCGGCCAAATGAGCGGCGATTCACCAGGTAGGGCACCCCGAACAGCCGGCGCGCCGGTGCATTCATGAGCAGCACCTCGCCGTGTTCATCGAAGCAGAACAGCGCCACCCCGACGTGCTCCACGATGGCTGCAAGGTATTGGTGATTCGCGGCCTTTTGCTGATTGAGCCGGCGGAATTCACCCGTGAGCAGACGATAGGCCTCCTGCAGCTGTCCGAAGACTCCACCCTTTGCAGGCACGGATACCGGGGTCGAGAAGTCGTGGTGGGCGATGACGGTGAGAAAACTGCTCAGATCGCGGCTGGTGCGCTCCGCGTACCGGATGAGATCCATCACGCTGGCTACAATCAGCGCGCTCGTGACCAGCGGCGTTACCACCCATGGGGTGTTCAGCCAGCCCCAGACCAGCACGAAGCACAGCGCCGCGAGTATCAATACCCGCAGCGCCACGTTGAGCCGGAAGTTACTCAAGCCCATAGCGGGCCATTTTCCGGTACAGGGTGGTGCGGCCCAGGCCCAGTGATTGGGCGGCCTTGCTGAGATTGCCCTCATGCCGGGCGATCGCGGTCCGGATCGCCTGCTTTTCCAACTCTTCCAGGTTCAGCGTCACCGGTTCCATGCTGGGCAGCGGCGGCAGCATTCCATCCAGCTGCGGCATGCCCTGGTCGCTCATGATGATGACCCGCTCAATCACGTGCCTGAGTTCGCGCACGTTGCCGGGCCAGTGGTAATGCTGAAGTCGTTGCAGGGCCGCGGCATCGAAGCGCGGTTCGGGTTTGCCGTAGCGCTTGGCGTACAGCGCGAGGTAATGCGACACCAGCAGCGGCACGTCCTCGATGCGTTCGCGCAGCGGCGGCACGTGGATTTCGATGGTATTGATGCGGTAGAGCAGGTCCTGACGGAAGCGGGACGGGTCGCGCAGCTCCTCCGGGCGCAGATTGGTGGCGCAGATCACGCGGGAGTCGATCTTGATCGGCCGGTCAGAACCCAGGCGGGAGATCATCATGGTCTCCAGAGCCCCCAGCAGCTTGGCCTGCATTTTCAGGCTCAGATTGCCGATTTCATCCAGAAACAGGGTGCCGCCGTTGGCGATCTCGAAGCGTCCTGCGCGATCCTCGCGGGCGTCGGTGAAGGCGCCCTTGCGGTGGCCGAACAGTTCCGATTCGAACAGGGTTTCCGAGACGGCACCAAGGTCGACGTTGACGAACACCCGATCGCTGCGCAATGACTGGCTGTGAATGGCGCGGGCGGCGAGTTCCTTGCCGGTGCCGTTTTCCCCGACGATGAGGACGCTGGCATCGGTGCGCGCCACCTTGTTGATGCTGTCCAGCATCTGCCGAAGTCCGGGCGCCGCCCCGACAATGCGGTCCAGTTCCCGACCGATATATTCGTTAACACTGCGCTGCTGGCGGCGCAGACTTGCCACCTCCCGGTCCGCATGCGCCAGGCGGGCGACGGAGGAGACCGTGGCAATCAGTTTGGCGTTGTCCCAGGGTTTGACGACAAAGTCGGCCGCACCCTTGCGCATGGCATTGACGGCAGGCTCGATGCCGCCATAGGCCGTCATGAGAATCACCTTGGTGTCGGGGGCGAGTTCCTGAACGGTCTGCAGCCAGTCCAGGCCCTCCTGACCGGACGTCGCCCCCACCGAAAAATTCATATCCAGCAGCAGCACTTCGAAACTCTGACGCGCCAGCAGCTGTCTGATCTGCTTCGGTTCGGAAGTCGCGACGACACTGCGAAAATGCTTCTTCAGAACCAGCTCAGCGGCCAGCAGCACCTCGGAATCGTCATCGACAATGAGAATGTCGGAGGGCGTCATGTTTCATAGTGGAACACATTCTGTTCCGAATCGGAACAATCAGGCTGGCCAGGCTCCTCTACGACGGCGTTAGTACGTTGATTTATCAAGGATAAATCACGGGCCGCTTTGGCACGGAAATTGATTGCCCTGCACTGATGCCGGATATCGAAATACCCGCCAAACGGCCGCGCTCCACCATGGATCGCGCAATAGAAAAGAAGGGGTGGTCACCCAATCGCTGGATGCTGATCGGCGCGGGCGCACTGCTGCTGGTGCTCCTCGCCTGGCAGATCCTCAGCCGTTCGGGGCACACGCGGCTGCAGGTCGATGCGGATCGCATCACCACCGGGGTGGTGCAGGAGGGGGAGTTCCTTGAGTACTACCCGTTCGACGGCACGGTGCAGCCGGCCACTTCCGTGTACCTGGACATCGAGGGCGGCGGACGCGTGGAGAAGATCCTGGTCGAGGGTGGCCAGCACGTCGAGAAGGGCGATCTGATCCTGCAGTTCTCGAATACGACCTTGCGCAATACCGCCATCGGCACCGAGACCCAGCTGCTGTACAACCTCGACATCCAGCGGGAAACCGTATTCAACCGCAAGCAGAGCACGCTGTTGCTGCGCGATACGCTGCTGGATCTGGACTACCAGATCCTGGACCTGCAGAAGACCTTCAAACGCCAGGATGAGGTGATGAAGGGGTCTTTTCCTGCCTATTCCATCGATACCTACGAGGCCACCCGCGACAAGCTCAAGTACCTGAAGCAAAAGCGGGAGCTGCTCGCGGAGCGCATCAAGCAGGAGGACGAGCTCAGCGCCCAGGAGCTCAAGCAGGCCAATCGCTCCATCGATCGGCTGAACACCGGCCTGGGCCTGGTCAATGACATCGTGGAAAGCCTGAATGTGCGGGCGCCGATTTCAGGTTGGCTTTCGACCATCGATGCCCAGGTCGGCCAGAACATTCCGGCCGGCCAGCGCATCGGCCAGATCGACCTGCTGGATAAGTTCAAAGTCCGGGTGAAGATCGATCAGTTCTACATCAGCAAAGTCGAGATCGGCACCAAGGGTCATATCGACCTGGACGGCAAGAACTGGTTGGTGACCGTCCAGAAGATCTATCCGGAAGTGAAGGACAATGCCTTCGAGGCGGACGTCGTGTTCGAGGGCGCCGGTCCCGACGACCTCAAGCGCGGGCAGACCCTGACGGTGGAGCTGACCTTCGGCGCGCCTTCGCAGGGCCTGGTCGTGCCAAAGGGCGGCTTCTACCAGCAAACCGCCGGTCGCTGGGTCTATCTGATCTCCAAGGACGGACGCTCCGCCCGACGTACCAATGTGCGCCTGGGGCGCCAGAATCCGCGCCAGGTCGAAGTGCTGGACGGCCTGAGCGCCGGGGATCGCATCATCACATCGGCCTATGACAGCTACAACGAAGTCGACGAGCTGCAGTTCAGCGAACCCATCAGAACCAACCAGGGTCCCAAATGATTATCGAAACCCACGATCTGAAGAAGGTCTACCGCACCGACGCGGTTGAAACCACCGCCGTAGATGGTCTGGACTTCTCGCTGGCAGAAGGGCAGTTCGTCTCCATCATGGGTCCGTCCGGCTGCGGCAAGTCGACTCTGATGCACATCCTGGGATTGATCGACAGTCCCACCGAGGGCAGCTACAGGTTCCTGGGCGAGGATGTTTCAGGCTACCCGGAGCGCCGCCGTGCCGGGATTCGCAAAGCGCACATCGGCTTCGTGTTCCAGAGCTTCAATCTGATCGAGGAACTCACCGTCTACGAAAACGTCGAATTGCCGCTGGTTTATGGCGGGGTGGCGGCGCATGAGCGCCGCGCGCGCGTCGAGGGCGTGCTGGAAAAAATGGACATCGGGCACCGCAGCGGCCATTTCCCGGCGCAACTCTCGGGCGGTCAACAGCAGCGTGTCGCGGTGGCGAGGGCCATCGTCAACAAACCGAACCTGATCCTTGCCGATGAGCCCACTGGAAACCTTGACTCAGAGCACGGCGAGGAAGTCATGAAGATCCTGACCAAGCTCAATGACGAGGGCACGACCATTCTCATGGTGACCCATTCGGCGGACAACGCCGCCTACAGCCGGCGCATCGTCAATCTCATCGACGGCAAGATCGTCTCGGACAAGAGCACCGAGCGCTAAGCCATGCGCAACTATATCGTCGTGGCGCTGCGCAATCTCAGCCGCGAGCGTCTGTATGCCGCGATCAACATCGCGGGTCTGTCGCTGGGAATCGCCTGTTGCCTGATTCTCGGCCTGTTTCTGCGCAGCGAACTCACCTACGATCGCTACAACGTCCAGCACGAACACATCTTCAGGCTGGTGAACGAATTCACCACCAATGGCACCGCGTCGAGCTTCGCACTCACGTCCCGTTCCCTGGCGCCGATGATTGCGGCCGACGATCCGCAGATCAAGAAATACGTGAGGTTTGAAAGCGCCGGCAACCAGGGCGGCATCACCATCCATCATGGCAATGATGCGTATGTATGGTCCGATGCCTATTACGCGGATCCGGACGTCTTCGATATCTTCACCTTCGAGGTGATCTACGGCGATCCGAAGACGGCGCTGACAGACGGCTCGTCCGTGGCAGTGAGCCAATCCTTCGCCCGCCGCTATTTCGGCAATGCCAATCCGATCGGGGAGAGCATCAGCACCGACGACGGCATACCCTTGAAGATCAATCTGGTGTATGCCGATCAACCCCAGAACACTCACCTCAAATACGACATACTGTTCTCGCGCAATAACGCTCGGCTGCGTGAACCGGACAGCCAGACGCAGCGACGTCAACAGCTCTGGGGCGTCGGGGACTTCACCTATGTGGTGATGGCGCCGGGCTTCAGGCTCACGGACTGGGCGCCGGTGAACGATCAGTTCTTTGCGCGCAACATGGCGGAAGTCGGCAAACCGCTGAACAGCAAGTGGCGCAGCTGGCTGCAGCCGCTCACCGACATTCATCTCAAATCCGATGTGGGCTACGACCGGCCGACCGGCAACCCCATTTACCTGTACGGCTGCGCCGCGGTCGGGCTCTTCATCCTGATCGTCGCCTGCATCAACTATATGAACCTTGCCACTGCCCGCGCCACGCGCCGCGCGCGCTCGGTCGGCATCCGCAAGATCCTCGGCGCCAGCCGCCTGTCCCTGGCGCTGCAGTTTCTCGGCGAGGCGGTGCTGTTCGTGCTGATCGCCACGGTAATCGGCATGGTGATCGTGGAGGTGATGCTGCGGCTTACCTCGATAAACTCGCTGATGGAGCAGCAGGTCACCCTCAACGTGTTTCACGAGCCGGTGCTGGTGGCGTGGCTGTTCGGCATCGGAATTCTGGTGGGCATCCTGGCCGGCGCCTATCCGGCGCTGTATCTGTCCAGCTGGGCGCCCACCTCGGCGCTCACCGGCAGGTACACCGCCGGCAAAGGCCATGCGCGAATGCGCGAACTGCTGGTGCTGGTGCAGTTCACCATCTCCGCCGGCGTCATCGCCAGTACCCTGCTGATGCAGGCGCAGATGCGCTATATCGCCAACAAACCACTGGGATTCCAGAAGGAAAACCGGCTGGTGGTCACGCTGCGGGGCGCCACCACCATCGAGAAGCTGCCCACGATTCGCACTGAACTGGGCAAGAATCCGGACATACTTGGAGTCTCGGAGGCGATTACGCTGCCCGGCAAACAGACCGGCGAGAATCTGGTCCAGGTGGACAACAACGATGGCGTCCCCACCTCCGTGGAAATCTTCAACATGCCCGTCGCCACCGATTTCCTCTCGGTCCTGGGCCTGCAGATCGTCAAGGGTCGGGATTTCTCGCAACGGCTGCTGACGGATACCGGGGTGTCGGCGCTGGTCAACGAGACCATGGTTCACAAGATGGGATGGACCGAACCGCTCGGCAAGCGCGTCTACGGCAACGGCGGGATCGTGATCGGCCACGTGATCGGCGTGGTCAAGGACTTCAATTTCAAGTCGCTGCGCACCGTGATCGAGCCGTTTGCGCTGTTGCCGCTGACCGATGACTTCACCGGGTTGCCGGAGTCGGCGCGGCCCTCGCAGCAGCGGCTGATGGTTCTCAATATCAAGAGCGAGAACGTGGGCAGGACGCTGGACTTCGTCGAGGCGGTCCTGCGCCAGGCCGATGCCCGCCATCCGTTCGAATACGAGTTCCTGGATCAGCAGCTGAACAACCTCTACAAGTCCGAGCACGACCTCACGCGGCTGATCGCCATATTTGCCGCGATCTGTATCTTCATTGCCTGTCTGGGCCTGTTCGGGCTCATTGCCTTCACCACCGAGCAGCGCAGCCGCGAAATTGGCACCCGCAAGGTGCTGGGTGCCACGGCCTTCCAGATCATCATGCTCCTGGCGCAGCGCATCCTGATCCTGGTGCTGATCGCTTCGGTCCTGGCGGCGGTCATCTCCTATTTCGCCATGGACCGATGGCTGTTGGGTTTCGCCTACCGGGCGGGCATCAATCCGCTGGTATTCGTGCTGGCGGCGGTGCTGGCCGCGGGCGTGGCCTTCATCACCGTGGCGTTGCAGTCCTACAAGACGGCCAGCGCGGATCCCGTCAATGCATTACGCGAAGAATGAGAGTCCTTGCATTTTTTCAGGAGAGGGTACATGACTAGGTTTTTGAAAATCACCCTGCTGTTCGCGATGCTTGCGGCGGCAGGCCCGGTATTCGCACAACAGGATCTCAGCGGTCCATGGCAGGGGAAGCTGGCGGTCGATGCCAAAACCTCGCTGACCATTCAGTTCACGTTCTTGAAAAAACCTGACGGCAGCTACTCGGCGGTCCTGGATTCGCCGGACAATCCAGCCATCAAGAACGTTGCCGCAAGTGCGGTGAGCTACAGCGCGGGCGCGCTGAAAGTGGACGTCGCCTCGCTCAGTGGCTCATACGCCGGTACGCTCAAGGACGGCAAATTTGAGGGCAAATGGACACAACCCGGGGGGACCCTGCCGCTGGAATTGAGTGCCTATCAGAAGCCGGTATTGTCCAAGGCGGCCATGGATACCCTTGCCGGCGCCTGGCATGGCCCGATCACCGCCCCGGGTGTCTCACTGACCTTCGTCGCCCGGTTCAAGCGCAATGACAAGGGTGAGTTCACCGGGTCACTGTTCGTGCCTGAGCAGGGCGTGGAGTTGCCGATGTCGGACATCCAGTTCGCCGACAACAAGCTCGATTTCAAGGTGGCGCCGGTCAGGGGTGAGATGGTTGCCGACTACGTGAACGGCGGGTTCAACGGTCTGTGGCGACAAGGTGGCAATCCACCGGCCGGTCTGCCGGTGAGCCTGAAGAAAGGCGACGTCGCGGCGGTGGTCTTTCCCCTGAAGCTCAGCGCCGAATCGTTCGCTTCGCTCGCCGGAAGGTGGTCCGGGAGTCTTGCGACTCCGCAGGCCACCCTCAATGTGGCGCTGCGCTTCGAGGTCAACGCCACCGGGCAGTATGTGGGTTACATCGAACTTCCCGGCGGTCCGGCGAAGGGGTTGCCGATCGGTGAAGCTGACCTGACGGCAGGAAAACTCTCCGTCAAGGCCGCCGGAGTGCCGGGTGAGTACCAGGGCACGCTGTCGGGCAAGACGCTGACGGGGCAATGGATCGGGCAGGGACCTCAGGGTCCGGTCCCAACGCCCCTGACGCTGACGCGGCAATAACGGATCGAAAAAAAGGCAGCCCCGCGGGGGGCTGCCTTGGAATGGGCGCTTTTGCTCTCTCTAACAGAGAGGTCTGTCAGCTTCGACTGCTACTCGCGCCGCTTCTCACCGCAAATCGATATCTCAGCCCTCCGACCCGCTAACCGCACTTGGAGTCCCCGCAATTCAGGCAGGTCATGCACCCGTCCATCATGATCACGGCGGCGGTGCTGCACTTGCTGCACAGCTGCGCGCCTTCCGGAAAATGTGATTTGGCAAAGGCGTCGGTCTGCTTGGTGCGCGCCAGGAACTCGGCGCGTTTCTCGTCCACCAGTTTCTGCTGGTGCTCATCCAGGCCGACCTTGCGTATCAGGCCGATGTTCTGCAGGTGCCGCTCGATGACATAGCCGAGCTCGGCAATGATGGAAGGCATGAACTTGCCGCCGGGCTGCCAGTAGCCGCCGCGCGGGTCGAACACCGCCTTCAACTCATCGACCAGGAAGGTCACGTCCCCGCCCTTGCGGAACACGGCTGAAATGATGCGCGTGAGCGCAACAATCCACTGGAAGTGATCCAGGTTCTTGGAATTGATGAAGATCTCGAAGGGCCGCCGCTGTTCGTACTCGGTGCCTTCATTGAGAATGATGTCATTGATGGTCACGTACATGGCGTGATCCGACACCGGGGTCTTGATCTTGAAGGTGGAGCCGATCAGGACCTCGGGCCGCTCCACGCTCTCGTGCATGCGGATGACCTTGGCCATGCGCCCGGTGCGGTCCTTGAACATTTCCGGCTCGACACCAGCGGCACGCGCGGCGGCGATGGCCGCCTCGGCAGCGGCCTTCTCAGCAGCTTCCTTGTCCGCCTTGTCCTGCGGCTTCTCGACACTGTACTTGACGATCTTCTTGGCGATCTTGATGGACATAGCGCTTTCCTTGAGGGCCTTAGGGCTGTTAGTAGCGCCCGAAGTAACCCTCCTTCAGGCTGTCAAACAGGTTTGCGGCGGTGTGCATCTCGCCGTCGTACTCGACTTCCTCATCACCGCGCGCTTCGATCACGGTGCCATCCTCAAGAGTGAACTTGTAGACGGTATTCTTGAGGTCAGCTTCCTTCACCAGCACGCCCTGGAAGGCTTCGGGGTTGAAGCGGAAGGTCGTGCACCCCTTCAGACCCTGTTCATGGGCATACAGGTAGATGTCCTTGAACTTGTCGTAGGGAAAGTTGGTGGGCACGTTCGCGGTCTTGGAAATCGAGGAATCCACCCACTTCTGGGCAGCCGCCTGGATATCCACATGCTGCTGCGGCGTCACATCATCGGCGGCGATGAAGTACTCCGGCAGCTTCTCTGCATCCTGAGTCGCATCCGGGCGCGCCTTGGAATTGACCAGCTCCCGATACGCGAGCAGCTCAAAGGAGAAGACGTCGACCTTCTCCTTGGACTTCTTGCCGGGACGTATCACATTGCGGAAGTAGTGATGCGCGAAGGACGGTTCGATGCCGTTGGAGGCATTGTTCGCCAGCGACAGTGAAATCGTCCCCGTCGGCGCGATCGAGCTGTGATGCGTGAAGCGCGCGCCGACCTCGGCCAGCTCGCGAACCAGCTGCGGCGCGACTTCGGCGATGCGCTGCATGTAGCGGCTGTAGCGGGCATGCAGCACCCGGCCCGCGATGTGGGCACCGGGGCGCCAGCCGTCACGGGCCATCTCGGGACGCTTGCGCAGCATCTCCTTGGTGACCGTGAACTCCTCGTTCATGATCGGCGCCGGGCCCTTTTCGCGCGCCAGATCCAATGCGGCCTCCCAGCCCGCTACCGCCATCTCACGCGAGATGTCCTCGGTGAATTTCACCGACTCCTGCGAGCCGTATTTCATGCCCAGACAGGTGATGGTGCTGCCCAGACCCAGGAAGCCCATGCCATGGCGGCGCTTGCGCACGATCTCGCCGCGCTGCTTCTCCAGCGGCAGTCCGTTGATCTCCACCACGTTGTCCAGCATGCGCGTGAACACGCGCACCACCTCGCGGTATTCGTCCCAATCGAACTCGGCGTAATCGGTGAACGGATGGCGCACGAAGCGTGTGAGATTCACCGAACCCAGCAGGCACGAACCATAGGGCGGCAACGGCTGCTCTCCGCAGTTGCCTGTCACAATCCCGTTAAATATCAGTGAATTATGATCATTCTGTGTGGTATCGAATACCGCTTCGCGGCCCGCGTGTTCGATGCTCGAAATACGGCTGGTGAAGGTCTGCCGGTGACAGCCGCTGCGCTGCGCGCGCCATTCACCATACTTCTGATTCTTGGCATCCGTCAGGAAGCCAATCTCCTGCATGAATAGGTCACGCGACTCGGAACCAATGATGAGTTCGTAGTCGGCCTTGCAGCTGTGTGCGCGCTTACCACCCTTACCGTCAGGCAATATCCGTTCGCCTGCCGAACGCCGTTTCAATACACGACAGAGGATGCCGAAGTTTGCCAGCAGCATCTGCACGTCCTTCAGCAAGGAGGGCTGACTCGATGCCAGTCTTACGCTGCAGTAGGCATGTTTGTCATCGCGCTGAACGGTGCCATCGCTCTGAAACAGCCCGCGCAGGTAACCCTTGACGCACTCTTCACTGCCGCGGAACACGATTTCAGGCACGCAGCTCTTCAGATCCGCAGTGATTGCGAACATCTCCTTGAGCATGCGCAGCAGAAGTATCGATCGGATCATCACCAGGTTGCGTTCTGGAATCGCTACCGCACTGACACGGTATTGCCTTGCCGTATTCGCCCAACCTTCGATCAGCGAATTAATCGATGCCACGATGGAATCGGCCAGGGTGCGATCGGCGCCCCACAGATTTACGACCGCAGCCTGGTCGCCCTTGCCGCGGTTGGTGAAATGTCCATCACCGGTCAACAGCCCGAGCAGTACGCCAAGCTCGCCGTTGCCACAACCGCCGAACTGCCCGGCGCCTGACTGGATCAGCACTTCGTCGCCGGGTTTCAGATCCCGCAGCTTGATTTTCCCGCGCGTCGTGTAGAAATCATGCCACTCGGTGGCCTTGATCTCGTAGCCGTCATTGGTCACGACCTTATAGACGTCTGCGCAGGGCGAGGTCATGAACGCGGGAACAGCTTCGCGAACCGTCACGCCAAGACCCTGGTCCAGCGTGCGGGTATCCACCGTGGCCTGGATTTCAAGATTGCGCTCGTACAGATCGCCAATCTTCACCATGCCGTATTGAGTTGCGATCCGGGTGTCCGCGGTAACGCAGGGGTTGGTGGCGCGGATATCCTCGCACCACCAGTTGTTGTTCATCTCATTGACGCGGTCGATGAGGATGAACCCGGGTTCGGCAAAATCGTAAGTGGACGTCATGATCACGTCCCACAGGCGCCGTGCCGGGATGGTCTTGTAGATCTTGCAGGCAACCAGGCCTTCTTCGTTGACGACATAGCCCTCATGGATGGGCCACTCGCGCCAGACGAAGGCGTTGCGATCCTCGAGGTTCGGGTTCTCGGTCTCGAATTCCCTGCGGGTCAACGGAAAGGCGAGCTTCCAGTCGCGCTCCTCGCGGACCGCGCTCATGAACTCATCGGTGATCAGCAGCGACAGGTTGAACTGGCGCAGCCGGCCGTTCTCGCGCTTGGCGCGCACGAACTCCAGGACATCAGGATGGCCGACATCGAAGGTGCCCATCTGCGCGCCGCGTCGGCCGCCGGCCGAGGACACGGTGAAACACATCTTGTCGAAGATATCCATGAAGGACAGCGGCCCGGACGTATAGGCGCCGGCGCCGGAGACATACGCGCCACGCGGCCGCAGCGTCGAATGCTCGTAGCCGATGCCGCAGCCGGCCTTCAGCGTAAGACCGGCCTCGTGAACCTTGCCCAGGATGTCATCCATCGAATCGCGGATGGTTCCCGAGACGGTGCAGTTGATGGTGGAAGTGGCCGGCTTGTGCTCGAGCGCGCCGGCATTGGAGGTGACGCGCCCTGCTGGAATCGCGCCACGGCGCAGGGCCCACAGGAAACGCTCATTCCATTGCTCGCGCGCCTCGGGCGGCTCGACATCCGCCAGCGCTCGGGCGACGCGCTTATAGGTATCGTCCATCGATTTGTCGATGGGCGTTCCATCCTTCGCGCTGAGTCGATACTTCTTGTCCCATATGTCCAGGGAAGCTTCCTGGAATGGAACGGTATCGATCTCGCGTGGTTCAATTTTCACGACGGTATTCATGAATTCGTGACGCTCCATATCCCCATAGGAGAGACACAAGATCTTGTGTCGAGCGGCCGAGATTAAAGACGTGCAACATAACCGTCAAGAATGAAAATTGATGGATTTACAGATATTTTAATCCATCTAAAACAATAGCTTACGCCTGTCACGGCCGCAAGGATAGCGGTCCGAAGGGCGTCAAATCGCGAAAAATCGTTCACGGCGCAGCCCAAGATGTTGTGCCGGGCGCCCACAGCCTGTACGCAGCTGGCGCACAGGTTGCCCACAGGGTTTCAACACGGGTTTCAACAGCTTTGGCCCTTGAAAGCACAACGGTCAGCCATAGATCGGTGTCATTCGCGGTTGTCGCGATCAACCTGGAGAGAAACACATGACTATCGTTCGCTACGAGCCATGGTCGCTGGTCGACCGCCTGACCCGGCAGTTCGAGACCGCGCGCACCGTGGCCTGGATTCCTTCGGTCGACGTGCATGAAGAGGCCGAGCGCTATGTGGTGCGCGCCGATCTTCCTGGCGTCAGCCCGGATAACATTGAAATCACCGCCGAAGCCGGGGTGCTGACCATCAAGGGTGAGCGCAAGACCGAGACCCAGCAGAGCGAAGGCAACTACCAGCGCGTGGAGCGTGTGGCAGGTAACTTCGTCCGGCGCTTCACGCTGCCGGAAGCTGCGCAGACCGATGCCATCAAGGCGACCCATGTCAATGGCGTACTCGAGCTTTCCATTCCCAAGCAGGTGAAGCCCGAGCCCCGTCGTATCAAGGTCGAAGCCGCCTGACGCGCGTGGCGCGCGTGCCGCAACGGCCGCGCGCCACCGATGTCCGCCCGGGCCGCCCGGCCCCGCCCGGGCTACAATGCCCGATATGAAAGCCGTGGCTGCCGGTCAGATCGCGCTTGCGGCGCTGGCCATCCTTGGCACGGCGACCTTCGCCGCGCCGCTTCCGCCTGCAAACTCTTCGGCCGCCACGCCGGCGCAGGCGCCAGCGCCCGAGGAAGCACCGATGCCCTCGCTCGCGCCCATGATCAGGCGCGTCGCCCCGGCGGTGGTGAACGTCGCCACGCGTGGCTCGGTCACCGAAAGCAACCCTGCCAATCCGTTGCTGGCCGATCCGGCGTTCAACCGCTTCTTCGACGTACCCCAGGCGCGCGGCGGCCACTCGCCGCAATTCCAGAGCGCCGGGTCTGGCGTGATCCTCGACGCGCGCCGCGGCTACATCCTCACCAACGCGCATGTCATCGAGAACGCCAGCGAAATCACCGTGACCCTGGCCGATGGTCGCGATCTGAAGGCCGAAGTGGTGGGGATCGATGAGCCCACCGACATTGCCCTGATCAAGGTGCGGCCGGTCAAGCTCACCCAGATCAACCTGGGCGACTCCTCTAAACTGGAAGTGGGCGACTTTGTCGTCGCCATCGGCAATCCCTTCGGGCTGCGCAATTCCGTGACCTCCGGCATCGTCAGCGGCCTCGGCCGCAGCAGTCTTGATAAGGACGGTTTCGAGGATTTCATCCAGACCGACGCGGCCATCAACCCGGGCAATTCAGGCGGCGCGCTGGTCAACCTGCGCGGCGAACTGGTCGGCCTGGCCACGGCAATCCTGGCGCGCTCGGGCGGTAATATCGGCATCGGCTTCGCCATCCCCATCGACATGGTCCGCAGCATCACCGAGCAGCTGGAGCAGTTCGGGTCCGTGAAGCGCGGCCTGCTCGGCGTCGACACCTATCCCGTCAGTCCCGACATCGCCCAGGCGCTGGGTCTGAGCGGTGCCGAGGGCGCCCTGGTCACCCAGGTGATGCTGGGCTCATCTGCCGAGCAGGCCGGGATCCACAGCGGTGATGTGATCGTTGCCATCAATCACGCCACGGTGATGGTACCGGCGGACGTTCGCAACGCCATCGGCCTGCTGCGCGCGGGCGAGACCGTGGACATCGAACTGCTGCGCGATGGCCGTCCACGCCATGTCCAGGCCCTCATCACTCAGCCCCCGGAGAGTGTCGCAGCGGCACCGGTGCCGACCAGCGAAATCAATCCGGCCCTGGAAGGCGCGGCGCTGGCGGATGCGCCAGCTGCGAGCGGGGTCGTGGTGCGCAATGTCGACAGCGGCAGCCCGGCGGCCGCAGCCGGCATTCGCAGCGATGACGTCATCGTCGCCGTCAACCAGTCCCGGGTGACCTCGATCCAGCAGCTGCGCGAACGCAGCGCGGGCCTCGCCACGCTGGTGCTGGAAATACAGCGCGGCAAATCCACGGTACTGGTCCCGATCCAGTAGCCAGGCGCAGCCTCGGCCCTCAGGGCGCCTTGCACACCTGCGCATCGCGTTGCGCGGCGGGCTTCCTGGCGAGGGCGCGTACCGCGGCATAGAAGCGCGGCAGATCACCCTGCTCCTGCGCCAACATGCGCTTGAATCCCGGCTCGCAGTCCTCGTAGGTCGCAACGGACGCGAGTTCCGCATTGTTGAAGCCCTGCGCCGCCCAGGCGCCGTACCCGGAAGGGTAGCCGAGGCGTTTCTCGGTGGCGCGCACGGCATCGGCGAGCGCCGCCAGCCGCGCCTGCTTGGCGGCGCGCATCTGCGGCGGCGCCAGCTGCGTCGCGTACAGGTGCGCAAGATCACGCCGTGCCTGGGCCAGAAGGTCCGAATACTGCTTCGCGCGTGCCGCGCTGCGCCTGAAGTTCTCGATGTCGCCGGGCCGGCCCTTGAAGGTCAGCCAGCGCGCCAGCCCCTCCTCCTCCACCGTGCTCGCGAAGGCTTCGTTGAACGCCGAATCATTCGCCACATACAGCAGCTGGTGCGCGAGCTCGTGAAAGATGATCGCCGCCAGCTGATCGCGGCCATAGGGCAGCATGGTGTTCAGGATCGGATCATCGAAATGCCCCAGCGTGGAATACGCCGGCACGCCCTCCACCACCGTGTCGTAGCCTTGCGCGGCGAGCTGGTGGGCGTAACCCTGAGCGGATTTCTGGCGAAAGTAGCCACGGTAGGTCACGCAGCCGGCGATGGGGAAGCACCACTGCCGGGGTGCGATCGAGAACTCCGGCGCGGCGACCACGTTCCACACCACATAGGGACGGCCGATGTCCGCGTAGACCCTATAGCTGCGATTGTCGGGCAGCCCCAGGTCATGGGAGGCGAAGTCGCGGGCCGCGCTCACTTCGGCCAGGGTGTCCCGTACCGTCGCCGGTGTCTTAGGGTCCGCCACCACCGCGGCGACCGGCCGGCGGTCCACGAGGATCTGCGCCTGGCCGCGAGCCGCCTGCAACAGGTACAGGCTGCCGCAGCCCGGCAGGATGCTTGAACCGGCCAGCAGCAGCGCAACCGTCAGGACTTTGCGACTCTCGGTTAACATGAGTCGGTGCAAGTGTACTTGGTAGGCGGCGCGGTTCGTGATCGTCTGCTCGGCCGTCCGGTCGGCGAGCGGGACTGGGTGGTCGTGGGCGCCACGCCGGAGGAGCTCACCGCTCAAGGCTACACCCCGGTCGGTAAGGATTTTCCGGTCTTTCTGCACCCGCAGACCAAGGAGGAGTACGCCCTGGCGCGCCTGGAACGCAAGGTCGCGCCCGGCTATCACGGCTTCACCACCGAGTTCTCACCGCAGGTGACGCTGGAGGAGGACCTGAAGCGACGCGACCTCACCATCAACGCCATGGCCGAGGACGCGGCGGGCCAGATCGTGGACCCCTACGGCGGTCGACGCGATCTCAAATCCCGATTGTTGCGCCATGTTTCAGAGGCCTTTGTCGAGGATCCGGTGCGGGTGCTGCGCGTCGCACGCTTCGCGGCCCGCTATGCGGATGCCGGCTTTCGCATCGCCTCGGAGACCATCGCGCTGATGGCGGATATGACGGCCAACGGCGAGATCGCCGCCCTCACCCCCGAACGGGTATGGCGCGAGAGCGCCCGCGCCCTGCTCGAACCGCGACCGCAGGTGTTCTTCGAGATCCTGCAGCAATGCGGCGCGCTGCAGGTGCTCATGCCCGAACTGGCCGCGCTGTCCGGGGTCCCGCAGCCGGCGAACTGGCATCCGGAAGTGGATACCTTCGTGCACATCATGCTCGCGCTGTCGATCGCCGCCGAACGGCAGGCTTCCCTGGCGGTGCGCTATGCCGTGCTGCTGCATGACCTTGGCAAGGCGCTGACTCCCAAGGAACACTGGCCGGCACACCACCGGCACGAGGAGTTGGGCGTGGCGCCGATCGAGCACCTCTCCCAGCGCCTGCGCGCCCCCAGCGAATGCCGGGAACTCGCAGTACTCACATCCCTGCAGCACACGCTGGTGCATCGGGCGCTGCAGCTACGCCCCGAGACCCTCATGAAGCTGTTCACCGAAACCGATGCGTTCCGGCGTCCGGAGCGGTTCGGTGAACTGCTGCTGGCCTGTGAATGCGATGCGCGGGGCCGCGAGGGCCTTGCCTCCCGACCCTATCCGCAGGCCGATTACCTGCGCGAGGCCCGGGCGGCGGCGGCGACGGCGGCCCTTGACCCCAAGGAGCGCCAGGGCCTGACCGGTCTGCAGATCGGCGCTGCCCTGCAGCAGCGGCGGCTGGCCGTGGTCACGCAGATTCGCGAGCGCTTCATCACAGAGAATCGCGCAGATCCTGGTGCCGGAAACTGATCAGCGGCAGCTCGACGCCGCGCCCGAGCGCCAGAAGCTTGAACACCTCTCCCATCTCCCCGGGCATCAACAAGCGGCGCGCCTCGGCGGCGCGCCGTGCCTGTTCGCCGGCCGTGCGCGCCTGAGCCAGCAGTTCATCGATGCCGGCGCCCAGCAGGAAGCCCGCCTGCGTGCAAAAGCCCAGCAGGTCCAGGCCCGCGGCATGACCGGCCAGCGCCACGCGCGTGAAGTCCACCCACGCGCTGATGTCCTGCACGCCGACCTGAATCAGCGGCTCAAAGTGCGCCCGATGCTTGAAATGACAGGTCAGGGTGCCGTTGCGCCGCTGTGGATGGTAGTACTGCGACCGCGGCAGTCCATAGTCAAAGAGCAGCAGCACGCCGCGCTGTAGAACGGCCCCAAGACTCGCGATCCACGCATCCGCCAGCAGACACAGTTCCGAGGTGTAGCCGGTTGGCAGAGGTTCATCGAGCGCGGCCCCCAGCTCCCGCACGGCGCCCGTGAGAGCCGCATCGGCCGGGCGGCGCGCCCAGCCCAGCGCGCCCGCGGCACTGGTGACGCCAAGATCCTCGATCGAACCCGCGCCGGCCACGAAGCGACGGCAAGGCAGTGCGTCCAGTACCTCGTTGGCCACGATGACGCCGCACAGTGACGCCGGCAATTGCTGCAGCCAGCGCACCCGTGAACGCAGCGCCTCGGGCAGCGTGGCCAGATGCTGACGCTGCCGCTGCGCCAGATCGGCGCTGACTTCGAGGATGTCGTAGTGCTCAGGCAGCAGCTGCTGCGTCGCCAGTTCCACCAATATGGTCGCCGCCATGCTGCCGGTGCCGGCACCCAGCTCCAGGATGTTGCCGCCGGGGATCTCGCCCAGGACCTGGGCGCACTGGCGGGCGACGCAGCGCGCGAACAGGGTCGACACCTCCGGCGCGGTCGTGAAATCCCCATCTGCCCCAAACTTGGCGCTGCCGGCGCTGTAATACCCCAGACCCGGCGCATACAGCGCCAGCTGCATGAACCTCGCAAAATCGATGAAGCCGCCGGCCGCCTCGATCTGCTGGGTGATCAGCTGCAGCAGTGCCGCCGAATGGGCGGCCTCGGCCGCGTTCAGGGCCGGCAGCATTGGCATGGGCGCCGATCCGTTCATAATGATCGCCTATGCCAAACACGGACCCGCAGCCGCTTGCCGGACATACGGTACTGATCACCGGTGGCGCGCGGCGTCTCGGCGCCGCCATGGCGCAGGCCCTGCATGCGGTGGGCGCCGATGTCGTGATCCATCACCACACCTCCACCGATGAGGCCGCGGCCCTGGTCGCTGCACTCAACGCCCTCCGCGACGCCTCTGCGATTGCGGTACAGGCGGACCTGCTGGACACGGTGCGCCTGCCGCAGCTGATCGATGCGACGCTGGCACGCTTTGGCCGGCTGGACATCCTGATCAACAATGCGTCGACCTTCTATGCGACGCCCGTGGGTGAAATCACCGCGGCGCAGTTCGATGATCTCATCGGCACCAACTTTCGTGCGCCATTGTTCCTGGCGCAGGCCGCCGCCGCCGAACTGCGCCGGCGGCGCGGACTGATCCTCAACATGGTCGACATTCATGGGATGAAACCCCTGAAGCGCTATCCCGCCTACAGCAGTGCCAAGGCGGCACTGATCATGCTCACCCGTTCGCTGGCACGCGAACTGGCACCGCAGGTGCGCGTCAATGGCATCGCGCCCGGCCCGGTGATGGTGCCGGCCGACATGGACGAGGCGCTCAAGGCCGAAATCATCGGCAAGACACTGCTGAAGCGCGCGGGCGAGCCTGAGGATATCGGCAAGGCGGCGCTGTACTTCGCGACGCTCGCACCCTATGTCACGGGCCAGATTCTGGCCGTCGACGGCGGACGCAGTCAGGGCAGCTAGCCGCACATTCTCACCGCTGCGCCGGCCGTACGGCGATCATCTGGTGAGCAGCGGGATCAAATTGCGCCCAAAGCTCGGCGATGGTGCGCCCCGCGGTGGGATGGCGCAGATCCGCGGCGATGTCGGCCAGTGGACCGAGCATGTACGGGCGCACCAGCAGATCCGGGCGCGGCAGTTTCAGCTGCGGTTCATCCACTTGCAGGTCCGCATACAGCAGGATGTCCAGATCCATGGAGCGTGCCGCCCACTTCGGGGCATCGCGCGGCCGCCCACACCGGGTCTCCACCTCGCGCAGCCGCCGCTGGGTGTCATGAACGCCAAGCGGGGTATCGAAGCCCACCACCAGATTGATGAAGTCATCGCCCGCGAAGCCGACGGCCTGGTTGCGATACCAGGCCGAGACGCTCAAGGGGCCGAAGCTGCGCGCCAGCTCCTGGAGCGCAAGTTCCAGATGGGGCAGCGGATCGACATTGCTGCCTGCCGCCACATAGACGCGGGCCATCAGGCGAGGTCGGCGCGGCTGCGTTCGATGATGACCCCGACGTCGCGCGCCGCGCGGATCGCGCCGCGCTTGTTCAAGGTCACCTTCACCCAGGGCAGATCGAACTCCTCGAGAATGAGCCGCGCGGTACGGTCGGCCAGGGTCTCCACCAGCTTGAACTCGGATGCCCCGACAAAGGCGCTCACCGTCTTGGCCAGGCGCTTGTAGTCCAGGGTCTGCGCCACATCATCACTCAAGGCGGCCTTGCGGCAATCGATGGGCGCTTCGATGTCCAGGTACACGGTCTGCTTGACCAGCCGCTCCCAGTCCAGAAAGCCGATGACGCACTCCACGGCCAGCTCGCGCAGATAAACCCGGTCGCTTGTCTGATTCATGGTGATCCTGAGTTCATGGGAGGCAGCGAATCCAGCGCCCACTGGGCGCGCGCACCGATGGCGAGGTCATCGTGTTGCCCGGCCCGCAACCGCGCCAGACCCGCCACCGCAATCATCGCCGCATTGTCGGTGCAGAATTCCGGGCGCGGATAGTAGGCCCGGGCGCCGCGGCTGGCCAGCGCCCGCCCCAGCGACTCGCGCAGGTACTGATTGGCGCCCACGCCGCCGCTGACGGTGAGCACAGTGCAGTCCGTTTCCTCGAGCGCCCGCAGCGCCTTCACGCACAGGCACTCCACGATGGCCTCCTGCACACCGCGGGCGACATCGGCGCGCCGCTGCGGGTCCAGGACCTGGTCGCGGACCGCGTGCAGCACCGCGGTCTTAAGCCCCGAGAAGCTGAACTCCAGTCCCGGACGATCCAGCATCGGGCGCGGAAACACGAAGGCCCCGGCGCGCCCGTGCGCCGCGATCCGCGCCAGTTCCGGCCCCCCCGGATAGGGCAGCCCGAGGAGCTTGGCGGTCTTGTCGAAGGCCTCCCCGGCGGCATCATCACGGGTCTGCCCCAGCAGCCGGTAGGCGCCGATGGCCTGAACCTCGATGAGCAGCGTGTGACCCCCGGACACCAGCAGGGCCACGTGCGGAAAAGGGGGCGGCTCGGGCTCGAGCAGCGGCGCCAGCAGATGTCCTTCAAGGTGATGCACCCCAAGGGCCGGTATGCCCCAGGCAAAGGCCAGGGAGCGTCCCAGGGCAGCGCCGGTCAGCAATGCACCGACCAGGCCTGGACCTGCGGTGTAGGCGATGCCATCCAGCTGCCGCGGCGCCGTGGCCGCGGCGCTGAGCACGTCGCGCAGCAGCGGCAGCAGGCGCTGCAGATGGTCGCGGGAGGCGAGCTCGGGTACCACGCCCCCATAGATGCGGTGCAGCTCGATCTGGCTGAAAACGGCATGCGCCAGCAGACCCCGTTCGCTGTCCAGCACGGCGGCGGCGCTTTCATCGCAGGAGGATTCCAGGGCGAGGACTTTCACGGGTGAGGAGTTTAGGGGCTGAAGCGTCTGGAAAACTTTGCCTTTTACGGTACGGGTCTTTAGAATCGCCAGCCCGATCCTGCTATAACTCCGGCAAAATCGCCGGTAGATCAAGGACTTGAGGTTCCAATGCCGAGCGTTCGTGTTCGTGAGAACGAGTATTTCGATGCGGCCCTGCGCCGTTTCAAGCGCGCCTGCGAAAAAGCCGGGATCCTCACCGAGCTGCGGCGTCGCGAATTCTACGAAAAGCCCACGCAGGAGCGTAAGCGCAAGAAGGCCGCGGCCATCAAGCGCCATATGAAGCGCGTCTCCCGCGACGGCATTCGCGCCGCGCGCTGAGCGTTCCAATGTCCCTGAAGGAACGCATCACCGAGGATATGAAGAACTCGATGCGCTCCGGCGACAAGGAGCGCCTGGCCGGGATTCGCCTGGTGCTCGCCGCCATCAAGCAGCGCGAAGTCGATGAACGCATCCAGCTGGACGACACGCAGGTGCTCGCGGTGCTGGACAAAATGATCAAGCAGCGCCGCGAATCCATCGCCCAGTTTGAAGCCGGCAATCGCGCCGATCTGGTCGCCAAGGAATCCGCGGAACTGGCGGTCCTGCAAGCCTACCTGCCCGCCCAACTCGCCGATTCGGAAATAGAAGCCCTGATCCGGGCGGCCATCGCCAGCACCGGCGCGACCACCATGAAGGACATGGGCAAGGTCATGGCGGCGGTCAAACCTCAGGTCCAGGGCCGTACCGACATGGGCGCCCTGAGCGCCCGCATCAAGGGCCTGCTCAGCACCTGAATTCTTCCTGTTACGCTGTGGCTTAAGGTCACCGACCCGGCCACTGCGACGCAGGTCATACCGGGTGCCTGGAGGTCATGCCAAGATCCTTCATGGCCTCCCCTGCGCCCTTCCCGGTAGCGCACGATCGCACGCTGGTCTCGGCCATCTGGCCGCTGCTGCTGATCATGTCCCTGATGCTGCTGCTGAGCCTGACCAGCGTGCTGGTGGTTTCCGGACTGCGCGCCTATACCTACGGCCAGGGTCAATGGTCGATCGGCGAACACCAGGCGGTGGAACAGCTGCATCGCTATGTGGTCTCGGGCAACCCGGCGAACTACCGGAAATATCTCGACTATCTGGCGGTACCCGAGGGCGATCGGGTGGCGCGCATGCAGCTGCAGCGCTCGCATCCGGATTACGCCCTGGCGCGCCGTGGGCTGCTCGCCGGCGGCAATGCCCCCGCCGATGTCACCGCGCTGATCGTGCTGTTCCGGCTGTTCCAGCACCAAACCGTGATGGCGCACGCGGTGGCGGTTTGGAGTGCCGCGGACGCGGTCATCGAGCAGGTGCACCGCGACGGTGACCTGCTGCATGCCCAGGTTCTCAGCGGTCATCCGGATGCGACTCAGGTGGGCCAGCTGCTGGCGCAGATCGACGCACTGCACCAACGCGCGGTGCCGCTGGAACAGGAATTCGGCGCAACCATCGGCCTGGCCTCGCGCCAGATCGCACAGCTGCTGCTGGTGGTGCTGCCGTTGGGTTGCGCGCTGCTGCTGCTGGGCGCAGTGAGCCGCTCGCGCGCCCAGTTCAGGCGCGATGAGCGCATGGACACGGCGCTGCGCGAGCTGGCCGAATCGCTGCGCCACCAGGCCACTCACGACTCGCTGACCAACCTCACCAACCGCGCCGAGTTCGAAGTGCTGCTGGCGAGTGCGATTGCCGAAAATGTGCGCGGTGAGCGGCACTGGTGGCTACTGTACTTCGACCTGGACCAGTTCAAGGTGATCAACGACACCTGCGGCCATGCCGCGGGCGATGAGCTCATCCGCAAGGTCTCGTGGCTGGTTCGGGCAAGGGTGCAACCCGAGGACGTGCTCGCCCGCGTGGGCGGTGATGAGTTCGGGGTACTCCTGCCGCGACGCAGCCGTGCCCAGGCACTGGCGCTGGCCGATGACATCCGCCAGCAGATCGGCGGGCTGCGCTTCCAGTTCATGGAACGGATGTTCGCGGTCAGCGCGAGCATGGGAATGCTGGCGCTGGATGACACGGTGCCCTCGGTCGGGGACGCCCTGAGCGGGGCTGACCAGGCCTGTTATCTGGCCAAGGACAACGGCCGCAATCGCGTCCAGGTCTATCACCCGGATGACAAGCAGGTGCAGGTACGACACGGGGAGATGCGCTGGGTCGAGCACCTGCACGCGGCGCTGGAAGAGGAACGCTTTACCCTCGTGGCGCAGGAAATCCGCGCCGTGGGTGCGCGCGTGGACGCCGGCCAGGGGCCCGCGCAGCGCTTCGAGATGCTGCTGCGGATGGTGGCGCCCAATGGCGATCTGATTGCGCCGATGGCCTTCATTCCGGCCGCCGAGCGCTACGGTCTGATGCCGCGCGTGGACCGCTGGGTGATCGCGCGGGTGTGCCGTGAGCTCGCGAGCCTGCGCGACGGCGCCGAACCGCTGCCCACCTGCATGGTCAATCTTTCCGGGACCTCGGTGTGCGATCCGCGGCTCGCTGAATACATCGCCGAGTGCCTGGCGCAAGCCAATCTCAGCGGGGTGCAGCTGGGCTTTGAGCTCACCGAAACCGCCGCCGTCGCCAATCTCGCCCAGGCCTCGCAGCTGATGACCCGGCTGCGCGCCATGGGCTGTCCGATCGCGCTCGATGACTTCGGCAGCGGCATGTCCTCCTTCTCCTATCTGCGCAACTTGCCCATCGACTTCCTGAAGATCGACGGCGCCTTCATCCGCAATCTCAACACCGATCCGATCGATTTCGCGATGGTGGAGACCATTCATCGCATCGGCGGCATCATGGGCGTGCACACCATCGCCGAGAGTGTCGAGAACGAGAGCGTCCTGTCGGCCCTCGCTCTGATCGGCGTGGACTTCGCGCAGGGCTTTCACATCCGCCGGCCGGTGCCCGTGGAACAGCTCCGACAGGCCTTGCAGCGCCGCCCCCACGGCCAGCCGCCACTGAAGGCGGTTGTCGGACCGGGAGGCACCCGGTAGCCTCGCGGCATGGGCCGGATTCCGCAGAGCTTCATCGACGAACTCATCGAACGCGCCAACATTGTCGAGGTGATCGGCCTGCGCGTACCGCTGAAGAAGGCCGGCCGCGAATACCGCGCCTGCTGCCCCTTCCACAGCGAGAAGACCCCATCCTTCTGGGTCAGTCCGGAGAAGCAGTTCTATCACTGCTTCGGCTGCGGCGCGCATGGCACGGTGCTGGGCTTCCTCATCGAGCATGACCGCCTGCCCTTCCCGGAGGCGGTGGAGGAACTGGCGCAGTCACTGGGCCTGACGGTGCCGCACGAGGGTGGCGGCGCACCGCCCCCGAAGCGCAATGACTCGCTGTTTGAGGTGATGGAGAAGGTCGCGCGCTTCTACGCCGACACCCTGCAGGGCAATGCCCGGGCCAAGGAGTACCTGGCGCGCCGCGGCCTGGAACCGGACACGCTGAAACGTTTCGACATCGGCTATGCGCCGGATTCCTGGAATGAGGTGCTGCGCCGCTTCGGCGCCGGTGAACCGGCGCGCCGCCAGCTCGCCGAATGCGGCCTGATCATTGAACGCGACGGCGACGCGGCGCTGCCGCGCAGCGGCGAACGTCACTACGATCGCTTCCGCGACCGCATCATGTTCCCCATTCGCGATGCGCGCGGCCGCGTCATTGCCTTCGGTGGCCGCGTTCTGGACAAGGGCGAGCCGAAATACCTGAACTCCCCGGAGACGGTGCTGTTCCACAAGGGGCGCGAGCTGTACGGCCTGTACGAGACCCGCCAGAGCCGCGCCCCGCTGCAGCGGCTGCTGGTGGTCGAGGGCTACATGGACGTGGTGCGGCTGCACCAGGCCGGTGTGCATTACGCCGTGGCCACGCTCGGCACGGCGACCACCGCCGATCACCTCAAGCGCGTGTTCCAGCTGGTCAGCGAAGTGGTGTTCTCCTTCGACGGTGACCGCGCCGGGCGCGCCGCCGCCTGGCGCGCGCTGCAGAACGCATTGCCCGAGGCGGTCGAGGGGCGCGAGCTGCGGTTCCTGTTCCTGCCCGAGGGTGAGGATCCGGACACGCTGGTCGGCAAGGAAGGCCGCGAAGCCTTTGAGCGGCGCCTGAGCGGGGAGGCTTTGCCGCTGTCCGAGTACTTCGTGCGCGAACTGGGGGAGCGGGTGATGACCCGCGGCGCCGACGGTCGCGCCAAGGTGGCGCAGGCCGCCCGGCCGCTGCTGCTGCAGGTGCCCGAGGGGGTGTACCGGCGCCTGCTGACCGAGCGGCTGGCCCAGGCCTTTGGCTTCCAGCGCACCCCAGAGGGCATCGCCGATCTGCTGGGCATCCGGATTGGCGAGGCCGCCCCGGGCGCCGAGTCCCAGCAGGCCGGCGCGGGCCGTGGCAGCCTGGTGCGCCAGGCGGTGCGATTGCTGCTTCATTTTCCACAGATTGCGGCCGATATCCCGGAACAGCGCCTGGATCGGATCAGGGCGCTGGATGAGCCCGGCATCGATGTGTTGTCCGCGCTGATCGATGAGTTGCGCATCACTCCTGCGCAGACCACCGCGCAGGTGCTGGAACGCTGGCGGGGCCGGCCGGGTGAGCCGCATCTGGCGCGACTGGCGGCCATGGAAGCCATGGTCAAAGATGCTGCGGCGGCGCAGCGGGAACTGGATCAAGCCCTGGGACGTCTACACCAGGAGACGCTGCGGCGGCGGCTGGATCAGTTGTTGGAGAAAGAGCGCAATCTGGGGCTGTCGAAGGAAGAAAAGCTTGAACTTCAACACCTTATGCAGGAACTGGCCCGCCCGCTCTAGGGCTTTGGATGCTTTGAATTTGGCAGGGCGCGGGTTGTGAAATACAATTGGCGGTTTGCCCGAAAGCCCCTTGAGTTGCCCCTTCCGGGACTCACATTTAGGGCCTCACACCATAATTTTTACGGGGTAGCACCAGCTTCACCATGACCAGCAAGCCGAAGCCCACTGCCACCAGCAAGAAGCGCCCGCAACCGGAAAAGAAGCCGGCCAAGGTGGTCGCCAAGAAAGCCGCGCCGGTTCCTGAAAAGGAGCGCAAGGCGGCGGCGCCCGTGCCCAAGAAGGGCGCGACGCTGAGCGCCAAGGCCCACGGCCCGACGCACGCTGCGGCGCCGGGCGCGACCCTTGATCCCAAGGCCGCCGCAAAACTGCTGGCGGAGAAGGACAAGAAGGCCCTCAGCGCCCGCCCGGCCGGAGTGCCGGAGGACCGCCAGTCGCAGTTGAAGCTGCTGATTGCGCGCGGCAAGGAACAGGGCTACCTGACCTATGCCCAGGTGAACGACCATCTGCCCTCCGAGATCGTGGATCCGGAGCAGATCGAAGACATCGTCAACACCATCAACGACATGGGCATTCCGGTGTACGAGAAGGCACCGGATACCGAGTCGCTGCTGGCCACCGAGCCCTCGCAGCCGGCCGACGAAGAGGCCATCGAGGAAGCCGCCGCGGCGCTCGCCGCGCTGGATGCCGAACTGGGCCGCACCACCGACCCGGTGCGCATGTACATGCGCGAAATGGGCACGGTGGAACTGCTGACCCGCGAGGGCGAGATCCGTATCGCCAAGCGCATCGAGGAGGGCCTGGATGCGGTGCGCGGCGCGCTGTCGATGTATCCGGCCACCTTTGATTTCCTGCTCAAGGCCTATGAGCCGGTCAAGGCCGGCCAGTCGCGCCTGGTCGATGTGATCGTCGGCTTCATCGATCCGAATGCCCCGGATGTGATCGCCCAGCCCCAGAATCCGACCAAGATGGAGCTGGTCGCCGAGGAGCCTGCCGAGGGTGAACGGGAGGAAGGCGAAGACGGTGAGGACAGCGAGGAAGCGGTCGACACCGGTCCGGACCCCGAAGAGGCCGCGCGTCGCTTCGCCTCCATCCACAAGACCTTCACCCAGGTGCTGAGTGCGGTCGAGAAGCTCGGCGCCAAGGATCCCAAGACCCTGAAGCTGCGCAAGAAGCTCTCGGGCGAGTTCATGGAGCTGAAGCTCTCGCCGCGCATGTTCGATGCGCTCATTCTCAATCTGCGCGGCCATATCTCGGAGATCCGCCAGCTCGAGAAGGAGATCATGATCATCGCGGTGCGCGACTCGGGCATGCCGCGCAAGGATTTCATCGCGACCTTCCCCAAGAACGAGACCAGTGCGCGCTGGCTGCAGAAGCACATGAAGGCGGGCAAGAAGTATTCGGCCCCGCTGACCAAGTTCAAGGAAGAGGTCGAGCGGCGTCAGAACCGCCTCGGCACCCTCGAGGTGCTGTACCACCTGTCGATCAATGACCTCAAGGAGATCAACCGCGACGTCTCGATCGGCGAGGCCAAGGCGCGCCGCGCCAAGAAGGAGATGGTCGAGGCCAACCTGCGTCTGGTGATCTCGATCGCCAAGAAGTACACCAACCGCGGTCTGCAGTTCCTGGACCTCATCCAGGAGGGCAACATTGGCTTGATGAAGGCGGTCGACAAGTTCGAATACCGCCGTGGCTACAAGTTCTCCACCTATGCGACCTGGTGGATTCGCCAGGCCATCACCCGTTCGATCGCCGATCAGGCCCGCACCATCCGCATCCCGGTGCACATGATCGAGACCATCAACAAGCTCAACCGCATTTCGCGGCAGATGCTGCAGGAGATGGGCCGCGAGCCGACGCCGGAAGAACTGGCCGTGCGCATGGAAATGCCCGAGGACAAGGTCCGCAAGGTGCTCAAGATCGCCAAGGAGCCCATCTCGATGGAGACTCCGATCGGTGATGATGAGGATTCACACCTTGGGGATTTCATCGAGGACACCTCGGTGGCCTCGCCCATCGACCAGGCGACCTCGGAGTCGCTGCGCGAGACCACCCACTCGGTGCTCGCGCAACTGACCCCGCGGGAGGCCAAGGTGCTGCGCATGCGCTTCGGCATCGACATGAACACCGATCACACCCTCGAGGAAGTCGGCAAGCAGTTCGATGTGACCCGCGAGCGCATCCGGCAGATCGAGGCCAAGGCGCTGCGCAAGCTGCGTCACCCCAGCCGCAGCGAACAGCTGCGCAGCTTCCTGATGGATGACTGAGCGCGGGGTGCCGGTGAAAATAAAAGGCCCGGAAGGTACGACCTTCCGGGCCTTTTTTCTTCCCCCCATCGTTCCAGACGCGGAGGTCCCCGGGCAAGCGTTATCCGGCCAGCAGTACGGTCAGTAGGGTCCGTGCGGCAGGTTGTACATCAGCGTGCCGTCCGGCTTCTTCAAGCTCACGTCGAATCCGCCTTTGCGACCATCCTTGAGCGGATGAATGATCAGTTCGACCTTCTCTCCGGTGCTCAGCGTGTGCTTGTCCCAGCCCACGCGGGCCAGGTAGTTGGGACTCATGCCCTCGATGCCATACACATCGGTGCTGCCGGAACTGTTGGGCACTTCGATGTAGATGAAGGTGTGGGGGTTGGTCCACTGGAACTCCTTGATGGTGCCCTGCAGAACCACATTCTTGTTCATGTCGAACATCGCCGTGGAGTGATGCGCGCTGGCACTGCCGGCCGCGCTCACGGCAGCGGCAGCGGCGATCGCCAGCGCACCGATGCGCAGATTGCTCATAACCGATCTCCTGAAGTTCACTTGGTTTCCTTGAAGCCCGGCCGGCCCTCTTCATCCGCGCTGTCGTGGTTGTTCTGTTCGCAAATGTATTCGCGCAGATCATCCTTGACGAGTTTGTAGGGGTGCACCACCGTCCAGGGCTCGGTGAGCACCGCAGGATCGGTGATGGTCTGCTGGATCTGGATGGTGTCCGGCCCGGTGCGGTGGATACGCTCCACGATGTGCATCTGGTCGCTGTGCCCCACGCCCGGGGCGATCTGGCTCCAGGGCACGAAGCCCACGGTATCGATCACCAGCGTGTCCCCTTCCCAATGGCCGATGGAGTGACCCTGGAACAGAGGATCAGGATCCTTGGGGTGGGGGCGCCCGTCGGTGTAGACGTGCCGGAACTGCATGTAGGCCTCGATGGCGATCACGACCTTGCCGGGGCTGTACAGGAATTCGATGGGATAGGGCTGGGTCATGATCCCAGGCATGCCCGGCGGCAGGCAGTTGGCCTGATCCGGCTGCAGATTCTTGCCCGACTGCTGCGCCTTGCGGTACGCGTCCAGTTTGGCCTGCGCCGCGGGCGTGAGCTTCGGAGGTCCCGGGCGCGCGGCGCCGAGGCCGCCGTGCTGCCAGTCCAGTTCCCAGATCCCCTGCCAGTCGGGCAGCTTGGCGATGGAGGCCCAGGTATCGCCCTGCGGACCCTCGGGCGCATCCGCCAGAACAGGCACCGACGCCGTGGTCAATGCAGCGGCCGCCAGCAGCAGCGCCGAGCGGGCGAAGTTCCGTAGTTCTTTCATCCGATGTCCTTGAAGGCGCCGCCCCGGCCCGATGGGTTGATTATTCAATGCCCGCGGGCCAGTGCGCCCGCGCAGCGGGATTTTGCGGCATCCCGGCATCCCGCGCCACAGCTGACCGGCAAATCGCCCGTTCCGGCCCTGCACAGCCCTAGTGATTGCTCAGGGCGTACCGGATCGCAAGCTGGACCAGGCTCTGGGTCGCAAAGGGTGTTTCGCCGAAGAAAATTGCCCGATTGGTCTGAAAACCGCGGGCGCGCACCCCTTCAAGCGTGAAGCGCCAGTGGGCATCGGGTTCGAAGCGGTAGGCCAGCGTCACCGCATGGCCGCCCTGGTCGCCAAGGGAGGAGGTTTGCTGGGCAGCGACCTGGAAGTCATCGAAGCGCGCCGACAAGGTGCTGCGGCCCGCGCGCTTGGCGACCAGCACATAGCGGGTCACGAATTTCCAGCCGAGCAGGCCCAATTCATCCGGTTCGACGAAGGTCTCCCCCGCCATCCATTGCACGATGGCCGTCCAGCCGTCGTCGTTCTCGGCGCGCAGTCCCACGGTGTCGAAGCGCGTCTGCCACGCATAGGCGCCGCTGACTTCATCGTCCGCGGTGGGATTGGCGTGGTTGTCGTAATGCAGCGCTTCGAGGGTCACGCGATCCAGGTAGTGAACATCCAGGCCCTCGTAGGTACCGGCATGATTGTCGTACTGGTGGTATTCATCGATCGGGCCGAAGGGATAGCTGCCGCGACCGACGCGCCCGAACAACGAACCCTGCCAGTCACTGATCGTGAAACCCGACACGCTCAGCGCGCTACCGGCGCCCTGGTTCCAGCCGTACACCCCGAAGGCTGCGCTGGCATCGAAATCATGTCCCGAATGGGTGCCCAGCCACTCGAGCTTCAGTTCCGTGCCGATGGTGCGCAGCTCCTGCGCCACCCAGCTGTCCATGGCCGAAAATGACAGCGTGTACGGTGACTCCCAGCCGTCGGTGCGGTTCTCCAGCGACATCGGTGCATAGAAGGCGCCCAACTTCAGGCGTGCGCGCCAGTCGCCCAGGGGATAGGGATGCAGCTGCAGATACGCCTCGGTGACGTCCAGCACATTGCGGTCATGCTGGCCCCAGGCCGAGACGTCGACTTTGAAGCTGAGCACATCCCCAAGCTCCTGCGACAGTGCCAGGCGCGCGCGGCCCAGTTGCAGCCCATCACGGTCAGCGCCGTAGCGCAGGATGCCCAGTCCGCCGTCCGCCACTGCCGCCGGCGCATCCGCCCCCACCAGGCGCACGTCAAGCGCTGCATCCCAGTCGGTGGCCTGGGCGCGGGCCATGGCCAGTGCGAGCAGCGCCGCAGCGCCCACCCGAACCACACCGCGGACCATCATCAGTAGGCGTCCCAGGAATGGGGTCGCTGCTGCAATGGCGCGGGACGCAGCGCCTTGTCGGCCCGCAGCTCCGTGACCACATGATCGCCGGGATTCACGACGATCTCACGCGTCAGCATCTGCCCCGACCCCTGCAGACGCGGGCTCCACACCTCGATTCGGTAGCGGCCGCGCGCGACATCCGGCTGCGCCCAGCTGCCATCGGCGCGCGTCATGCCGTAGTAGGCCCCGTCGGTGACCAGGATGTAGGCCAGCATGGCGTCATGGATGTTGCAGCCCAGTGTCACCAGGCCCGCGCGGTCGAAATGCTCCGGAGGATGCGCAGTGCCGCGATACAGCCCCAGTTTGAAAGGATGCGCCGGGGAGAAGGAATAGACCTCGTGACTGACCTTGTCGGTATTGGGGAAGCTCACCGTCGAGCCCACCGGGATGACCAGCAGATCAGGTGCGAAGGCGAGGTTGATCTGGTCCATGACGGCCTGGATGGGTGCCGGCGGGGCCGCAGTGGTCGCGAGCGCATGAACCGTGACCACCGCGCCCGGCAGGGGCTTGCCGTTCAGTTGCATGACCCGCACCTGCAGATCGGCTGCCGCAAGGGGCAGGCAAAAACTCACGGCCAGCAGCAGGCCCGCGAGCCGCGCCGGCAGCGTGCGGCAATCACACCAAGTGGCCTGTGCCTCGCGCATCGACCTTATCCCCGCTGGCGGAAATATCGCTCCTGTGTACCACCGCACGCCTCGTCTCCGCGCAGGGGACTACGATCTATCAAGCCCATTTGAACCCATGATATGTATAGTTTCCGCAACCGACTTCTCGCACTGATCATCGGTCTGGTGATCGCCACCCAGAGTGTGACGCTGGTCGCAGTTCTGTACAGCACGGCGCACGAGGCGCGAGTGCGTGCCGACGAGCGGCTGCGTTATGGGTCGCAGGTGGTGCAGCAGTACATGCGGCTGCGCGCCGGCCAGCTCTCCAGTACCGTGGCCGTCATGGCGGCGGATTTCGGATTCAAGGACGCCGTCGCCACTCACGACGGGCCGACCATGCTCTCGGCGGCAACCAATCATGCCGAGCGCATCGGCTGGGATGTGGTCGTGTTCCTGGATACCGATGGCAGGCTCCTCGCATCCAATTCCCCGTATGTAGCAGCGCATGCGCCAACGGTTCAAAAGCTCATCAATCCGGATGCTGGCGCCCAGGATGAGGCGCACCTGGTGGTGTTGGGTGATCACCTGTACCAGTTCTTCGTGACCCCGGTGCGCGCCCCCGAGACCATTGCCTGGGTGGCCATGGGCTTTGCGGTGGATGATGAACTCGCCTCGCATGTGCGCGATCTGGTGGGCACCCAGGTCAGCGTCCTGGCGGGTGATCACGGGCGTCTGAATCTCATGGCCTCGACGCTGCCGCCCGAGGAACGCGCCGCACTGGCCGCCCGCCACGACCTGTCGATGCTGGGCGATGCCACCCAGGCCGAGCCGCTGGGCCAGCAGGACTACCTGACCTCGGTGTCGCGGCTGGGCGGGTCCTCCGAGAGGGTCGCTGTTGTGCTGCAGCAGCCAATGGCTGAGGTGATGGCACCGTATCGTTCACAGCGCAATGCGCTTGCGGCCATCGGCGGCATCGCACTGGGAGCCGCCCTCGGAATCGCGCTGCTGCTGAGCCGCGGCGCGACCCGGCCCATCCGCGAGCTGGTGCGTGCCGCCCAGCGAATCCAGGCCGGCACCTATGATAAGACCGTGGACGTGGGCGGCGGCGAGGAGTTCCGCAGCCTCGCGGCGACCTTCAACGCCATGCAGGAGAACATCGCCGAACGCGAGGCGCGGATCAGTCACGACGCGCATCATGATGCGCTGACCGGCTTGCCCAACCGCACCTACACCGAACGCCATCTGGAGGAGCTGCTGCGCCTGTCGCCGCCGCCGCCCGTCGCCCTGATCCTGCTCGAAGTGGTCAATCTCGGGGAGATCAACGCCTCCCTGGGCCACCACGTAGGCGACTCGGCGCTGCGTGAAATGGCGCAACGGCTGCGCCAGAACTGCGGCGAGAATGACATCACCGCGCGCCTGGGTTCCGCGCAGTTCCTGGTCGTGGCGCGCGGCTGCACCCTCAGCCGCGCCGCGCTGCTCACCGAACAGCTGATCGGCTCGCTGCGTGCCGGCTTCAGCCTGCTGTCGGTGAGTCTTGACCTGCACGTGAATGCCGGCATGTGCTGCGCGCCGGATCATGACAATACCGCCGAAGGACTGCTGCGCCATGTGCATACGGCGCTGGAGGATGCCGGCGAGGCGCGCGGGCGTATCGCGGTATATCGCCCCGGTCGCGAGGAGGAACTGCGGCGACGTCTGGCGCTGGCCGGTGATCTGGGCGGCGGCATCGAACGCAATGAGCTCACGCTGGTGTATCAGCCCAAGATCGATCTGGCGAGCGGCCGGGTGCGCAGCCTCGAGGCGCTGGCGCGCTGGACCCATGCGCAGCTGGGTCCGGTGTCACCGGGTGAGTTCGTGCCCATAGCCGAACAGACCGGAGGCTCGCGGCGCCTGACCAGCTGGGCCCTGGGTGCGGCCATCGCGCAGATGGCGGCATGGCGCCGTGACGGCATCGACATCGACGTCGCGGTGAATCTGTCGGCGCCGGATCTGCTCGATTCGCAGCTCGGCGATGAGATACTCGAGACCCTTGGCAAGCACGGCGTGCCCCCGACGCGCCTGATCCTGGAGATCACCGAAGGCGCCGTGATCCGCGACCCGGCGCTGGCGGTTCGCAACATGCAGCTGCTGCGCATCGCCGGGGTGCGCTTCTCGCTGGATGACTTCGGCACCGGTTACTCATCCCTGTCGCAGTTGAGCCGCCTGCCCCTGGATGAACTGAAGATCGACCGTTCCTTCATCACCCGCGCCCATGAGCGCCGCGACGATGTGACCATCATCATGTCCACCATCGAGCTGGCCCACAACATGGGCCTGAAGGTGGTGGCCGAGGGCGTCGAGACGCACGAAGCCTGGAATCTGCTGCAGCGCCTGGGTTGCGACCTGGTTCAAGGCTACCTGGTGAGCCGGCCGCTGTCGGTCGCGGACACGGTTGCCTTCCTGAAGCAGGCGCAGAGCAGCCAGCCGGTTGATGAAATCACCAACCGCCAGCTGCGCACCCTGAAGGTCTAGGCGCCCCGGCCGCTACTGCATGCTCACGTCGCGGGCCTGGTCCGACATGCCCTGCTGCCAGGTGCTCCAACCCGAATTCATGCCATAGGGGCTGCGCTGCAGGACGGCCTGGATGCGATGGATCTTGCCGCCCTGCACCTTGAACAGCTCGGCAATCTCCCAGGTCCAGGGCTGCACCGGACCGGCGACGATCTGCCGTCCGTCGGGCGTGGTGAAATGCCGGGTGTCGCCGCCCTCGTGATCGAAGAAGCCGAAGGCGAAGACGATGCCGCGCTCCTCGTCCACCGCGACATAGCGCCGGTCGCGGATGCGACTGACGAAGTGCAGCAGGCCGGACTTGAACTGCTCCATGCAGCTCCACTGCGCGGAATAATTGCTGGAGGTGGCAGGGTCCGGCCGCGTCTGCCCGGGGGGCGTGGGCGCGTTGGTGGTCTGCATGCCGTTTTCCAGCCGGTTGCAGTCATCGGCGAAGGGATAGTCGCCCTTGCCGTCATTCTGCTGCATGCCGGTGAAGTACTTGTTGGCCGTGGCGATCAGCTGCGCGCGTGAGACCCGCTCGGCGGGCGGCACGGTGGCGAGGTAGATCGGATCCACCGTCTTGCCATCCATGGCCAGCGCCGGCTTCTCATCGCGCGCCATCAATTCCTCGATTTGCGTGATCTTGCCGTCGCGCACGCGCAGGCGCAGCGCCATCAGCACTTCGGTGCCCTTGGCAGGGTCGCGGTTGTCCTCCTCGATGGTGCCGAAAAAAGCCACCTCGCCCGCAGGCGGGTCGGTGACGAACAGGCGGTAGTGGCCCTTGGCATGCATGGTGCGCCACAGCCCGTCGCCGATCGCCAGTTGCTGACCGTCCTCGGTGTACCGCACATCAGCTGCCAGCGGCACACGCGATGGATCATGGGCCAGCAGGGCATCGAAGTAGCGGTCGACGAAACCTTCCAGGCAGCCCCGATCGCACTGCGCCGCCTGCGCGCTGCTTGCGCCGGCCAGCAGCAGCAGCGCCGCCAGGCACTTGAACTTGCGCATACTGTTCATGATCCCCCCCAACAATGCTTATTGATTTCGGAAATTGATTTCAAGCTTCACGCCGTTCGGATCGAACACGAACAGCTGCCGCATGCCGGATTTGGACACCAGGTTGCGCGCCGGGGTCACCCCATGGCGGGCCAGGCGTGCCACCACGGCCTCGAAGTCCTCGGCATTGAAGGCGACGTGATCGAAGGCCCCGGTGCTCGCGGCCGGCGCCGTCACCGGAATGTCCTTGCCGGTGGAGTGGGCGGTATAGCTGACCCACTCGGCGATATGGATCACGGGTGTGGAACCCAGGTACATCCAGTAGCCGGGAAACCCAAGTTGCGGCCGGAAGCCCTGGCTCATGCCCAGCGCGTCCTGGTAGAAGTCGCGCGTGGCATCCAGGTCCGAGGTGAGCACCAGGTAGTGCTCCATGGCCGTCAGCGGCATATCAGGGCGCCGAGGAGGCCGGCGGCGGCGGCCCGCCGCTTTGGCGCATCACGCTGCCATCGGCCAATGTCACGCTCATGAAGCTGCCGCCGTGTTCGGCGCCCTTGAGCGGATGGATCAGCATGCTGACCTTGTCACCGGGTTTGAGCGTGTGTTTGTTCCAGCCGCGGCGCGCGAGATAATTGGGGCTCATGCCCTCGATGCCCCACTGCTCGGCCGCCCCCTTGGCATCCGGGACATCAATCCAGATCCAGCTGTGCGGATTGGTCCACTGGAAGTCACGGATCGTGCCCTGCAGAGTCAGGGTCTGGGACATGTCGAACATGGCGTAGGAGTGATGCGCCAGCACCGCCGAGGGCAATGCCGCCAGGGTCAGCCACAGTGCGCCGGTGCGCAGACGGATCGCGTTGGGTTTCATGATTGCCTCAATGGTTGAGGATGATGCCGGCCTTGCCCTTGTCGTCGGACAGGTTGCGGTTGTTCTGTTCGCAGATGTACTCGGCGATATCCCAGTCAGGATGGCGCTTGAGCACCTTGGTCGCGGTAACGGGTTTGCTGAGGGCCTTGGGGTCATCGATGGTCGTCACGACTTCCATGGTGTCGGCAGCGGTGAGGCGGAAACGCTCGACGATGTGCATCTGGTCGCTGTGGCGGTATCCCTGGCTGGGACCCAGGGCGGTGTCCGGCGTGAAGCCGACCGAGTCCACCACCAGCGTGTCCCCTTCCCAATGGCCGATGGAGTGGCCGTTGTAGGTGAGGTCCGGATCATCCGGATGCTTGCGGCCGTCCATGAAAATGCGCCGCGTCTGACTGTAGGCCTCGATCACGATGGTGACCTTGCCCGGCGTGAACAGCAGTTCCATGGGATAGGGCTGGTTCATGATGCCGGGCATGCCCGGCGGTACGCAGTTGGCCTGGGGCGTTTCCTGATTCTCGCCGCGCGCCTGGGCGGCCTTGAAGTCCGCGAGCTTCTGCGCATAGTCGGGGGTCAGCGCAGGCTGTTCGGGCATCCCCGGTCCGGGCCGGGTACGCACACCCATGGTGACTTCCCATACACCGCTCAGGTCGGGTCTGGATGCGGGCGCTTCGGCCGCCACGGCCGATCCCATGACCAGCAGCGTGGACACGCTCAGCAACCCGGTGATGCACCTGACAACGTATTGCACCCTCGCCCCCCTCTCGCCTGACTCCATGTAATCGCACCTGGGCGCGCCCTGGCAAGCCTTGGGGCGCCAACCCGCGCAGCTTCAGTTCAGGCGAAGCCGATCCAGCGACCCAGCGCGACGATGACCACCCAGATGCCCAGCGAAATGCCCCCGGCAAGCCGGGCCGCCAGGGGCGGCCGAACCGGCGCCTTGTCCCATTGCGCGACGGAACGGAAGGCACCCAGGTGAAAGATGCCCATGTTGATGGCGGCCAGCACCAACATGCACATCTTGGCCTCGAACTGCCAGATCCCCGAATAACGCACCGCCGAAGAGCTGAACAGCAGCGTGCCGGTGATGGCCGCGCAGATGAAGGCAATCCAGGTCCAGGGCAGCACGTCATCGGTCAGTTCCTTCACCGAGCGCTGCCGCGAGGCCAGGTTCAGCAGCCGCAGGTCGACCACCATGATGGATCCGACCACCAGCACCAGCGACAGCACGTGAATCGATTCGATGGTGGGGAACAGCCAGGTGTTCTCGCGAACGGCCGTGCCCCAGGGGGTCGCCTCCATCGCCTGCAGTATTTGCTTGATCATGTCTACCGCGCCCCTGTCTGCTCAACCATGCTCGACATAGGCGATCCAGCGCCCGCAACCGATGATCCCGATCCAGATCAGCAGCGACACCGAGCCCAGCGCGATGGCTGCCGCCCGATTGCGATCCCAGAAGGTTTTGTTGCGACGCAACATAAACTGGAACGTAAAGGTCAGCACCACGCCCGCGGCCAGCAGCGACATCTTCAGCCAGAACACCTTGTTCAGAAGATCACGGCCGGGCTCCCCGATGATGAGGATGCTTCCGGAGCACAGCAGCACCACCAGCGCCGTCCACACCCAGGGCAGGAACCGGTGCGCCATGTCGGGCAGGCTCTGGCGGCGCCCGGCGATGCCCACCAGGCGCAGATCCAGCATGGCCATGGACGTCATCACGATGGCGATCGAGACGATATGCACGATCTGCACTGTCGGAATCACCCAGAAAATGTCCTGGATATGCTCGCTCAATGCGGTGGCGGCCAGCCACCTGCAGAATTCTCGGATCATCTACCCCTCTCCCAAGAGACGCCGACCGGGTACATGGTGCGCCCCAACACCCGTGATAGTCAGCTAAATCACTGTTTCTGATTGCGTTATTTAACGTTAACAAATCGTGCTAGCATCGCCGCCCGCGCCACATCCATCCCATCCCATGTCCGAGCCCGAATCATTGCAGGTGCTGGCCGCCCGGATCCGCGCCACCGATGCGCTGGGTCGCTCGCAGCTCATTCAGAAGCTGTTTGATTTCCTGATTGAATGTTCCGCAACCGGCCGTGCCCCGAAGGAGACGGAAGTCGCCATCGAGGTCTTCGGCAAGGACATGGATTTCGATGTCGCCCAGGACGCTATGGTTCGGGTTTACGTCCACAAGCTGCGCCGCAAGCTCGAAGAATACTACTCGGGCGCAGGTCGAGGCGAACCGAATCGACTGACCATCCCCAAGGGCGCGTACCGGTTCGTGATCGAAGATCCCGCCGCTGAGCGCCCCGCAGGCCCTGCAGCGCTCCCCGAAGCGTCCCGTGAAGTGCGCGAACCCGGGCTGCCGCCAGCGCCCGGCCGCCCACGGCGCTGGCTGTGGCCGGTGCTGGCGGCCTCCCTGCTCATCAACCTGCTGTGCCTCGGTGCCTGGTTCTGGCACCCGCCTTCGGGCAATGCCGACCCGGTGCTCCACAATCCGCTGTGGACGCGCCTGCTCAACTCGGACCGGCCGCTGCTGGTGGTGCTGGGGGACTACTACATCTTTGCCGAGACCGATCGGAACATGGAGGTGCAGCGCCTGGTGCGTGAGTTCTCCATCAACTCCCCGGCCGATCTGGACCAGTACCTGAAGCTGCATCCGGAACTCGCCGATCGTTACCAGGACATGCAGTTGAATTACCTGCCGACCTCGGCGGCCTATGCGCTCAAGGACATGATGCCGCTGCTGGCGGGAGCGGCCGCGCGCACCCGCGTGGTGATGGCCTCGGACGTCACGCCCACCATGCTCAAGTCCTCGGATGTCATTTACATCGGGTACCTGAGCGGCATGGGCATGCTCAGCGACCTGGTGTTCAGCGGCTCACGCTTCGATGTGGGCGAGTCCTTCGACGTGCTGATCGATCGGGCTTCGGGCAAGCGCTATATCAGCCAGGCGGCCATGCCGGTGCCCGGCGAGCAGACCTATCACGACTACGGCTACTTCGCGACTTTCGCCGGGCCCTCCGGCAACCAGATCATGATCATCTCGGGCACCCGCGATGTGGCGGTCATGCATACGGCCGAGAGCATCACGCACCAGGATGCTCTGCAGCAGCTCAGCGCCCGCAGCGGCAATGCCCGCTCCTTCGATGCGCTCTATGATGTCTTCGCCATGGACGGTACCAATCTGCACGGCACCCTGCTGCTCACCGGCAAGATCGACACGGCCCGCATCTGGGCCGACGCGGCCCCGGTGCCACCGGCCGGCAGCCACGCACCCGGCGCCGTGCTGCCACCCACCGCCAGGGTACCGTGAACGCGCCCCGCAAGCCGCGCCACCCCGCCACCGTGCTGCGCGTGCAGCGCCTGACGCCGCGCATGGTCCGCATCGTCTTTGGCGGACCGGCACTGGCGGCCTTCAACTGGAATGGTCCGGCGGCGCATATCAAACTCATCATGGGCGCACCCGACGCCGATCCGGACTCCCGTCCCCTCTCGCGCACCTACACGCCGCGTCACTTCGATGCACAGCGGCTCGAGTTGACGGTGGACTTCGTGTTGCACGGGACCGGGCCCGCCGCCAGCTGGGCGGCGCAGGCCGAAGTCGGTCAATCCATGATCATCGCAGGTCCGGGACGCTGCTATGCGCTCGACCCGCAGGCGCAGTGGCTGCTGCTCGGCGGGGACGAATCGGCGATTCCGGCGATCGCCACCATTCTTGATGTGGTACCCGACACGGTGCGCACCCAGGTGCTGGTGGAAGTCGACGCTGCGGCGGATGAGTTCGCCATCGCACCGGCGCGCCCCAATGTCAGCCTGCGCTGGCTGCACCGCGCGCAGCCGCTGCTGGACCACGGCAACGCCGGACCGGCTGGAATCGAGCTGGCGGCCGCGGTCGCCGCCTTCCAGCAACCGGCGGGCACCGGCGCCGTCTATGTCGCCTGCGAGGCCGATGCCATGCGCCGCATCCGCCGCCACCTGCTGGTGGAGCGTGCACTGGCGCGCGAGTGGGTCACCACGCGCGGCTACTGGAAGCAGGGCGCCACGGACTATCCCGATCGCGATTACGGCGAGGACGTGGCCTGAGAGTCGGCGGCGCGACACTGCAGCGCCGGACCTCCGCTCACAAAGATGCGTGGACCCGCGGGCGCAACGATCGGCCCGTGCAGGGTCTTCAGGTAACTCTCCAGTGCCTCGGCATCCAGCGGTCCGAGCTGAGCCACCGGCAAACCGCCGAAGCTTTTGAAATTGTCGCCACCGCCGACCAGGAAGTCATTGACGGCGACGCGGTACAGCGCCGTGGCGCGCAGCGGGCGCCGCTGCGCGTCGCAGGCGCGCACCACATGCGAACCGGTGGGCTGAGCCGGGTCCCACTGGTAGTACAGGCCGGAGGTCTTCAGAATCTGAGGTATGGCGGACGGGTCCGCCGGCCACTGCTCCTCCAGCGTTCGCAGCAGCTGCGCGCCCGTCATGTTCAGCGCCAGGATGCGATTGCCGAAGGGATGCACGGTGAGGATGTCCCCCCACGTGATGGTTCCGGGCAAGAGGTCCGCGCGCAGGCCACCGGCATTCATCAAGCCGATGTCGGCGTGCACGGCTGCACGCTGGGCGTCGGCGACGAAATCGCCGAGCACCGACTCGCCCGCCGCTGACATGCGCCGCGTGAGCGCCAGGTCGCTGCGTGCGACCACCCGCGCCACCCGCGGACCCACCGCGGCCACCGCCTGCTGCGTGAGTCGGGTCACGCCAGGATCCGGGTGCAGGCCGGCACCCGCGTCGGCCCAGGCCGGCAATACCCGGGCGGACTTTGCGAGCACCCGGCCGCTGTCCGGATCCAGTTTCAGGGTCAGATCCCCGAAAGCCACGCCATAGGAGAAGTCCTGCACCACCAGCACCGGGTGGCCCGCATGGTCGGGCCACAATGCATTGGTGAAGTTGTGGGTATGCCCCGAGATCACCACATCGATGCCCGGATCAAGCTGCGAGACGATGCGCAGCAGGGGTCCATGCCAGGCGAATCCCGGGCCTGAAGGCGTCGGCACCACGCCCTGGTGAATGGTCACCAGCACCGTGTGCACCCCCTGCGCGTGCAGTTCGCGCGTGGCGGCATTGATCGCCGCGGCCTCATCCGTGAACTGCAGATCCGCCGTCGCCCAGGCCGGCACCATGGTCGGGGTTTCCTTCAGTACCGCGCCGATGACTCCGATCGGCACCCCGTGGATCACGACCACGGCATAGGGCGGCAGCAGCGTATGTCCGGTGCGCCGGTCGAGGACATTGGCGCACACATACGGCACCCGGCTTCCGCGCCAGGGGTCCTGCAGAAAGGGACCGGCCTTGGCGTTGCCGCCATTGAGCAGCCGCAGCAGCTCTTCGGGGCCGGCATCGAATTCGTGATTGCCCGGAGTGCCGATGAGCGGGCAGGGATCGGGGTGTTCGCGCCAGCTCGCCGCTGAGTAGAAGTGGGTCGCTGCCCCGTAAGGGCATTGGTCGCCGGCGAGCAGATTCAGGAACTGAATGGCCGGTTCATTCTGCAGCAATCGGGTGATGGGGGGACTGGCGCCCAGCAGATCCCCGGCATGGATGATCAGCGTCCCTTGCGGATCGCGGGCGCGTCGCGCATTCAGATAGGCCGCCAGCACCGCGGCACCACCGGCGGGCCGCAGCCCATCCGGTGCCGCCGGGGTTTGCAGGTTGCCGTGAAAATCATTGAAGGTCAGCACCTGTACGGTCACCGCCCTGGCCAGCGCCGGCGCTGCCTGAGGGTCCTGCCAGCTGACCATGGCTTGCGGGGGAGGCCACGCCACGGGCGGTGGCGGATTTGCGGCCACGCTCAAGGTTGCGTATAGGGCGAAACTCAGGATCAGGATTTTCTTCATCAAAATCAGCCTATTGCTCCAAAGCTCATCGCCCGTTCGTGCAGATTAATGATCGGTAATTGCCTCGTAAGGAAATTGTTGTAGATTATCGATAATCGATTCTGACGACTGGACTCACCCATGTGGATCGTTGAGGTGGCGCTGAAGCGCCCCTACACCTTCATTGTTCTGGCACTCCTGCTCCCCTTGCTCGGTGGCCTGACGCTGTTTGGCACGCCGCTGCGGCCGGGCATGCCGGTGGACATCTTCCCGGACATTGCCATACCCATCATTGCAGTGAATTTCAATTACACGGGTATGTCGCCGGATGACATGTCCGGGCGTATCACCGCGCAGCTGGAGCGCTACGCCACCACCATCGTCAATGACATCGAACATGTCGAGTCCGAGAGCTACCCGGGCATGGCGGTCATCAAGCTGTTCTTCCAGCCCGGGGTGAACATCGACCTCGCCATGTCCCAGGTCACGGCCTATGGCCAGACCGCGCTGCGCAACATGCCGCCCGGCGCGCAGCCACCGCTGATCCTGAAGTACAACGCCTCCAGCGTCCCGATCCTGCAGCTGGCCATGTCCAGCGACAAGCTCACCGAGGCGCAGCTGTTTGACTTCGGCAACCAGGTGCTGCGCTCGCAGATTGCCACCATCGCCGGCGTGTCCATTCCCTATCCGTTCGGCGGCGCCACGCGCCAGGTGCAGATCGATCTGCGGCCCGATGCGCTGCGCGCCCAGGGCCTGACGCCGATGGACGTGAACAACACCATCGCCAACCAGTCGCTGATCATTCCGGCGGGCACCGAGAAGATCGGCGCCACCGAATACAACGTGCGGCTCAATGCCAGCCCCACGAGCATCGCAGCGCTGAACGACCTGCCGATACGCAGCCGCGATGGGTCCGTCACCTACCTGCGCGATGTGGCCTTCGTGCACGACGGGCATCCGCCGCAGACCAACGTGGTACGCGTTGACGGCCGGCGCGCGGTGCTGATGTCCATCCAGAAGACCGGCTCGGCCTCCACGCTCACCATCGTCAATACCATCAAGGACCGGCTGCCCCGGGTGCGCGAGCTGATACCCGATGGCGCATCCATCGCGGCCACCGGCGATCAGTCCGTGTTCGTGCGCGCCGCCATCCGCGGCGTCGTCACCGAAGCGCTGATCGCCGCGGCCCTGACTGCGCTGATGGTGCTGCTGTTCCTGGGCAGCTGGCGCAGCACGCTCATCATCGCAATCTCGATCCCGCTGTCCATCCTCTCCTCCATCATCCTGCTGGGGGCGACGGGCGAGACCATCAACCTCATGACCCTCGGCGGCCTGGCGCTGGCGGTGGGCATCCTGGTCGACGATGCCACCGTGACCATCGAGAACATCAACCGTCACCTCGAGGAGGGCATGGACGTGACGCCTGCCATTCTCGAAGGCTCGCGGCAGATCACGGTGCCGGCCCTGGTCTCCACGCTGTCGATCTGCATCGTGTTCGTGCCGATGTTCCTGCTGACCGGCGTGGCGCGCTACCTGTTCGTGCCGCTGGCCGAGGCGGTGGTGTTCGCGATGCTGACCTCCTATATCCTGTCCCGGACGCTGGTGCCGACGCTGTGCATGTACTGGCTGCGCACCGCCGCCGCGGAGAAGGCGGCGCTGGCCAATCCGAATGCCTGGCAGCGTTTCCAGCGGCGCTTTGAGACCCGCTTCGAGGCGCTGCGCGCGCGCTATCACGATCTGCTGAAGCTGGCGCTGGCGAATGGCCGCCCCTTCATGATCGGATTTCTGGCCGTGGCATTCGCCTCGATGATCATCTACCCCTTCCTGGGCCGGAATTTCTTTCCCGAAGTGGATGCCGGACAGATCAAGCTGCATGTGCGCGGGCCGACGGGCTTTCGGGTGGAGGACACCGCGGGTCTGGTCGATCATGTCGAGGATGCGGTACGCCAGGTCATTCCCGCCGATCAGATCAGCAGCGTGGTCGACAACATCGGGCTGGCGGTCTCGAGCATCAATGTCACCTACAGCACCTCGGGTACCGTCGGCAGTTCGGATGCGGACGTGCTGATATCGCTCAAGCCGGGCCATGCGCCGACCTCGAAGTACGTGCACATCCTGCGCCGCGAGCTGCCCCAGCAATTCCCGGGCGCGAACTTTGCCTTCCTGCCCGCCGACATCGTCAGCCAGATCCTGAACTTCGGCATCCCCGCGCCCATCGACATTCAGATCGTCGGCCCAAGCCCGAAGAACCGGGACGTGGCCAATGAACTGCTGGAATCGGTGCGCCATATTCCCGGCCTGGTCGATGCCCGCATCGAGGAACCGGATGATCTGCCGGAGCTGCGCGTGAACACCGATCGCAGCCGCGCCCAGCAGCTGGGCATCACCCAGCACGACGTGGCCAACAACCTGCTGCTCACCCTGTCCGGCAGCAGCCAGATCGCGCCCTCCTTCTGGTTGAACCCGGAGAACGGCCTGCAGTACCCCCTGGTGGCGCAGACCCCGCAGTACCGCATGACCTCGCTGGATGACCTGCGCAATGTTCCGGTGACCTCCGGTGCGACACCGCAGATTCTCGGCGGTGTCGCCACCATTACCCGCGGCACCACTCCGGCGGTCGTATACCACTATGACACCCAGAATCTCATCGACATCTACGGCGATGTGCAGGACCGCGACCTGGGGTCGGTGGCCGATGACATCAACGCCAGGATTGCAGCGTTCGATGCCAAGCTGCCCAAGGCGACCCACATCGTGCTGCGCGGCCAGGTGCAGACCATGATCGGCTCCTATACGGGTCTGGCGATCGGCGTGGTGGGTGCGATCCTGCTGGTCTACCTGCTCATCGTCATCAACTTCCAATCCTGGATGGACCCCTTCATCATCATCACCGCGCTGCCCGCAGCGCTGGCCGGTATCGCCTGGATGCTGCTGATCACCGGCACCACGCTCTCCGTGCCGGCACTGACCGGCGCCATCATGTGCATGGGTGTGGCCACCGCCAACAGCATCCTGGTGGTGAGCTTCGCGCGCGATCGCATGAACCAGGGTGCCTCGGCCCTGGAGGCGGCGCTGGATGCGGGCTTCACCCGCTTCCGGCCGGTGCTGATGACCGCGCTCGCCATGATGATCGGCATGCTGCCCATGTCCTTGGGGATGGGCGAAGGCGGCGAACAGAACGCCCCGCTGGGCCGCGCCGTGATCGGCGGACTGCTGCTGGCGACCGTCGCCACGCTGCTGTTCGTGCCCGTGGTGTTTACCGCTCTGCATGGCCGGCGGCGCGCCCCCGAGCCGGCGCATGCGCACTCTCCTTCACACGCCTGAAGTCACCGAACCGAAAACGGACTCCACTATGCACCCCTCCAACTCCCCCCAGACCCGGATTCACATGCAAGGGCTGGCCCGCGTCGGCCTGGTGATCGCCGTGGCGGCGCTGTGCTTCATTGCCTGGAACATCATCTCGGCGCATCGGGCCGCGGCGAAACTGGCCAGCGCGACCGAGGATGCCGCCATCGTCACGGTGAACACGACGCATCCGAAGCCCACCGATCCGACGGGAAGCGAGCTGGTACTGCCAGGAACGGTGCAGGCCAACATCGACGCGCCGATCTACGCCCGCACCAGCGGCTACCTGAAGCGCTGGCTGGTGGACATCGGCACGCGCGTCAAGGCCGGGCAGCTCCTGGCCGAGATCGATACGCCCGAAGTCCAGCAGCAGCTGAGCCAGGCCGAAGCCGATGTCGCCACCGCCGAGGCGAACGCCAAGATCGCCAGTGTCACCGCGGAGCGCTGGGAGTCGCTGCGCAAGACCGATTCGGTGTCGCGCCAGGACGCGGATGAGAAGACCAGCCTCGCGGATGCCAGCAAGGCACAGCTGCAATCGGCACGCGCCAACCTGCAGCGGCTGCGCGACCTCAACGGCTTTCAGCGCATCGTGGCGCCGTTCGACGGGGTCATCACGGCCCGCGAGACCGACGTCGGCCGGCTGATCGCCGCCGGCGGCGGCACTGGGCCGGAACTTTTCCGCATCAGCGACGAACGCCAGCTGCGGCTGTATGTGCGGGTGCCGCAGGCCTTTGCGCCGCAGATGGGCGCGCAGACCACGGCGCAGGTGAGCTTCCCGGACCATCCGGGGATGAGCTACAGCGCCCGCATGGATTCCACCGCCAATGCCATCGATCCGACCACCAACACCCTGCTGGTGCAGTTGAAGGTCGACAATGCCAGTGGCGCCCTGCTGCCCGGTGCCTACGCCGATGTGCACTTCAAGGTGCCGCCGGGCGCGCTGGGGGTGTCACTGCAGCTGCCGGCCAACACGCTGCTGTTCCGCAGCGATGGCATCCACGTGGCGACCGTTGATGCCACCGGTCACGTACTGCTCAAGACCATCATCATCGGCCGCGACTATGGCGCGGCGATCGAGGTGGTCAATGGACTGACGCCCAACGATGTGGTGATCCTCAGCCCCCCGGATTCGCTGCTGGATCACGCCCAGGTGCGCCTGGGCACCAAGCCCGCGGCAGGTGCCTGATCGTGAAGCAGCTGGTCACCGTCGGCGCATTCGCGGCACTGCTCAGTGCCTGCTCGCTCGCGCCCCCCTATGTTGCGCCGAAGCTTGACCACGAGGTCACCCAGTACAAGGAGGCGGGGGAGTGGGCGCCGGCGGCACCTGCCGATGATCAGCCGCGTCCGGACTGGTGGCAGGCATTCGGTGATCCGAAGCTCAACGAACTGCAGCAGCAATTGCGCGCGGGCAACCTGGATCTGCGCGCCGCGTTCGCGCGTTTCGAGCAGTCCCGGGCGCTCGCCGGGCAGGCCCGCTCCCAGCAGTATCCGCAGCTGAACCTGGATGCATCGGCAATCCGCGGTCGCACCTCGCTCAACGGCCCGGACATCCTCGCCCCCGGCAAGACCGGCAATGACTTCATCGCCTCGCTCGATGTGGCCTGGCAGATCGATCTGTTCGGCCGCCTGCGCAACACCACCGCGGCTGCGAATGCGCGCGCCCAGGGTAGCGCCGCCGATCTCGCCGCCCTCGATCTGACGCTGCAGGCCGAACTGGCCACGGACTACTTCACCCTGCGCGGTGATGATGCGACCGTGCGGCTGCTGGAGGATTCGGTGGCGCAGTTCGACACCGCCTGGGAACAGACCCGACGCCGCTACGACACCGGGGTCGCGGCAGCCACCGATGTCGACCAGGCGGACACGCTGCGGCAGAACGCGCGCTCGCAACTGGCGGCAACCCGTCTGCAGCGCGCGCGCCTGGAACATGCGATTGCGGTACTGCTGGGCCTGCCCCCGTCGGCCTTCACTCTGCCGCCGGCGCCGCTGGCCGCCGAGCCGCCGGCGATCAGCGTTGCACTGCCTTCGGTACTGCTGGAACGTCGTCCGGATGTTGCCAGCGCCGAGCGTGAAGTCGCGGCCGCCAACGCCGGAATCGGTGTGGCCCGCGCGGCGTGGTTTCCGGTGTTTTCGCTGCAGGCCGCGGCGGCCGGTTTCGAGAGTGTTTCAGCGGCCAACTGGATCGGGGCACCCAGCCGTTTCTGGTCGGTGGGTCCGGGCGGCCAGTTGCCGCTGCTGGATGTCGGCGGCCGGCGCGCCCTGAACGCCCAGGCACGCGCCGTCTATGACGAGTCGGTTGCCGACTATCGCAAGACCGCGCTCACCGCCTACCAGGAAGTGGAGGATGGCCTGGTTGCGGTGCGCCGGCTCAGCGAACAGCAGGCCGCGGATGCCGCCTCGGCCAAGGCCGCCCAAAGCGCCGCCTATCACGCCGACGAACGCTACGCGGCCGGCGTCGCCGACTACATCGAGGTCACCACGACGCACACCGCGGCGCTCGCGGCCCAGAGCGCAGCGCTCGCTTCCCAGGCGGCGCGGCTGAATGCGGCGGTATCACTGGTCCAGGCACTGGGCGGGGGCTGGACGGCCACTCCCGCTCGCCTGAATTCACCGGTGCTGTAATGGATACCGCTCTGAAACGTCTGTGCATGCGCGACCGGATCCGCGATGTGCTGGTGGCACGCATCCTCGATGGCACCTATCCGGCGGGCCTTCAGCTCAAGGAGCTGTCGCTGGCGCGCGAGTTCAATGTCAGCCAGGCCCCGATCCGCGAGGCGCTGCGCGAACTGGAGGGCACCGGCCTGGTGAGCTCCGAGCGCTACCGCGGCACGCGCGTGCGCGGCGCCGACTCGGTGGAGATGCGCGAGTCCTATGAGCTGCGGCTGATGATGGAAGTGCGCTCGATCGAGCGCGGTCTGCCGCTGACACCGGCCGCGCTGGAGAAGCTGCAGTCGTGCATCGCCAGCATGTCCGAGGGCGTCGGCCGCGGGGACTCCGAGCAATACATCGATGGCGCCCTGGAATTTCACCGCACCCTGGTGGAAATGGGCGGCAATGGCACCTTCCTGAAGCTTTGGGACTCGCTGCACTGGGAAGTCCGCGGCCGCATCGCCCTGCGCCGCCGGGCCGCGGTCGGCGGCGGCCTCGCCCCCATGGTGGCCCTGCACATGTGCCTGATGCGATCGCTGCGCGCGGGCGATGCGCCGCGCGCCATCGAGGACGTAAAGGCGATTCTGCAATCCGTCACGGATGCCTTTCGCGAGGATTGAGCTACTGCCCCAGCCTGGTCCAGAACTCGACGAAGACCTGCGTCGACAGCACGAATCCCAGGATGACATTGACGATGACACCGGCGGTGAAGGCGTAGAAGGGCCTGGCGCCCACGGCGGCGAAGTCCCGGACCTTGGTCGTCAAGCCAATGCTCAGAAACGTGAAGGTGAATGCCCACACGCGCAATGACTGCAATGGAGTCACCAGCGAGGGCAGTACCTTCTGCTTGTAGTCCGCATAGCTGTAGCCGTGGGATACCAGCGTGATGATCAGCGAGGCCAGCAGGAACCCGATGACGAATTTCGGGAAGCGTTGCCAGATCTGCGCCACGCTGGCTTTCTGCGCGCCCTGTGACTGCCAGCGCGTGACCGCGATAATCGACAGCACGAAGCACCACACCCCGATCCAGATGTCGCGGCCGATGACCTTCATGAGGGTGAAGGCATTGACGGCGTCGTCGGGGTTGCCGGCGATTCCTGCGACCTTGCCGGCGAAACCACCGTAGGCCTGGGCGGCGGCGAGCCCCGTGGCGTCGGCCAGTTCCGAGGTGCCGATCCAGGCGCCCGCAACCCCCGCGGCCAGCCCCAGGCTGCGCGCCGCCAGCGGCAGCACGAAAATCAGCACGATGGCCCAGAACACCACCAGGGAGATCGCGACCGAGGAATGTTCCTTTTTGGCACCCACCGCGCCGGTGATGGCGATGGAGGCCGATACGCCGCACACCGCCCCGCCGGTGCCCAGTACCGCCGCCAGGCGCTTATCCAGTCCCAGGCGCGTGGCGATGAAATAAATGACGCCGAACGTCACCAGCGAGACGATGGCCGCCTGGACCAACGCCACCGGACCGGCCCATGCGATCAGTGTCAGAGGCAAGCCGGTGCCCAGCAGCACAATGCCGATCTTGATGAACAGTTCCACGCGCAATCCGGCATTCGCCCAGCGCGGCACGCCCACGGTATTGGCGATCAGCAGACCCAGTACCAGGCCCACCAGCGGCGGCTCCAGGCTGTACCTGGAAGACTGATCCCACAGCCCGAGGAAATAGAGCAGCAAGGAAACGATGTAGAGCAGCACGAATGCGCCGAGGAAGTCGCGCGCGCGATAGCCGAGCGCGCTCGCGGCCGCCGTGAACACTCCCGCCCACAAGGCGAACAGCGCCAGGAACTGCAGCCAGTGCGCCCGCAGCTGAGTGCCGGCATCGCTCAGGTGGCTCCATTTTTGCGGCGCGATCGCGATCCATTTGATGCTGCCGCCGGAGGCGAACAATGCCACGGCGAGCGTAATCAGCCCGATGCCGACGGCGACGGCCCACCAATCCTCGCGGTTGTTTGGACCGGTCAGCGGGCCCACTGTGGGCAGCGGTCCGGTAGTGGCGATTTCGGCCATGACAGTCCCCCTCTATTTTCCTTGTTGGAGGCAGTCTAGCCGGCGCGAAGTGACAAATCAGTCGCGCCTCATATCAATTGACTATGTGCTTATGCTATCCGCTGGTGCCGCCTTTGAAACGCAGAACTGTTGCAATGCCGCCAAATGTCAGCAGCAGCGACCCGAACAGATTCAGGCACAACGTCAGCATCGCCCACATCACCCGGTCCTGGCGCAGCAGCAGCACCACCTCGGCCGAGAAGCTGGAGAAGGTGGTCAGTCCCCCGCAAAAGCCGGTGATCACCAGAACTCGCCATGCCGGCTCCAGGGTTTTGTTGAGGGCAAAGAAGGCCACGGCAACGCCGACGATATAGCCGCCGATCAGATTGGCCGCCAGCGTCCCCATGGGCACGGCGGTGGGCTGAGAGTTCAGCCACAGGCCCAGGACCCACCGCAGCAGGCAGCCCACCGTGCCGCCTACACACACTGCCGCTACCGATCGCCACATGCTTGCGCTCTCCTGCTGCTCATACCTGCGACGGAAAGCCTTCGACGGCGCCGCATTCCAGGGCGACATCGAGCAGCTCGATGTCCGTGGTCACACCCAGCTTCTGCCGGATGTTTGAGTGATTGTTGGCCACCGTCTTGACACTGAGATTCAACAGCTGCGCGATGTCGTCGTGATTCTTGCCGCTGGCGATCATGCGGAATATATCAAACTCGCGCACCGACAGCCCCAGTGTGGGGGACGCGCGTATGTCCGCGGCGATGCGTTCGAGGCGCTGGCGAATATCCGGACTGAGCGCCACCTCGCCGGCCAGCACTTTGCGCACCGACTCCACCATCAGCTGCGGATCGCTGCCCTTGCTGACATAGCCATTGGCGCCGGCGCGCAGCGCCTGGGTGGCGAACGCGGCGGTGTCGTGCATGCTGAACACCAGGATCGGCAGCAGCGGCCAGCGCAGCTTGAAGCGGCGCAGGCTCGACAATCCGCCCAGCCCCGGCATGCTCAGGTCCAGCAGCACGATGTCCGGGGAAACACGCTGCAGCAGCGCATAGGCCTCCTCACCCGATGCGGCTTCCGCGATCACCGAATACCCGGGCTCCTGTTCGAGAAAGCGCCGATACCCTGCGCGCACCACGGCATGGTCATCGACCAGCACGATGCGTACCTCAGCGCCCATCCACCGCTCCCGTTGGCATCCATGCGGTCAGCAGCATGCCGCCCGTGGGTTGCCATAGTAGCTGTAGCTCCCCGCCTTGTGCCGCAACCCGCTCGCGCATGCCGTCCAGCCCGGTGCCACCGGCCGAATCCGCCACGGTTCCTGGGGCCACCTCGGACTCCTCGACGCGCAGTTGGACCTGATCGGCGCTGACCTGGATCCGGATGGCGATGCGCCGCGCCCGCGAATGCCGCACCGCATTGGTCAGGCACTCCTGGATCAGTCGGTACAGGGTGATATTCAGATCCGGCGACAAGGTGTCGACCGGACCCTCGAAATCCAGCGCGCAGCTGAAGCGTTCCGCCATGCGCGCCTGCCAGCCGCTCACCAGATCCTGCAGCGTGCCCCGCAGCCCCACCGTCTCAAGCTCGTGGGGCCGCAGTCGGGTGAGCATGCTGCGGGTGAGTGCCATGATACCGTCGATCACCTGGCCCACGCCCTGCGCGCAGCTGACGACGGAGGGCAGCACCCCGCGCGCCTCCCGCTCCATGTAGGCCGCGTCCACCTTGATGGCCGTCAGCGACTGACCGAGCTCATCGTGAAGTTCACGCGCCAGTCGCCGCCGCTCCTCCTCCTCCACCGCAATCAGCCGCAGGTTCAGCGTGCGCCGCTGCTCGGCCGCGGACTGCAGGGCCTGCGCGCAGTGATTGAAGCTGTCGGAGATGTCATCCAGGTCCTGCACCTGAAAATGCGGCAGCCGGGTGGCCAGTGCTCCGGCCTGCAGCCGTGACAGCGCCAACTGGATCTGTCCCACCGGCCGCAGACCGCGCCGGACCATGACATAGACGGCGCCCGCCATGGCCAGAACCACCATCACCAGCAGCATCACGTCCGACTCGACCCGCTCCTCGATCTCGCTGACTTCAGAACGTGGATTGGCGCTCACCCGCAGCGTCCCGAGTGGCTCACCGGACCAGCTCAGGGGGTAGCTCAGCTGCGCCCGAGCGCTGCCGTCGGCGAGTTCTCCGGCGAGCCATCCGCCCTGAGCGGCATCGAGCGCCGTTGCCGCGACGCCGCGGCCCGCCGCATCCTGCAATGTGATGCGGACATGGCGCAGGGGCTGGGACTGGCGCACCGCCGCGGCCGCTGCGGCCAGCGCGTGCGACGCATCCGGGGCGCCGCGCACGCTGTCCTCCACTTTGACCAGCAAAGTCGTCAGTTGCAGCGTCGAGTCGGTCTCGCGCGCGACGTCAGGACGCACCGATCCCAGTGGGATCAGCACGCTCAGCAGCAGTGCCGCCAGGGTCACCGCCGCGACGCCCAGCAGCAGCCGGGTGTGCAGGTACATAGGAGCCTCCTTGGACTTCAGACTAATGCAGCGCGCGCATCAGTGGTATCCGCCGTTGCGCTACACTCTGCGCCATGCTGCGCTCCCCTCCCCCACTGGCGCCCGTGTCGGTCCTCCTCCTCTGGATGGCCTGCGCAACCGCGGCCAGCGCCGCCTCCGAGTGCGACCGACCCTGTCTGAAATCCATGCTGAATGGCTATCTGGCGGCCGTCATCCGGCACGATCCCGCCGCCGCGCCACTCGCGCCGAGCTACCGCCATACCGAGAACGCCATCAACATCCCCCTGGGCAGGGGCGTGTGGCAGAGCATCACGGGATTAGGCCAGGTACAGCGCCGCTACCTCGACCCGGTCAGCGGTCAGGCCGCCTATTACGGCATCGTCGCCGAAGGCGCGCAGCTGGCGATCGTGACCGCCCGCCTGCGCATCGAGAACCGCAGCATCACCGAGGCGGAGTGGTACATCGCGCGCGAGGGGGATCCGGGGCTGCCCGGGGCAACGCCGCCCAGCTCCTGGAATCCGCAAGGCCTCACCGCCACACCACCCCCGGAACGGGTGCTGGCACCCGCGCAGCGCCTGCCACGTGCGAGCATGATTGCCATCGTCAACAGCTACTTCGATGGCATCACCTCCCATGATGGTACGGTCGTGCGCGCTCATCCGGGCTGCAACCGCTATGAGAACGGCACCAAGGTCACGGGGCGGCGCGGCGGAGTCAACGATGACTGCGTATCCGGACTGACCAATTTCAATCTCGCCAATGTCGCGGGGCGGCGCGTGGGCTTCGTCGATGAGGAGGCCGGGGTGGTTCTGGGCATGGCGGTGTTCATCCGCAGGGCCGGCGCCACCTTGCCGCGCAATGCCTTCAGCGAGTGGTTCTGGATCGAAGACGGGAAGATCCGCAATATCTGGACTGCGATGTACTACCCGGGTCCGGAACGACCGGTGCCGAACTGGCCACCCTTCGAGGGCAATTTCCCGCTGCCGGTATTCACCACCAGCGCGCCACCGACGGCATCAGTTCCCTACGCCACCGACCTCGCGGCCATCAGCGACTTCAACGCGCGCTATCTCAGGGCCATCAACAGTGGTGACGGTGCGGCGCTCAGCGCCCTCACCGATGATGATCACATCATGCTGGCCCCGGGCAGGCCGCCCGTCATGGGCAAGGCGGCCAATGATGCGGCCAATGCCCGTGGCTTCCAGCAGTTCAACATCCTCGAGACCTGGAACCCTTTGGAGACCGTGATCGATGGCAACCTGGCCTATCAGCGCGGCAGCTTCACGGTCATTGCAACGCCGAAGGCCGGTGGCGCCGCCCGCACCACCGCGGGCAGCTTTCTGCGCATCTACCGGCGCCAGCCGGACGGCTCCTGGCGCATGTCGCGCGACATGTTCAACGCCGAGCAGCCCGACGCCGCGCGCTGATCAGTCGAAGCTGCGCTTGAAGGTGAGCCCCCACTCCAGCGGCGGCGCCGGATTGCCCTGCTCACGTCCAAAGAAGGAGATCAGGCTGAGCTTGCCGTAGAAGTATTCGCTATCGGTGAGGTTGCGCCCCCAGGCGGCGATCTCCCATTTCTTGCCTGCAGGCTGCCAGGTCAGCCGGGCGTTGAGCACCCCATACCCGCCCTGAGCGCCGGTGCCGCAGCCCGCATCGGTGGTTTCGGTGAAGCAGCCATTGTTGGTGACGAAGTAGATCTTCGACTGATAGGTCCAGTCCAGGCGTGGCGTCAGCGAGCCGCCCGCCAGCGGGAAGGCATACTGCATCCCCACCGCACTGGTGAACTTCGGTGTGCGCGGCGAGTAGCAGGTCTGGCCGTCGCAGTTGTTGCCCGTGAACAGCAGCGCGTTGCCGCCGTTGGAGAGCAGCAGGTAGTTGACATAGCCAAACGAGGCATCCAGGTGCAGTCCCTGGAGCGGTTCGGCCTGCAGTTCACCCTCCAGACCCCAGATACGCGCGGTGCCGGCATTTTCCTCGCGGAACCAGTTGACGCCATCCGCATCCAGCTGCTGGGCGAAGGTCTGCTGATCCAGGTATCGCGAATAGAAGAAGTCGGTATTGAAGCGGATGGTGTGATCGAGGAACTCCGACTTCGCGCCGACCTCGGCGGTCTTGAGGAACTCGGGGCGGAACGGCACGGTCTGCAATGCATCGGCGGGGCGCGGGCTGAAGCCACCGCCCTTGAAACCGGTGGAGTAGCGCAGATAGGTCATCAGGTCCTGGGTCCACTGGTAATTGAGCGAAACGTCGAAGTCCGTGTGCGAGGCCGAGGTGGGTACGTACTGGCCGTTGACGTTGACGAAAGGTCCACCATAGGGATCAAAGTTGTTGATGGTGATGGTCGCGTCCTTCCTGTCGGAGGTGTAGCGGGCACCCCCGGTGACGGAGAAGGCGTCCGTGAAATGCCAGACACCATGGGCGAAGGGCGCCCAGTTGGTGGTGGTCTGCGACACATAGTCGTCCTGCTCGTGTATGCACACATCCGGGTTCTGCGCGGTGCACGGATACAGCACGTCGTAGCCGCGATCCGAGTCATTCGCCGTGTAGTAGAAGGCGCCGGTGGTCCAGTCGAGGGCGCCGGCCTTGCCGGTCAGGGTCACCTCCTCGGTGAACTGCTGGTGGAAGGCGTCGTCATAGGTCGAGTTCTCCGACAACGGGCTGCCGTCGGAGTCGCGACCGTACTGATTGCGGAACTCGCGAAAGGCCGTGACCGCCTTGAACGTCAGATCGTCCGAGAATTTCCAGTCCAGGGTACCTGACACGCCCCAGTGGTTGAGGTCATTGATGTTGGGCACGTTGCGACCCGAGATCGGGTCTGTGCCGTACTCGGAGTAGCCGGTGTAGAAGCCATTGGTGATGAAGCGGCTGTCATAGATGATGGGCTTGCCTATGTATGCCGCCGGGCCGGCTGTCGGCACGCCAAGATATCCATAGGTCAGGGCGCCCCAGCCGGCATTGAGGCCGTTGGTGCCATCGATGACCGTGTACTTGTCGGCCGGACCTTCCTGGTTCTGCACGGTGATGTCGGTGATCAGATTGAATTCCAATCCGGTGCCGAGCAGGAAGCGGAAGGCGGCCCGACCCGATTGCACGTTCTCATCGCCTTCGGTACTGGTCACGCAGTTTGAGCCGGGTGCGATGGCCGGTTGCATGCTGCCCAGACTTCCCGCGCCATTGACGCAGACATAGTCAAGGTTCTTGAAGTAGCCGTCGGCCTTCTTGCTCGAGAACGAGAAGCGTGCATACAGAAAATCATCGATCAGCGAGACATCGGCCATGCCACGCGCTTCGAGACGATTGAACTTGCCGTAGGTCACGCTCAACGAACCGGTGTTGTCACCCTGCGGCTTGACTGAAATCAGGCGCACCGTGCCGCCCTCGGCGTTCTTGCCGAACAGGGTGCCCTGCGGGCCGCGCAGGATCTCCACGCGCTCCAGGTCCAGCAGGTCAAAGATCGAGCCCTGCGGGCGGCCGATGTAGACATCGTCCACGTAGATCGGCACGCCCGGCTCAAACGACAGGATGTTGTCGCCCAGACCGACGCCGCGAATGAATGCGGCCATGGTCGCGCCCCAGCCTGCGCCAAGCGGCGCAATCACCGCATTGGGGACATAGGCACCCACATCCGAAATATTGTCCAGATCACGTGCTTCGAGGGAGGCGGCCGTGATCGCCGTGATGGCGATGGGGGTCGTCTGCAGGTTCTCCGTGCGGCGCTGCGCTGACACGACGACCTCCTCCAACTGATCTGAGGACGGGGCGGGTGTCGCCGGCGCCTGTTGGGCCAGCGCGACAGGCACGGTCGTGACGCCCAGCAGGCCGATCAGCAGCAAGCTTCGTATCGGCGCCGGCCAAGCAGGTCCAATAGTTTGAATCTTCATGCGCAAACGCCCCCTGTAGCGACTTGAGGTCGACTCTTTGATCTTGCGAATTGCGATCGAACTTGCCGCAAGAGTAAAAAAAGGTAACATTGAAGCCAGCCGGGTAGAACGCAGCGCAAAGCGTGATCAGCTTTCGCAAATACAGAGAATTGAACCGGCTTCGCATCTGTTGCGCAGGGGGAACGACCGTTAACAGCCTGCTGAACCTTGGGGCATTTCTGCGCGTCGCACGCTTGCGCAGCTTCTCCAGCGTTGCCCGCGAGCTGCAGGTGGCGCCCTCGGTGGTCACCAAACGCATCGATCAGCTGGAGCAGGAACTGGGCACTCGCCTGGTGGTGCGTTCGACTCGTGGATTGACGCTCACCCCCGCAGCCGAGGCATTGCTGCCTCGTTTTGTCAGGCTGGTGGCCGAATTCGATGACCTGTTCAAGGGCACGGCCAGCGATGAACAGGGCGTCGAAGGCCAGCTGCGCATCAAGTCCCCCACAACCCTGACCAGCGAGTACCTCGGCAGCACCTATTCAAGATTTCTGCAGCTGCATGCGGGCGTGTCACTGGACGTGTCGCTGCTTGACCGCACCGTCAATCCATTGGAGGAAGGCTTCGACTGCGCAATCGGCGCGCTGCAGGTGTCCTATCCCAATGTGATAGACGTGCCGCTGTGCCCCTATGAGGTCGTCGTCTGCTGCGGCGCCGAATATCTGGAGGGCCGGGTCGCGCCGCAGCACCCTACCGACCTGGTGGACTTCGATTGTCTGACATCCGGCTTGTTCAGCAGCAGCTGGGTGTTTGAAAGTGCCGGCGGCCCCTTGAGCGTCGAGGTGCATTCACGAGTACATGTCAGTGAGGCGCGGGTGCTGCGTGAGATGGCGCGTCGTGGACTGGGAATCGCGGCGCTGCCGCGCTACCTCGCGGCCGATGACATACGCTCCGGGCGGCTGGTGGCGCTGCTGCAGGACACGCCGCTGCAGCTGCATTGGCTCAAGGCGCTGGTGCCGCGCATGAAAATGAACCGCCCGGTGGTGCGCGAATTCGTTGCCTTCCTGAAGACCCAGCTCGCCGATCCGCCCTGGGCGCTGCAGGAGCAGGTCGCCGACCTGGATCCGGTCGCTCTGGGCGCAAAGCTGGTGCAGAACGCCGGCTAGCGGTATCGCTCAGCAGGTCAGCGGCCAAATCCGCTGACATTGGGCATCGTCCACCCTATCGTACCCATATGGATAAACCACTTCGTACCACTGCGACGGTGTGCTGCGTTTGCGGACAGGTCGCTGTCGAGGCTGTCGGCCCGCCGATTGCCAGCGTCATCTGCTACTGCGACGATTGTCAGACAGGAGCGCGGCAGATTCGCTCGTTACCCAATGCCGTTTCAATCGAGGAGCCGGATGGAGGGACCGCATACCTGGCATATCGGAAGGATCGCGTAACGTACCCCAAGGGCGGCTCACTGTTGAGACATCTCAAAATCAGAGCTGACTCCGCCACCAATCGGGTGATTGCAAGCTGCTGTAATTCGCCCATGCTTCTGAGCTTTGATGACGGCAAACACTGGGTTGACCTGTACCGGGCTCGATGCACGGGAGATATCCCGCCCGTGCAGATGCGCATGTGCACCAAGTTCAAGCCCGACGGGCTGACCATGGCGACGGACGTCCCGCAGTACTCGGGCTATCCGCTATCGTTCCTGGGGAGGCTGCTGCTGGCAAAGGTAGCCATGGTGCTTCATTCATGAGTGAGCGCGCGCCAGGCGGGCCTGTCGTGCGGCGGACAGGAACCACCCTAACGCAACACCAATCAGCGGCGTCATCGCCGTAAATATCACGAATAGCACAATCGGCCGGAACCATGTGATCGGGCCGACACCCACCATGGAACTGAGCAGAAGCCCCAGCCATGCGAGCGGCGCAACCACGGCACAGGCCGCGCCGGCGATGGTCGGAGCATTGCGTTGCGCCCAGCGGCCGGCAACAAAGCACAATCCCAGCGCCAGCAAAACCACGAAGTAGCTGTCGATCGATACGTAGCCAGAGTGAACGATTTTTATTCGGGGCCAGACTGTCGTTAGCGCGAGCTGTGCTAAAGCGGCGAGCAGAATTCCAGCAGCCGGCAGTGCAAGATTTAAAGCTAGCTTGAGCATCGTACCGACGCTCTCCTTTCAAAGGCGTCGGCCCAATAGAGCACTTGCCGCCGGGCTCGTCAAACCTCGAAGGCAACCGGCGAGAGTCCGTTTTTTCCCGGCGCTGGGCAGTTGTGTTGCGAAGCATCACGAGTGTTCACTGCTGGCCCTGGCGCGGTTGCCTCGGGTCCCTTGGACCACGATACTGAATGTGCCAATGACTACACAGGACAATAAGGCGCTCATCCGGCGATGGCTCAGAATGGGCGAGCAGGGATTTGCCGGGGACTTCACTGAGTACTTTGCGCCCGACTACTGCGGACATCTGAGCGGCCAGCCGCCTCAGTCCCTCAAGGATCTGATCGAATTGGAACGCGGTTTCGCCGCAGCCTTTTCCAATATCTCATACAACGTGGAGGATCTCCTGGCCGTTGGCGACAGGGTGGTGCTCAGGGTTAGAACGACCGCAAACCACACAGGTGAATTTCAGGGAGTAAAGCCCACCGCCCGGCACGTCACCCTCACTGGAATCGTGATCTACAGGATCGTTGACGGGCGGATCGGTGAATCCTGGGGCGAATTGGATCTCTTGGGCCTGTTCAGACAGCTCAGGTCGGCATGAACGTCCCAGCAAGCCTTGAAGCCTCGGTGATATGATTGCAGGCCACCACAAGTGGCGGCGGAGACCGTTGTGACGGTGGTAGCGCAGTTGCTGAAGCACAAGCGGGGCACTATCTACAGTGTCGAGCCAGACGCGCCGGTGCTCGAAGCGATACGACTGATGGCCGAGCATGGCGTTGGTGCGCTGGTCGTCATGCAGGCCCAGCAGCTCGTGGGGGTCGTCTCAGAGCGTGACTACGCTCGCAAGGTGATTCTAAAGGGCCGATCGTCCAGTGAAACCTCGGTGCGCCAGATCATGAGTTCCCCGGTGTTCACCGTGCGGCCTGATCAGACGGTGCGCGAATGCATGCAGATCGTAACGGAGAAGCGCGTACGCCACCTGCCGGTCGTCGAGGCTGAGCGCGTCATTGGCGTGGTCTCGATCGGTGACCTGGTGCGGGCAGTTCTCGAAGAGCAGCAAAAGACCATCGAAGAACTCGAACAATACATTCGCGGCTGAGCCGCGATGCTCACGGATCCGGCGGATTCGGGTTCTTTCCCGCGGCGAGGATCTGCGCCGACCACAGATCCTGTTCGCGGCGGTATTTCCCGCACAGCGCCAGGTACCGCGCGGCGTGCGCATCGTCATCCACATCGAGCGTGAGCCAGAGTTTCGATCGGTAGTCGTACACGCGGTGCTCCGCGGCGGCGGCCTTCCATTCCGGCGATTGTTCAGGCCAGACGCGCTTTGCGATTGCGACCCCGATCATTTCGGTCAGGTAGGTATCGCCTTCCTGGAAGGCGCGCGCGACGCCTCGGCATGCGGCATTGACGTCGGCGCGCTTTATGGCATCTCCCTCACAGGCCTTGGTGGCAGCCTCATAACCCGGAATGGGCGCTGCTGCCAGATAACCGGCAATCAACGTGACGGCCTCCTGCGAGGACATTTTGTGTCCCTTGATGACGGCTTCACTCAGTCGCGAAATAAGTGGCGTCCAATAGATGTCAAACCGCCGCTCACGGCCGACTGCTTCAAGTGCAGCTTCGGTTGCCCGCTCGTCGCCCGATGACTTAGCCCGTACGAGTGCGCCAAGCCAACCGGCTGCATTGACAGGGTCCGCCACGCGCAAGCGCTGCTCGATTGGCGCAGGATCACAAGACCCTTCTTTCAGACACACTTCGGTCTCGAGCCAGATGAGATCGGCGCGCATCGGGGAGGCCGCGATGGCGCGCTCGATAAGTGGCAATGATTGGTCAGGATGATCGGCTAGACTCAGGACACCGGCGGCAGCCAGTGAATCGGCGTCCGGCGTCCTCTTCAGTGCGGTAATGGTTTGCTCGACAGGTGCCGGCGCGACCGCCGCGTCTGCTCGGCACGATAGCGTCGCTGCCAGTGACAGTGACAGGAGCCAGACAATGGGCCTGATCGTCATGTAGCGCTGACCAGGTTCGCGAGCGCCACCAACTCCTGATCGGAAACCTGCCGCGTGGCCGCCCAGGATCTGAAGACGCCGCCAAACGCTTCATAGGCCCATTTACCCGGACCGCTGACTCTAAGGTAATGGCCGCCATTGGCCTGAGCGATGACGCTGATGGACGTCGTTGCGCCGTCGCTGTGACGCAGATTCACCTGCAGTGCACAAGGTTCCAGTGAAGCGGCCGTGACCATTCCGGACCACCCGGACCGGTGATGTACCATCCAGGCTGCCAGCGCTTGCAGCTGCTGCGACGACAGATTCGAATGCCCGGTTTCCTGGCGATCTGCAAACCTGGAAACATCCCCAGATATCAAAGGAGTTCCAATATGGATATCGCCTGCACGGGCGATCGGGCTTGAGGCAATCGCCATCATTGCAAGTAACGTCAGCCTGCTCGCGCAATGTGCCCACATGCCTCGCACAGATATGTCGCCGCCCACAACCTGCCCGTTCAATGCTACGGACTGTAGCAGATAGCGGGGAGCGACGCTAGTGCGCGGTACGCGCGGGCAGTTTCGGCGGCCGCCGCGCATGGCTCGCCTGCTCGTAGGCATAGGCGATCCCGATCAGCTTCGGCTCGGTGAAGGCGGTTCCCACGAATGACAGACCGACCGGAAGTCCGTGCACCTGCCCCATCGGCACCGTGATATGCGGATAGCCGGCAATTGCGGGCGGGGATGTAATACCGCCGCCCAGGATGTGATCGCCATTCACCAGGTCATTCACATCCGCAGGGCCCATCGTCGGGGCCACCAGCGCATCGAGGTGATCATGCGCCAGCGCTGCATCGATGCCTTCGGGCCCAGCCAGGCGTCGCACGGTTTCGCGCGCCTTGATGTATGCCGCGTCGGTCACAGGCCCCTTGGCCTGCGCCTGCACCAGTATGTCCTGGGGAAACCAGGGCATCTCCTGTGCGGCATGCGCCTTGTTCCAGGCGATGAGTTCAGCAAGTGAGCGCGGCGAGGTTCCGACCCTTGCGGCCAGGTTGCGGTTCAGTTCATCCTTGAATTCATAGAGCATCGCGGTGAGTTCATCCGCGGACAGCTTGTCCGCGTTGGGCAGCTCCACCGGATCCACCACGATCGCGCCCTGCGCCTTCAGCACCTTGAGCGCGCGCTCGAAAACCACATCGACCTCATCGTCAAAGCCGGCGAGCTTGCGCACCACGCCGATGCGCTTGCCCTTCAGTGCCCCGGCATCCAGGAACTTGCGGTAGTCCGGCGGTGGTGCATTTTTCAGGGGCGCCGTTGCGGGGTCATTCGCATCGTAGCCAGCCATCACCGTCAAAAGCGTGGCGGCATCCGCCACGCTGCGCGCCATGGGTCCGGCGGTATCCTGTTTCGCGCTGATCGGGATGATTCCGGAGCGCGACACCAATCCCACGGTGGGCTTGATGCCGACCAGGCCATTGAAGCTCGAGGGACAGACGACTGAGCCATCGGTTTCGGTGCCCACGGCCAGCACGGTCAGATCCGCCGCGGTGGCGGCACCCGATCCGGAGCTTGACCCGCAGGCATTGCGCGTCGTGTCGTAGGGATTGAGGGTAAGGCCGCCGCGGCCGCTCCACCCTGAGGTCGAACGGCTGGAACGGAAATTCGCCCATTCACTGAGATTGGTCTTGGCCAGAATCAGCGCGCCGCTGGCGCGCAGCTTGCGCACGATGAAGGCGTCCTGCCGCGGTTTTGAATCCACCAACGCCAGCGACCCCGCCGTGGTCAGCATGCCATCGGCCGTCTCGATATTGTCCTTGAGCACGATGGGCACGCCGAACAGGATGCCGGTCCGATCACTCGCCGCATCCAGCGCCGCCGCCAGTTTCTCGGCCTCGGGATTGACCTGGATGATGGAATGCAGCGCCGGACCATGCACGTCGACGTCATTGATGCGCTGCAGGTAGTGGCGGGCGACGGCGCTCACCGTCGTGCGGTGCGCCATGAGCGCCGACTGCAATTGACTCACATCCGGCTCGGCGGGCAGTGCGGCGGCTGGATCGGCGGCGAAGCTGCGGGGACCGCAGACTGCCGCCCAAACCAATGCCGCGGCGGCGACTTTCGCTGCTGTCGGGCGCATAGGGTGCTTTACTCCAGGTAGTGTCGGTAGCGCGGCGCGGCGTGCATTATATCTGCTGCAAATTCTGTCCCGGAGCTTCCTTCATGCGCTATTCCCGCGAACCCCGGCTGCACCCGGTGGCCATGACCAACCTTAGGCCCACCCAGATCACTGTGGGCATGCGCGAAGTCAAAGCCAAACGCAAGTCCTGGCGCGAACATCCGGATCGCAAGAAGCCGGACTTCCTCGGTAACCACATGATCCCGGTGGTATGGGGTCCCAAGGGCGACTATTACGTCATCGACCATCATCATCTGTCTCTGGCACTGCACCAGGAGGGCGTCAAGCACGTCATGATCACGGTGACGGCCGACCTGCGGCGTCTGACACGCGATGCATTCTGGGTCTACCTGGACAATCGGGGGTGGCTGCACCCCTTTGATGAACACGGCCGCCGCCGCGGCTACGATGATGTGCCGCGTCGAATGTGGGATCTGGTCGATGACCCCTACCGCAGCCTGGCCGGAGAACTGCGCCGCAGTGGCGGGTTCGCCAAGGACACGACGCCCTTCAGCGAGTTTCTCTGGGCCGATTTCCTGCGGCGTCGACTCAAGGCGCGGCTTCTGGATGAGGATTTCCCGCAAGCCTTGGTGAGAGCGCTGAAGCTGGCCAAGAGTCCGGAGGCGGATTTCCTGCCAGGGTGGTGCGGGCCGATCATTGGATCGGCCTAGGGTGAACCTGCGACGCCTGGCGGACATCGGCGATGTCCTGGCCGCGCTGTCCATTGCCGGCCTGCTGTTGCCGGAGGCCGTGGCCTACTCGGGCCTTGCCAATCTGCCGCCACAGGCTGGCGTCATAGGACTTTTTGCCGGCCTTTTGTGCTATGGGCTGCTGGGTCGCAGCCGTTTCGCCATCGTATCCGCGACCTCTTCATCCGCCGCGGTCATGGCCGCGGCCACCTCCGCCCTGGGCGCGGGAGATGAGCCGGCACGGGTGCTGCTGGCGAGCATCCTCGTGCCCTGCACGGGACTGGCTTTTGTGCTGGCCGGGAGCGCCCGCCTTGGCGCCATTTCAAACCTCATCGCCCGGCCGGTCCTGCGCGGGTTTGCGTTTGGGCTGGCGCTGGTCATTGCCGTCAAACAGGTGCCGGCCCTGAGTGGACTGCAGACCCATAGCGGCAGTTTTTTCGGCCTGGTGCTGGAGCTGCTGCACACGCTGCGCGGCGCGAATCCGGCGGCCCTGCTCAGCGGGCTTTTGGCGTTGCTCGGTCTGTTCGCATTGGAGCGCGTCAGGCGCATTCCCGGCGCCCTGGTCGTCATCGTCGGTGGCATTGCGGCTTCCGGCTGGCTGGCGCTTCACGGCGTGGCATTGACGGGCGCCATTCACCTGGCCTTGACGCCACCCAGCTTTTCGCATCCGGAGCATCTGGCCTGGCCGCAGCTCATAGAATTCGCGCTGGCCCTGATGTTCATCCTGTACGCCGAGTCCTATAGCTCCATCCGTACCTTTGCCCTGAAACACGACGACCCGGTCCAGCCCAATCGCGACCTGCTGGCACTGGGAGTCGCCAACCTGGTCTCGGGTTTGTTCCACGGAACGCCGGTGGGCGCCGGTTACTCCGGCAGCTCCGCCAACGATGCCGCGGGCGCCCAGTCGCGTGCGGCCGGATTGCTGGCCGCCGTCATCATCCTGGCGCTGGTGCTGCTGTGCCTGCCCTACATCGAACGCATACCGGGTCCGGTTCTGGCGGCCATCGTCATCCACGCCGTCAGCAAGTCGCTGCGCCTGACTCCACTGCGCACCTACTTCCGCTGGCGACGTGACCGGCTGATCACCGTGATCGCCATCATCGCCGTGCTGATCTTCGGCATGCTGAACGGACTGCTGTTCGCCATCGCCTTCAGTCTCGGCATGCTGCTGCAGACCCTGGCCCGACCGCGGCTGGCCGAGCTGGGACGTCTCGGTGCGCACGACTTCGTGAACATCGAACGTTTCCCGAATACCGAACGCACACCGGATATCCTGGTGCTGCGTCCCGAGGAGCCGCTGCTGTTCGCCAATGCCGATCCGGTGCTGGCCCTGGCCCGCGCCAAGGTCCAGCGCGTGGCGAGCGTGAAGCGGGTGGTGCTGAGCCTGGAGGAATCCCCCGACCTGGACGCTTCCTCCCTGGAGAGCCTGTCGGAGTTCAGCACCTGGCTGCATCAGCGCCATGTCGAATTGCGCGTGGCGCGCCTGAAGGACCGCGCGCGTGACGGCCTGCTGCGTGCGAATATCGTGCAGCTGCCCGCCGCGGCGCTCGACTACTCGAGCGTCGACGATGCTGTAAGCGGCAACCCTTCAGGCGTGGCGTCGAGCCAAAAGGAGTCACGATGAGCGAACAGAATGTCTATCTGGCAGTGTTCCTCGGCAGCAAGAACGGCGCACGCCGTGCGGCCTGGAATGCCCTTTCGGAGCGCGAGCGCGCCGCGAAGCAGCAGGAAGGCGTGGCGGCCTGGGGAGCCTGGGCCGCTAAAAGCCATGGCGCCATTGTCGAGATAGGCGGCCCATTGGGCAAAACCAAACAGGTTAGCCAAAGCGGCATCGCCGATGTGAGCAACGAGATGGGCGCATTCACGGTCGTCAGGGCGCCCTCGCATGAGGCCGCGGCGCGCCTTTTCGAAGGCCATCCGCACTTCACGATCTTCCCGGGCGACCGCGTCGAGATCATGCCCATTCTGGCGCTGCCGGGGAATGCCGCGCGCTAGCGAAGAGCTCGCAGTCAGGCGCCGAGCAGCGCCTCGAGCGCCTGCTCACACTGGATCGCGTCCTCGAAGCAGATGGCGTGCAGGCCGACCGCCTTCGCCGCATCGACGTTGACCTGAAGATCATCGACAAAGACCGACTCCTGCGCGCGCAGGCCAAAGCGCTCGAGCAGGTGCAGATAGATCTGCGGTTCGGGCTTCATCATCTGAATTTCCCCGGATATCACCACACCGTGGAAGACATCCCAGAAGTCATGGCGCAACCGCAGATGCTCATAGAAAGGACGGGGCATGTTGGACAGACAGTACAGGTTGAACCCGCGCTGCCGCAGTGCCCGCACCAGTTTGACGGTCTGCGGTTTTTCGCGCAGGCAACCACGCGCGGCCTCGATGATCGCGCCGACGGTGTCGCGGGAGTGCCCGGTTGAGGCCATCAGGCCGGTGAGCAACTGCGCTTCGGTAATCTGGCCGCGATCGAACATGCGCCATTCATGATTGAAGACGCTGCTGCGCAGCTGCCGGCGCAACTCCGGGTCCGGCTGGAAGGGCGTCAACAGCTCATCCGGATTCCACTCCAGCATCACGCCGCCGAGATCCATGATCACATTGCGGACTGCGCTCACCGTCGGTCGTGTCGGTTCCTGCATGTCCGTACAGTGCAATATTCGACTCCGCGGGTCAAAGCCTGCATCATTCGCCGATGAGTCAGAAAGTCTTGGTCACCGCCGGTGCCGCAGGAATCGGCCTGGCCATCGCGCGCGCATTCGCCGCCATGGGTGCGAAAGTCTTTGTCGCCGATATCGATGCGGCCGCGCTGACACGCCTGGGGAAGGAATCGCCGGATATTCACTGTGGCGTCTGCGACCTGTCAAAGCGCAGTGAGATCGAGCGCATGGTGCCCGAGGCGATCGCCCGGCTCGGGGGCCTGGATGTGCTGGTCAACAATGCCGGAATCGGCGGACCCACGAGTCCGGTGGCGGACCTGGATCCGGAGGCCTGGGAAGCCGTAATGCAGGTCAATCTCAGCTGCACGTTCAATGTCACGCGTCTGGCGATTCCGCACCTGAAGAAATCGAATTCTGCTTCGATCATTGTCATGTCCTCGGCGGCGGGACGCTTCGGCTATGCCAATCGCAGTGCCTATTCGACCAGCAAGTGGGGGTTGATCGGCTTTACCAAGACGCTGGCCCTGGAACTGGGGGCCTATGGAATTCGTGCCAATGCCATACTGCCCGGCGCAGTGGCGGGCCCGAGGATGGAAAAGGTGCTCGAAGGACGCGCCAAACTCAGCGGGCGCAGCCTCGAGGAGGAGCGCATGGCGGGCCTGGCCATGCAGTCGATCAAGACCGTCGTGGAGCCCACGGATGTGGCCGCACTGGCTGTGTTCCTCGCATCCGATGCGGGCCGCACAATCTCAGGACAGATGCTGCCGATTGACAACAATACGATTGCCTGAATTTCAGGTGCGATCCAGCTGTGGGTAGTGCCTGAAGATGCCATCCTCATTGAACGGGATGCGCCGCGGAGATGCGAGGTAGGCGGCAATTCGCGGGCGCTCCTGCACCGCCGCGTGCAGGGAAAGCAGGCGCCGATGGCGGCGCACGGTTTTCGCCATGGCCTGCGGAAAGGCATAACTCAATCCGGCGATGACCTGAAACAGGGACAGGTCGGCATACGTCACTTTCGACCCGAGCAGGTAACGGCCGCGCGGGTTTCGGGACAGGAGGTTCTCGAAGTAACCGAGAAACTTCGGAACGCGATTCTTCAGGAAGTCGGCGGCGCAGCGGCGCGCCTCCCTTTTCTGGTCTTCGTAGTACAGGCTGGATGCGATGGGATGATGGGTGTTATGGACCTCGGCCACGAGGTCGGCGACCGTGAGCTGCAGCCCGTTGATCCATAGACGCCCGGCTGCATCGTTGGGAGCGAGCCCGTGCCGTTCACCCAGGTACATCAGGATATTCGCCGTCTGTCCGATCAGCAGCGATCCCGCCTTGAGAAATGGCGGTGCGAAGGGTGGCCTCCTGATGCCTCGTGCCGTCAAAAACGGCATGATCCGCGCCGCGCCGGCGCCCGAAGCTCCCCTGCGGGCCACATCGACATAGCGTACATCCGCCTCTTCCAGGGCCAGCCTGACGAATTCACCCCGGCCTTGAATCGAAGGCCAGTAGTACAGCTCGTAGACCATGCACTGACTCCCGCACGCCGCCCGGCCGATCCTACCGTCCCATCAGGTCCGCGACCACGAGCACGAGCTCGCCCACATCGAATGGCTTTGCCAGGTGGGCTTGATACCCGGCAACCAGGGAACGCTTGCGGTCCTCGGCGCGCGCAAATGCCGTGAGCGCCAAAGCGGGGAGGCGTTCGCTTCGAGGCTCCTCGGCGCGTACTGTCCGGATGAGTTGGTAGCCGTCCATCCTTGGCATACCCACATCGCAAATGAGGACGGTTGGGCGCGTCGTTTTCAATGCGCTCAGCAGCTCCTGCGCCGAGTTGAATAACGTCACTTTGGCGCCCTGATCTTCCAGCACCGTTCGAACCAGCTCGCGCGCATCGGGTTCATCGTCGACCACGAAAACATGCACGCCTTCCAGCCTCGGAAGCGTGAGCACCTCTGGGCCCTGAATCTCCGTTGTCGGATGGATACGTGGCGGGCTCTGGTCCTGCACCTGAACAATCGACAGAGGCAGCTGGACGAAAAACGTCGCACCCTGGCCCTCGCCCTGGCTTGCTGCCCTGATGGAACCGGCATGCAGTTCCACCAGTTGCTTGCAGATCGCCAGGCCCAGTCCGAGGCCGCCGAAAGTCCTCGTGGTGGAACTGTCCCGTTGCGAAAAGCGGTCGAAGACATACGGCAGATAGCTGGCCGGAATGCCGATGCCGGTGTCGCTGACACTGAGTTCGAGGTGCGAATTCACACGCTGCAGGAGCACCTGCACCTGGCCTCCCTTGGGAGTGAACTTGATGGCATTGGTCAGCAGGTTCCACACCACCTGCTGCAGGCGCGAACTGTCGGCGCTGACGATGTCCTGGCTTGCCCCCAAAATCGTCTTCAGGCGGATGCCCTTGGCCTCCGCGGAAGGGATGGCGGAGTCCACGGCAGCATCGACAATTCCTGCCAAGGAGACCTGGTGCAGGTCGAGCCGGATCTTTCCCGTCATGATGCGGCTCAGATCCAGCAGATCATCGATGAGTTGAACCTGTGCGCGCGCGTTGCGATCGATGACTTCGATCGCCCGCTTCTGCAATTCAGGTCCCTTGGACGAATCACTGCGCAGCAGCACCTGGGTCCACCCCAGAATCGCACTCAATGGAGTGCGCAGTTCGTGCGACAGGGTCGCCAGGAACTCGTCCTTGACCCGCGTTGCCCGCTGCGCCGTCATACGAGCGCTCCGTTCGGCCTCCAACATCTCTTCGCGCTGCTGGTTGGCAAGCTCCATGGCCTCGACCCGCTTGGCCTCGGTAAGGTCGCGGGTGAGCTTGGCAAAGCCCACCAGACGGCCGGTGCTGTCGCGCAGGGCCGTGATCGTGACATTGGCCCAGAACGTCGTGCCGTCCTTGCGCAGCCGCCATCCGTTGTCGACGAAGCTGCCCGTCTCAGCAGCTACCTGCAGCTCGTGCTCAGGCCATCCGCTCTCGCGTGCGTCATTTGGATAAAAGATCGAAAAGTGCTGACCGATGATCTCAGTGGACTTATAGCCCTTGATTCGCTCGGCACCGGCATTCCAGCTGACGACTCTGCCATTGGCATCGAGCATGAAAAGTGCGTAGTCGCTGACGCCCTCCACCAGCAGGCGAAAGCGTTCCTCGCTGCGCCGCAAGTCCTCCTCATGGGCGCGCCGCTGTGTCAGATCGCGCGTCACCTTGGCGAATCCCAACAGCTCACCTACGGGATTTCGAATGGCCGTGATGACCACGTTCGCCCAGAACAGCGAGCCGTCTTTCCTGACGCGCCAACCTTCGTCTTCGAAGGAGCCGGTGCCCTTGGCTACCTCCAGTTCGTACGCGGGCAATCCGCTCGCCAGCGCTTCAGGGGGATAGAAGCGGGAGAAGTGCTGCCCGATGATCTCGTGGGCCTTGTATCCTTTGAAACGTTCGGCGCCGGCGTTCCAGGTCAGGACGACTCCTTTGGGGTCCAGCATGAAAATCGCATAGTCCCGGACGCTCTCGACGAGCAGCCTGAAACGCTCTTCGCTTTGCCGCAGTTCTTCTATGCTGCTGCCGGTTACATCTTCCATGCAATATGAACCCTAGCATGCCGGCGTGTCGCCGCGCCCTCATATCCGGCGTAGGTAGGTTCCCACGTCGCGAATCGACACACTCTTATGGTTTGAAGGCAGGCCGGGCTCGTGCTGAAGCGAGCGGATCGCGCTGCGGCAACGTCCTACACCGCGACCTGACGTCACACCTCAATACCCTGGGATTTCAGGTATTCATCATAGGTACCGTGGAAGTCGGCGATCTGCCCGCCTTCGCGCAATTCGATGATACGGGTCGCCAGACTGCCCACGAACTCACGGTCATGCGACACGAACACCAGCGTGCCGGGATACTTCTCCAGGCCGATCTGCAGGGATTCGATGGTCTCCATGTCCATGTGATTGGTGGGCTCATCCATCAGCATGATGTTGGGGCGGGTGAGCATGAGCTTGCCGTAGATCATGCGGCCTTTCTCGCCCCCTGACAGCACCCTCACCGATTTCTTGGTCTCATCTCCGGAGAACAGCAGCCGGCCGAGCGTGGCGCGGGTGATCTGCTCGTCATCGGCTTTGCCGGTGAAGTTTGACATCCAGGTGAACAGGTCGATTTTCTCCTCGAACTCAGCCTGGGGGTCCTGTGGCATGTAGCCGACTTCGGCATTCTCGACGAAGCTGATCGTGCCGCCGGTGGGCTTCAGATCCCCGGCCAGGCAACGCATCAGCGTGGTCTTGCCGATGCCGTTGGCGCCGATGACGGCGATGCGTTCGCCGGCCTCGACCGTGAAATTCACATTGCTCAGCACCGGCACGGCCGTGCCCGGATAGGCGAACTTCAGCTTCTCAACCGTGAAGGCGGAGCGGTACAGCTTCTTGGCCTGCTCAAAGCGGATATAGGGATTCTGGCGCGATGAGGGCTTGATGTCCTCGAGCTTGATCTTCTCCAACTGGCGCTTGCGCGAGGTGGCCTGCCGCGACTTGGAAGCATTGGCGGAAAAACGCCGCACGAACTCCTGCAGGTCCGATATACGGTCCTTGGCCTTGGCGTTGGAGGCTTCGACCCGTGCGCGCGCCTGCACCGAAGCCAGCATGAAGTCATCGTAGTTGCCCGGATAGATCGTCAACTTCTGATAGTCCAGATCCGCGATATGCGTGCACACCTGATTCAGGAAGTGACGATCGTGGCTGATGATGATCATCGTGGCGCTGTAGTCGTTGATGACCTTTTCCAGCCACCGGATGGAGTTGATATCCAGGTTGTTGGTGGGCTCATCCAGCAGCAGCACATCGGGCCTGGAAAAAAGTGCCTGGGCCAGCAGCACCCGCAGCTTCAGGCCCGGCGCGACCTCGCGCATGGGTCCGTTGTGCAAGGCTTCCGGGATGCCGGCGTCGGTGAGGATGCTGCCGGCGCGCGCCTCGGCGTCATAGCCGCCATATTCGGCAAAGCGGCCCTCGAGCTCAGCCGCGCGCATATAGTCATCGTCGGTGGCCTCGGGGTTGGCGTAGATGGCATCGCGCTCGCGCATCGCCCGCCACATCTCGGCATGTCCCTGGATCACCACGTCGAGCACCCGTTCGTCCTCGTAGGCGAACTGGTTCTGGTTGAGCTTGCCCATGCGCAGACCGACCTGGAGCATGACTTCGCCGGTGCTCTGTTCGAGCTCGCCCCCCAGAACTTTCATGAGCGTGGACTTGCCACTGCCATTGGCACCGATCAACCCATAGCGGTTGCCATCGGAGAACTTGACCGTGACCTGTTCGAAGAGCGGCTTGGCGCCGAACTGGATGCCGAGATTGGACGTGGAGAGCATGGGCCTGTGATCGTCGTGGCAAAACGACTGCCGCGGCCGCTCAGTGGCTGCCGAGATAAGTCATTGATAGTGTTAAGGTTCGTGACCAGGACGGGGATCCGGTCAGTTGCCGGCATTCTATCAGAATTGCCATCCAAGGCTTGCCCACACCCGGCTGTCCTGCCGGGCCCCGGTCAGCCCGGTGTACGGGACCTCTCCTTCGGCATCGCCGCCCACTTTGCGCACCGCGGTGAGCGAAAAATTGAGGGTGCCGGGTCCGGTGCCGTAGGCGCCGACGCCAATTCCCTGCAGAAAATAGGAATTGGGCTGCGGGGCCAGCGGGAAATCATCGTTCGCGAACAGGCGGATGTGGCCCGCGTCGTACAGCAGCTTCAGGCCGCAGGTGCAGCGGGGCGATCGCAACACCGCCCAGCGCAGCTCGGCGGTCAGCAATTGACCTGAAGACCCGCCATTGCTGGATACGGGGTAGGCCCGCACCCCGGCGGGCCCGCTGAGATAGAACTCCTCCGACGGGTCCAGATTCTGATAGCTCAACTGGCCGCTGAAGGCGGCATAGGCGGACCACGGACCCCACAGTTTCTGGGTACGGTCGATGCGATAACGCAGCACCCCGAACTCCCCTTGGGTATCGGGGCCGAAGCGATCATCAGCCTCCCCCGGCGAACCGGCCATGCTCACCCAGCCGCGTCCGACACTCACGGAGGCGGTGTTGAGGCCGCCCCCGCCCAGCGTGTCGAACAGGTTGGCGTTCGCGTACAGCAGTGCATCGTAGACATGGTAGTCACTGACACGCCCGGCAATGTTGTCGTTGTAGAAGTTCTTGCGCAGCAGTGTCAGGCCCACCGACAGATTGTGATCCGTGGTACGCACCAGCTGGTACTCGAGGTCCGAGCCGAAACTGTCGGAGCTGCCATGCGGCTGGATGGCCGTCCAGCCCGGTGCGCGCACCTCATAGTTGAGTCCGACGGCGTCCAGACCCAACGACAGGCCATCGTCGTTCAGCGGCAGCCGCGCGCTGACCCGGCCGAATTGCAGGTCCGGCGTGAGGACCCCGACGACGGCGAATTCCTCGCCAAAGCCAAAGACGCTGTTGAAATCCAGCCAGCCTGAGGCGCGTTCCGAGCCGATGCTGGCCTGCCCATAGTTATCGATGGAGAACTGCCCGCTCACCAGATCCTGGTTGGTAACCGACAGCACCACGTCGGTCAGACCGTTGTCCTGACCGCTCACCTCCTGGGCCGAGACACCAATCCCGGGCAGATCCCCGGCCAGCAGCACACCGCGCGTCAGGTCGTCCTGGTCCAGGGGTTCCCCCGGCGTCAGTCTCGAAACCACCCGATCGACGATGCGCTGTGGCGTCACATGCAGCGACTGCGGATTCGTCCCTGCGCCGAACACGATGTTGCCCAGCCTGCCTTCCACCACCCGGATGAGGAGGTTGCCGTTTTCGACCGTTTGCGCAGGCACCAGCGCCCGCGCCAGCCAGCCCTGATGGTGGTACAGGCGCGCGATCGAATCCGTCGCCTGCTGCAGATCCGTGGGCGACAGATCGTGATTCACATATCTGGCGAGCAGCGACTGGATCCGCGCCGTCGCGATCAGGTGATTGCCCTCGATGTGAAAGACGCTCACATGGATTGCAGGGCCCGACGCTGCGGGCGGCGGGGCCTTCTTTTGCTCAGGTTCAGCCTTTGGCAGCGGCGCAGTCGGTGTCTCGGGCTCCAGCTGCCGCAGGATACTGCCGGCATTGGGCGCCTGCTGCGCCACGGCGCTGCCCATCAGGCATACCATTGACGCCGCGAGAGCGGCCAGCTGGGCAAATCTGTTCGGCATCTTTGTTCGACTGGCAGTGGCGAGGATCTTACCGGAGGACTGCATGAGCGAATACAAGGGAAGCTGCTTCTGTGCGCCGCGCATCCGCCGCCGAAGATGATCGCTGTCTTCGCAACCGACCTAGGCGGCTGCCCATGAAGGACGGGCTGCCCAGTTTCAAGGATTTCCCGGCTGAATTCGCCGCCTGGGGGGCGATGGCGTCCGCGTAAGGCGTGCTTCAGGAAACGGCGGCGGGTGCAAAGCGCAGCCCCCCGGCGATCCGATTCCAGGCGTTGATCAGGCCGATGGATGAGGTCAGGAACGCGACCTCCTGCGGCGAGAACTGTTGGCACAGCGCCGCAAAGACCTCAGCGGATGGGCGCTGCTGCGCCATCAGTGTCAGGGCCTCCGTCCAGGCCAGCGCGGCCTGTTCGCGCGCGCTGAATATTTCAGCCTCATGCCAGGTAGCGAGGAGGTCCAGCGCCTTTTGCGAAACTCCCGCTTTGCGGGCGAATTCAACATGCAATGCCAGACAGAAGGCGCAGCCGTTCAATTGCGAGGCGCGCACTTTGACCAACTCGGTCAGCGGCCTTTCCAAACCCGAGTCGGCTATGACCTTGGTGAGCGTGCGCAGTGTGGTGACGACTTCGGGGGCGCTCTTGAGGAAATCCTCCCAGTCGATCCGATACTGATCCACGGACGCGCCGCTCATGCCGACGCCTTGGCCAATGCCGCCACGGCTTCCCAGCTGGTGGTCTTGAAGCTCGGCCGGGCGCTCGCGCGCTGGAACCAGGCGACGAGGTTCGGCAGCGAGTCGGTCAGCTCGGACCATTCAGGAGACTGATTCATGAAATCGAACTGCGGAACCAGCATCATCTCCGCCAGCGAGACCTGCTCGCCGGCGAAGTAGGGTTTCTCGCCCAGCAGTCGCGAAAGCTCCGCAAAGACCTTGCGGGCATGGGGCATGGCAGCCGCGATGGCCGCTTCGTCGGGAGTCAGACCCAGCAGTTTCGGGGCGACTACCCGCTGGAAGCCGATGACATTGCCGCAGCCCTGGAACAGGTACCAGTCGTTGACGTTCATCGCCTGGTCCATCTGCGCCGCGGCCCGCGGCTCCTTCGGTGTCAATGCCGGTTGTGGCCATACCCGGTCGATGTAGCGGACGATGGCCTGGGTCTCATATAGGGTGAAATCGGCGTGCTCGATCGCGGGCATCCGCCCGAAGGGATTGCGCGCCAGGTGCGCCGGTGCGCGCAACTGTTGGGGCGTCAGCGGCGCAAGCCGCCACGGGGCCTGCTTTTCCTGCAGCGTCGCCATCACGGTGCGCGCGAAGGGACTGCCGGGTACGGTGTGTACGATGACCTCGGACATGATCGGCTCCCGCGGTATCTGCGAAGGGTGCAATACTACCTTACTGTCAAGTTGGTCAATTTGTAACCATCCGGTCCTTGCCTGTCAGCCGCGGGACACCCAGGCGCGTTGTGAGCTGAACTTCCCCGCCGCAACCGGGTCCCAAGACCAGGCCGGCATCATTGAGGAGCGGAGCATGGCACTACGAACAATGGCTTGGCTTACAGGGTTTGCGCTGATTGGCAGTGCGATATCCGTGAACGCCATGGCCGATGGCACCGTTCTCGGGCTCTACAATCCCCTGGGAGTCTATGTGGGTGCGGGGTTGGGCAGATCCTCCCTCAACCAGACCGACCTTGATGAGTTTGCCTCTGACTTCCACCACATCGACGGCCAGCCGCTGGGCTGGAATGCCGTGATCGGCGTACGCCCGCTGCCTTTTCTGGGCGCAGAGGTCGAATATATCGACTTCGGCAACACGCACACGGGCGCACTTGCGGCCTACAACGCGAACCAGTTCCTGGGTGCCGACGTGCATGACCAGGCGGCGGCGCTTTTTGCGGTCGGCTATCTGCCGCTGCCGATTCCGTGGATGGAGCCGTTCGTCAAACTCGGTTGGGCGGAGATGTGGGAACACGACAGCTACTCGGGCATCTACAATGGCGTCTTTGTCAATGGCACGCCGTTGGGTCTTCAGTCAGCCTCGCAGACCACTCACCCCAATGGCACCGCCTACGGTGGCGGCCTTCAGTTTCATTTCGAACAGTTTGCGGTACGGGCGCAGTACGAGCGCATCAGTGGCGAACGATCATTCGGTGGCTGGAACAACCCCGACCTGTACTCGGTCGGCTTGAGCTGGACTTTCTAGACAGGGCGCGGCTGGCTCTGATACTCGCGTGTGACCGCCGCGACCTGCACGCTATACGAGGCGTACCAGCGCTCGCGGCCGGATTTCTGCGCCAGCACATGCTCAGGATGCGCGCGCCAGGCCCGAATGGAGGCCTCATCGGGCCAGTAGGACAACGCGACCTCCTGGTCACCCTCGGTCACGGCGTGGAAATCAAGGCACCCGAACTGCGTCAGCGCCAGTTCCCGCATTCGCGCCGCAGTGGCGGAATACTCGGCATCGAAGGCCCGGACCCGGGCGCGGAAGATGACGACGTACATGCGGGTGCAGGCTAATGCACCAGGGCCTTCGAATCCACCTCGAGCACTTCGACCGTGAATGTCATGCCGGCCGAATCCCCGGTATTCGGTATGCAAAAGGAGGAGTAATCAAGCTGCCGGCTGGTGAATAGCGGCAACAGATCGCGTTCCGTCTGTTCGAGCAGTTCGCACTGCTGGCCGTGCGAGGTGTCCAGGTTTTGGATCCGCGTCAGATCAACCCTGCGCCAGTGCGCCCGCACGATATTCGGATCGGCCCGTGATACCTCCTCGGCCGTGGCCGGGACCAGAACCGAGATCGTCGCCTGGATGCCGGGCGCGCGGGAGGCCGTATCCAGCTCTGATCCACAATGCGTCGCGTGCACGTTGAAGCCCTGTTTGCGCGCACCGAGGGCCTGCAGAATCACCAGCATGCTCTTCCTCAGCCCCTCACAGGAGTACTGAGTGGCGAGCCCCTTATAGATGAACTGCACATCGCGGGTGACCCACTTGGCAGGTTGCGATGACTGGGCCGCATCCTTGGCGATGGCAACATGCGTGCTCATCAAGAGGGCTGTCGACACGATCAGATTGCGCACGTACGGATGCAAAGCCTACTCCTTAGGGATCTACAGTATCCGCTCACCGAATCGTTTGAACCGCGGCATCCAGTTGCCCTTGAAGTCCGCGGACACCAGCACATGGTGAGCCCGGCCGATCAGCAGGCGGCGCGGCACGAAACCGATGTAGCGCGAATCACCGCTGTCATCTCTATTGTCGCCCAAAAAGAAATAACTGTCCGCAGGCACCACCACCGGACCGAAATTGCGCCGCGCCTGAACCTCCGGCAGGAACTGGATCTCGCGACGACTGCCATCGATGATCTCGGCGGACTTCACCGCCAGGGTGGAGCCGGCATAGTCTCTCGGCTCGCGATAGGCGCGCAGATCTTCATACTCCGCCACTACGCCATTGACGTAGAGCCGGTCATCCCTTAGCTCGACGCTATCGCCCGGCACCCCGACCAATCGCTTGATGAGACGTACGCCGTCGGTCGGCGAATGAAACGTCACGACATCCCCGCGACGCGGCTCACCCACTCGGGCAAGTGAAATATCGGTCAGCGGTAGCTTCAGGTCGTAGGCGATACGGTTCACCAGGACCACGTCACCGTCCAGCAGCGTCGGATGCATCGATTCAGACGGGATGGGATTCCAATCCGCGAGCGCGGTGCGAAACAACCCAAAGACCAGCAGGATGATGAGAAACGAACGGTTGTTCTTCAGCCATTGCGTCATGTGAATCCCTCGGAAAAATCGGCAGCCGCCCGCCAATTGGACCCGTCCGGCACGGGACGGTTCCCTGCTGCATTGCGCTATTGCGCCTTGCCCACCGCCGCCACGGTTGCCAGTGCCTCCGCGATGATCGAGGCAGGATACCCCAGTCGCTCAAGTACCCGGATGGCGTTTCGCTGTGTGCTGGCCCCCGCATGCAGCTTGTGATCGAAAAATCCTTCCACCGCAGGGTCTTCCTGGAAGTAGAAGAGTTTGAAGTTTTCACCCAGCAGGTGCTGGAGTTCTACATCGTGGGTGGTCACCAGCGCCTGGGCGTTCTGGCTGATCGCCCGCAACACCGCTTTGGCCACCGCGACCCGCTCCACCGTATTGGTGCCGCTGAAGGGCTCATCCAGGATGAAGATCCGGCACCCGCCCGTGGCCGCTTCCTCGATGAAGTCGCGTATGGCCTCGGCCTCGGCGAAATAGCGACTCTTGCCGGATTCGACCGACTGATCGCCACGGATCAGCGCCCGTACCGGCGAGCGAGGCAGGGTCGCACGGTCGGCCAGACAGACACCGAGGGTGTGCCCCAGGATGACATTCATGGCGACCATCTTGATGAAGGTGGTCTTGCCCGTCATGTTTGACCCGGTTACAAGCGCCGAACTGCCCATCAGAGTGATTGAATTCTTCACGGGTTGTGGGATCAGGGCGTGATACCCGTTCTCGATCATGATTTGTGAGTCGCTGGCGAGACTGGGTCGACAGTGCTGCGGGAAACGCTGCAGAAAGCCTGCGACCGCGATGGCTGCGTCCACTGCACCGATCCCTTCGAATGTCGAAAGCCAGCGCGTGCGGGTTCGCAGGAAGCGCTCGATCGATCTTCCAAAGAGCGCGAATCGCAGCAGGAAGAACAGATCGGCGATGATGACCAGGCCGCCGAGCTGCGAGTTGCGGATCGTCTCCAGCCAGCCAAGGGATCGGACTTGAGAACCAAGCTCCCGGCGCACTGGGTCCTCGGCGGCGAGTCGGCTCAGATAGGGCGAGCCGTCGGGGCCGCGCACGGCGGCCAGGCGGTTTGCCACGGCCAGCATCTGTCCGCAAACCAGCAGCGCGCCGACACTCGTCCCGAGTTTCAGGTCGACCCTTCTCCAGATGAACATGTTGATGAGGAACGGGATGGCGCATAACCAGACCGGTGCCAGATGAGCGATGGCGACCGGTATGGCGATGATGGCCAGCGCCATGCAGGGTATGACCAGGTGTTGCAGCGGGATCTTCTCCGGCTCGGACCCCAACAGCAGCTCCGCCATGTAGGCGGCTGAGTCGATCTCGAGGGCCTTCAGTGCCAGCTGGATTTCTTCGCGCAGCTCGCTGTTGGAGCCCAGGACTTCGTAGGCGCGGTGGCGTTGATCCAGTTCGTCCTGGTTGAATTCGTAGGTGCGCAGCTGATGAAAGAGGTATTGCCGCCCGATCGGTGTAATCGTGGTGTCGAGAGTGGTGAAATACTTGGGGAACTCCAGATCCGCCCAGGTCTTGTCATCCACCACGGCGGATCGCTCCGAGAGCTTCCGGGTAAGGTCAAAGTAGCGGCTGGCGCGAAAGCCATCCTCTTCACCGGGAAGCCCCCACCGCGCACGCAGCTCCGCGCGGCGGTTCAGCCACGGGAAGAGCATCCCGGCAAAGTTCCTCAGGTCGCTGGCGAAACCCATCCCCAGTCCATTGATTTCAACTGCCCGATAATATCTCCAAGTACCGGGGTATGGGGATTTAGCTCAGGCGCTGCGCTTGCGTGCCTTTTTCTTCGGGATATGTGCGCCGGCCTTGCGGGCCTCGGACAGGCCGATGGCGATCGCCTGCTTGCGGCTGGTGACCTTCTTGCCCGAGCGCCCGCTGCGCAAGGTGCCCGCCTTCATCTCGTGCATGGCCCGTTTGACCTTTCTGGCACCGGTATTGCCTTTAGCTGCCATGATTTTAGTCCGCCTGTGACCTACCCAGACACACACTGTGTGCGACAGCTGCGTCCAGGAACATCAGGTCCGCCACGCGTGAATGCGTGGGAATCGGCTGATGATCACGGGGTCACGACAATTTCGGCGCGTCGTCGCTGCGGATCCTTGATGCCATCGGCCGGCTCCAGATTCGCGTCCCAGCGCACACTGAGTGCCGAGCCCGCCGGCAGACCCAGTTTGTGCAAGGTTTTTGCCAGCTCCTGAGCCCGCAGTCGCGCGATGTCGGGAATTTCCTCGGCAAGAGATCCATCGCTGAGCAAGGTGCTGCCGCGGCGGCCGATGATCGCGATGCTGCGGGCCTGCACGGCCTGCGCATACTGCGCGGCCTTGAGGGCCTCGCCGATGGTTCGGGAAGCAAGTTCGGAATCAAAGTCATAGGTCAGGGTGAAGGCTTGCACTCCATACGGCGCGGTCACGGTGGGGGCCGCCGCCGGCGGCGGCGGGCTGCGCAGCGCCGAGGCCGCGGTATTCGGCCCCGGACCCCGACGTCCCAGGATGTGGAAACGTGGGTCCGCCGGTAGAAGTTCGTTGCAGCTGGCATCCAGTTCGCGCATGACGGACACGACGGGAGGCATGGGTAAGGACTCCCCGTCCGCGCTCCCGGATGGAATATTGGATGTCATGTAGTCCGAAGTCAGCGCAATGCCCCCGCACACCCGCGGTCCACCCGCGAGCCTGCCTTCCACCAGAACCCGATGACCCAGCCAGGGAGGCCCCCAGCCACCCGAATCGGTCTGTATGCCCAGGAAATACAGCTCGCCTTGGTAGCGCGCGAGCCAGCACGGAACGTTGTCGGTGTCCTGCAGCACCGGGCAGGCCACGAAATTGCGCCGCTCGGAGGGCGTTGCGGCAATGGCCGCCGTCGCCACCACGAGCAGGAGTGTCGGTTGCCAGCTGGCTCTTAACATCGCTCACAACACCGACAGAAAATTGACGAGATCGGTCCGTTCCTGCTCCGACAGGCCGATGTTGAAGCGTCGATCGTAGAAGTCGACCACCGCCCGCAGGTCCGGCGCCGAGCCGCTGGCGAAGTACGGCGCCCTTGCCGCCAGGCCGCGCAACTGCCCCATGACGATGGAGCCCACGTCGTAGCACTTACCGGAAATCAGTGCGCGCCCCGGATCGTGGGTGAAGATCACGCGGCCAAGAAACGGATGCGGGCGCGCCTCGGGTTTACACACGATCTTGAACAACGGCAGATCCGGCTTTGAATCGTAGCCGGGAGAGGATATGGCTTCACTCGCCCAGGGTTCATTCGTGGTGCCAAGGTCACCCCAGCCCGCCGAAGCGTCGGTTCCGACCATCTGCAGGTTATGGCAGGTCACGCAGGTACGCTTGGCGGGATTGCCCAGTCCGACCGTGTTGATGTGCGTCACATCGCGTATCCAGAACGGCCGGTTGAAGAATACGTCGTAGCCACGAATGACCGAGGCGTGAAAGCTCGCCCGGGCATCCCCTGGGGGCACGGTCGGCTGCTGCCATGGCACGAAGGACTTGAAAGCGGGATTGCCGAAATTGTCGCCGAGCACGCCGCTCGGGGACTGCAGCAGATTTTCGGTACCGAGCGCCGCGGGAGCCCCGGCGGCGGCGAAATCATCGCCCCATGCGTCGCTTTGCTGGGCCGCATAGACCTGGGACTCGAAATCCACGATCGACTGCAACTGCGCTTCGGTGAGTGGCTCACGAACCTGCAGGTGATCCCGCGATGCGTCTCTGGCCTGCATCCTGAGGCTTGGTTCCCGAGCGTCCGACATGATATTCATGGCCGAATAGCGGCCACTTTCCGGATCCCGGTCCATGACCATGGCGAGTCGCTTTGCATTGAACGGACCGGCAGCCCCATAGATATTGGCTCCGGCATCGACCGCGAGGTACTTCAGGTTGGCCACCACGCGCGGACGACGGAAGACCGAAATATGCGGATCAGGAGCGCTCAATCCATACTTCGGATCGGTATTGCAGCCGCTCGGATCGCGCACCACCTCGATGGTGAATTCCGGTTCAACCGGGCTTCCGTCCGGCCCAACGGTGCGCGGCCAGGGCAATGAAACCCGAAACAGGCCGCGTTTGAGCAATAGGGAATGGGACGCTTCCTGATCCTGGGACAGGCTTGGACAGTTCGAGCCATCGATTGCGGCAAAGAGCGGATCCTTGCCGCGCGTCTCCTGCCAGCGCTGGCGAATCGCCACGACCGACAGGCCCATCGCGCTGCCGGGTTGATGGCAGCTCACGCAGGCGCGCCCATTGGTCCCCAGCGGTTCGAAGAAAGGATTGCCGCGCATGGTCACAGGCCCGTGCGCGAATTGGGTTCCGACACTGCCGGAAGCATCCGCAAAACGTACCTGCGCCGGCAGCACCGTGCCCTGTCCGGGGGCGATCCAGTAGTCCGCCCCCATGGCGCAGGGCGAGCAGCAACCGACTGCGGTCAGCATCACAGCCGTCAGGTACGGCCACTGAGAGCTGTGTTTCCGATCGCTCACAGATCGAGCCTCACTTGGCCGGCGGCCCCCGGCCATTTTCAGGAATTAGTTTATCACATAAACCATTGATTTCAGTTTGCGGTGACATTGCAACGGCCCTTACACTGCGCGCGGAGGTAATCATTCATGCCATTCTTTCCTCGCAGCATCGCCTTGTTGCTTGTCGCAGCGGCAGGCCCCGCCGCCATTGCGGCCCCTGCCGAGACCGCCAGCACCTGGCTGGATTCGTATACGACCCGCCTGGAGGCACTCGCGCTGCTGCAGACTCTGAATGCCGATCTGCTGTCGCACGACAGCGCCACGGTCACCCTCGATCACTGGTGCGCATCCCACCATCTCGGGGATCCGCCGACCATCACGGCCGAACTTGTCCATGACGCCGACAAGCCTGCGACAGCAGCGCAGCGGGACCTGCTTCATGTGAGCGCAACCGAGCCTCTGGTATACCGGCACGTGCGTTTGCATTGCGGCTCCCACGTACTGTCGGAAGCTGATAACTGGTACGTACCGGGGCGGCTGACGCCTGAGATGAACCAGGCCCTGGAACACAGCGACGTTCCATTCGGCCGGGCCATAGAGGCCCTGCATTTCCAGCGCCATACCCTGTCGGCGCAGCTGCTGTGGGCACCGCTGCCGGAGGGCTGGGAGATGACCGGACCGACCGCCGAGCACGACAACAAGCTGATGATTCCTGCCAACGTGCTGCAGCACACCGCGGTGCTGAGCCTCCCGGACGGGACCCCAATCAGCGCCTTGACGGAAACCTATACTTCAGAAGTGCTGGCGTTTCCCGAGCCGCGATAGCGCAGCTGGCGGTTCAGCAGCGCGCTCACGATCAGGACGGCGAGAAACAGCCCGCGCAGGAACGAGATCGCCACGCTGTGGACATGTGCGCGCACCGCGTGGAAAGACAAGTCGTCATCGGCGACCAGCAGATCGAACCCGGCCGTACATATAAAGGTCACGGCGACGAACAGTAGAACCCATCTGCGCCGTTGCAGGTCACTGAGCGCGCGCTGCAGCGGCGCCTGCGGACTGCCACGACGAAGCGCGTAGACGATGACCGCCCCAATGATCAGCAGTCCGAGTACCGAGCTGGCACCCTGCAGCAGCCCTGCGCCGATCAGATGATGACCGTGCACGGTGACGACCCAGTCATCAAGCTCCGGAATCATGCGCATGCCGCGCGAGCCCTCATGCGTAAAGGCATCCCAGGCCAGGTGCGTGATCGCACCCACCAGCACCCCCCCGGCCGCCAGCAACCATTGCCAAGGATTGTTCAGCGCCGCCGGCGCCGCAAATGATCGCCAGCGCAGGTAGGCCTGGTCCGGCAGCAGGCTGAGCAGCGGCGTCTTCATCAGACGCTGGAACACCCAGTAGCACAGCAGCCCCAGAGGCAGACTGAACGTCAACAGGCTCACTGCGCTGTGGGTGATCTCCCGGGGCGGGTGCTCGGGCATGAGGTATCCGAGATCGGGCACCATGCTGCCGATGATGGCGGCGGACAAGACCCGCCAGCGCGCCAGCCAACGCGAAAACGGCAGCACGGCCGCGGCATGGGAAATCGTGTAGGGCATCGTTACGGAAAGCGTCTCATGGTCCGTATGATACGATGATAAAACAGTTACTTGCGAAGACTGGTGTGGACACCACAGGCGCATTGCATCTTCGGGAACAGGTGGTCGCGGCGTGCCGCGAGCTGGCAACGCGCGGCCTGACCCATGGCACGTCGGGCAACATCAGTGTGCGACGCGACGGCTCGAGTCTGTTCATCAGTCCGACAGGGCTCGCCTATGAGGCGCTGGAACCTGACGATGTGCCGCTGCTGGCCTTCGATGGGCGCTGGTTCGGGCGGCGCCTTCCGTCAAGCGAATGGCGCTTCCATCGCGACATCCTGCAGGCGCGAAGCGAGGTCGGTGCCATTGTTCACACTCACTCCCGGTTCGCGACGGCGCTGGCATGCACGGGCCGCGCCATTCCCGCTTTTCATTACATGGTGGCGGTTGCCGGTGGCAGTGACATCCGCTGCGCGGCGTACCACACCTTCGGCTCCCAGGAGCTGTCCGACGCCGCCGTTGCCGCATTGGCCGGCCGCAGAGCGTGTCTGCTGGCCAATCACGGCCTCATCGCGCTGGGCGCCGATGTGGCCGCTGCGCTGAGGCTGGCTGCTGAAGTGGAGAATCTTGCGGCACAGTACTGCGCTGCATTGACGATGGGTGGCACAAAGCTTCTCGATGACGCGCAGATGCAGCCGGTGCTGGAGAAGTTTCGTAGCTATGGGCGGCAGGACGCGAGCGATGCCGATTTGCGCTTCGGTGGCGCGCAATTCGCTGAGCTTCAGGTGAAAACGTGAGCCTGCAAGGAAACCTGCAGCGGCCGGGCGCTTCGGTACTGGGTGTGATCGGCGGCAGCGGTGTCTACGACATCGATGGCTTGAGCAATACCCGCTGGCAACGGGTCGACTCCCCCTTCGGTGAGCCCTCCGACGAATTGCTGTTCGGTGAACTGGCGGGTCAGCAGCTGGTGTTCCTGCCCCGCCACGGCCGCGGTCACCGGCTCTCGCCCACGGATATCAACTTCCGCGCCAACATCGATGCGCTCAAGCGCGCCGGCGTGACGGACGTCATTTCGGTCAGCGCCGTGGGCTCGCTGCGCGAGCATCTGGCTCCCGGCACCTTCCTGATCGTCGATCAGTTCATCGATCGCACCTTTGCGCGGACCAAGAGTTTCTTCGGCACTGGCCTGGTGGCCCATGTCTCGATGGCCCATCCCGTCTGCAGGCGACTGGGCACGCATCTGCAGGACGCGGCACGCGAGGCCGGAATCAGCGCCACCCGAGGCGGTACCTATCTGGTCATGGAAGGTCCGCAGTTCTCCAGCCTCGCTGAATCAGAACTGTATCGAACCTGGAACTGCGATGTGATCGGCATGACGAACATGCCCGAGGCAAAACTCGCGCGCGAGGCCGAGCTGTGCTACGCGACGGTAGCCATGATCACCGACTACGACTGCTGGCACCCCCAGCACGAAGACGTGACGGTGGACGCCATCGTCAAGGTGCTGCTGGGCAATGCCGACAAGGCGCGAAGCCTGGTCAGGAACGCGGCGCCGCGCATTGGCGCCGATGCTGCGGCGGCCACGTGCCGCTGCCGGTTTGCGCTGGATCATGCCGTGCTCACCGCCCCTGCAGCCCGGGCTCCGCAGATGCTGCAGCGGCTGGACGCAGTGGCGGGTCGTGTGCTGCGTTCGCGGGACCGGGTATGAACCGCGAAACGGCAGCCGGCGCTGCCCTGCACGGGCAGTCCTTCGATACCCTGCGCTGGGTCCGCGACCGGCTGGAGATGCTCGACCAGCGGCTGTTGCCGGCGCGGGTCGAGTATCGCGCGTACGAGGATGCCGCGGGCGTTGCCGAGGGAATCCGCAGCATGGTGGTGCGCGGAGCGCCGGCCATCGGTTGCGCGGCCGCTTACGGTGTGGCATTGGCCGCCCAGCAGCTGCAGGGGGCGGCGCCGCCTGATTTTGCCACCGGCATGAATGCCGCCTTTACCCAGCTTGCTGCCAGCCGTCCCACGGCGGTCAATCTTTTCTGGGCATTGCAGCGCATGCGGCGCATCTGGGAGGAATGGCCCGAGCAGGATACGGCCGGTGCCGCGCAGCGGCTGCTTCTGGAAGCACACGGGATACTGGCCGAGGATATCCGCATCAACCGCGCCATGGGCGGGCATGGCGCCGCGCTGCTGAACGACGGCGCACGGGTCCTCACGCACTGCAATGCAGGCGCGCTTGCCACCGCCGGTCATGGCACGGCGCTGGGAGTGATCCGATCGGCCGTGGCCAGCGGCAAACGCATCAGCGTCCTGGCCGATGAGACACGGCCGTTCCTGCAGGGTGCGCGCCTGACGGCCTGGGAACTGATGCAGGATGGCATTCCGGTCACGCTGATTACCGACAACATGGCCGGACATCTGATGGCCACCGGGCAGGTCGACGCGGTGGTGGTTGGAACCGACCGGGTTGCCGCCAATGGCGATGTCGCCAACAAAATCGGTACCTACATGGTCGCGGTGCTGGCCCGGCGCCATGGAATTCCCTTCTACGTCGCCTGCCCGCTATCGACCATTGATCTGAAGACCGGAGATGGCTCCCGAATTCCCATAGAAGAACGCTCCGCGGATGAGGTATTGGGATTCGGCCCCAATCAATGGGCTGCCGCCGGCGTGTCAGTGCGCAACCCGGCATTCGATGTGACGCCGGCTGAATTGGTCACGGCGCTGATCACGGAAAAGGGCGTCGTGCGCGAGCCGGATCGCGCCAAGATCGCCATGCTTTTCGCCTAGAAGTAAGCCTACGAGTGATGTGTTGCGTTTCACGCGACCCGCAGACGAGTTTCCTGCTGGTGCTGATTTGCCGGAGGTATCCCCATCTACCGACAGGTCGTTGGGCAAATTCGGTGCCGGGTGGCCTTGGGTCTGATCGAGCCTGGTACGGCATTGCCCTCCATTCGCGCCTTGGCACTTGAGCCCAAGTTCGCACCGCACAGCATCGCACGGGCCTATCAGGAGTTGGTGACGACCGGTGTGGTTCACAAGCGCCGTGGTTTCGGCACTGTTGTTTCACGGGAACGCACGCAGGTCATGGACGGGCAGCGGCGACAGATCATCGAACACAGAATCGATGCGCTGCTGGCTGCGGCCCTTGAACTGAACTTCACGGCCGAGTCGCTGGTAGAAATGATGCATCACCGCCAGGCATTGAGGGCGAGCGGTCAGGCTCCTGCCGCACCGAGCGTCGATTGCCGCAGTGCAACGGAGAAGAAGAGGCCCGGAGGTGCGATTGCGCTCACCTTGCGATATGGTCCATCAACCTATGACAAGCCGCATGGTCCGTCTTGCGCCCCTATTGATGACACCGGCATTCGCGGGATCCGGCTGGGCCACAGATACCAGCGTGGATCAGAAGATCCAGCAGATCGAGAATGGGCTCACGCCGCCGGTCCTGGTGGCCGGCGAGTCGCCCACGCCGGTGAAGCTTGCCGACAGGATGGCGGCGCTGAAGGTTCCCGGTGTCAGCATCGCAGTCATACATGCCGGCGAGATCGAATGGGCGCGCGGCTTTGGAGTCACCCGCATTGGCGGGCCGCCCGTGACGCCCAGGACGCTCTTTCAGGCCGCATCCATCAGCAAGCCCGTCACTGCTCTTGCTGTGCTGCATCTGGTTCAGGCTGGAACTCTGAATCTGGATTCCGACGTGAATCTATACCTGAAAGGCTGGAAGATTCCTGCCAGCGGTTTTTCTGCCCAGCACCCCGTGACCCTGCGCGAACTGCTGACGCATACCGCCGGAATGACGGTGCATGGTTTTCCAGGCTACGCATCCGACGAAAAACTGCCCACGCTGGTGCAGGTTCTGGACGGACAGCCTCCCGCCAATTCACCGCCCATTCGCGTCGATACCGTCCCGGGAACGATCTGGCGCTATTCAGGCGGCGGTTACGTCGTCGCGCAGCGGATCCTTGAGGATGTCAGCGGGCAGCCTTTCTCCGTCCTGATGCAAAGAACCGTGTTGTCACCGATTGGAATGTCCGACAGCACGTATGAGCAGCCGCTGCCGCGCGCCCGTGCGAATGAGGTGGCCCTACCCTATCGCGACGATGGCACCCCCGTGAAAGGCGGACCCCATGTTTATCCGGAGCAGGCGCCGGCGGGGCTGTGGACCACGCCCACTGACCTCGCACGCTATGCGATCGAGGTGCAACGCTCGCTCGCCGGCAAGTCAAATCGGGTGCTAAGCGCTGCAATGGTGCGCGAGATGCTCACGCCCGGCATGAATCAGCAGGGTCTAGGCCCCGGGATCGGCGGCAGTGCGTCCCAACCGCTGTTTCAGCACAGCGGCGCGAATGAGGGCTATCGGTGCGACCTCGTCGCCTACGACGGCGGCGACGGTGTCGTCATCATGACCAACAGCGACAGCGGCGGGCAGCTGATGGACGACCTGCGTCGGACCATCGCGCATATCTATGGATGGCCGGATTTCCAACCGCCAGTGCGTCACCTTGCCAGTATCGAACCTTCGCGACTTGATCTGCTTACGGGTAGCTATCAGCTGGCGCCGCAATTCGTTCTGACCATCACACGCCAGGGCAGTCAGTTGCTGTCGCAGGCAACGGGACAGGGGCAGATCGCACTGTTTCCGCAGAGCGAGCGCGAGTTCTTCACCAGGGACTTTGATTCCAGCACGACGTTCGAGGTGGACTCTCAAGGTCATGCGACATCCCTGGTACTCCATCAGAACGGTCGCGATGTGCCGGGGCAGCGCCTGGATGCTGCGACCGCGAAGCAAATCGCCGATGCGTTGGCGAGCACCAACAAGAGATTCCAGGATCAGACGGCGGCACCGGGCAGTGAGGCGGCGCTGCGCCGGATGCTGGACGGAATCACGGCCGGCAATCCCGACTACAGCAAATTGAGCCCGGGCCTGGCCGCGCTGACCCGTGAGCAATTGCCGGCGCTGCACAAGCTCCTGACCGGACTGGGGCCGATGACGGCCCTGTCATTTACCGAAGTGGGTGCGGGCGGCGCGGACATCTACCGCGTCACCTATGCGCAGGGCACCGCCGAATGGCGCATCACCCTGTCCGCGGATGGCACCGTCGAAGGAGCGCTGTTCCATATCGGTGAATAGCCGATCCGCACGCCAATTTGCGCGACATCAGCTGCGCTTGAGATCCACTGGTGCGCCGCTACGCGCCGATTGATAGATGGCCATCATGATTCTGACGTCACGCAGTCCTTCCTCACCCGACACGATGCTCGGTTTGTCCTCCTGGATGCAGCGCGCGAAGTCATCCATTTCGGCGGCGAACTGGTCGATATCCGGAAAATCGAAGGCCTGACCGTCGCTTCGTTGTCCGCGAATGCCACCGTAATTGAATGCCGGATCCAGTGTAAACCCGGCACGCTCACCTATGGCGCGCACGTATCCCGTGGAAGCGGAGGCGTAGCTTGCGCCGCATTGGGTCACGGTGCCGCCCGGGAACCTTGCCTCCCACAGTACTGAGGCTTCGACTTCCGAAAAGCGCGCGGCGTCACCGGTGGTGGTGAGCCCGGAGACCCAGATAGGTTCTTCGCCCGTCAGATACCGGGTTGCCTGTAATGCATAGATGCCGACATCCATCAGCGGGCCACCGCCGGCCAGGGCACGTTTCAGGCGCCACCCCGAGGGTTGAGTGTTGTAGCCAAAATAGGCATCGATGGTCCGAAGGGCACCCAACTCGTGCGAGCGGACCAGGCGGATGGCCTCGAGATGATGGGGTTCGAACCGGCAGCGATAGGCGACCCCCAGTCTGCGATTCGCCACCTTGACGGCGTTGATGAGCTGCTGGCAGCGTTCTACGGAGATTTCCAGCGGTTTCTCGCAGAAGACATGCTTGCCGGCTTTGGCGGCGTCGGTTCCATGCTGCAGATGCAGCGCGTTCGGAGTCACGACATAAACGACATCGATGTCCTTGTTGTCGGCCATGCGGGCCATGGTGTCGTAGGTGTAGACGCTGCCGGCGGGGATTGCGTACTTCTTCTGCCAGACTGCCGCCTTGGCGGGCGTGTCCGTGATGACGCCCGCCAGCCTGCAACGCTCGGTCTTCAGCAACGCCGGCGCAATCTGATGCTCACTGAGCTCACCCAGGCCGCACAGCGCGAAGCCGAGCTTGGGCCTCGAAGCCGCGGCCAGTGCGCGCGTGGTGTGCGTGCTGATGAATGGCGCCGCGGCGAGTGCGGCGCCCTGCGCGAGGAATCGGCGGCGAGCTGTCATGTGGGGAACCTCCGAGCGCGTACCCGGTTAACGTGAGGGATCCGAAGCGGTAAATGGCGAGCAACAGGGCTTGCCTATGGCATGGAATTCCATGATCTCGGCGCGGGTGCCGTCCGGATCGTGCAGATTCAGCTGCCACTTGGCATCCCTGCCGATCTTCGGGGTGCCGTCCTGCCCGGTCAGCCGCTCCTCATTCCACAGGCGCGTAAACACGGTTTCAATGTTGCCGACACCCAGTGAGAAGTGGTTGAAGATCCCCAGCACCGTCTGACTCATCCCTGCAGGGATACCCCGTCCATGAGGGGGGTCGACCAGCATGTATTCCAGCCAGTCGTTGCCGTCGGGCAGCTGCTGCGAGATCCAGGTCGGCTTGGCATTCTCGTTGCCGCCGAACCAGTAGGGTCGGAATCCGAGGATCTTGCGATAGAAGCCATCCTCGAGCGCGCGATCGTGCACGATGAAGCCGACGTGAATGATGTGATCGGAGAACCTCTGGTTCGTGAGCAGGATGCTGGGTGCCGTGCGCGACTGCACGAACTGGATCCGGTTGCCTTCGGGGTCCTGGACCTCGAACCAGCTGTCCTCGGGCGTCGTGGTGATGGCACCGGGAGCAGGTATGCCCGCCTCGGCGAGATAGCGGCGCATGCCCTCGACATCCGGCGTCGCGAAGGCGATGTGATCGAGGCGGTTGATGGACGGCGGCCCCTTTGGCAACGGCAGTACTTCGACGAACTGCAGGGGATTGAAGTAATACCTCACACCGAGCTTGCTTTCAGGATCAGAGCCCCTGGTTGCGCCCAGGTCATGAACGTAGAAACGCTCGGTCGCAGTGGGATCTGATGTGTAGACGGCGATATGCGAGACCGCCGTGATTGCAGGCCTGGGACTTGCGGCGAATGTCGCCTGGACCATCACCGCCAGCCCAAGGCACAGTGCAGCACGGCGGAGGAAGCACGACAAATGACTGTTCATGACCGTCAGTGCCCGACTGAGCTGTCGAGGAAGTGCGCCATCAGCTCCAGAGCCTCGCGAGTCTCCGGAAATTCGAAGTGGTACCAGAAGGCATGTGGCAAGGCTTCGAACACCACCAAACGGGCGTCCACTCCCTGACGCAGCAGTGCGCGGTGCATCGTGGTTGTTTCTCCAAGCAGCATGTCGCGCGTGCCGGTCACGAGCAGAGTGGGTGGCAGGCCGCTCAGATCGGCGAACACCGGCGACAGGACCGGATCGCGGCGGCTGGTACGCCCCACGTATTGCGAATCGGGAAGGCTCTTGCTGTCCGTGGGTTGGAGCATCCCGGGCAAACCATCCAAAGTGAACAGCTGTCTGGAGTCACTGACACGACTGAAGTCGCCGCCGCCGGAAAACACTCCCAAGGCCCCGGGCTGCGGTAGCTTCAGCTGCTTGAGCTTCACCGCGACTTCAACGGACAGAATGGCGCCGGCGGAGGTCCCATAGATTGCGATGTTCTTGGCAGGATGCGTCTTGAGCAGCGCCTGATAGACCGCGACCACATCATCAACGGCTGCCGGGAAGGGATGTTCCGGCGCCAATCGGTAATAAACGGAGATCACTTCGGTTCGCGCCAGATTGGCGATCGGGTCGCCTTCAATCCGTGAGCCGGAATCCGCGTTGAAACCCCCACCATGCAGGTTGATGAAGACTCGGTTGCGGTTCTCGGCGGGCATCTTCAGTGGGGTGATCTCATCGACCGGTACATCGGCCAGGGTGGTCGGATGGATGAGGACCGGGTATTGCTTCAAGGCTTCCGCAGAATCCTGGGCGCGCCACTCATCCGTAAACTTGCGCCGCTCCTCGAGGGTTTGCGGTTTGCGATTCATGCGCGTGAGCGAATCCAACCAGGCGCGCGCTTCCTTGCTCACCAGCGCCGGTTCCGGCACCACCCGGGTGACATGCGCCGTGCCGTCAGAATCGAAAGTCGCGGCATCCTGTGCGCTGGCGGCGCCTGAGAGGGTTAGCGCGCATACCAGCGCCTGAGACAAGAGGACCGATCGCAGGCAAGTCGGCATGGTAGCGCTCCCAATCTGAGGTGGCATAGCTTATACCATCGCTTCAGGCCTGACGGCAGGGCTGAGCGCATGCGGCACTGCAAGGCGCTGGTCGCTGCGCCAGGCTTCTGGATCCCGCTTCTACCTGCCAGGCTTGTTAAGACGGGTCGCCTTCGGGCGTTTGCTGGATTTTTTCACGCGCGCTGCCGATTTCGCACCTCGTTTCGGGATTTTTCCGATGCGCAGATCGCAGGCACTGATCAAGGCACACGCCCGGAGCGCGGCCTGCTCGAAGTCAGGCGCATCAGCAGGAAGGACCTGCCAGTGGGTGGCCTGGAGCCCGAATAGCTGTATCGATCGCATCGACGGAAAGTCGCGTTGCAGGCTCTCATGGTGCTCGGCCGTAGTTGCCAGCCACACCCCGTTATCCTCGGGTGAGTCGGGCCGGTCGCGCAGAATGAGCACGATCTTGTCCTCGATGTAGACCGCGAGGCAGCCGAACATCGCTCGCGTCGCAGGTGCCAGGCCGGCGAGCGCATCGAGTACAAACTCATGCGGGATACTCTTGCGCCGCTTGAGCGCCAGGTCCGCGTCGATAAAGGGATCCCGGCCAGAATTGCGACCGACTTTAGCCACACCCGTCAGTCACGAGCCAGCAGGTAGGTTTTGATGAACATGACCTCTGCATCGAACATCAGGTCGTTGTTGCTCTTCTTGGCATAGCCGTGACCCTCGTCGTTGGCCACCATGAACCAGGTCGGCGTGCCCTGGGCATTGAGCTTGTCGATTATCTGCCGCGACTCGCTCCAGGGTACGCGCGGATCGTTCCTGCCCACGACGGCGAAGATGGGCTTGTGCATGGATTCCAGGTGGTTCATGGGCGCGATGCGTTCCAGATAGGCCCGCATCGCCGGATCGCGCTCGTCGCCATACTCGGCACGACGCAGGTCGCGGCGATATGCCTCGGTGTGCTCGAGGAACGTCACCAGATTCGACATCCCCACGATGGGCATGGCGCAGCGGATCTTGTCGTTGTAATAGGCGGCTGTGGCCCAGGTCATATGTCCGCCATAGCTGCCGCCGAATACCATGATGCGGTTGGCGTCCAGCTCCGGCTGAGTTGCAATCCAGTCGAGCAATGCGCCGATGTCCTTATATGTGTCATCGCGATGAAAGCCATTGTCGAGCTTGGTGAACTCCTTGCCGTAGCCGGTCGAGCCGCGCACATTCGGCAGAACGTATGCAACTCCAAGTTCATTGAGCAGGTAGTTGTTGCGACCCATGAAATCAGGCCGCGCCTGCCCCTCTGGGCCGCCGTGAATGTCGACGATGACCGGCCTCCTGCCGGCGAATTTATTTGGGTCCGGGCGGTACAGCCAGCCGCTGATGGAACGGCCGTCGAAGCTCTTCCAGCTGACGAGCCTGGGCTCGGGGAAGTTTGCCGCATTAAGGCCGCTGGTCTCACTATAGGTCCAGCGCTCTACCTTGCCGCTGTTCACGTCGACTGAATAGGCGTCTCCGGGGGACTTTGCCGAGTGCAGTGACAGGCCGAGATCGCGATTGTTCCGGTGAAAGCTCACGCTATCGATGATGCCCGCGGGCAGATTGGCAACCGCACGCATGGCCCCTTTGGCAGTGTCCAGCAGATAAAGCTTGCTCGAACCGTTCTCGTTGGTGAAAAAAGCGAGGGTTTTGCCATCTTCGCTCAACGCCAGGCCCTCGACGCCCCAGGGAATGCCGGTCGTGAGATAGTGAGGCGTCATGGTTGCCAGGTCGAAGTACGCCAGGCGCTGGAAGTCCGAGTCCAGGTCCGTCGTCACGTAGATACCCTTGGCGTCAGGCGTGAACACTGCCTGTCCGTAATACACTTCCTTGCCGGGTTGCTGCTTTGCAGTTATCTGCCGCTTCTCGCCGCTGACAACATTGACGATATAAATATTGCTCAGATTGATTGACAGTTCCTCCAGCAGCAGCACCTCGCTGCCGTCGCGGGAAAAATCCAGAGGACCCCAGCCTCCGCCCTGGAGCTGTGCCAGCATGTGATCGGTCTTGGGCCGATGGATGTCCATCAGGTACAGGTCGGTATCCTGGTTGTTGCGCCGGGTCGAGGTATAGGCGATGCGACTGCCGCTGTGCTCGAAGAGCGCGGCGCCGTTTCGCGACCGGCCATCGGTCAGCAAAGTGGCTTGGCCGCTGGCCATGTCGAAGCGATACAGCTGGTACCACTCGTTGCCACCGACATCCTTTGAAAACACCAGCGAATTGCCGTCAACCGGGTCGACACTGGCTGCCCGCACGCGATCCGCAAAGAAAGTCAGCTGCTGTCGGGCGCCGCCGGGGTGGTTCACCAGGTGCAGCTGCAGGGTATTGGCGAAGCGGGTGCTGACAATCATTTCCCGTCGCAGCGGATTCCAGTCTTGAAACAGTGCGTAGCGGTACTCGCCGTAGCGGGCCGTCGCATCTGCGACCGCAGTGGGGATGGGCGGAACATGCTCGAGCACCATGTTGTCGCCGGGCTTGATGTAGTCGGCCGGTGGGGCCACGTCCTGGGCATGCACCGTGGCCCAAAGTGCGCCGATGAGGACGGCAGCGAGGTGTGACTTCATACGTTCTCCTCGTAGGATGCGGAGGCGCACCTGGAGCGGAAGTTCGCGAATCCCGTTTGTTATGCGGCGATTATGCGGGATGAGTCACTGAGGTGACAATCACTTACGTGGGGCGTTGTTCTCTAATGCGCAGCAACGAGTCGCAGCAGAGTGATTTCCGAGGGTGCCCCGAAACGATTGGGCGGCCCCCAGTAACCCGTGCCGCGACTGATGTAGATCCATAGGTGATTGAGCCGGTGCAGGCCGGCCGTGAATGGTTGCTGCAGGCGCACGAACAGGTTCCAGGGCCAGAACTGTCCGCCGTGCGTGTGGCCGGAGAGCTGCAGATCAAACCCCGCACGCGAGGCGGCATCCGCCGAACGCGGTTGATGAGCGAGCAGTATCCTGGCGGCCGCGTCGGTTGGTGCGCCCGAAAGCGCGGCGACGGGGTCGCTGCGCTGTGCCGGATTGAATTGATGCGCGCTGTAATCGGTCACGCCGGCCACCACCAGGGGCGCGCCCCCGTGTTGTATGACCACGTGCTCATTCAAAAGAACGCGCAAGCCAAGGCGCCTGAACTCCGCCGTCCAGGGGGCCTCGCCAGAGTAGTACTCGTGGTTACCGGTGACCAGGAACGCGCCATGGCGCGCGCTCAGTCTCCCCAACGGTGCGATGTGCCGCCCCAGATCGGCCACCGATCCATCGACCAGATCCCCGGTAACCGCGATGAGATCCGCGTTCAGAGCATTTACGGCCTCGACAATGGCATCGACATAGGGTCGCTTGATGGTTGAGCCGACGTGCACGTCGCTGATCTGTGCGATGGAAAATCCACGCAGCGCAGGCGGCAGATTGGCCAGTGGCACCTCGACATTCACGACGCGGGCACGCCGGCGGGCCCCGGCAAAGCCCACGAGGGTGACAAAGGCCGCCACGCCGACCACCGTCAACGCGGATGCGCGCAGCAGTGGGGGCAGATATGCGACCGGCACGAGGAGAGCGGCCGGCAGCAGGACCAGATCGCGCAGCAAGGTGAGGACGAACAACGATGAGAACAGGCTCATGGCAAGCAGCCCCGCGGCGGCCAGGCGATCTGCAACCGTCCTGGGCTGAAGCGAGCGTGCCATAAGGCCGCCCAGCATCAGTACGCAGGACATCAGGAGCGCCACGGCCCCGACAGCCCGTATCCCGGCAGCCGGGGTCAGGTCAGGCAACAGGCGGAAGCCGATGTACGCATGCAGAAGACCCAATATGATGACGGGCGTGAGACGGCGAATTTTCATGGGGGTTATGGGTGAGACGCGCTAGGGCCAGAGGGGTTCGCAGCTTGTTTTGGATCTTGGGCCTGATTGCCGGGATTCAATGCCTCCGCAGCGAATTGTCCCGCTCAACGGCCGGGTGCTGACTGATGCCCAGCCCCTCTGCCTCCCCGGCTGCGGGCCGGGCCGCCGATGGCCTGCCGGTTCCGCGCCGCTATTGGGCCATTGCCACCATCGTCCTGGCGATAACCATGTCGGTGCTCGACAGCAGCATTGTGAACGTGGCCGTTCCGACGGTGGCCCACGAGTTCCATGCGACCGATGCGGCATCGATCTGGGTCATCAATGCCTATCAGATCGCCATCCTGATCGCGCTGTTGCCGCTCGCCTCCCTGGGAGAGATCGTCGGCTATCGACGGGTATCGCAGTGCGGCCTGGCGGTTTTCACCATCGCATCGCTCGCCTGCGCCCTGGCACCCACGTTGACGATGCTCAGCATCGCCCGTGTCGTACAGGGTCTGGGCGCTGCGGGCATCATGAGCGTGAACTCGGCGCTGGTGCGCTTCACCTACCCACAGCGCATGTTGGGCCGCGGCATCGGTATCAATGCCTTTGCGGTGGCAATCGCCGCTGCCACAGGGCCCACCATTGCATCCGCCATACTGGCCGTCAGCGACTGGCGCTGGCTGTTCGCGGTGAACGTACCGATCGGCCTTGTGACCATAGTCATCGCCTTGTTCGCGCTTCCCGAAACGCAGCGATCACCGCGGCGGCTCAATCATGTCGGTGTGCTGCTGCAGGCGGGAACCTTTGCCTTACTCGTCGGTGGCCTGCAGTCCTTCGCGCACGATGCCTCGACTGTGCTGGGGATCGCGGAAATTGTCGGCGGCTGTCTGCTGGGCGTGCTGCTGGTGCGCCACGAGATCGTTCGTGATGCGCCGCTCATCCCCTTCGATCTGCTGCGGGTACGGTTATTCTCCCTTTCGGTCGTTACGTCCGTGGGCTCATTCATGGCGGCGACCACTGCACTCGTCGCATTGCCCTTCGAGATCCAGCGCGTCGGCCACACCGCGGCGCAGACCGGGCTGCTGATGACACCTTGGCCGGTCGGGGTTGCCATAGCGGCACCACTGGCCGGCCGTCTGGCGGATCGGCATCCGGCGGGGATTCTCGGCAGCGTGGGACTTCTGGGGATGGCGGCGGGTCTGTCGCTGCTGGCGCTTTTTCCCCATGACGGCACGTCCGCCGATCTCATCTGGCGCATGGCCTTGTGCGGGTTGGGTTTTGGGTTCTTCCAGTCCCCCAACAATCGAACGCTCATTTCCGCGGCGCCCTACGCCCGCACCGGCGCCGCCGGTGGCATGTTGGCGACAGCCCGGCTCCTGGGGCAAACGCTGGGCGCCGCTGGAGTCGCGGTCCTGTTTCGGGCTTACGGCGGGCGAGGCTCGAATCTCGCCTTGGGCGCGGCCGCGGGGATTGCGCTGGCCGCTGCCGTCGTAAGCGCTTCGCGTCTCGCGGCTAATCCGAACAACCCGAACGCGCCACTCAGCGAGGAGTAGTTTTGGACTCTGTCATGCGCAGCCAGTGGCGCGCGGGCAGGCGCGCCGCCGCCCATACCGTGACGACCGCCACGCTCACACCCCAGGCGACCTCAGCGAGGCGCGATCCGAACATGCCCGCAGGCGAGCCGGTGTGCGGCACAAGAAGAATGATGGTTGCGGTGGTGCCGGCCAGGCGGCTGGCGCTGGCGACATTGAGTGCCCAGCACGTCAGCATGGCCACGACCACCGCGGCGGCGTAGACCACGAGATGCGGGCCAAAGGCCAGATATGCGCACAAGGCTGTGATGCCGCCTATGGCCGCGCCGATGAACTGATCGCGGGCAGTCGTCTCGGTAGCCCGGAACTCCGTCTGCACGACTGCAATAGCGGTCATTGCGCTCCAGTATCCCTCTTTCAGACCCAGCGGCTGGGTAGGCAGGTAGGCGATGACCGCAGCGCACGCTGATATCAGCCCGTGGTGCATCCCCCCCGCCATCCGATGCAGCAGCGGCAACGCCTTTTGCAGGGAAGTAAGACGCAGGCTGAGTTCCGTCAGATGAGCTCGCTCGGGGCTGAAATGATCTGCCGGTGCGGACGATCGCGTCGTATCCATGAGCTAGCTGCCTTTCCTGGCGGTCTTTGACTAGAACCCGAGCGTCATTTGCGCCTCGCTGACTGTAGCAGAAGGAGGACGGAACAAGTCGGTGCGAAGCTCGTAGCGCTTCTCGGCATCCTTGAGTCCGAGCCGGCGCGCCGCAACGTCGAAGCGGGTGCGCAGAAGCTGCGCAAACACCCCCGTGCCGACCATGCGGGTGCCGAATTCAGCCTGATAGTCCTTGCCGCCGCGGGACTGATTGATCAGGGACATCACGTGCTGGGCTCGGTCCGGATAGTGCTCGGCCAGCCACTCACGAAACAGATCCTTGACCTCGTGCGGTAGTCGCAGCAGCACATAGCCGGCACTGGTGGCGCCTGCACCGTGCGCGGCCTCCAGTATCTGTTCCATTTCATGGTCGGTGAGCGCAGGAATGACCGGCGCCAGCAGCACGCCGACCGGCACTCCCGCGCGTGACAGCTCTTCCATCGTTTTCAGACGCGCCTGCGGCGACGCGGCGCGCGGTTCCAGAGTGCGCTTGATCTGCGCATCCAGGGAGGTGATGCTGATCATTACGCTGACCAGGTTGTCCCGGGCCAGGTCCTGCAAAAGATCGAGGTCGCGCAGGACCAGGGTGCTCTTGGTGACGATTGTCAGCGGATGGCGGCACTCCGCCAGTACCGCAAGTATGCTGCGACTCACCATCAGGCGCCGTTCGAGAGGCTGCCAGCCGTCGGTATTGATGCCGAGCGCGATGGGCCTGCATCGGTAATTTCGCTTCGCCAACTCAGCGCGCAGCAGCTGGGCGGCGTTGTCCTTGTAGAAGAGGCGAGTTTCAAAATCGAGCCCCGGCGACAGACCCAGATAGGCATGAGTGGGCCGCGCGAAACAATACACACAGCCATGGCTGCAGCCCCGATAGGGATTGATCGACTGCTCGAAGCCTACGTCCGGTGAACTGTTGGTGGTAATGACACTCTTGGCGCGATCCGGAAGCACGATCTCCGGCAGCGAGGTCGCCACTTCTTCTTCCGCCTGCCAACCATCGTCGGTTTTCTCGACGCACGCGGACTCGAACCGTACCGGCGGATTGGACAGGGCACCGCGCCCTTTGAGGAATTGAGAACCTAGGACCCGACGTGTCATGCGCTCATGTTAGGAGTCCTGCCAAGGCACGTAAATCCAGTACGTTCCGGCCCACACTACTGTATGGGAGGTGTCGAGCGGGGCGGCTGCTGCGTTGTCCATGGGCGGCTTGATTTGCCAAGCCAAGGTATCGCCTTGTAATACCCACCGGCGTAACTATTGCTACCCATCAAAAGGAAGTATCGCCTCTGGACACTATACGGGAGGATCGCACTCACCCTTCCTGAACCGCAGTACAGACATGAGCGATGGCATGCAAATCCCGCTGGGCAGTCTTAGCTCGCGACTTGATTTCGGCGACGTAGTCTTCGTGCGAGTTCTGCCAAGGCCGTTTCGACGAGTCGCAGAAGCAACAGGGTCCTGGACCAACCATGTCGGAATCGTTGTCGGGTTCAGCGGCGCAACGGTCATCATCGCCGAGAGCAAGTTTCCGCTGTCGCGGCTCACACCGTTTTCCGCCTTCGCCGGACGCTCCGAACAGGGACGAATAGCCGTTCTGAGATTGACGACGCCGCTGACGCCGGAACAGCGCGCCAGGCTGCGACTGGCCGCGCAGCGGCGCCTGTACACTCTTTACGATACCGGCTTCAATCTTCACTCCCGTCGCCAGTTCTGCTCGCGTTTCGTTCGCGAAGTGATCGATGAAGCCACCGACATCCGAGTCGGGCAGGTGCAGACGCTTGCGGCCATGTTGAACTGCCGCCCGCACACGGATCTTGGCTTTTGGAAAATGTGGTACTTCGGCCGGATACCCTGGACGCGCGAGACCGTGTCACCGGCGAGCCTGCTGGAGAGCCAGCATCTGAATACCGTGTTCAACGGCTTTGTCATGCCGGATGAGTGCCTCGGACGCCCCTGGAGGAAGAGCTGATATCGCGGCGCCGCGGCGCTTCATTCCCCGATCAGGTGCAAGGCGATCTGGCGCAACTGCCCCTTGCGCCGATGCTCGAACAGGTAGATTCCCTGCCAGGTTCCCAGAAGCATCCGACCGCCCGCGACTGGAATGCCAAGCTGCACCTGAGTGAGCGCGGTGCGCAGATGCGCCGGCATGTCGTCCGGCCCCTCATCATCATGCGCGTAACGCGAAGGATCCTCAGGAGCAATGCCCTCGAAAAACCTCTCGAGGTCCGAGCGAACCTCGGCCGCTGCATTCTCCTGGATCAGCAGCGATGCCGAGGTGTGCCGGCAGAACACAGTGAGCAAACCTGCGGCGACCGCTTGCCCCTGGAGCCACGAGTCGACCTCCCGGGTGATCTCCAGCAGTCCGCTGCGACGCGTGCTGATGCTCAGAATCGTCGTGACCTGGCGCATGAGAGCGGTGGGCGCTGAGGGCTATTGTGCCCTGCCGAACACCAGGTGTTCGGAAAAGAACGGCAATACGTTCTGTTCGAAACGCTCCGGAATGTGATCCACATGATTGCCTTCATAAGTCTCGTAGCTATGCGGGATGGAGAACTCCGTCAGCAGCCTGTCCATTTCCTGGTTGTCCTTGAACAGCGGGTCCTGCAGCCCGACATCCATCTGAATGGCACGATATTGCTTCAGGTTGGGGACATACTGCGGCAGCATCACCTGTGGTGCGTTGGCCGCATAGCGTGCAAGGACGCTCGCGTCCGGCATGCCGCCCTTAGTGGGTAGATCCAGATAGAACGGCGGATTCTGCGGATCGGGTGCCCAGGCCGCTGAGGCTGCGAGGGTCGTGCGTGCACCCCTCTGCAGTTTCCCCGCCTCATCCAAGGTCTTGACCTGCTCCAGCGCCGCATCAGCAGGCGTCACCCCTCGTGCCGAAAGACAGCAGGAACTCATCGGGTACAGTACGGAAAACACCTCCGGACGCTTCATCCCGATACGAAAGGCGCCGTAGCCACCCATCGAGTGCCCCGACAGGCCACGTGACTGCCGCTTCGCAAGCGTCCGATAGTGGCCATCGATGTAGTGCACGAGATCGTGAGCGATGAATGTCTCCCAATCACCCGTGGCCACGGAGCTGGAATACATCGAGCCATCATGCACGCTCATCCCGTCCGGAAACACCACGATCATCTCGCGGACCTTGCCTGAGGCGACCGCCCGGTCAATGGCTTCGCGGGCTTTCAGAATGCCCACCCAGCGTTCCGCCGTCAGCGTATATCCGTGCAGGTCATAGATGACCGGATAGCGGCGCGATCGTGCCCGCGCATAGCTTGGCGGCAGATAGACAAAGACCGTTCGATCGGCCGAATCACCGGAGAGATTGCCGACCAGGCTCTCACCGTGCACGGTGATCTGATTCAGCGTCCCGGCGGGAGCGGCAGGTGAATCCGCGGACTGCGCGCTGCCGAGTGCCAGCAATGCCGTCACTACCACTGCGGCGGCAGCCCAGCCGCGCAGAGATTGAAATACGGGTCTGATCATTTGCCCCCCATTACGAACCAAGACCCAAGGGATCAAGAGTACCCGGTGAAACTATGCGTTTTGCTACTCGGCCGCAATCTCTGTGCACCTGGCGGCGTGCAGCTTCATGGCGCTGGACAGGTAGTCGGCAAATCCTTTCTCAATACGCTCGTAGCGCGCCACGAAGTCCGGGTGGCCCAGGTACAGATCCGCAAGCCCTGAATATCCCTGCGCTGAGCAGGGCCGTCCCCACATGGCCGACACCCAGGCTCGATGGCGCTTGATAAGAAGATCCACCCCATCCGACCCCGGAGCCACGCCGTTGCGCAGAGCGCCAGCCAACGCCTCCTCCAGCTCCTGCAGTTCCTGTCCCTGCCTCTGCATGAACGTCCTGCGCTCGGCGGGCGACAGTCTTTCCTGAGCCGCTTTGGCGGACTCGATCCCGGCGCGCATGGGCTCGCCATAACGCTCGATCAACCAGGATTCGTATCCCGCCTGTTGGCTCGGGCTGAAGCCCTTGTAAAGGTCTGCGTTAGCCATGATTCGTTCTCCCTGCAAATCTGCAATCGTGCGGTCTATCGTTTCGATGAGGACCCCATAGCGATTTCGCTCCGCTTCCAGCTTCTCTCGATGCTGCCGTAGGACACCGATCTGATTCTTACCCTCGAGGTGGAGCAGTTCGGAAATTGCGCTCAACGGCACACCCAGCTCGCGATGGAACAGGATTCTCTGCAGGCGAAGCAGCTCCTGGCGCCCATAGTAGCGATAGCCGTTCGCGCCTACCGAAGCCGGCTTCAGCAGTCCGATCTCATCGTAGTGGTGCAAAGCGCGCACGGTGACGCCTGAAATCGCCGCCAGTTGTTTGACCGTAAGCTCTTTCATGACTACCGGCGTCTGCGCTTGCTTTGGTTCAGTCATGGTCCTCTTCCTCTTCAGCATGACTATGGGCTCTGACGTTGCGTCAGGGTCAAGCGTGGCGGGCGCGGAATGTCCGATTTACCGCAACCACTTGGATGCGCTCTTTGGCCGCTTCAGTTTGATAAGTCGTTTTCCCTGAGGAAATCGCGGATGAAGGGAGGCAGCTGCGAGTCGTCGAGGAACAACCCCGCGGCGCGCTTACACGCGTCGGTATCGGAGAACCCCTTCCTGATCGCTCGAGCGAGCGCGACAACATCCAAGCCGCTGTACAGCGCATGCCCGACCACGATGCCGTTTTCATCGATGGTGAACAGCGAATCGCTGAAGTGATCCGGATACTTTGAGCGCCAGTTGGGCCCCGAAGAATCAAGGCCCAGCACGATCGCACTGGCATGAACCACACCCGCCATGGTTTTGATCGTCGCCAATGATCCTAAGTCGACGCGCAGGTAATCGCCGGAGAGCGCATCACGATATTCCTGATTGACCTCCCACATTGGAAAGGCCCAATCAGGCGCGCCAGAATTGTCCTGGGATGATGAGACCAGCCGAACCGCCCAGGAATAGATTGCGGGAATCGCTGCCACATTCAGTGAAAGGGGGCGATTGCAATGCAAAGTCACGGAATAGGGATCCGGAGGGGACTGCGCGTGGGCGGCGATGCCACAGCCCATCACCCCAAGCACTGCACCAGCCACGAAACCAGGGCCGCTCATGGAGATGCTAGCGTCGCGATGCAGCGCAATACATGGACCTTAGCTTACCGCAGCCTGCGATTGGCGGCAGATTCGCAAAGAATACCGCCACTTGCGCGCGCCGCAGCTGCTTGCGCAGCACCACGTTGCCACGGGCATCAACTCCGTGCACCTGAAAGACGTTCTTGGCCAGATCAATACCAACGGTTGTAATATTCATGGCCGACGCTCCCATTCTCGTTAAGCGGTTGCTGACACTTCCACTTTGGCACATCGATGCCGTTAGAGCGTGGGGGCGTCCATCCCATAGCTAAGTGGCAATGTTTCCAACGTACCCGCATACCCGCCGTCGGCTTCTGGAAACTCAGAACGACCAGGTTAGTCCCAGCGACACCAGGTTTGGATGCTCACCGGCCGCAGTGAAGCGCTCGTATTCCGCCCGCACCGCCAGCGCGCCGAACTTGTATTGCATGCCGCCTCCCGCCGCAAAACCTGTGTTCGTTCGATCTTGTTCAAAACGGGGAAAAGCACAGATGGCACACAGGGGTGGCGGGTCTAGAAACGGCACGACCGCGTTCAGGCGGCTCTGCAGACGTGCCGCACCCGCCTTCAAATAGACGTCGATGATGGGCACGGGCAGATACAGCATGCCAAATGCCGCTGCGCCTTTCATCGATGCGGCGGCCGGCTGTGCAAACAAGGTCCCGTCGGCGTGACCAAGATCCACGTACTCAAGTTCGGCGCCGACGAGCGATATGGGGCGAATGCCGATCAAACCCTTGAATGCCGAGTGATTTTCTTTGAACTCACCAGGGCCGGTGCCCGCGTACGGGGCGTAAGAGGCGCTGTTGACACCGTCGGATATCCGACCCTGACCGATTGCGCCGCCAACATACAGACCCGGAAAATTGTCGGCTGCGGCTTGTCGCGCCGTGAGGGCCAAGACCGTCGCGACGATGGACGAAAGCATTTGGCGCACGGCAGAACTTTCCTTTTGCGGCGCAGCTCGCAGCGTGCAAAGGGCGACAACGCCCAAGCGCGGCCCTGGTTGACGACACTACACGTATTGAGTGTCGGCGATATGGCAGGCGTCAAATGGTCCGCAATGAGCGCTTCTGACCGCAAGCGCCGCGCTTCAGCTCATGGCCGACGTTGAGCGTCGGTTCCAGGCAATGATGCTTACTGGGGATTCCCCGCACGTTTGGTGAGTGCCGCCTTATATCCAATTACAACGGCCTTGAATCCGCTGATGAGTGCATCCGCGGTCAGCTCATGTCCGATCGACGCCTCCGTCACAGCGGGCATTGCCGCCACCAGTGGCGGAATATTGATGAGGTTCAGGTCATGGCCGATGTTGACGGCGAGTCCCAGGGCCGCCGCGCGCCGCGCCGTTTCGGCAATGCGCTTCAATAGCGCATGGCCATCACCATTGCGGGCAGCCGCTGCGTACGAGCCGGTGTATATCTCGATTCCATCGGCCCCTGTATCGGATATCAAGGACACCACCTCTGGATCGGGGTCCACGAATAGGATGACACGCGATCCGCATTGCTTTGCACTGGCCACAGCGCGCCTGACAAACGGCAGCTGTGTTCCATCAAGCTTCCAGCCGTCATCCGAGGTCAGGACATCCGGTCCGTCCGGCACGAGGGTGCATTGTTCCGGTCGCACTGCGCGAATGATGTCGAAAAAGCGGTCGTCGGGATATCCCTCGACGTTCAGTTCGAAGCGCGGTCGCCAGGGCAGAATGCGCTGCGCCAGTTCGAACACGTCGGTGCGACGGATGTGCCGTTCGTCGGGCCTTGGATGCACCGTAATGCCGTCGGCACCGGCCTCATGCGCCAGTGCGGCAAAGTGCAGCACGTCGGGGACACCGGTGCGGCGAGAGTTGCGCAGCAGCGCAATCTTGTTCAAGTTGACGCTTAGACGGGGAGCAGGTGTCAACAAATTGTGCTCTGGTTTTTCCGATGCGTACCCGGGTCGCGCGTCAGTTTAGCTGAGAATCGAAGGTGCGCTAGTTGCCGGCAGGCCGAAATGATTGAACGGTCGCGAATCGCCGGTAGCGGCAAAGTGAGCCCCGGGGAAGCCGACAGTCAGCTCCTGGTCCTGTCGAAACGCAATTTGTTAGTATCTGGTCCGTGGCCATGGTGCTCATAGGTATGTTCGACTCCCCGTTCGTGCGCAGGGTCGCGGTGTCGATGAAGCTGCTGGGGTTCGCCTTCGAGCACGCGAACTGGTCGGTGGGTAAAGACCACGCGCAAATCCGCCGATACAGTCCGCTCGGGCGCGTCCCCACCCTCGTGCTTGAGGACGGTGAGGTTCTCACTGAATCGGCGGCGATCCTCGATCACCTCGATTCCGTGGTGGGACCGGAGCGTGCCCTCGTGCCAACGAACGGCGCAGCCCGGCGCCAGGTGCTGCAGCTCATGGCACTCGCGATCGGGGCGGCTGAGAAGGGGCGCGATCTGATTTATGAACGCATTGCGCGTCCGCCGGGGAAGCGCCACGAGCCCTGGGAGGAACGCTGCCGCAGCCAGATGCACGGTGCGTTCGGCGAGATTGAACGGCGACTCGTCCAGCGTCCCGGTCGATGGTTCATGGGCGAACATCTGACACAGGCGGATATCACGCTCAGCTGTGTATGGGCTTGCCTTCATGACGCACTCGCGCTCGAGGAGGTGCCGTATCCGTCTCTTGTGGCGCTTGCAGACCGCTGCGAGGCGCTACCTGAGTTTGTAGCAACGCGCATGCCCTGGTTCGCCGCAGCGCTTTAGAAGCTATGCAGTCCGGACAGCGCTACCTTGTTTTCTGGGCCTGCTTGGATTCGAACCAAGGACCAAGGGATTATGAGTCCCCTGCACTAACCGCTGTGCTACAGGCCCACCGGAAATCGGGGGGCAGACAATACCATCCCCTCGGGCTCGCCCCAAGCGGGTTGCCTGTTTTCAGGTTCTCGCGCTATCGGGCCGCGCCAGAAAACCGCGGCAGGTCGCATTGGCGGGGTCGGTTTTGGGGATTTGACCGCAAATTCCGTCCATGCGCTGTCGCAGGGCCGTGATGGTGGCGCTGTGGTCGCCCTTGGCGTTCCACTTTGACAGAGCCCGGTCCAAACGCTCCAGACGCCCACGGGTGCGACGGTAGATCCGATCCGGTCCATCCAGTTCGCCGAGGACCGAAAGTCCTGCGGTCCGGATCGCCGCATCGTCATTCGGCGTCATGCGGATCAGGCCCATGAGATATTCGGTGCCCCATTGGAAGCGGGTGGCTGCACCCTGGGACTTCGCATAGGCCTGGGCCAGCCAGTTCACGGCGGTATCAAAGTGGCCGTGCTTCTCGTCCAACGAGGCGAGATCCAGCATGTAGTAATAGGGAGATTTGGATTGCGCCATCGTGTCGCGGGTAATGGTGTAGGCACGATCATCATCGCCCACCAGGTCAAGGATATTGAGCGCCGCGTTCACGACGCTGGCCCGGGTGTGCTCGTCCAACTTGCCGGCAAGGGCGGCATCGATGCGCTGCTGGGCCTGCGCTGATAGCTGCGGCGCAATCCTGTGCTGCGGGTCCAGCGCCTTGCAGGCCGCAAGCTTCGAATACAGAAAGTACAGGTGATCGGCGGTTGAGAAACGCGGATCGTTGGCAGCTGCATCCATGATGGCGCTGTATCGGGTCCTCCAGGCCGCGGCATCATTCGGCGCCACTCTTGCGACGGCGTGGAAGAAAGAGTCGTCCAGGCCGCCCACGGCATCGGCAAGCTCATTGGCTCGCGCGGTGTTCTTCAAAATGGAATCAACCTGGCCGATGAGCTGCACCAGGTGGTGATCGGGCGCGTTACCGGCCGTGAGTGCATCGGATTGCCCATCGGCCGCAAGCGAGGCTGCAGCGAGAATCAGGCGTCCCTGGTCCGACTCAGTGCCCGCCGGGCAGCGGGCAGCTGCCTGCGACAGTATCCGCGCCAGTGCGTCGAATCGGGTGTTCACCTCGTCCGTAAGGTCCCACCCGTAGTAGGCCAGCCGATGACAGTCATCACGTGACAGGAGCCCGGGACGGCCGCTCTTGAGCACGTTCAGGATGCTGTTCACGGGCCGCACGTCACCCAGCACCGTATCCAGGACCTCGGCATACTGCGAGAGGTCCATGCCGCCTGAAATCCGCGCCAGCTCGCTCTGGTCCGCGCGCAGCACCAGCACCGTGGGATAACCGCTGACCCCGAACCTGTCTCCCCACTTCTGCGCACCCGCATCATCACCGTCCAGGTAGACCGGTACGAACAGTTTGAGTTTTTCAATGAAGTCGGGGCGCGAAAATACCGTTGCCTTGAGCTCGTGACAGGGCGGGCACCACTGCGCGCCCCAGTACAGGAACACCGGTTTGTGCTGAGCGCGCGCGCTGGCGAATGCCGACTCAACGGTGCCGCTGTACCAGGGAATCCCTGACGGCGCACTGACAATTGCGCTGCTGGACGATGTTGCGCTCGTGGACGATGTTGAAATGCTTGGTGAAACGCCACCTGACGCGGATGGGGCCGGCGCGCTATGCTTTGAACATCCTGCCACAAGCAAACACAACGCCATCGCCAGGCAGCCGCGCGGGAACATATACACAACCCTTTCGGACAATCTCTATGACCTTATTCTACGCCGCCGACCGGTCCGCGACGATTCGGGCCACAAGGCTGCTGGCACTGTTGCTGGTGAGCCTGGCCAGCTGCGCAACAGTGATGGCGGTGCCACTACCGGCCACGCAGCAGCAGTACCAGTTTGTCCGCACTGCGGTCCAGGGACCTTTCACCATGAAGATGGTGGAAGTGCCCGTTCCCCAGGCCGGCGCACATCAGGTGCTCATCCGGGTGCATGCCACCTCGCTCAACCGCCGCGACATTTTTGTGCTCCATGGCCAGTACCCGGTGGGGCCGCGTCAGGTTCTCGTGCCCGTGTCGGACGGTGCGGGCGAAGTGGTTGCCAAAGGATCGGCAGTCACCCGTTTTCGGGTGGGCGATCGGGTGGCTGGAATATTCTTCCAGAGCTGGGTCAGCGGCCGGGCCCCGGCCAATGTCGCGCAGAGCGCATTGGGTGGTTTCATCGATGGCATGCTGTCGCAGTACGTGGCATTGGACGAATCCGGTGTCGTGAAGATTCCGGCAACGCTCAGCTACGAAGAGGCAGCCACTCTTCCCTGTGCCGGAGTCACCGCCTGGAATGGCCTGTTCACACGCGGTCGCATGCAGCCTGGCGACTATGTACTGCTGGAAGGTACCGGCGGCGTTTCGCTGCTGGGTCTGTCGCTGGCCGTGGCTGATGGCGCAAAACCCATCATCACCAGCTCGCATGACGAAAAGCTGGCACGTGCCGAGGCGCTGGGAGCCATCGGCGGCGTCAACTACGCAACCACCCCGGACTGGGAGAAGCCGGTTCGGGCGCTCACTGGCGGCGCCGGCGTCCAGGAAATCCTGGAAGTGGGCGGCAAAGAATCCCTGGCGCACGCACTGGCGACGCTGGGTAGTGGCGGCCATGTGGCGCTCATCGGTGGTCTGAGCGGCTTCGGCGGCGATGTGCCCGTGATGGCACTCATGAACGGCAACATTACCGCCTCGGGAATCTATGTCGGCTCGCGTGCGGACTTCGAAGCCCTGAATGCCTTCATAGACGCCCACCATGTCAAGCCGGTCATCGACAAGGTCTACGAGTTTCAGGACGCCGCCGCCGCCTTCGAGGCGCTGGATAAGGGCGAGTCCTTCGGCAAGACCGTTATCCGGGTAAGCGCCCCTTGATGCCCATGTGACGTTCGGTCAGCTGGCTCACGACCAATGACAGGCGCGCCGCGGCAAGCTGGGCGCGCACCTCCTGCACGGTGAAGGCGGCGCACAGGGAGTTGTAGAAATCGGTCTTCAGCAACGGGTGCTCATCACCTGACACCCTTTCGACGATGGCGTGCGCCGCAGCAGCTGTCGCCGGACGGCATAGATCCATGACGCACACGGCCGCCCCCGGGCGACCCAGCCGCCGCACCTCGCTCCAAAGAGCCTGGGGATCAGGCAGGTGGTGCAGCATATCCTTGCACAGCACCAGGTCGAAGCTTGCGGCAGGCAGCGCAACCTCCGGTATGCGCCCTTCCAGGAAGCTCACGCGGCTCTGGAACCCGGCAGATCGCAGTGCAGCGTGCGCGATCGCCAGCATGGCCGCACTGCCGTCGACGCCGGTTATGCGCGCATTTGCAGCGGCCCTCGCCAGGCGGATGGCGATGTCGCCCGGGCCGCATCCCAGGTCGACGACGTTCGTCAGATGGTCGGGAAAGCTCGCGACCACATCCACGACATAGGCCTGGTTTGAATCGGAGAAATCGGCGCGTGCATAGGCCGCGGCTTCCGCCTCGCCGTCCATGATTTCGGGTTCTAGGATTCGGTCCATCCCCATATTATGGTCCTTCGTCGCAACTTCGGCCGCGTCGGTCGCAACCCCACCCGACCCGCGAGGGCGGGGCTATCATTCACTGCATGTACCCGCTTCGCGAACCGTTGCCAGCCGATGTGGTCGCGCATGCCGCCGGCCCGTTCGGCGGTTACAGGCGCTATCCGGTGTTCAGTGCGCCGTGGCTGCTGGGTCGCTGCGCAATCTTCATGCCCATCACGGGGGCGCTGGGACTGCTGCAGGCCGGTCTGATCGGCGTTGGCTTGAACGACTCCAAATTGGGGTGGCAGGTCGCCGCGTACTCGGTTCCGATCTGGCTGGCATTTGGAACCGCAGGTCCGGTCATGGCGACGGTTGCCCGCCATCGATTTCGACCGGCAAAGGTTCCCGTGACGCTGGCCATAGGGCTGGGGCTTGTCGTCAGCTTCATGGGTCAGCATCTAGCGGAGATCTACACCCGTGCCGTGGTCCTGCCGCGCTACATGGCGTTGTTTCCCGGATTTGGGGTGTCAAACGGTGCGTATTCTTCCGGCCTTCTGATCTGGGCGATCCGCGGCTGGCAATTCGGGCTGTTCTGCTTCCTCGGCGGCGGCGTCGCGCTCATGGCTTTTTTCCGCGAGCAGCACTGGTGGCAGATCTCCCGTCATGCGCAGCAGCTCGCGCTGGCGAATCGGGAGAAGGAGGAAGCGGACCTGCGGCTCATGGTGCTGCAGGCACAGGTCGAGCCACACTTCCTGTTCAATACTCTGGCCTCGGTGCACAGCCTCATCCGGCAGGATCCGGCGCGCGCCGAAGCGACCCTGGAGGCCTTGGCGGACCACCTGCGCGTCACGCTCCCGAAGCTGCGCACGGATGTCGGCAACGCCTATTCCACGCTGGCCGAACAGCTGGAGATCTGTCGCAGCTATCTGACCGTCATGAAAGTGCGCATGGGTCCACGCTTCAGCTTCATCATCAATGTCGACGCGGCCCTGGAACAGCACCCTTTTCCGCCGCTGCTGCTGATTTCCCTGGTCGAGAATGCCATCAAGCACGGCATCGAACGCTCCACCGGCAGCGGCCAGATCATGGTCAATGCGGCCGTCGACTCCCTCACTGCAACGCGGCAGCTGGTGGTCAGCGTGGTCGATACCGGTGCCGGACTGCGCGCAACCGCGGCCGTCGGCATGGGCCTCAACAATATCCGCGACCAGCTGATCGCGCGCTTCGGGCCGCGCGGTTCGCTGACCCTGCAGGACCGAACGGCCGGCGGTGTCATCGCCACGGTGCGGGTTCCCTATGAGGCGGCGGCATGAGTCGCCCGCGCGCCATGGTGGCCGAAGACGAGACTCCGCAGCGGCGCCGGCTGTGTGAACTGCTCGGCGAGCTGTGGCCGGAGCTGGAGATCGTGGCTGAATGCGCGGACGGCCTGGCGGCGCTGGAGGCACTGACCAGCCAGCACCCCGATGTTGCCTTCCTCGATGTCCGGATGCCGGGCCTCACGGGACTTGAGGTTGCCCGCGCCGCCGATGCCACCCACGTGGTATTCACCACCGCCTTTGAAAGCCACGCGCTGGATGCCTTCGAGCACGCCGCGGTGGATTACCTGCTCAAACCCATACGGCGCGAGCGTCTGGCGCAAAGCGTGGTGCGCCTCAAGCACCGCCTGGCCGAGGCGCCCGTGGATCTGAAGAAGTCCTTCGGCATCAATGCCGGGATGCGCTGGATTACCGGCAGCGCCGGCAATGTGACGCGGGTCCTGGGTATCAACGAAGTGCTGTTCTTCGCGGCGCAGGACAAGTATGTGCGCGTGGTCACAGCGAGCGATGAGGTGCAGATCCGCACGCCACTGCGCGACCTTCTGCAGGCGCTGGATCCGGAGGCGTTCTGGCAGATCCATCGCAGCGTCATCGTGCGGGCCGGTGCCATCCACCGCATCGAGACAGGTGATGATGGCCGCATGAAACTCTCGGTCAAGGGCCACACCGAAGAGCTGCCAGTGAGCCAGGCCTTCCAATTTCGTTTCAAGCCCATGTGAGAGGCGCTCATGACAGCTGCTCTTGAAATTCAAGGCATCCGCAAGGTCTTTGGCGACAAGGTCGCCATCGAATCGCTGGACCTGGCCATACCCACCGGTGCGACCTATGGTCTCATCGGTCCCTCCGGTGCCGGCAAGACCACCGCGATCCGCATGATCATGTCGATTCTGTTCCCGGACCGCGGCAGCATCAGCGTCTTCGGCAAGGGCTCGGCGCTGGAGGCCAAGGATCGCATCGGCTACCTGCCCGAGGAGCGCGGCTCGTATCGCAAGATGACCGTCGGGGCATTTCTGACCTATATGGGATGCCTGAAGGGCAAGACCCGCGCCCAGGCGTTCGGACGCGCGGATCGGTTGCTGGGGCGGCTGGGTCTGCCGGACGTCATAGCGAAGAAATGCGAAGACCTCTCCAAGGGCATGCTGCAGCGGGTCCAGTTCGTCGCCTCCATCGTGAATGAGCCGGACCTGCTGATCCTGGATGAGCCCTTTGGCGGTCTTGATCCGGTGAGTGTGCGGCTGCTCAAGGAAGTGATCGCCGAGGAACAGCACCGCGGCGCAACGATCATCTTCTCCACGCATGTCATGGCGCACGCGGAGGAGTTGTGCCAGCAGATCGTCATGATCCATCAGGGCCGCAAGGTGCTCGATGAACCGATGTCGGGCCTGCGCCGCCAGTACGATACGCGGCATATCCTGCTCGAACCTCTGGATGCGGCTGCGAATCTGCTGTCCCTGCAGACGATCCCGGGCATCGAGAATGTCAAACTCAATGACCAGGGATGCGAGATACGGTTGGCGCCAGGCACCGATCCGGGGGGCGCGGTGCGTGCTATTGCCGCGCTCGTCGCCCCGGCGCGCATTGAACTGGCGCGTATCCGGCTGGAGGACGTCTTCATTCGCCTGGTCGGTGCCAGCGGGGCGGCGGCGGAGTCCCAGGACGCGCTGCGTACCCATCTGCAGGGTCTTTCCAACACCGGAGCCACATCATGAGCGTTTCTCTGCGCCGCATTGGACTGGTCGCCGCACGCGACTACAAGGCCACCATCACTTCGCGCGGCTTCCTGGTCGGCCTGCTGATCATGCCGGCACTGGCGGTGATATTGCTGGTTCTGATACCGCGTATCCTCAACTCGCGCAGCCCCGATATTGCCGGCCAGGTCATGGTCATCGACCCCACCGGGAAGGTCGCACCGCAACTGACGCAGACCGCGACGCCGACGGCCATTTTGCAGCGCCGATCGATGGAGGCGGGCCAGAATCCGGCAGCACCCGCCGCACCGGCGCAGCCGGGGCGTCCCGCCACAGCGGCTGCCGGGCCGCCGGTGCCGAATTTTTCGCTGGTGCCGCTACCGGGCGACACGGATGTGTCGGACCACAAGTCCTGGCTCATACAGCCGCGCGATGCGATACCCCAGCATCTGGCCATCGTCGTGGTACGACCCGATGCGCTGGTTCGCCGCGCCAATTCCGGGGCGTTCGGCAACTTCGATCTGTATACGTCGACACGCATCGACGACAACACCGAGACCACCTTGCGCGACAGCGTCCGTGCCGCGCTCATCAGCGCACGGCTGCGCGATGCGGGGGTGGATCCGGCAGCCGTGGCCAGCGCCCAGCAGGTGATGCAGCCGGAGTCGACGGTCGTCACCGCGGCGGGCGCGCATTCCGGGTCGCGTGGCCTGGCGCGATTCCTGCCATTCGCCTGCGGCATTCTCATCTTCATGGGCGTCATGACGGCGGGCATGGGCCTGATGACATCCACCGTGGAGGAGAAATCCAACCGGGTCATCGAAGTGCTGCTCGCCGCAGTGTCCCCGTTGGAACTCATGTACGGCAAGTTGCTGGGGCAGCTGGGGCTGGGTCTGACGTTGACCGCGGTGTACCTGCTGGTGTCGGTGTACACGCTGGGGCAGTTCTCCCTCGCGGGCATGCTCGATCCCATGCTGATCGTCTATGTGATCGTCTTCTTCGTCGCGACCTATCTGGTGTTCGGCTCGCTGATGCTGACCATCGGTTCGGCGGTCAATCAGATGGCCGAGGCCCAGTCGTTCCAGGGGCCGCTCATCATCCTGCTGGTGGCGGGCTATAGCCTGACCCCCGTCATCGGGGCCGCGCCAAACTCCTCCTTCAGTGTCGCGATGAGTTTCATTCCGCCGGTCAATACCTTTGCAATGATTGCGCGCATTGCCTCCAGTGCCCCGCCGCCGGCCTGGCAGATATGGACGACACTGCTGGTCAGTTGCGTCGCCGCGGGCCTGGTGGTGTGGTTCGCCGCCAAGGTCTTCAAGGTCGCCCTGCTCATGCACGGCAAGCCGCCAAACATCGCGACCCTGATCAAGTGGGCGCGTATGGCCTGATTCAGCCGGTGGCGCGGTGCAGGACCGCGGCCGCGCCAGGCGCATCGGTGGCCAGGGCGGGCAACGGCAAGCCGGTGACGCTGGGCTGCCAGGTCACGGTGGGCGGTTCCTGGCTCGTCGCAGAACCATTGGGCGGGGGTCCGAGGGCCGTAAGCAGTGCCACGCGGATGGCGCTCGAATCGCTGCTCCAGAACAGCTCCGAGAGCGCCGTGCGCATCTCGGCCAGCTGGGTGCGCGCGCTCTGCAGCTGGCCCAGCGCCGCTATGGTGTCGCGTGACAGATTCACGAGGGTCGCTGCCGGCGGCAGATTGCCTTCGTCCTTGCCATGCCAAAGCATGAGTTCCCGCAGCCGCTGCGCAGACAGCTGCACCTCCGCGTCTCGCAATTGCATTCCTCTTCGTCGCTCGGCTCGCTCCTGTCCCGTGCAGGCATCATGGCATGCCGCGATGTGACGCGGGAGTATCACGATTTTATTTTGCCGCCACCGGAAGGCTTGGCGCGGCGGGTCGGCTCCGCGATCGCGGGGTCCTCCGGCCAGTAATGACGCGGATAGCGGCCGCGCATGTCCTTGCGCACTTCGGCATAGGATCCCTGCCAGAAAGTGGCAAGATCGCGCGTGATCTGCACCGGACGCCGCGCCGGGGAGAGCAGCTTGAAGGTCACGGGCGTACGCCCGCCGGCCAGGCGCGGTGAGCTCAACACGCCGAAGACCTCCTGGATGCGAACCGCGACCGCCGGCGCGAGCTCATCGCGGTAGTCGATGCGGATGTGCGAGCCGGTCGGGGCGGTGAAATGGGTGGGCGCCCATTCCTCAAGGCGTCGCTGCTGATCATGGGTGAGCAGCCCCTTGAGGATCTGTGTCAGGGAAAGTCGCGAAAGATGCTGAATGCGGCTGATTCCATTGAGCCAGGGCATGAGCCAGGCACCCGTAGTGGCGGCGAGGGCGGCGTCATCGACTGCGGGCCAGTCGGCGGCGGCCTGCGGCGGCAGATGCCGGCGGACAAACTCCATGCGTGCCTGAAGGTCGCGACTGTCATCATTCCAGGGCAGGGCCGCGAGCCCCAGCTTCGCAATGCCTTCGAGCATGGCGGCAGCGGCCGCGTCGGCCGGTACCTCGCGCAAGGGTCGCTCATCGATCAGCAGTTCAAACAGTCGCGTGACGCGGCGGGCGAGCACCGCCTGCTCTCTGTCATCCCAGTGCACTTCATCTGTCGTGCGCAGTTGAGATGAAAAATAATCGTGCAGATCCTCCCGGGACAGGGGCGCCGCGAGGGTGATGCGGGCATCCCGGTCGCGGTCGTCGGCTTCAACGGCGACGATGAATTCGCGTTGCGCGAGACTTTGCGGCTGGGCGAACTGGGCGCCACGACCGTTGGCGAGCAAGAAGCGGTTGTCGGCATCGGAGCGCCGGCGCGCGATGCGATCCGGATAGGCGAAGCCAAGCAGGACGCCTTCCAGTCCCGCCTGCGCAGCACCCTCGGCTGATGATTGGCGCATCAGATCCCGAGCCACGCGCCTTGCGCGTTGCAGGGCGCCCTGATCCACGCCATCGGGCTGCGCCTCGCCCTGCAGCAGCGCCAGCCGGGAGCGTATATCCGCATCGGCCGCACCGGCCGAACGCATCAGATCGCGCTCGGACAACAGGGCCGCAAGCTGTGCGGCCAGAGGCACGCAGTGCAGGCGCCGCGCGGCGATGAGCATATGGGCCAGACGTGGATGCAGTGGCAGCCGCGACATTTCCCGACCATGGGCGCTCACCCTGCCCTTCGCATCCAACGCCTCCAGGCGTGTCAGCAGATCCCGAGCGCTGCCCAAGGTGGCCGCCGGCGGCGGATCCAGCCAGGTCAGCGTCGCCGCATCGTTCGCACCCCAGGCCGCAAGCTCCAGCGCCAGGCCGGCCAGATCGGTCTGCAGGATCTCCGGCACGGCGAACGGCGCCAGCGAGCGCTGCGCGCCCTCGCTCCAGGCCCGATAGCACACGCCCGGCTGCAGACGCCCCGCGCGTCCCTGTCGCTGCTCGGCCGACGCTCGCGAAATGCGCGCGGTCTCCAGCCGCCCCATGCCCGTTGCCGGATCAAACACGGCGCGGCGCTCCAGCCCCGAATCCACCACGATGCGAATGCCCTCGATGGTGAGACTGGTCTCGGCGATGTTGGTGGCCAGCACGATCTTGCGGGTGCCTGCGGGCGCCGGCGCCAGCGCGGCATCCTGTTCCTGCGGCCCAAGTTCCCCGTACAGGGGCAGTACGCGCGTGTTCTCGGGCAGCGGTCCGTTCTGCAGCTGCGACTGCACGCGGCGGATTTCACGCGCCCCGGGCAGAAACACCAGTACGTCACCGTGCTCCTCGGCAAGGGCACGTCGCACGATGCGTGAGGTGAGGGCCTCGATACTGTCGCGACCGGGCGCATAGGGGCCGGGCAGCAGCGGCGCCGAACTCGCCGCATAGCGGGTGGCCACCGGCCAGCTGCGGCCCAACGACTGCACCAGCGGCACATCACCGAGTTTGGCGGCAATGCCCTGGGCGTCCAGCGTCGCCGACATCACCAGCAGCTTCAGCTCCGGGGCGAGGTTCGCCTGCGCGTCCAGTGTCAGCGCCAGGCCCAGGTCGGCCTGCAGGCTGCGCTCGTGGAACTCATCGAAGATGACCAGGCCCACACCCTCGAGTGCCGCATCCTGCTGCAGCATGCGAGTGAGCACTCCCTCGGTGACCACTTCGATGCGCGTTTCGCCCGACACTTTGGTGTCCAGCCGCATGCGATGCCCGACGGTGCGGCCCACTTCCTCGCCCAGGGTCCTGGCCATGCGCGCGGCGACCGCGCGCGCCGCCAGCCGGCGCGGCTCGAGCATGATGATGCGACGCTCGCCCAGCCACGGGCTCTCGAGCACGGCCAGCGGCACGACGGTGCTCTTGCCCGCACCCGGTGGTGCCTGCAGCACCACCCGCGAAGCGCCCGCCAGCGCGGCACTCAGTTCCGGAAGTACTGCCTCGATGGGCAGTCCGGAGGGCTGCCGGCGCGCACTCAACCCGCGCGCCGCAAACGCCAGGAGGCGATGGCGAACATCACCCAGCCACCGATCAGCAAAATACCGCCCAAAGGTGTGGCCAGGGCGACGACCAGGGGTGAGCCCAGCGTGATGTGAAACGCCAGCAGGTAGAGGCTGCCGCAGAAAGCCACGATGCCGCCGATCAGCAGCAGCGCCGCCGTCTGCAGTCCTTCGCTGTAGCCGCCGCGGGCGACGGCGCCGAGCACCAGCAGTCCCAGGGCCTGGAAGAACTGGAAGCGTACCGCGGTGTCATAGATGTTCAGTTCCCGGGCGCCGAGCTGGCCGGGCAGCGCATGCGCGCCGAGCGCGCCAAAGATGGTCGCGAACGCCATCAGCGCACCGCCCATCGCCAGGATCCAGGTCGAGGCGCGCGCCGCGCTCGGGCCGGTCAATACGGTGCTCATCGTCCGGCCCTTCCGGGCCGCTTGGCGCTGCCCGGGGGCTTGGGCGTGCGCGGCAGGCCCGTGTGCTGGGTGCGGAAGGGTCGGGCGGCGGTGCGCTGGCGCTCCTGGGCCCCGGCGCTGCTGGCCGGTTGCCACGACGGTACCAGCTGGTGCCGGCCGTTGCCGATCAGGTCCGCACGCCCCATGCGCCGCAGCGCCTCACGCAGCAGCGGCCAGTTGTTGGCATCGTGATAGCGCAGGAAAGCCTTGTGCAGACGGCGTACCTTCAGCCCCTTGGGGATCTGCACCGCCTCGCTGTCGTGACTGACGCGATGCAGGGGATTCTTGCCGCTGTGATACATGGCGGTCGCGGTGGCCATGGGCGAGGGGAGAAAGGCCTGCACCTGGTCGGCGCGAAATCCATTGGTTTTCAGCCACAGCGCCAGTTCCAGCATGTCCGCATCGGTGGTTCCAGGATGGGCGGCGATGAAGTACGGGATCAGGTACTGCTCCTTGCCCGCTTCCTTTGAATAGCGGTCGAACAGTTCCTTGAACCGGTAGTAGGTGCCTACCCCCGGTTTCATCATCTTCGACAGCGGTCCCTCGCCGATCGCTTCGGGCGCAATCTTCAGGTAGCCGCCCACGTGATGCTGCGCCAGCTCCTTCACATACTCGGGAGACTCGCTCGCCAGGTCGTAGCGAACGCCGGAGGCGACCAGTACTTTCTTGATGCCCGGCAGCTCGCGGGCGCGCCGGTACAGTTTGATGAGCGGGGAGTGATCCGTGTTCAGATTGGGACAGATGCCCGGAAACACGCAGGAGGGCCGCCGGCAGGCGCTTTCGATTTCGCGCGACTTGCACGCCAGGCGGTACATGTTCGCGGTCGGGCCGCCAAGGTCGGAGATCACGCCGGTGAATCCGGGCACCGTGTCGCGCACCTTCTCCACTTCGCGGATGATTGAATCTTCCGAGCGGCTCTGGATGATGCGGCCCTCGTGTTCGGTGATGGAACAGAAGGTACAACCGCCAAAACAACCGCGCTGGATGGCAATGGAGAAGCGGATCATCTTGTAGGCGGGAATATTCGCCTTGCCATAGACCGGGTGCGGCTGGCGGCGATATTCGCGCTCATAGACCCAGTCCATCTCCTTGGTGGTGAGTGGAATGGGCGGCGGATTCAGCCACACATCCACAGCCCCGTGCCGCTGCACCAGCGCCCGCGCATTGCCGGGGTTGGCCTCCAGATGCAGGATGCGCGAGGCATGCGCGTACAGCACCGGATCTGCCACCACCTGTTCGAAGGCCGGCAGGCGGATGACACTGTTGCCGCGATCCGCGCTCTTCACGCGCCTGACGAAGCGCACCACCTGCTCGCGCGGGGCCTCCAGCGCGCCGGCCGCCTGCGGGCTTGGCGCCGCGTTCGGTTCCATCGCATAGGGGTCAACCGGCGGATTGAGCGCGCCGGGCACGTCAAGGTGCGTGGAGTCCACCTCCACCCAGTCCTGCGGCAAGCCCTTGCGCGTGAAGGCCGTGCCGCGGATGTCGGTGATCTCGCTTAATTCCTCGCCGGCGGCGAGCCGGTGCGCGATCTCGCAGATCTGCCGCTCGCCGTTGCCGTAGACCAGCATGTCGGCCTTGGCATCCAGCAGCACCGAGCGGCGGACCTTCTCCGACCAGTAGTCAAAATGTGCGATCCGGCGCAGCGAGGCCTCGATGCCACCGACCACCAGCGGCACGTCCCTGAAGGCCTCGCGCACCCGCTGCGAGTAGACGATGACGGCGCGGTCGGGGCGCTTGCCGCCCACATCCCCGGGCGTATAGGCATCGTCACTGCGCACGCGCCGGTCCGAGGTGTAGCGGTTGACCATCGAGTCCATGTTCCCGGCGGTGACGCCGAAGAACAGGTTGGGCTTGCCCAGCGCCGTGAAGGCCTCGGCGCTTGTCCAGTCGGGTTGCGCGATGATGCCGACCCGGAATCCCTGCGCTTCGAGCAAACGCCCGATGATCGCCATGCCGAAGCTCGGCTGGTCGATATAGGCGTCGCCGGTCACCAGCACGATGTCGCAGCTATCCCACCCGAGCGCGTCCATCTCGGCACGCGACATCGGCAGGAACGGCGCCGTCCCGAATCGCTCGGCCCAGTATTT
>DATHMK010000024.1:0-13199 GCA_035487155.1 Steroidobacteraceae bacterium
ACGGCCTTTCTGAACGAAGAATCGGCCCTGGCGGGCGTCGCTCCGCCGAATCCGGCCACCGGACTGGACGGCATTGACCAGGCGAATCTGCTGGCGCAGGGCTGCGTACCCGTCAATCCCTTCGGCACTCAGCCGCTGACCGCGGCGCAGCGCGATTACATCTCCGTCTCACTGGTTGAGCGCTTGCGTCAGACCCAGACCACCTTTGCGCTGAATGCTTCGGGTGACATCTGGAAGGGCATTGGCGCAGGTGCCTTCACGATGGCGGCCGGCGTTGAGTGGCACCAGGAGGTTGTGCACAACGACGAGGGGAACTGCACGGCAGACACGGGCATTGCTTTCACCACCTGCATGGCGGATGCAACCGATGCGGTCGTCCAGTTCGGCAATGGCTACGGCGGCGTCGTGAACGTGAATGAGGCGTACCTGGAGTTGAACGTTCCGCTATTGAGGAGAATTCCCTGGGCGCGGCTGCTGGATTTCGACCTGGCGGCACGCGCGTCGCGTTACAGCAACGAGGCTCTGTACGCCGTCGGAATTCCCGCGGGCGCCGAGGGCAGCTCGAAGCTCCCCACCTGGAAGGCCTCGCTGCTATACGAACCCATCGAAAGTATCCGCCTGCGCGCTACGCAGTCTCGCGACTCGCGCGCGCCGGACCCGCGTGATTTGTACGCCTCGCAAACTTTTATCGCTGGCAGTGCCTACGGGCAGTGCGGCTACGTCAGCAATCCGAACGTTCCCGCCTTTACCATGTACAACGATGATCCATGCACCTCCAATCTTGCGGGAAACGTGAATCTGAAGCCGGAAACGGCGAATACAACCACCCTCGGCCTGATCTTCCTGCCTGCCTACCTCACCGGGCTGCAGGCCTCGGCCGACTGGTTTCACATCCACCTCACCAACGCCATCAACGGCGCAACCGACACATCGTTGCCGGGCTGCTCGGCAGGAGTTGCCGCTGATTGCGCCCTGATTACCTTCAACCCCTATGCCTACAACTCCGATGGTTTGGCCTGTACGAGCGGGGCTCCGGCCGGGGAAAACGCCCCGGTGTCCCAGGGAGTCGTGGTCGACTGCACCGGTGCGCCCGTCAGGACCGGTGCGGCCGCGTATCAGCAGACCGATCAGGCCGCCAACATCGTCGCGGTAAGCAATCCCGCCTACAACGGTGCGTTCTATGACGAGCGTGGTGTCGACTTCTCGGTCAATTATGTGCACTCCCTGCCGGGCGCCAGCACCCTGACGGCCCGCGCGCTCACCACGTGGACCGCAAAGGAGACCTATCAGAACAGAAGCACCACACCGGTGATGAACGAGCTGAACGAGCTGGGAACCGAGAACTTTCTAAGTGATGTGCAGCCGGCCGCCAGATGGCGCGGCAACATGTCCATCACCTGGGCAAGGGGCGGCTTCAGTCTGACGCCGAATATGAGCTGGGTGAACTCCGGCAGGGTCAACAATGATGCCGTTACGCAGCTCACCAACCCGACGTTGTATGGATGGGTACTCAACAATTTCCCGGACGCGACGCTCGCGGGGACGCCCGGTGCACCCGCGGATGCGCAGGCGCAGGCACAGGCCAAGGCGCAGGGCGGCCAGATCCTCTTTCCAAACAGCTTCACCAACCATATGCCGAGCTATTTCCTGTTCGGCCTGAATGCCGCGTACGGCTGGGACAAGATCCCGGGGATCAAGACACTGCGGATTTTCGCCCAGGTGAACAACCTGTTGAACAGGGCGCCTCCCTACAACTACGTGGGTGGTACGTTCATAGGCGCCTTTCTCAGCTACACCAGCAACCCGATCTTCTACGATCAGCTCGGGCTTGCGTACCGCATCGGTATCCGGGTGTCGTTCTAAGTCAGCGCAATGCCGCAGCCTTTGCGCTTCGGGTAAGAAGGCGCAGCCATTGATCTTACTTGGGTTCCATCACGAGCTTATGGGGTTACCAGATGGATATGCGGTTTTCCGCGGGCAACGCTGCGTTTTCCAGCGACGAGGTCTATCGGAATGCTACCGCTGTTCTGGTCTTAGGAAAGTCCGACGGGAAGGCTGCTGCCGCCGGTCGCGACGATCTGTAGTGAAGGCGCCGTGTTTGCTCGCGTCAGCAAGCTCATAATTGTAGTAATCAGAAAATTAAGGCATAGGGCCAGGAAGCCGGCGCTCCACCCCGACCAGGGGTCCCGATGGGTGAGCATCAGAAAAATCGCAGCGCCGACCCCGGCAATCATACCGGCAAAGACTGCGGTCATGGTGACGCGTTTCCAATACAGACCCAGGACCACGCCGGGGAAGAATTGGGATACGACCGCGTAACCGGTCAGCAGCAGGGACACCAATGTGGTGGAGCTGTAGACGGCGAGGCACAGGCTGATGAGGCCGATCACCACAACCATGACTCGCGCCAGCTTGGCCACCTGAGGGTCCGTCATCGCAGGCGCGAAGACCGGTCGATAGAAGTTCTTCGCGAATAGCGTGGCGCCGGTGAGGATGAAAATGGCAGCGGGTACCATCGCCGTGAGGACGCCCGCACCACCGACCACGCCGAGGAACCATGGTGCAAAACTCTTGCGGACGAGCGTCAAGAGCGACAGATCACCATTGGTGAGGCCGGGCACTATCAAAACCGCCGTAAAGCCGACGAAGAAGATACAGGCCAGCGTGAGAGTGTACAGGGGCATTACGATGGCATTGCGGCGCAGGGTATCCCCGCTCTTTGCCGTAAAGGTCGCTCCAAACGCATTCGGCCACATGTAACCGCCGAACGAACACAACAGAACGGTGGAGAAGTACCACGTATGACCCAGGTTGGGCGTGCCGCCGGGCATGGTCAGGTGTGCCGGCCGGGACTGCGCCAAGGTCGCGAACATTGGGCCGATACCGCCGAAGTAAATATATGGAATGCCGATGCCGATGGCGAGGACGGTGCAAACCATCAGTACGTCCTTCAGCACGCTGACCCACGCCACGGCTCGAATCCCGCCTGCAAAGACAAATGCCGACAACAGCGCCACCGAGACCGCCATTGCGGGTATGCGCCCGATGCGATCGAAGCTGGCCACGGAGACGATAATGCCCAACCCCGTGAGCTGAAGCTGCAGGTAGGGGACGAGGGCGGCGATGCCGACAACGCAGACGAACCCCGTTAGGTACCTGTTGCCGTAACGCATGCCGAAGAAGTCCGATTGGGTTTGCATTCCATACTTGCGGCCCACCTCCCAGATCTGCGGCAGGATAAAGAACGAGACGACGCAACTCAGAGTCAGGTAGGCCAAGATGTATAGGGTCGGACCACCGCGCGAGTACGCCCAGCCACTGGCTCCCAAGAAAGCGAAGGTCGTGTAGATCTCGCCGCCCATGAGCAGGAACATCAGTGCAGCGCCGAAGCCGCGGCCACCAACCGCCCACTGTTCCAGGTCCACTTCCCGGCGCGATGCGGCCAGGAAGCCGATGACGACGCCGCATGCGACGATGACCAGAATTGTCGTCAGGGAAACGGCAGTGGGACTCATTCGGTTCTGTCGCCGGTCCTGTTCCTGGCGGCTCCTACCCGGTATGCGGCCCACATGCATAACGGGCTGAGCACGATCCAGCAGATCAGCCAGAACAGATTGAATGGGAAGCCGAAAGGCATCGGATGAATGTGGTCCCAAAGCGAGACCGAAAAGCACATCGCAGCGAATGGAATGAGGCCCAGCAGCAAGGTACCGATCGATGGTAGCTTCACGGGCACAGGCCAATGACTCCAGTCTAACGACCGAGAGCGAGCAATATTGAGAGTACGCTGGCAGCGTCCGCTGGTGCCCGGAACGGTGAATTCATCATGGCGACCCGATCTTATCGAGTGTTGTTGAGCCAGCATATCAGGTGTGCAGCCGCGCTTTTAGGCCATTACGAAATGCATCGCTGCCACCAGCCGCAGTAACCGGGCGCCGCGGCGTCGGCGGCCATCGCGGGCCGCCCGTCCCCGAATGCCAGCAGCGCCATCGTCATCCCGTAAGTGCGAGGGTTCCGGAGGCAGAGTCCACGCGGGCGGGTTTGCGGGTGAGTCATAGGTGAAATACCGGGCCCACGGCCTTGAGATCACAACACCTGTTATACAGCCGTGGCGTGCCTAGCGACCCGGATCGCTACAATCAGGCTCCTATCGTAGGGACCTCGCCTTGAAGTACTGGCCGCTGATCTGGTCCGCGTTGGCACGGAAACCGGCTGAAGGCCTGCTGACCGTGCTGGCGGTGGCGGCCGGCTTCACGCTGCTGTCGCTGATGATCAGCATGAATCTGACCGCGCGAGACATCGTGGCTCACTCCCGGATGGATCGGCTGTTCGTGGATCCCCTGTTCAATGGTGACTCGGGCCCCGGTGGACTGCCGCTGGCGATAGGTGAACAGATCGCGCAGATGAACGGCGTGCGCAGCGTGGCCGGCAGCCGCTGGCTGGGTGGCTATCATGTGGACCCGCATGCTGGTGTGGGCATACGCACGGTCACCAGCGCCATGCGCACCGTGTGGTCGGACGGGCCCATTCTGCCGGCGCAGTGGGACCAGTTGTTTGCCACGCCTGCGGGCATATTCCCCAGCGTCAAGGCCGCCGCCAAGTGGGGCCTCAAGACCGGCGATGTATTCACCGTCAGCACGCAACCCGGCAGCCGCGCTGACGGTGGCACGACCTGGGAATTTCACGTACTGGGTATCGTGCCGGATGACCCGAACTGGTCCGGAACCAATGGCTTCATCGTCGGCAATTCGCAGTACCTCGAAAACACCGCGCCCCCCGAACAGCGCGGCCTGGGTTATTCCTACTACGTGGCCTTGAAGGACGGCGACGGGGCCACCGCCATCGGCGATCAGATCGACAAGCGGTACTTCAACTCGGCTACGGCAACCCAGGCGATTTCCGAAAGGCTGAACGCGCAGATCCTGTCGAACATCGGCTTCAATACGGAGTCGATGACACTGTGCATAGGCGGTGCCGGATTCCTCATGGTGCTGTTCTTGACCTCCCACGCCATTGCTCGGTCGGTCCGGGAGCGCGTGCCGGAATTCGCGGTACTGAAAACAGTGGGCTTCCCTGCCGCTCAGCTCCTGGCCCTGGTATTCATCGAGACGGTCATTCCCTGCGTGCTGGGCGCCGTGCTCGGTACGGGATTGGCGATGCTGCTGGGCCGGTGGTCAGCGCACCTGCTGCCGCAATACCTGACGCGCATGCTCACCACGTCGCTGGCGACACTGCCGGTCCTGGCGCTCGCGGTCACGCTCGCGGTGCTGCTGGCCCTCGCCAGCAGCGCGATGCCGATGCTGCGGCTGAGGCGGCTGAGCGTCGCCGATGCGCTGGCGGGCCGCTGAATGGCCGTCATCCGCCAATACCTGCTGCTGCTGAAGCTCGGCCTGTCCACACTGCCGCAGCGCCGGGCGGCCGCGCTCACCATCCTCATCGCCACGGCCTGTGTGGTCGGGGTGCTGCTGTCGATGCTGTCGGCCACCGCAGGAGTCGTTGACGCCTTCCGCACGGCCACCGACCCCCACATCGCCGTGGTGCTGCCCAACAAGGATCTGTTCGATTCCAACAGCGACCTGCCCCGCGATGTCATCGGTACCATTCTCAATGCACCGGGATTCGCACACGGCCCCGACGGCACAGTGCTCGGAGACGCCGAGCTGCTGTTCTTCACGCCTCCGCTCCATCCCATCGCCAGCGGCGGGTATCTGCGGATCCGTGGCATGGGTGCGCGCGGGGCCGCCATCCGTCCCGGCTTCAGAATCACCTCCGGACGCATGTTCCAGTCCGGTCGCCAGGAACTGATCGTCGGCGCCGGCACGCAGCGTGCGTTCGGCCTCAACATCGGCGACAGCGTCCGCCTCCGGGAGGGGACCTGGCCCATCGTCGGAGTGTTCGCGGCCGATGGCGTCAATGCCAATGAGCTCATGGGCGATGTCGACACGCTCGCGGCCGTGACGCACCGCTCGGGGTACGGCAGTGTCCAGGCGCGGCTGGAAACTCCAGCGAAACTCAGCGAATTCCGCCACTGGCTGGTCACGAACCCCGCGCTCGCGGTCACGGCGGAAACGCAACAGAGTTACTTTGACCGCATCGTGGCCGGACAATCCGAGTATTTCACGGCGATGGCGTATCTGACGGGCGCAATCCTGGCGGTCGGCGCGCTGTTCGGCCTGGTGAACATCTTCTACGGCATCGTCGCCGCGCGGGTCCGGGAAGTGGCGACTCTGCGCGCGATCGGCTACGGCGCTTTGCCGGTGGCGGCATCCTTGGTGTTCGAAGCGCTGCTGCTGTCACTGCTCGGCGCGCTGCTCGGAACTGCTGTTGCGTGGCTGCTGTTCGGCGGCCGCGAATTCATGATGGACCAGAACATCTACCGGCTGCTCATCACGCCGCGCCTCGTTGCCACGGGCATCGGTTGGGCACTGGGACTGGCACTGGCCGGGAGTGCGCTGCCGGCCATCCGCGCCGCGCGCCTGCAGGTCACCCAGGCGCTGCGCGCGACCTAGGCCGGCAGCAGCCGGCCCTTGGGCATTGCGCCGGAGGTGCTGCATCGCGTGGCCTCATTGGTCGCCGCTCAACGCTGAGCAGCAGCGCAATGCAGGCACCGCCGTGCCTTGCACGAGATGCGCTCGCCAACGGTGAGTGCGCCACACTCCTCGCAGTTAGCCAGCGTCAGTTCCTCACCTTGGGCGAGCGCGCTGACCAGAAACACCAGATGTTCGAAACTGATGTGCGGCTGGCCTTGATCAGTACGGGACCTCAGATGCGGATCACCGTACCTCGTAGCGTTGTTGTTGGGGGTACTTAGTGTTCGATGAACGCCGCGTCGCGGCATTCGTATGTTTGCTTGCATCGCCAGGGAGTCCGCAGAGCCACCGGATCCTCGCCTCCGCTGACGTCCGATCGGTCGCTGCACGGGTGCGTGTTTATGCTCGGACGCCAGTTCGCCCAGCAAATGTTGCAGTGCAAATGTCGTGCATGTCTTCCGGCTTGCGTCGCCGTGACCCTCAGATGACCATAACTCCATGACTGACCCTTCCAATGATCGCCACGAGGTCATTTCGGTCCCGGTTCTGGTGACATCCGGGAGCGAGCGCGGGCCGTGGTCGCGCTTCAAAGAGCACAAGCTGATCCAAGCAGCGCTTGCGTATTTGGTGGCAGCGCTCGCTATCGCCCACGGCGAGGAACTCGTTGCCAGCGCCTATCATTGGCCGGAATTGGTTGGACGGATGGTCATCGGCGGTCTCGGACTTGGATTGCCGCTGTCGCTCACCTTGGTCTTTTTCGCAACCAGGAAGGTGTCATCTGCGGACCGGGCTACTGCCGGCCGCACGCTGGATCGCATTATTCTTCTAGTGTTGGGGCTGCTTGTCGTAGGTCTCGTTGCCGAGCGATTGTGGCACAACAAACTCATGGCACCGACTCAAATGGGCCGATTCCTGGATCTTGCGCTGGGCCTGCTCGTCGTCGCGTTGTTGGGTGATCGACTGTGGAGCGGACGTCGCAGCAGGTTAAATTCGATGCTGGCTAGCGCGGTTGCAGCGCCCCCACTGCAACAATCGATGCGCCCTACCGATAGTAGCCCGCCCATAGACGCACGCAGCCCGAGTCGCTCAATCGCAGTGCTTCCTTTCGCCAACCTGTCCTCGGATCGAGAGCAAGAGTATTTCTCCGACGGACTCGCCGAAGAGCTGATCGATAAGCTCGCCCACCTCAAGGGTCTGCGAGTACTGGGTCGAACCTCATCCTTCGCGTTCAAGGGGAAGAACGAGGACCTGCGTGTGATAGGTGAGAAGCTCTCGGTGGGATGTGTCCTGGAGGGCAGCGTCCGCAAGGCTGGGAACCGGCTGCGCATCACCGCCCAACTCGTCGATTGCACCGATGGCTACCACCTTTGGTCCGAGACCTTTGATCGCGAGCTGGATGATGTGTTCGCGATTCAGAATGATATCGCCCGATCGGTTGCCCACGCGCTCGGAATTGCCCTTGGCGTCAGCAGTGGTGTGCCGCTCGGCGGCACGCACAACCTCGAGGCCTACGATTTGCATCTGCGCGCCCAGGCGCTCCAAAACCTATCGGGACTGGCCGAGCTGAAGCGCGCCGGTGAGCTGTATCGTCAGGCGCTGGTGCTCGATCCGCAGTTTGCACTCGCCTGGGTTGGGCTCGCCGGTTTGATCATGCTGCGCCTGATTTACGCTCCGGACTCATCTGCGCAAGCCGAACAGGAACTGAATATCGCGATCGAGCGCGCGCTCGCAATTGCCCCAAACCTCTGGGCCAGCCATGGGGTACGTGCCGCCCGGGAGGTCTTTGGGCGCAATTGGGTTGCCGCGGAGCGGGCCTACCGAAAGGCTTTGGAACTGCACCCCACATCCGACGTGCGGGTGCCGATCAGCTTTGCCATTGCGCTCGCCGGCGTTGGCAGGACAGAGGAGGCGATCAGCCTACTTCAGTCCGTGCGTACCACAGATCCATTGTCGATTCTCGGATCGCAGCAATTGCAGCAAGCTTTGACGATCGCTGGACGCTACGAGGAGGCGGATACGGAGTACCGCCGCAGTCAAGACCTGCCTGGCACGCGAGAGGGCTCTGAGCATTTGGCCCTGCTTCGCGCGTGGGCACGCGGACTGCCATCGGCCATCATCAAGGAACATCTGCAGCGGCTGCTTGCCCATGAAGGCGTGCACATGCCCGTTCAGACCGAGCTGCTGGAATTGATCGACCAGCCCGAGGTTGCGCGATCACGACTGCGGCGGGCATTTGACGATGCCTCGAACCAGGATGCCACACGCCAGTTCAAAATCGCACTGTGGGCGGCGCAATTCGACGATATCGATCTGGCCCTTATGGCAGCGCGTCGCGCCTTTGTCGATTTGCACTCAATGCTTTGCTACCTGGTGTGGATGCCGGTATTCCGCAAGGCGCGCAAAGACCCGCGCTTCAAGGATCTGCTGCGTGACCTGAGGATTGTGGAGTACTGGCGCACGAGTGGAAATTGGGGCGACTTTGCACGTCCCGTGGGCGGAGATGATTTCGAAGTGTTCTGAACTCGTTGGGAGGCTCAAAATCGCACCCGTATTTTGAGGATAAATGTACGCATCGCCAGCGCCTCCTGACCGGCGGCTCATCAGTCCGCGCAATGCAGGCAGGTGGCGGCGCCGACGGCGGCCCGGTCCAATTCGATCACCGCTCCGCAGCCACCGCAGTTGCCGAGCGCGAACTCATCGCCCCGCGCCAGGGACTTAACCAGGAACACCGCGTGCTCGAAGCTGATGCCGTGAGAGGGCAGCAGCTGCTGGTAGACCTCAAACGCCTGGCATAGCAGTTCGCCGCGAGCCAGATTGGCCAAAGCCCGCTGATTGAACTGCGTTCCCGCCTGCGGCAGCACGCCGAGCAGGGAACACACGCTCGCTAGAAACAAACTTTCCTCCTTGAGTTTCTGCGAACGGGTGAAGAACGCGCATTGCTGTGGCGACTTGCCGCGCAGCCGGGATACGGCAAAGTCGGGCTCGTGCAGATAACTGCGATGGAGCTTGGTATTCTGTTCAGATTGTGATTGATTTAACAGTGTACAAATTGCGACAAAACCCATCGGGGCTCTATGCGCTGGGCATCGCGCCATCATTGTGGCAGCAGTGGGTGTCGCAGGCGCTGTACCTGCTGGTGGCGCCGCGGTGGTTCATACCCGATCGGCGCATCGACCACGTTTTGCTTAAGGCCTAGGGGCACTTCGCTAGCTGCTAGGAGCTCAACTGCGCGCCAATGCTTATGGCTGTCGCAGCTGGCGGCGAAAAGGAAACCATACAGCATGACCGATGATGCGATCGCTCTGGCGCCGCCGCTTTCCACGGCGCACACCCGCGAAGCGTTCCTGTTTGGGGGGCTGCTGTTGACTTTGGTCAATTTCGCGCACCCCGCCGGAGGCCTGATCGACATCCCAGTGACCTTCTTCCTCAAGAACCGCCTGCACAGTACGGCCAACGAACTGGCCGTGTTCAAACTCTGGATCGGCACGCCGCTCTTTCTCGGTTTCGTGTTTGGCTTCATCCGCGACCGCTGGAGTCCGTTGGGCAAAGGCGACCAGGCACACCTGCTGCTCTTCGGGGTGATGACCGCCCTGGTCTACGGCGTGACGGCCCTGCTCAACCCCGCGTACTCTGCGCTACTGACCGGTCTCATAATCGCCACCATGGGATTCCGGATGGTGGGCAGCGCGGCGTACGGCATCACCACCACCCTCGCACGCACTCACGCGGTGTCCGGCCGGGTGAGCAGTATCTGCAACTTCTCCGATGCCTTTTCAGATCTGTTGTCGTTCATTGGCGGCGGGCTGCTGAGTCAGCAGCTGGAGGGCGTCAATGGTGTAACGGCGGCCCGGATCATGTTCTGGTGTGCAGCCGTCGTGATGCTGGCCATCGCCACCATGGGCATGCTGGGGCCGAAGTGGGTGTATCAGGAAGCGCGGTCGGAGTCTTCGGCACCTGGGACCACACCGCGCCTCTCACGCATCGTAAGACATTGGCCGATCTATCCGGTGCTGCTCATTCAATTGCTGTTTCAGTTCTCACCGGCCACGGGCACTGTGCTGCAATACCACATCGTCGATCATTTGCACGCCAGCGACAGCCAATGGGGACTTTGGCAAGGTGTGTTCTTCGGGTCGTTCATTCCGGTCTACCTGATCTACCCGCTGCTCAGTCGCCGGTACGCGCTGCGGCCGCTGTTGTGGGTCGGGTTCGGCCTGGCAGTGTTCCAGGTGTGCCCGTTGTTGCTCGCGCACACGGTGGTGGGCGCAATTTTCGCGGCGGTCCCCATGGGTCTCATTGGTGGTCTGGCAGCGGCGGCGCTGTTGGATCTCGTCATCCGCTCGGCCCCACCCGGCAGCCAGGGCACGATGATGATGCTGTTCTGGGCGCTCTACTGGCTCTCGGTGCGCTTCGGCGATCTCGTCGGCACCTGGATCTATGATCGCCACGGCGGGTTTGCGCCGACGGTTTGGGCAACCGTCATCGTTTACGCGCTGGTGCTGCCGGTGCTGGTATGGGTACCGCGGCGCCTGACCGCGACCCGCGACGGCGAGGCGCTCGCGATCTGACCCCGGCGCGCCGGCGCGATATCGTCGCAGACAGCGCGAAGGTCATGCGGAGAACTCGAAAAATGACCGGCCGCCAGGTGTCTTGCTCTCCTCGTGCAGTTTCGGCGAGTGCGCGAAGAAGGCGGCCTGCTGCGGGGATGGGCCGCGGGGCCGTGATACGGCAATGCCGGGTTCTCGCGGATAGCACGGATAGAATTTGTAGATGTGTTCAGGTTGCACATCGTTTACCAGTGCAGACGAGGCTGCCTGGGCTATCCAGGGAACCTAGATCCCGGCCGCATTTTCCGGGAATTCCCCGAGGAGATGTGCTTTCCCGGCGACAACCTCTTGACCCCCAAAAAAAGGTGTCTTCCGGGAAATGCGATGTCTCCCCCTCAAGGGGACCCGGTACACAGCCGTATGCCTGCTCGCAGCAGCCTCGCTGTATAGCAGCGGCGACAGGTAGCGTTCGGTCCTTTGCAGTCACCGGCTCAATTGGAGTCTATAGTCTCGAGCGAAGACTCTGGGCGCTTCAAACCGAACAATCAGCGGACTGTATCGCGGAGCAACAATGAAAAAGACATTGCTGTTGATTGGGATGATCCTTGCAACTCAGCCGACATTGGCAGCGGACAGCGCACAGCTCGTCGGCGTGTGGAAGCTGTTTTCCTATCAAACTGAGTTTCAAGATGGTCGCCCAAAACGTGCATTGTTCGGCGAGCATCCATCTGGATACCTGATTCTGACAAGAGAAGGGCGACAAATGGCGGTAATCGAGGGGGAAAAGCGAAAACCACCCTCGACCGATTCCGACCGCGCGGACTTATTGAGAACGTTGATCGCTTATTCGGGGAAGTACCATGTTGAGGGAAGAAAATTTATAACGGCTGTCGACGCCGCGTGGAACCCCGCCTGGGACGGGACGGACCAAGTGCGCTCTTACGAGATCGCGGGCGACCGACTGACGGTGACATCGATGTGGCAACCGTCCCCTAACATTCCCGGTTCGCCGATAAGCCGGGGAATCCTGGTATTCGACCGCGTCAAGTAGTCCTACCTTGAATCCAGTAGCCTGACAGTTGCCGTTCACTGAGGACCTCTGCGGGATGTGGCCTTAGCTCGCGCAATGAGGGCAGCGGTGCGCCTTGAACGTGAATCGGTCGACCACGGTGAGGGCGCCGCAGAGTTCGCAATTAGCAATTGCCAGCTCCTCGCCGCCGCTTAGCGCGGAGATTAGGAAAACCAAGTGTTCGAAGCTGATACGCGGATCTGACACCAGCTCGCGATATACCTCAAAGGCCTGACACAAGAGTTCCCCGCGCGAGAGGTTGACCAGAGCGTTTTGGCTGATCGATGTGCCCGCTCGCGGCAGCATTCCGAGCAGGCAACACAGGCTCGCCAGCAGCGAGCTCTCCTCCTGCAGCTTCGGTGAACGCGTGAAGAATGCTGCCTGTTGCGGCGACTTGCCGCGCGGTCGAGATACGGCAGTGCCGGGATTCTTCACATACTCACGGTACATTTTGCGGATCCGATCATCGGAGAGCCCGGTCCATGCCCTGATGGTCTGCGTGCGCGCTTCATGACGTATGAAGCGCAGCGCCAGATCCAGACGGAAGCGGTCACGGCTGTAGCGGTGGTCGGAAATGCGCATGGCGCGGCTCCTGCGGTTGGATGGTTTTGCTATAAAAATAGCAATTGTGATAAAAATCGCGATTATATACTTGACAAACAGACCGGCTAGGCGGATACTTCCGCCATGGCCAAGAAAAACCCCTCGATCACTGCCCCGTACTTCCACGACGACGACAAGGCGCGCAAGTACCTTGAGTCAGTACGCTGGCCCAATGGCCCGTTCTGCCCGCATTGCGGCGTAGAGGGCGGCGATCCGATCAAGACCGGCAAGGACACCGTGCGCAAGGACGGACGGGTCCAGAAGGCGCGCCAGGGCCTCTACCGCTGCGCTCAGAAGGAATGCCGGCAGCAGTTCTCCGTGACGGTCGGCACCGTGTTCGAGCGCTCCCACATCCCCCTTTCCAAGTGGCTCATGGCCGCTTATCTGCTCTGCTCCTCCAAGAAGGGCATCAGCTCCCACCAGCTCCACCGCACCCTTGGCGTAACCTAT
>DATHMK010000025.1:0-5694 GCA_035487155.1 Steroidobacteraceae bacterium
GCGCCGGGTGTTGGGGGAAGTGCCCTCGACCTCGAACGCCTCAGCCGCTTTTTTGGCTTCGTTGCTTAAGACATCGGGATCCAGATACGCCGCCGGCGGATCCGCATACAGGTCTTGAACGGCGTTCACACTGGATAACGACAAGTCGGTGTTCATGGTGCCCAGCTCACAACACGACGAGGTGTTGTTCTTCGGCTCCCGGCACTACACGCCGCGCAATAGCGTGATCGAAGGTCACGAGCCGACCACCGTGATGGACGGCGAGCGCCAAGAGGTACGCATCGGTTACCTGACGTGAGCCGACGATGTATTCCCAGCTCACGAGGCCTGGAGCGAGCAGGCTGGGGCCTTCGGCCCAGAACTGGTGATAGACCGCCTCGGCGGCTTCGCGTAGCCGCTCAGCCACCTCTGAAGGCTTGAGCGCATTCGGATAATTCGGTTGCGAGAGGATCCGGATGCAGCCGTTCTGTGTGATGGGGCAGGACGCCCATCCGGTGGCAATGTTGGTCTCGAGCCAGTCTCGCGCTCTCACATGGTGGAGATGGTCGGCATCGAGCAGGGCGATCAGGACATTGACATCCAGGAGCGCGCGCACCTCATACACCCGACTCGTCGCGTAGTTTGTTCACGATGTCGTTGGTCACCGGCGTGCCGCGAGGACTGAAGGGCCTAAACCCGAAGAAGCTGCTCGGCGCTTTGTCCTGGCCTGTGGAAGAGGGCGCCGCCATCGCCGCGCGCAGGCCCGCACGGGCTAAGTCCGAGATCACTTCGCCCGCCGTCCGGCCGTCCCGCCGAGCCAGCTCCTTGGCGGCCTGAAGGACCCCGGGATTGATGTCGAGAGTGGTGCGCATCTGATGCGTGATGTTGCGGGAATGGCTCCGCGCTTGCAATCCTCTCTTAACCAATTGTTCTACAATGTAATATAGGAGTCGGATCTGTACTTGGACCAATATTAGTCACGATAACCATCACATTATGGTGTTTACCATAACGCATTTTCCTTCCGTATACGCTCCGCTCCCACGTTCCAAGTCCTTGTTACAAAGAGAGGCTGCTTAGCAACAAAAGCCGACGGCGGCGGCAGATCCTTGGTCCGAAGGGCCGAGCCAACGGTAGGTGCTACAATGAGCACATGGAAATGCTCATTTGGAGCAAAGGAAGATCGGCACATGGCTACTCCCGCGGACGAACCTGCGAACCCCAGAGCCAGCAAAAGCACCCCTGCTGAAGTGCGAAGACTGGCCCACGATTACCTAAGTAAGGATATCGAGCAACGTATACGGTACATCCGCAAGGGGCTCCCTGCACAAACCGCTGTGAGGTTTGTCAGCTCTCTTGAGTTATCGAAGAAATACGTGTGGAAGATGATCGGGCTGTCGCGCTCCACGATCGACAGGAAACTGAGCAACGGTATCCGGCTCAGCAGCAACGAAAGCGAAAGTGTCCTCGCGGTCGTACAGCTGGTTGCACAAGCGCAGAAGATCGTGGAGGAGTCCGGCAATCCAGACGGATTCAACGCCTCCATCTGGGTATCCGAGTGGCTCTCCAGGTCTCACGCCGCCTTAGGCGGCAAAAGCCCCGGTGACTACATGGACACGGCGGAAGGTCGGGCGTTGGTAGGCGATCTGTTGCTACGCCAACAGTCTGCAGCGTATTCCTGAAAGCATGAGCGGCATTACGCTTTGGCGTATTGCTTCCGACGCACCGGCGTACTCCTCCGATTCGCTTGGCGGCGAGGGGGCTAAGAGCACCGGTGGCCGGTGGAATCGCAAAGGTACGCCGCTCGTGTACCTGTCTCCCTCCATCTCCCTTGCATGCCTTGAAACGTTGGTGCACCTAAGTGGCGGGGCGACTCTGCCACTGAACCGCTACCTGATTAGGGTGGAGGTGCCGGAGGATCTTTGGGAACGGCGTGCGGTGTTCGACCGGGACGCAAATGTCGGCTGGGATGCGGAGCCTGCGGGCATTGTCAGCCTGGACTGGGGCACCAATTGGGCCCAAAGCAACGCCGGCTTGCTGGCAGATGTCCCTTCCGTAGTGGTGATTGAGGAGCGCAACGTGCTCCTGAATCCCGCCCACCCGGACTGCCGACTCGTCAGCGCGAAAAAGATCCGCAAGTGGATCTACGACGTTCGGCTCAACAACAGGCCGGCTGCGCCGATTGCCGCAACAGCAACTGTGGCCGCGACCGGCACTAGGCGCCTCGCGCCGCGGCGTAAAAAGTAGCGCCTTCTAAATGGCCTCATGAGGCACTCGGCTCTGGTGTGAGGAGACGTTTAAGCCCATCGCACCAGTGAAGTGAATCGCGCTCCAAGCCCTACTGCGCCAAACTGTAGAATCTCACGAACGCTGTCAGTCGAGGGCGGATCCGTGCAGTGGCGTCGATGCGTCTGAATACGAAAACAGCTCGCGAAGTTTGCTGCCGAGAATCGTTCCGGTCTATGGATGAAAGCGCGCGACGCCATGCAATTGAAGGCACCGCCCCTGCGCGTCGAGGAGCTGGATCTTAGACCGACGACGCGGACGGAGCCGCAGTGGATCGCCAACCGCATCGCATGCATTGCCACCATGCTTGACGCTGCGCGCGTTACAAGAAATCACAAACCGCTGTTTCCAGGCGTCCATGCTGCGCTCGTCAATGAGAGGGGCGCGCAGCACTCTGTTGGTGTCAGCGCCCGGCGCATACCGCGCCAGCGAGGCGGCCGGTCTCATGAACAGTGTCAGCCCGTCGATCGCGGAGGTCGATCAGTGGCAACCGTCTCACGAACGCTGACAAGTTCCCGCAAATGAACGTGCTGGTCGCAGTGGGTGGACACGCCCAATCGCACAATCATGGCAGGGTAGGGTGTGAGTGCCACGGCAAGCGGTTGATTGTTATGAGTCGGTCGGTCGCACAAACTCTGGCACGCTGCCAGCGTTCATGAGACGCGACAGATCCCGACTGTCAGCAGAAGACCGAACTTTAACATAATCATAATGGTGCGACTAACTCATTGGAATTATTGGTGTTCATATCGGCCATTTAGGTAGTCCGCCGCGATTTCGATGCCCAGCAGACAGCGCCGACTCCATTTGGTAGCATTTTGCTACCTGTGGAGATGCCGATGCCCCAGCCCGTAAAAGTAAGTGACGCATTGATCGCGGCGGCACGCGCCGCTGCGGACGAGAATCAGCGCTCCATGGCCGCTCAAATCGAGCATTGGGCGCTCCTGGGCCGGGCCGTTGAAAAAACCCTGACGACGGGCGACGCCGTCGCACTGAAACGCTCCGAAGGGCAGCTCGACGCGAATACCCGAACGCGCGTTGCCGAAGCCCTCAGCAATGCCCTGGATCCGAATCGTAGCAACCTCGCGAAAACCACCATCGGTCTTCGTGATCCCGTCCGCTACGAGACCGACCCAGCGCTTCCCGGGCTACTCATTCAACGCCTGCCGGATGGCAGCCGGCGCATCGGCCGTATGGTGAATCGGGAATTCATCATCGTCGGATCAACCGCTGAGACGGCCACCACGCGTTGACACACTCCGAGCTGCTCGAGGTCCTGCGACGGACTCTGCAAGTCGAATCCCCGGTGCTGATCGTCCTGGCGGGAAGTAACGGGGCCGGCAAGACCACCTTCTACGAGTTGTATCTCGAACGCCTCGGACTTCCTTTCATCAACGCCGACCGGATCGCGCAAATACTCGACCCCTCGCGCCCCGGGCGGTTTGCCTATCAGGCCGCGAGCATCGCCGATGACGCACGCCGCGACCTTGTGAAGCGACGACTGTCGTTTTGCATGGAAACAGTCTTTTCAGATCCAGTCGGTGACAAGATCCAGTTTCTGAAGGATGCGCAGGCTGACGGCTACACCGTGCTCGGCGTATTCGTCACACTCTCGGATCCGGCCCTTTCCATTGCTCGCGTCATCCAGAGAGTCGCTCGCGGAGGTCACGATGTGCCCGATGATAAACTCGAGTCCCGCTTCGCACGTACGGCGAGCAACATTCAGGCCGCATTGAAGTTCGTCGATGTCGGCCTCGTTCTTGACAACAGCTCGGCCGAGGCCCCCTATCGCCTGCTGGAACTTTGGGAGCACGGTGAACTGCGTCCCGGTCCGATCGAAGCGACGGACACAGACGAATGAAGTCTCCAGTTGAGTGTTATATCGCCGCCACCCTGTGCCGCTTCTGTTCAAAGGCGGCGATTTCGCACGAACCGACGTAGTGCCTGCCTAGGACCCGATACCCCACGGCAGCGATGCGCTCGACATGCGCCCACGGGGCTTGGGCGTTGTTTTCACCGCCCATCGTAAACCGCTGCTCTCACACCGCTGGGCCGGCGGGCTTATTCCGCCGCAGTCGACGGTCAATTTCCACCAGGCGCGGGTCCAGGACATTGGCCCGCAACGCACCAGGCCAGATGTACGGCGCTTCATGGTGCCGCGGATGGAGCGCCGTAAGCCAGTTCCTTAACTGTTTGATTTATATAGTATGCTGGGCGCACGAAACGGGGGGGTCGGGTGCAGGATCTGTCGATTCTCATTGTCGGCGGCGGAATCGGCGGACTGACCGCGGCAATCGCATTTCGTCACCGCGGCTTCGCCGTCACCCTCATCGAGAAGGATCCAGCCTGGAGCGCCTATGGCGTCGGCATCATCCAGCAGGGCAACGTGCTGCGAGCCCTGAATGCACTGGGCCTCCTCGATCACTATGTCGATGCGGGCGCAGGCTTCGACTTCGTCGAGGTTTACGCACCGGATGGGACCAAGCTGGCGCGAGTGCCATCGCCTCGGCTGCTCAAGGCCTACCCCGCCAACCTCGGCATCAGCCGCCGCGCACTGCAAAAAGTGCTGGTTGAAGCCGCGAGCACAGCAGGGGCTGCCATTCGGCTCGGCACCACGGTCGATGCCTTCGAGGATCGCGGCGAAGGCGTGGGCGTGCGCTTCTCTGATGGGGACGAGAGCACCTTTGATCTGGTCGTCGGGGCGGACGGCATCTACTCCCAGACTCGGGCCCGGGTATTTCCGGAGGCCATGGCCCCGGCATTCACGGGTCAGGCGGTCTGGCGCTACAGCCTCCCTGACACCGCTGACCTTGATGCCTTGCACGTCTACAACGGTGCGATCGGCGCCGGTCTCGTGCCAACGGGCAAGGGCGTCATGTACCTGTATTTGACGACGCCGGAGCCCGGCAATCCCCGCTATGCGCGCCAGGCGCTGGCGACCACGATGCGGGAGAAGGCGAGTGCGTGTGCCCCCGCCATCCGCACCCTTGCGCAACAGATCACGGACCATGAGGGCGTCGTCTATCGCCCGCTCGAGGGCCTGCTCGTTGAGGGGCCCTGGCACCGGGGACGGATCGTGCTGCTGGGCGATGCGGCGCACACGACGACTCCCCATCTTGGCCAGGGGGCTGGCCTTGCGATCGAGGACGGCCTGGTGCTCGCCGAGGAACTGGCCCGCGCTGACATCATCGAAGAGGCTCTCAGAGTCTATCGCGAGCGGCGCTTCGAGCGCTGCGCCTACGTGGTGCGCGCCAGCCTCGCCATCTGCATGGGCCAGCTCGGCAAGGGGCCGCTCATCGATAACGCTACGGCAACCGCCGAGATGTTCGCCCTGACGGCCCAACCGATCTGACAAGGAGGAGTCCTGATGAGTCGGGTGACTGAAATTCGCTATGTAGGTTATGGCGTTGCCGAATTCGACACTGAGCG
>DATHMK010000026.1:0-98278 GCA_035487155.1 Steroidobacteraceae bacterium
GGCATCGAGATCCGCCAGGTCGGCGTGGAGCGCATGACGCTCCCGGATGAGACCCTCGCCGCCACCGTGGCCAGAATGAAGGCCGAGCGCGAGACGGCCGCCGCCGAGCGTACCGCCGAGGGTCTGCGCCAGGCGGCCGCAATCCGCGCCGACGCCGATCGCGACGCGCGCGAAGTGGTCGCGCAGGCCCGCGAACAGGCCGCGCGCACCGAGGCAGACGCACAGCAGGCTGCCGCACGGATCTACGCCAAGGCCTACGAGAGTGATCCGGGGCTGTACAACACCCTGCGTTCCTTGGATGCGCTGAACCAGGTCATCGGACGCAACACCAGCCTGGTGCTGCGCACCGATGCCGCGCCATTTCGGGTTCTGGTCGAGGGCCCGCCGGGCACATCCGGTGCGGGGTCGGCCGCTGCCGGCGGAGCCAGGAAGACCCCGTGAGCGAATTTCATTCGCCAGCGCAGAGCGAAGCGGCTGATCCGATCGGCCCTCCGCCACCGCCGCCGCCAGGGCCCATCGCCCAATCAGTCGCGATCGGCTTTCGCACGGTGTATGTCGCCGGACTGCTGCTGCTCATCCTGTGGCTGACCGGCAATGTGCGCGAGATCGCCTCTGACAGCCAGGTGGTCGTGATGCGCTTCGGTCGCATCGTACGGGCACAGGAAGCCGGACTGCTGGTGGCGTGGCCGCGTCCCATCGAACAGACGCAGTTGCTGCCCGGCCCGGAGCGCCTGCTTACCCAGGACGTCGCGGCCCTGACGCCGGCCAGCGAAGTAGCTCAGGGCCTGATCGGACCGTTCGGTGTCTCCCAGGGCATACCGCAGAATGCATCGGCCTATCTCACCGGCGATGGCAACGTGGTGCTGCTGAACGCCACTCTGATTTATCGGATCAACGATCCCATCAGCTACGCCCTCGCCCAATCGCATGTCGCACCCGCCCTCGACCGGCTGTTCCGCGCCACCACCGTGCATGTCACCGCCGCCCGCAATCTCGATGAGTTCCTGGTGGTCCAGGCGAGCGCAGCCGAGGCCGGCAACCAGTCTGCCCAGGCGCTGCGTGGCGCGGTGCGCAGCACGCTCATCCAGGACATGAACGCACGGCTGCGCGAACTGGCGCAAGCCGGGGCGCCATTGGGCGTGGAAATCGAACGCATCGACATGACGGCGTGGTTGCCGCCCGAGGCGAAAGCCGCGTTCGATGCCGTGCTGCTGGCGACCCAGAGCGCGGACCGCGGCGTCGCGATGGCGCGCACCGAGGCCGAGCGGCGCCGGCAGGAGGCCAGCCGCCTGCGCGATCAGCTGCTGGCGGACGCCCAGGCCCGGGCCCTGGAATTCACCAGCAGCGCCAACGTGAACACCGCCGCCATCCTGGCGCTCGAGCACGAGGTGACGCCTGCCACCCGCGCCAGCCTGCTGCTGCGCGAATACCGGGCGAAGGTGGCTGATATCATGAACAAGGTGGGCTCGGCGACCCTGGTTGATCCGCAGGGCGGAGCCCGTATCCTGTTGCCCGGGAAGACTGATAAATGAACACCGCTCATGGCATGACGCTCCCCGCCCCGGCAACCGGGCGCGCGGTGCTGCTGGAACGCGCCGAACGGCTGCTGCTCGGGTTGCGCCTGACCCTGGCGCTGGTGGCCCTGTGCCTGCTGATCGTCGCCGCCGGCATGCAATACCTGTTTCCCGCCGAGCATGGTGTGGCGCAACTGGTGGCCGGCGCCTCCGCCGCGCTGGTGGCCGTGCCGGTATTCGTGGAGGCCTGGGCCAGCCTGCGGCACCCGAGCCTGCACGGCATAACGGATCGGCTGGTGGCGCTGGCACTGATCGCGGCATGGGCCACCGGGGATCTGATGACCGCGGCGCTGCTGCCCATCATCATGACCGTCGGTCACGTGCTCGAGGAGCGCAGCATGCTCGGTTCGCAGGAAGCCGTGCGCGCCTTGAGCCGCCTGACTGAAGTGGACTCGCGGCGGCTGTTGCCCGATGGCAGCAACGAAATGGTTCCCAGCGCCCAGTTGCGCGTCGGTGATCGCATCGAGCTGCGGGCCGGTGAGCGCGTTCCAGCCGATGGCATCGTGCGCCAGGGCAGCTCCAGTTTGGATCTGGCATCGCTGACCGGCGAATCGGTTCCGGTGGAAGTTCACCTGGGCGACCCGGTGCTGGCCGGCGCTATGAACGTCGATGGCCTGCTCGAAGTCGAACTGATCCGAGTGGGTGAGCAGAGCACTGTCGGGCGCATCATCACCCTGATGCGCGAGGCTGAAAACGCCAAGCCGCCGGTGACTCGATTGCTGGATCGCTATGCCGGGCAATACATGGCGCTGGTGCTGCTGGTGGCCGGCGGCACCTGGTTGATCACGGCCAATGTGCCGGCGATGCTCGCGGTGCTGGTGGCCTCCTGTCCCTGTGCCCTGGTGCTTGCCGCGCCAGCCACCGCCGTTGCCGCCATCGCGGTTGCGGCACGCCATGGCATCCTGATCAAGGGTTCGGGATTTCTTGAACACCTGGCGGATGTCTCCTCGGTGGTCTTCGACAAGACCGGCACCCTGACCACCGGTGATCTGCGCCTCTCCGAGGTGCGCCCGGTGGCGGGGGTGGAGGCGGCCACGTTGCGCCGCCTGGCTGCAAGCCTGGGCGCCGCCAGCAACCATCCCTTGAGCCGGGCCGCCGCGGCGGCGCTACCGGAAGGCGAGCGGTTGCCGGTGCAGGACGCGCGCGAACTGGGCGGTTTTGGCGTGACCGCCCAGTCCGCTGGCCAACTGGCCGCGCTCGGGCGCGCCGATCTGTTCGAGCGCCTGGGCGTGAACGCCCCGCCCGCCCCGACCCATAACGGTCCGGTGGCCGGCGTCAGCCTCAACGGCAAGTTTCTCGGCTGGCTGTTGTTCCTGGATCAGCTGCGCGGCAGCGCCACGACGGCCGTGCAGGACCTCAAGAACTTGGGCATCGAGCACATGGTGCTGCTGACCGGAGATCGCACCGCGGTGGCCCGCCAGGTCGCCAACGAAGTCGGCATCAATGAAGTGTGGGCCGAGATGCTTCCCGAACAGAAAATGGATCGGGTCATGCACGAGATCAAGCTCGGTCACCGGCCCATGGTGGTCGGTGATGGCATCAACGACTCCTTGGCGCTGCGGGCCGGGGCAGTCGGGGTGGCGATGGGAACGCAAGGAGCCGATGTCGCCTTCGCCTCCGCGGACCTGGCACTGATGAGCAATGACCTGCGGCGTCTGGGCACCTGCATCCGATTGAGCCGGCGCTGCCGGCGCACCATCTACGCCAATGTCGCCATCGGCCTGTCCTTCACCTTCGGCCTGATCGTCCTGTCGGGCGCCGGGGTACTCGGCCTGGAGGCACCGATCATCGCGGCGCTGCTGCACAACGTCAGCACCTTCATCGGCATCGCCAACGCCGGCCGCCTGCTGCTGTTCGATGAGGTTCTGGCGCCCGCGCCGCTCGACAGCGCCGCCTAGGACCCAACCCGCCTAGAACCTGAAGGTGAAGTCCACGCCATAGCGGCGTGGCTCGGCCCGCCACAGGAAGCCGCCCGTGGAGAATTCAGCATTGTAGATCTTGTTGGTCAGGTTCTTCGACCATGCCGTGACCGTCCATGGGCCTCCATCCAGACCGGCGCGCAGGTCGAACAGGTTCACCGGGTCGCGTGAGGTGACATCGTACGGATCCCACCAGGTGCGGCCGATCAGGTTGTAGTCCAGGCGCACGGTTCCGATCAATCCGTCCGAGAGCGGCCGGTGATACTGGATGCCGGAATTGATGGTGTCCTTGGTCAGAAGCGGCGGCCGGTTGCCCACGACGGTCGGGTCCTCCATGTGTGTGATCACACCGTCGGTGTAGCCGAAGTTCGCATATACGTCGACGTATTCCGTCGCCTTGGCGGTGAGCTCCAGTTCCGCGCCCTTGTACTTGGCGTCCAGGTTGCCCAGGTTCTGGGTCGAGGTCACCGAGTCATAGAAGAAGAAGTAACCATTGTGGTCGGTGGTCTCGAACAGCGACAGATTCGCGCTCATGCGCCGATCCAGGAATTCGCTCTTGGCGCCCACTTCCCAGGTGTCGGCGGTTTCGGCGTTGAACAGGTCATGCACGCCGAATTGATGCTCGGACTCCGCGATGGCGCCCACGCCGGTCTGGTTGAAGCCGCCACTGCGGAAGCCCTGGCTCCAGCCTCCATAGAACGTCAGATCCTCGTTTGGCTTGTAGCGCAGTGTTCCCTTGGGCTCCGGCTCGCTAAAGGTCGCGGTGCGGACCTCCCCGGTGTGTGCCGTCGGATCGGGCAGGAACTGCTCGGGCGTATCAGTGGTGTTCTGGCGATGATCCTGGTCGTAGCGGAACGCCGCATCGAACTCCCACTGCGCGTTGAACTCGTAGTTGGCGTCGGCGAACAGCGCCCAGGCATTGTTGTTCTGGGAGTCCGCCAGGAACGTGGCATTGGTGTTGGTGGCGTAGGGATTGGCCGGATCCACCAGCGGTGTCTGGTACACCGGGGGGATGCCATCGCCGCGGTCGAACAGGTTGCCGGTGGAGATGAAACGTTCGGTGTGCACGAAGTACGCCCCGCCGATCAAGGAAAGGCCACCCATCTTCACCGAAGTGAAGCGCAGTTCCTCGCTGTAGGTGCGCTCGTCGATGAACTGGCTCTGGCTCTCACCGGCCGGTCCGCCATCCGCTGCCGGGATGCCGGCGAAGAAATAGTTATAGGCAATCGAGTCGGTGATGGGCCGGAAGTCATAGGCATCGCCGGTATCGATTTCCTTGGTACGGTTGAAGTCGGTGACCGAGGTGAAGGTTCCGAACGGATGGGCGTCATCCAGCTTCAAGGCGACATCCGTGATGTCGCGCTTGTCCGAGCCCAGGTTGTTGGTCTGAATCGGACTGGTCACGTCGTTCGCCATCGGCGGCGTGCCCTGCGGGTTGCCGGCCGATGGCGGGAAGCTGCTGAAGGGATTCGCCTCGACCAGACGCGGAATGATGTAGTAATAGGCGGTGGTGTCGACGTGGTCACGGAACAGCCGCAGGTCCGCGCTCAACTCCTCACCGGGCTTCCACTGCAGGCGCAGGCGGCCTGAATAGTCCTTGTAGGGATCGGCCTTGCGATCCAGGTAGGTGTTTTCCAGGTAGCCGTCGGTATTGTAGAAATTCAGCGACGCGCGGTATTTGAGCGTATCCGCCGCATCAATCGGGCCGCCGACCGCCACCTGCGCTTTTTCCGACACGCCATTGCCGACACCGAGTTTTCCGGTGCCCTCGAAGTGATCGGGAAGGTCCGAGGTCTGAATGATGATCGCGCCGGCGATGGCATCGCGGCCGTACAACGCGCCCTGCGGACCTTTGAGGACCTCGATCTGCTTGATATCGGTGAGTTCCTGGTCGAACTCGTAGGGATTGGTCTCCAGCACACCGTCCACCAGCACGGCCACCGACGGCTCGCTGTTGCGCGCCTGGGAGATGCCGCGGATGGTGATGAAGGAATTGCCGACGTTCTGCACCTCCACCAGGGTCATGTTCGGCACCATGGCAATGAAGTCGCGCGGCATCTCGATACCGGCGGCCTGGACAGTCTGCTGGGTGAAGGCATCCACGGTCGCCGGCACATCGTGCAGGGTTTCGTCACGCTTGCGGGCCGTGACCACCACTTCCTGCAGCTCCTGTGAGGTATCGGCGGCCTGGCTGGTCTGGCTTTGCGCGCGCGCCGGGGAGCTGATGAGAAGCACGCCCGGCAATGCCGCCAGGACCGGAACCAGAATTCGACATTTAGTGACCATGAGCCCTCTTCTCATTACCGGAACTCTCGCGCCGCACCATTGCATCGGCCCCGACCGCTGGCCTCGCCCCAGTACGTTGACAAATCAATGCCCGGGCCGATGCACGCCGTCAGATTGGCCGCGCCATGATCGTTGAATTGGATTTTTCGAATATCGAAAGTATGCGTCGCAATTGGAAATATACTGGACCGCGGCAGGATGAATGGTCAAGCGTCATTGCCGAGTTCTGAATTTTCGGATATCGAAAACATTTCAAACGCAGCGCTGATGCAGGACCGATATTTCCACCATAACGGTGTTCAGCTGCGTTTCCGCGATGAGGGTTACGGCCCCGCGGTGCTGTGGCTGCATGGCTGGACGCTCGATCTGCAGATGTGGGATCTGCAGGTGCCGGCGCTGCGCGATCAGTTTCGCATGATCCGTCTTGATCGGCGTGGCTTTGGCCTCTCCGCAGGCCGGCCCTGCTTGGATCAGGACGTGCAGGACCTGGCCGCGCTGTGCAGCTTCTTAGGCCTTGAGCGCCTGGCATTGGTGGGCATGTCCCAGGGAGCGCGCGCCGCCATGGCCTTCGCCCAGGCGACACCGGCAGCCGTTGACTGTCTGGTGCTGGACGGGCCGCCCAACCTCGAGTCCACGCGCAGCGAGGTGCCATTGGCGCACTTTCGCGATCTGGTGCGAGCCCAGGGTCTGGAGGCGTTCCGCCGCGAATGGCGGTGCCATCCGCTAACCCAGCTGCGCAGCACGAACCCTCAGGCGCGGGCCTCGCTTGAGGCCATGATTGCGCGCTACCCGGGTCGGGATCTGCTTGAGCCGCCAGCGCCGCTCGCGGCGCGCCCGACGCCGGCGCCGCTCGAAGCTGTGCGAACCCCGACACTCATTGTGTATGGGGATCATGAGAGTCGCAGCCGTGTGGCCGCCGCCAACGCATTGGCGGCCCGCCTGCCCAACGCCGAGCGTGCCGTCATCGCCGATTCCGGGCATATGCCGAGTCTGGACAACCCGCAAGGCTACAACGCCGCGGTGCGGGCGTTTCTCACCCGCCACGCCGCACCCGCTACTCGATGATGCGGAACCGCCCGCCCAGATGCATCATGCTCATCAGATACAGCATGCCATCGAAGTAGCGCTGTTCGCCCGAGGGCACCGGCATGTCCCACAGTTCCTGCACAAACGCGTCGGGGACGGCACCTGGAGTCGCAGCCAGGCTGCCGACTGCGGCGGCGGCCACCATGCCCGGAGAATGACGCATCGAAAGCGGCTGGCCGCTGAGGGTGTAGCGGTCGGCAAAGGTGTGAATGCCCTGGCCGAACAGGAAATTCTGCACCCGCTCACTGAGCACGCGCTGTTGCGGATCCTTGTGCCACCAGCTGTAGTCCACTGACCAGTTGCTGACCGTGCGCCAGCTGTCGTAGCCGAACGGCACCGGCTGGCCGTCCCGGCCATTGATGGGAGACATGTCGAAATTGCTGCGATCGGGCGCAAGTCCCGTCTGCGGCCCCGTGACACGCACGAACAGCTCGCGGCTGACATCGGCGGCCGCCGCCCAGAAGGCGCGGTCCTGCTTCGGACCCCAGCGCGCCCACAGTTCATAAAACGCCGGCAGATGATAGGACGCATCCGTCCCCGGGACATTGGTCTCCGGCACGAAGCGGATCATCGCATGCGCCTCGTCCACCATCGGACCCACCGTCACCGGTTGGGGCGCGCGGCTGGGGCGCGGCGTGGGCCACGCCTTGCCCTCCTTGGCCGCATCGGCCATGGCCCGGCGAGTGTTCGGGCTCGGCCAGGGCGTATCCGGCTGGATGAATGGCGGATCGTGCGGATGGATACGAAACGGTGGCGTGGCGCTCAGCAATGGATGGTGCCGCATGCCGTGCAGGATCCGGTCGGCTTCGCGCTGATAGTTATAGATGCCCTGGCCGTTGCCCCAGCGATGCGCCGCGAAATACAGCGCCATCACGTAGTATTCCTCGCCGTCGGGTGCGGCGCCCGTCGAACGGGGTGTGCCGTCGGTATTCATCGACCAGGCAAAGTAGCCCACCGAAGGGTCCTGGGGATCGGTGATGAGCATGTAAGTCCGGGACCAGTTCCACACCGCGTCGAACTCGCGCTTCTTGTTCAGCTGCACGGCGATCATCATGCCGTAACTCATGCCCTCGGTACGCGCATCGTTGTTGGCCCAGTCGGTGATATAGGCCAGCGTGCCATTGGCATTGGCGCCGGTCTCGAAGTAGACACGCTGCTCCTGACCGTCGCCATGGAACAGCTGTGCAAAAGCCGTCGCGATTTTCTCCTGGACCTCAGCCGGGCTGCGTGCCAGCCGCTCGACGAACAGATCGTGATACTGGTGGGTGCGGTAGGCGCCCTGCCCATCCTCCGGCGGCGCTGCGGCGCTGACCTGTACCACGGCGAGCAGCAGCAGCGCCGCCACGATTGAATGAGGGTATCGAGCCATCGGAGGCCTCTTGTGCCGATAAATGTTACCGCTACCTTTTATTGTACCTGATGCGCGCCACGCGCCGGCCACGTAACCTCGGCGATATGCCAAAGCGAGAGTCCGCGCTCACGGCGCCGGCGACCATCAAGGATGTCGCGCGCGAATTGGGCCTATCCATTGCGACGGTATCGCGAGCCCTGTCACGACCCCACCTGCTGCGGCCGAAGACCCGCGAGCGCGTCATGGGCGCGGTGCAGCGGCTTGGCTACCGGCCGAATCTGCTGGCACGCGGCCTGCGCCAGGGCCTGGCGCAGGCCATCCTGTTCGTCGCCCCGAATCTCAGTCCCTTTTTCCTGGAAATCTTTGCCGGCGCGGAAGAAGTGACCCGCAACTCGCAGTTCGCATTGCTCTTTGGCAACAGCAACGGCGACCCGGAGCGGGAACAGGATTTTTTCGAACAGGCGGCCAGCGGACGGGCGGACGGCATCATCCTGCTCACGGGTGCCGCCCCTGCCGCCTACGCCTCGGGCGAGCGCCCGTTACCGCCCCTGGTGACGGTACTGGAGCGATTGCCGGGCCTGGCCGTTCCCCTCGTCAATACCGATCATCACACCGGCGCCGCGGAGGCGGTTCGGCACCTGATTTCTCTGGGTCACCGCCGCATCGCCCATATCACCGGCCTGCGACGCGTCCCGAGCGCGATTCGCCGCCTTGAGGGCTTCCGTGCGGCGCTCACCGCCGCCGGTCTGACGGCGCCGGCAGAGCTCATCCACAGCGGGGACTTCTCCGTGAGCTCCGGCGCCATCGGTATGCGGCAGCTGATGGGTCTTGCGCAGCCCCCTACTGCGGTGCTTTGCGGCAACGACGAGATGGCCTATGGCGCGATCCGCGCCGCCCATAAACTGGGACTGACGGTACCGGAGGATGTGTCCATCGTCGGATTCGATGATCAGAACCTCGCCGAGTTCTACAATCCGCCGCTCACCACGGTGAACATCCCCCGCCAGGAACTCGGGCGTCGCGCCGCCCAGGAGCTGATCGACCAGCTGGCCGGCCGCGAGGTGGCACGCGAGGTGATGCTGCCCACGCGCCTGGTGGTGCGCGAATCCACGGCGCCACCGCGCGCGCGGGCCTCCGGCGCCAGCGCTCGGCGCCGCAAGAAGCAGCGCAGCTGAGCCGCCGCCGCCTCAGCCGCGCTCGTCCAGATCGACTCCCAATTCGGCCAGAATCGCGACCCGCAGCTGCTGCGCCTCCGGGGCCGACAGTTTGCGCGGGTGGGCAAAGGGCACCTCGAAGGTTGCCTGGATTCGGGTGGGTCGTGCCGAAAGCACGTGGATGCGATCCGCCAGGTGGATCGCCTCCTCCACATCATGCGTGACCAGCACTACGGTGTGATGCTCCGCCCGCAGTATGCGCAGCAGCTCGTTGCGCACCCGCAGACTCATCAGCGCATCGAGCGCCGAGAACGGCTCGTCCATGTACAGAATCTCCGGCTTCACCACCAGAGCGCGCGCCAGTTCGGTGCGCTTGAGCATGCCGCCGGAAAGCTCGTAGGGGTAACTGTCCTCGAATCCCTGCAGGCCGACCAGGGCCGCATAGCGATCCGCCAGCTGCGAGTGATCGCTTTGGGTGTGGCCGTTGAGGCCGAATTTCAGGTTTTCACGGACGGTGAGCCAGGGAAAAACCGACCCCTGCTGCGAGATCAGGATTCCCTTCTGGTCCGGTTTCGTGTGCTGCTTGCCATCGACGGCCACCATGCCGCCGTCCGCCTGGATAAAACCGGCCATCAGGTTCAGCAGGGTCGACTTTCCACACCCCGATGGACCCACGATGGCAACGAACTCGCCTTCACCCACGGTGAGGCTCACATCCTCGATGACGTTCAGCTGTCCCCGATCCGAGGGGAAACTCTTGCGCAAATCGCGCAGCTCGATCTTAGTGCGCATAGCGCCACCGCACCCAGCGAGCCGATTCGAGCATGCGCATGATGCCGTCCAGGGACAGGCCGATCAGGCCGATGATGATCATGCCGGCGACCACCAGATCATAGCGATTGCCGGCATTGCGCGAGTCCATGATCATGTACCCAAGGCCCGAGTGCAGCGCAATCATCTCTGCCGCCACCACCACCAACCAGGCAACGCCCAGGCCGATACGCATGCCGACGAGGATCTGGGGCAGCACCGCAGGAATCACCACCCGCATGAACAAGGTGCGGTTTGAAACGCCGAAGTTCTCGGCCGCTCGCAGGTAGCGCTTCTCGATGGTGTGCACCCCGACCACCGTCTGCACGATCATCGGAAACACCGAAGATATGAAGATCAGATAGATCGGCGAGGCGTTGCCCACACCGAACCACAGTATGGCGATCGGAATCCAGGCAATCGGCGAGATGGGGCGCAGAATCTGAAACAGCGGATTGAGCGTCCGATAGGCCCCGCTTACCCACCCCATCCAAAGCCCGAGCGGGATGGCGATGCAGACGGCCAATCCGAAACCGGTGGCAACCCGCATCAGTGAGGCACCGATATGCCCCCACAGGGTGCCGTCCCTGATCAATTGCACCGTACCGGCGACCACATCCCAGGGTGTGGGAAAGATGGCGCTGTGGGTGCCGATGACCGCCAGCCACCATACGCCGATCAGAACGGCAATGACCAAAACGGCCGGCCAGGAGTCCTTCAAACGTTGCATGGTCTCATAGTGCTCGCAAAAGCGTGCGCGCGCGCCATACGATCCTGGCCACGGGCGTACTCGGATAGGGCTCGACGACAATGGTCATCTGACCGCTGGCGTGCGCGGTGCAGGCGAATTGGTACTGGGCCGGCCGGTCGAACGGCAGCGTGAAACTCTGTCCGGGCATCATCAGCGTCGGGCCGAAAATCTGCGGTACGTCATCGTGGTTCTTGAGTACCAGGACGTCGTGCAGCCCCAAGGTGAGATGGATGTGATCAGGCAGAATCTCAACCTTCTGGCCCGCCATGCGCCGCGCCCAGGTGCCCTTGGGAATCACGAACACATGCTCGCGGGAGGTGCTGTGCAGCGGCTCGACGGCGGCCCATGTTAGCGCTCCCAATGCAGCCGCCACACTTCCGACCAGCAGCTGTGTGCGAATGCGCACCCCTCATCCTCCCTGCAGGATGCGCACGTCGTTCACGAAATCCTCGGGCGGGTGCCCGTAGGGCATCAGCGCCCGGATTCGTCCGGCGCGATCGATCAGGTAGATGGACGAGGAGTGGTCGTACATATAGGACTTTCCATCGGGGATCCTGGTCGCAGTCACCCCGTAGTCCTTACGTACCTGCGCGAGCTGACTCTCGGTACCGGTCCCGCCGATGATCCTCGGATCGAAACCGCCGACAAAGATCTTGAGCTTCTCCGGGGTGTCGCGTTGCGCGTCGACGGTCACGTACAGCACCTGGACACCGGCGGCCGCCGCACCCAGCTGCCGCAGGGCCTGCGCAAAGGTGTGCAGCGTGATCGGACACACGGACAGACAGTGCGAGTAGCCAAAAGCGAGCAGCACCACCTTGCCGCGATACTGGCTGAGTTTCAGCTCCTGTCCACTGGTACCCTGCAGTGTGAAATCCGGGGCCGGGCGCGGCGGATCGAACACGCCAGCCTTGAATGCCGGCGCCGCGCCCATGGCGGCACCTACCCCGACCGACAACAACAGCGCCAGCAGCCATTTGCGCAAGTCTTTGTGAGTCACGGAGCGCCACCTCTTTTCATAGTGGAATTGAAGCGGGCCGCGCGTTGCGGGCAAACCGCTCATCGACATAGGTCTGGTAGTCGATTCGATGCTTGATGGTACCGGCTGCCAGCGACAGCCCCATCAGTTCATCGAACTCCGAACGGATCATGCGCAGATCACCGTAGGTCACCCGATCCGGCGGATTTTGCATCACGTAACGGATCATCTTCGGGTCCTGATTGAAGAACTCCGGACCCGCCGCGATCTGTACCGCCTTCTCGCGGTTCTGCGGACCCTGGTCCAGCCAGTGCCCCGCGCCCAACACCTGGTTGACAAGATCCTGCACCATCGCCGGGTTCTGTTGGATCAGTTCGCCGCGCACCGTGAGCACGCAGCAGATGTATTGCGGCCACTCATCACGCGTCATGCGCAGCGGCCGGGCATAGCCGGCGGCCTGCGCGGCGGCACCGAAGGGTTCACCCGTGCAGTAGGCGTCGACGGCGTTCACGTACAGGGCCGCTGGCATATCCGGCGGGGCCATCTCCACGATCTGGACGTCCGCGATGACCATGTTTTCCTGAGCCAGCATGCGCCGCAGAAACAGATAATCGACGGCAAAACGGCTTGGCACCGCCACGCGCTTGCCCGCCAGCTGCCGGAAGTGCTGATAGGGGGAATCCGTGCGCACCATGATCACCGCCCCGGAGCGGTGCCCCAGGGATACGATCTTCAGCGGTATGCCCTTGTCGGCGAGATCCATTACCAGCGGCGCCAGCATGTAGCCCGCCTGGATGCGCCCCGCCATCAGCGATTCTTTGATCTCAGGCCAACCGTTGAACTTGGTGTACTGGAACTGGAATTTGGTCGCGCCCGCGGCCGCCGACTGGTTGCTGACGCCCTTGGCCACACAAGCCACCGGCAGCGTGAGATTGCAGGTCACCGGCAGCCCGCCGACCACCAATGAGTTGGCATCCGCCTGGCTGCAGCCGAACGCGCCCAGGGGCAGCGCCGCGCTCACCAGCCCTCGCAGCGCCTGCCGGCGCGAAATCCTTGTATCCGTCATCCCGTCCCCTGTCCCCGAGCCTCAGCTTTACATTATGGTGCCTTTTGTGCGGCGCAGCCAGACGGGGGCCAGCAGTATAAATGGGATGCTCCGGTGCTGCGCGCTTAAGACTTTGAAGGCCGCCAGCGGTCGGCCCGGTGGCCATCCGCAGCTGGAGCGGGGGTCGGAGTTGAGAGTCGTGCTCAAGTCCTTGTTGGCGCGAGGAAGGCCGTGACCGAAGAGTTCCAGCCTCGCGCATCCCTGGAACAACGCATTGCGCAAATTGATGCCTCCTCCCGGGCGATTTGCTCCCGATCCTGGGAAAGTCCGATGCGGCACCCTCTCCTGCCGATCGTCACCGGCAGCCATCGGGAATCCAAATTGACCGGCGCGCATGGTCGGCGCGCGTGCCTGACGCGAACATGGGTTTCATGGCCGCTTGCGCCCGAGTTCAGACCCACCGCGCAGCCGCCGCGCCGCTGTCCTCGGGGCGACTGTTGAAAGCAATGGCCGTCTGCGGCGCAGCTTTGTGGATGGCGTTGACCAGGGCTTCGAACAACGCCAGCCGGCCGGGTGGCAGGCGGACGCCCGCACCGACTACCACACAGTCGTAGTGGACATCGGCGAGGCGGCGCTCCACGGTCGCAACCGCAGTCTCCTCGGAGTTGATGAAGCAGTTCTCGGTAAGCCAGCCGCGCCCGTTCATATCGGCGAGCGCGAACTTGATGCCGGTGTGGATCTTCTCTGCGGTCATGCCCGGCGGCAGCGCCGGATCCGAAAAGTCCACCGCTGCCGGATCGAGACCAACCAGTAAAACTCGTGTCATCCGGCATCCCCCGAGAGCGCATCGCAGCGACAGGGGATGCTATTCGCAGGACTTGAACCCGTCAAACGCGCGGCGCGATTTTCCTTGGCCATTTTGCCGCTGCGTCGTGCACCAAGCCAAGATCGATCGGTAGATCAACGTACGCAAGTTCATTCCGCTGAGGTTTGGTGGAAAACTTGCCAAGCGCGGGGAATATTCTATAGTGGAATTACTCGCCGAAGAGGATAGACCCCTCTGAGAGGCTCCCCGAAAAGGAAGCGCCGCGCAGGCCTTAGTAGGGGCAGACGTGTGGCTACGATACAGCTGTGTTGAGAGCCGACGTGCAGCGTCGGAAGCTGGATGGCACCGCCACAGGAGGACTGTGGTTCCGGCAGATGTAACTCCGTCAATCGGGAGGTATCTGCAGTGACCATCGCACGCTTAGCTCGGGTGTTTGCCGGTACGGCCCTGGATCAACCTGAAAAGCGCATATTGATTCGCGGCTGGGTCTTCCGGCTGCGCAGCCTTGCCAGCACGACTTTCATCATCGTGCGCGATTGTACCGGCGAGATCCAATGCGTGATGCCCACGGAGTCGTTCAAGCAACTGCAATTGAAGCTGGATGACGCGGTCGAACTGACCGGACGAATCCGGATCGAACCTCGCGCAAAAGCCGGTTGCGAGATGGACGTTGACCATGTTCGCGTACTCAACTCGGCTGGCCACAAGCTACCGTTCAACTCAAACAGCAAACTTACCGCCGTAGGCCCCGAGGCGCGGATCGAATATCGCCCGCTCAGCTGCCGCAACAATGCCATAGGGAATATCTTCAGGATTCAAGCGGCGGCTTTGAAGTATTTCCGCGAGTACCTTGCAAGCCGGCATTTTCAGGAAATCATCACGTCTAAAATCGTGGGCTCCGGCACCGAAGGCGGAAGCAATCTGTTTGCCATCAAATATTTTGAGCGAACTGCCTATCTGGCTCAGAGCCCGCAATTCTATAAGGAGCACGGTGTCGCTGCATTCGAGCGAGTGTTCGAGACCGGCCATGTCTATCGCGCGGAGCCTCACGCGAGCAGCCGACACCTGACGGAATATTATTCTTTGGACCTTGAGTTCGGCTTCATCGACGGTCCTGAGGATGTGATCGAGCTGGAAAGGCAACTATTGACCTTCATGTTCGAGAAGCTGAACCACAACCATGGAGAATTATTGCGGCAGTACCGCTCGACACCCCTGCCGTCGATGCTTGACGTGCCGGTATGGGATTTTCAGCAATGTCTCGAACGCCTGGCTCTCGAACATGGCACAGCGCACCTCAAAGACGATCTGGATCCCGAGGCTGAGCGCCAATTGTGCGCGCTGGCGGGTTCCGAGACGGGCGTGCCGGCGGTGTTCGTGCTGGGGTTTCCTGCCGCAAATCGCCCCTTCTACTCCGCGCCGCGCGCGGGCTCAGGCGCGGCCGAGAGCTTCGATTTGCTCTATGAAGGCCTGGAAATCACCACCGGCGGTCAGCGCCTGCACGAACGTTCCGCCCTTGAAGCGTCCCTCACCAATCGCGGCATGGATCCTTCTGCATTCGAGGATCATTTGCGGATGTTCGAACTTGGAATGCCCCCACACGGAGGCCTGGCGATCGGGTTGGAGCGACTGACCGCCAAAATCCTAGGACTGCAGAATGTCCGCGAAGCAGTTCTTTACCCAAGGGATCGTTATCACCTGACGCCATAAAGGCCTATCGAATCACCGCGCAGGGTTGACCCAGGCTGACCAAGTGCATCGTGTGAGCGCCGGCTTTCAGGCACGCATTTCTGCGTTGCGGATTTCCGCCTTTGTCCGCTGGCGACCCGGAACCTGCCGGCCTTCAGGAGCCGCCCAGATGTTTGACGAATTGCACTAGCGCTGGCCGGCCGTCGTGCCACAGCTTGAATGAAACACTGGGTGATTCTTTGGGCAGTCTTAGGGTCAATGCGTGACTTGTGGAGATCAGTCTAAGTGTCTCCAGATCGGTAACGTACGCGCGCAGCGCCGATTCAGTCGTATCCGGCACAAACAGGTCGTTTGGTCCCGGCAAACCATCTGGCAGCCGTGGCAGCGGTTGCAAATCGATCGATTGCCCGTCGACATTGAGCAGCAGTTCCCCGGAGCCGGCTCCGGGCGCAAACCGCGCTTCGCCATAATAGACCGCCCAACGGTAAAGGAGCAGCAATGCCGTATATTTTCCGTCATCGTCCTTTTGGGTTGCAACGAGCGTCAGGAAATCATGAGCAGATGCGCCGTTGGAGTCGGGCTCAAAGTCAATGGGCGCGCCCACCACGGAGAGTGTGATACCCGTGCGTTCATCCAGGAGGTCACGAGGGCTTGTTGGCAAACTCGAACAGGCAGCCATTGCGGCCAGGATCGTGCACGAAAGAAATCCCCTGAGGGCATATTGACTGACCATAGTGACTGCAACGCCTTCGTTATTGCACGGCCGGCATCATCGGACATTAGCAGGGAAGATGTTTCAGTGCAGCCCCATCATGGCCTCAGGCACGGCGGTGATGAAGTTGTCATCAGTGGCCGACACGCCTGCGCAGCGCACACTTCAACCCTGAATAGACTTGCCCGACACGGGGTCTGCTATTGGGTTGGCGCCATCGTGAATGGGCAGTTCCAGAATCTCATCGCCGTGCGCAAGCCGTTCACCTGTCGGCCGCCAGCCCAGCGCAAGATAGAACCGATACGCGGGCGCCGTTACATCCGGGGAAGTGGCAAGCCAGATTCTCCGAGCGCCGTCCGCAAGCATGAGATCCACGACCTGACAGAGAAGCTGCCGCGCAATTCCTTGGCGTCGGTAGCGGTGATTGACCGAGAGGCTGAGTATTTCTCCGCTGTTGGCGTTACCCACGCAGTGTGCCACCAGTTGGCCATTGTGGACGCACTCCCGGAATTTCACCCGTCCACTCAATACGTCATTGGCAAACGGTTGATCCTTCCCCGAAGCGGCGCGAAGTGCCCTGAGAATGGTGTCGGGTACTTCTATCGGGCGAAACTCCAGATCCATCATCGTTTCCGGGTGGCCCGACTAGCTTGTGAGTCGTTGATTGCTGTCCAGCAGGAAGAGTTCAGTGCGGGAGCCGCGCTGCAACGGGCTGATTAAGACGCCAGGCGCTGCGCACGCCGGGTTCACTGCAAGGCGGTGCAAGATCTCATGGCGTGCACCTTCGCAAAGGTATCTCGAATGGCGCTATAAGTGGATCCCGACGGGAAGGCTTCCATGCCGCTCAACCACGCATACTTACCGGAGATCGGATACACCTTGTCATTCCTGACGGCAATCGTTTGCGACTGCGGTATCCAGTACTGTTGCACCGACGCCTTCTTGTCACGCGCGAGAATCAGGATATAGCTCTTCTGCGGTTCAAACGCCGCCATGTCGGGCGTATCAACTCGGAGTGTCTCACCGCCGTCTTCGAGCTCGCCCCCCGCTCGATAAACCACCAGGACTTGACCTGCTGCAATCGGGACGTCGCTCTTGATGGTGTCCACAACGGCAACATGGGACACCGTGTAGATCAGGCCCTTGTTGCTGGTCAGAACCGGCGTTGAATCTATAAAAGTGGCTCTGACAATGGCATCCCATCGGCAGTAGTGGTCAAAGGTCTCCCACTCGAGGTCAGTAGCGAACGGCGGTGGTGGCGGATCCGGCCTCGCAATGCGCATGACCTCCGGATTGCCGAGGCCGAAGCCCCTCGCTCCATCGGGATACTGTTCAAGTTCATGGAGGTTTTTCGACCACCCATAAGGGTTTTCTTCTTTGAAATGCTGGTCGGCCGCGCTTGGGTCGAAGTCGGGCAAGCCCGTCTGCGATCCCGCGCTCAGCGAAAACAGTAGCACTGCAGCGGCTATGCCGGTGGGTGCGCCCCGCATGGGCTTGCCTCCTGATGGTCGCGTTCACCTATTCTTCGAGGTGAAGTTCCTTACAGCCTCCGATTCCCACTGTACTCCGACTCCGACCTATATGCTACAGTGTGTAGCATAAAGAACAAGACGGTTGTCAGCGCCTTCCCGTTGCTAAGGAACTCAAGCACGCGAGGAGCGCTTGCAGGTCTTGAATCTCGGTGCGATCCGGAATGGGCATGTCGCCAATTTACCCCTGCGACATCCTAGAACTGGGGAAGTGCTGGGTGAGTTCTTGGCAGCAGCACGCTGCAGCCCGTTGCCATCGTAGCGCACTGACCGAAGTCAATGCCGCTCACATAACGTGGAAGCGCTCCCATAGCGTCCTCAGCTTCTTGCGGCCGCCGGAAAGGACCCACACGATCACGAGCAGGATGAGCAGGTGCTTCGTCGTGATGAGGTGTTCCACAGTTACCGACATACCTTGTTGAGCATTGCCGCGAGATCATAGCCGGCAACGTCGGTTCCTGCCCGTAGGGTGGACCTGGGGCCTATGGCGGCATCGGCTATTTGCAGCGGGTGAAGCGGCGACCATGAGCCGTCGTGATTGAGCCTGAAGTCGCTGCACGTCAAATGCAGGCTCTCCAGTGTCGTGGGTCCAGGCGGCAGTTGCCCAACTGCCGATGGTCCTTGTGCAAAGAGACCGAAGGACGCCATGGCAAACGTCATTGCACACAGCGCTGGAGCGGTTTTCGAGCGGGACATCTGTAGCCTGCTGGCGGTAGCAGCGTGCCGCTGGGCCGATTCTACTCCTGAGCTTCGCAGGCGGCGATGCGGCAACTGGGCCGATGGATGGCGTCCGCGAATCCCTTCACCGCCGCGTCATTCGCCCGGGAACCGCTGGAACGGGGATGGAGGCTAGGGTCGGAATCGAACCGGCGCAGACGGCTTTGCAGGCCGTCGCCCGATCTGGCCGGCCAGCGTCAAGCGCATTTCGCCACCCAGATTAGCCATTTTTGCACTCATCCTTGGACCGCACCCTAGAGGCCTGCCCCTGCAGTATGAGTCATGGAAGGCTAAACGGCCTGCTGGGCAGTTGCGCTGGGCGGTGCGGCGGGTTCTTGAGAAGGCTCAGGATGGTCTGCGGTGCTTCCACACGCACACGGCGACACGGGGGCGCCTGCCCGCTTTAGACCTGGGCGGGCGGGCCGCCCTGGACACGCTCTGCGATCAGCTGAGCGAATGGCCCAATGTCCTGATCCAGGCTCGCACGGTCCAGCGCGGTAAGGTACCGGGCCCGGTCTTCCAGGCGAATGACGGTCCAGGGGTAGCCGCCTGAGGCGAGCATCAGGTTCATGAGGAAGCGGGCGATGCGTCCGTTGCCGTCCATGTACGGATGGATGTACCCGATGAGCCAGTGTCCGAGTACCGCCCGCACCGAGGCTTGCGGCTCCGCAGCCATCAAGTCGAACAGCGTCGGCATCGCATCCCGTACCGTCTCCCATCGCGGGGGCACATAGCGGGAGGTTTTGAGGTAAACGACGTCGTGCCGGTAGCCGGCAAGCGCCGCAGGGGCCACGAGGCCCGCTGCCACCGACGGCTGGAACAGCTCCCGATACCACTCGGGGTGCGCATCGCGTGCGAACTCTGCGGCAGGCGCCCCTCCCAGTACGGCTGCTACCCCCCGCTTGACGGCGGTGAAGGCCTGCCAATAGCCGCGCGCGGCCAGGGCATTGCGACTCCTTGCGTCTTGCTCATTGGTTTCAGGTCGCCACGCACCCGTACGGACGCGCTCGATCAGCTCCGCCGTCACCTGGTAGCCCTCGATCGAGAGCGAGTGATAGGCGTCGGTGACGTAGATCTCATCGACCTGATGCAAGTAAGCATCCCGGTCATGGGGCAGGCCCGGTGGCTGCGGAAACGCCGCGATCACGGTCTCGCGCGTCAACGCCCACAGTCCGTGAAGCCGCCCGACAATGGGTGCCTCGCCGGCCCCGACCCGTCGCCCGATCCAGGCAGCCGCCACGAAAGGATCGTTCTCCGCTACGGTGTGTTCGGCCGCGCGCATGGCCGCCACGATCTCATCGGCGAGCGCGCCACGGCCGATCCTGCGAAATGCCCCGGCGAGCCGCCCCGCGACAACGGAGTGTCCGCCGCGCAGGAGGATTCGCAGGATGTCCGATGCATCCTGAACGCTATTGAGCGCGATTTGCGCTTCGAGCGGCTTCGCCGCAAAAAACGCATCGGGCACGCGCGTGAGCGCAGCCTCGAGGCTGAACACGCGCAGGGCGTCGAATACCGTCAGGTCTTCGGCTGGCGGCGGCTGCGTCTCTCTGATGTCGTAGAGAGAGGTCCCGTGCAGCAGCTCAATCTTGTTGTTCTGGGACTTGGGGCTGTAAACGATCACCTGCTTGGGGATCACGGTAGTGCCCACTTGAAGCAGCAGCGACTGCTCGGCCGATAGATGCCAGTTGGTCCCGAAACGCGCCTCACAGTAGCGGCCGCAGAACTCCCGGAAAGCGGTCAGCCACGGCGTGCTCTCGCCAGGCTGTGAGGTGGGGCTCGCGCTGATGAGCCAGCCATCGATGACCCGCTGCAGGTAGCCGTGCTTCACCAAGCGGTCGCGATGAACGCGACTGAGTTCCTGGGCAGAGAAGACACGCCGCCCCCCGCTCTGTAACGTGCGTAGGGCCTCGAAGGAGGTTGCGATCTTTTCGTTTGCGGTCGCCATGAGGGCTCAACTTAGTTTTAGGTGCACTACTGTATTTAGTATACAGAGCTTTATTCAACTTAGTTTATACGGTAGTTCGTAACTTAGTTTAGGTTATCTTAACTCTTATATATCAATAAGTTACGATGGATGAGTGTTAAGTTAAAATGACGGCGAAGGCCGTCATTGCCAGCTTCACCTTTACGGGGACGGGAGAAGCCGCACGTCAGCTCAACTTAGAAGCACTGCATCTCGCTCACCGTCTTCTTGAGCTGCTCGGCCGCCACCTCACCGTCCGCGGAGGCAGGCGCGCTGACGACCTGCGCGAATAACTGGCTGCGACAGTCAAACAGCCTCTGGTTCATGTGGTAGGACATCGTCATCAGTTTCGAGTCGCCCGGATGGAGCGCGCCACTGTGCGACTGATGCGTGAAGGGAATCAAAGTGACACTGTCGTTCGAGCGCTCGCGGACAAAGCCCACATGAGACGCCGCATTATTGAGTAACGGCGTCGGGATCTCCACATGGACTTGCCAATCGTTTAGAGGCGTGGCACGCAAGTTTTCGAACCTAATCTGCAACGCGTAGTCGCGCAGAACTCCTGACTGCGACTCGACTTGGTAGGTCATCGACAAACGACACGGATACTTGATGCGCGCGGCGACACCTTGTTCCACCAAGACAGCGCCAATCGCGCTTCGCAGAGCCGCCTGCAAGATGCGACGGTCAGCGGCTCGCTCGGGCGCATCAGGAGCCGAACGATCGGTCAACACTCGCTTTTGGCGCAGATCGAACGGCAAGTCCTCCGCGCGGCATCTCGCCTCGGTTGAGAGCGGCTTCGGCAAGTTCGCCTGTTCGGCGCACTTCCGCTTCGCTGTCAAAGGTTAGATAGGCGGGCTCGGGGAGTCTGGCGTGCCTCACGCGCAACGCGTACGACTTCGCGCCGTTTCGGGTACGAACAAAGATCGGCATCTGCATCTCCTGAACTGGTTAGGCGACGCAGGCGTATGGCGATGCTTTTTATGCTTTTCGGCCGTCAACGGATTGTGTGCCGTAATGAAGTGGTTTTTGCCACCCGGACACACTGGAACGAGCCCTTTTGAGCCCGAACGAGACCGTTTTTCAGCCAAGCCGCAACGGACAGTTCGCGGCCCATTCTTCGATTTTCATCGAAGATCTGGACCTTGGAGAAAGGGGTTTATTGGAGGCTAGGGTCGGAATCGAACCGGCGTAGACGGCTTTGCAGGCCGCTGCATGACCACTCTGCCACCTAGCCAGTGACTTACGGATTGCGGCGCCGGGGCGCGCCGAGCATTCCTGATTCTGCCCGCTGCTGCGAAACTCGAGAGGCATATACGAAAACTTCGTAAGCCACTGATTATAAATTGCTTTGCAGCGCTTGCAAGGCGCTCAGTATACATGATGATCCGCAGAAGGAAATGTCTTCCCCGCACGAACCTTTAAGGCCTGGTGATGTGCGTCACGGCGTGCGCGGTCTGAAAGCGAAGCTGCGCGGTATCGTGGGCGGGGACTTTGAAGCGAAAAACGGGATGGCCATTCTTCGTTGCCATGGGATGGTCCGCCCGAATCACCTGGCTTGAACCGTCCAGTTGCAGCAACACTTCAAAGTCGATCGGCAGGTTGCGCGCATTGCTCACCTCAACCTGTCGCGCAACGTCCACTTCGCTGATGCGCAATGAAAGCGCTCCGGGGACAATCGGGATTGTCCGATTGCGCGCTGGATCAATATCAGTATTCGTGGGAATCGATCTGACCTGCACGGCGCTGCTGCGGCCCATGTCGATTTCCACCTCCTCATTCACGGCAAGGTCTCTCATGGGCGCCTCCTTCAGCAACAGGCGCGAGCCCTGGGCTGACCCGAATACCGCCACTTGACCCGACGGCAGCGGTAGACCCAGATGATGGGCAGCATCGTTCCGGCTGCGCAACAACACCTGCGCCGGCTGCCAATGCGTATCGAAAGATTCCACGCCCTGCTCCTGAGACAGCTCCATCGTGTATGCCAGGTGGACCGGGATCGCGGCACGATCGAGCAACCGAACCTGCTTGGACTGGTGACTGGCGACGGTGGTGCGTTCGGGCACGCGGTAGAGCTTCAGGTCTCCCAGTTGTTCCTGAGTGGCGTGTGCTCCGGTCACGGTAACTTCCTGGAGCTCCGCCATCGGGGCGGCGGCATCAACCGTGCGCATGCGTGCCATGAGGCTGGCTGCGAAACCCAGCGGTATGGCCCGCTCGATCTGCACTGCGTCGGCCGGGTCGCTGGTGGAACCGTGCGGCCAGCAGCTGGCCAGCACCGGACCGCCACTCTCGATCGGCTCGCGCCCGTCACTTTCGCGATTGAGCCGTCCCGCGACCACTTGGGTGCGCGCGGCCGCAAAGCTGGTCGCATTGCCATTGGCCAAGGTCACCCACGCCCCAAGATCCACGGTCCTGCCATCCTCTGCCAGTACGGCGCTGTAGTTGGCAGACCAATCGAAGCCATAGGCGAGATAGGAGAGCTGGATGTGCTCAGTGACGGCCTGGGTGGTGCGCACCAGCACCGACAGCGTGGGAGTCGCAGACAGGCCATTGACAGTGGTGAAGCTGAAGGTCTCCGGGAGTCCCGAGCAGCGCAGCGCCTGTATTCCATCAGCGGCCTGGAACACGACGCCATCGGCCTCAGCCCCCGACAGAATCGTGGCGGCCACCCGTTCGGTCTTGCCGGTTACCGCGTTCGACCGGACCAGCATCACCCGTCGGCCGGCGGCCGCCGCAACCAGGGTTGCAGGACGGAGCAGATCCGCATCCAGATTCTTTTCGAGGACGCCGTTGTGCAGGCCGGTCACGATGGCGCTCACCGGCTCGATGCCATCGGTCACGCCCTCGAAGCGCACCCGGCTCAGGCCCGCGGGCAGTCGCAGCACCCGGGTCTCGCGAATCAGCGCGAAGCCCTGCAGCTCATCCAGATCCATGGCCCCGGAATCCCGACCCGAAGACCGGTAGACGGTCACCGCCAGGTCGGTCGGCGCACCGGCGAGCACCTGCTGCGGGGCGGGCGCAGCGGCCGTCGCAAACGCGCCCACGCCCATGGCGAGCGCCAGCATGCCTCCCAGACCGCGAGCGCGCATGGTCGCGGACCTAAAAGCGGGTATCGAAGCTGGCGGTGAGTGTGGCCTTGCCGTTGGCGGGGACGCTCACCGACCATTCAGCGGTATCCGCATCCCGCCGCGTGCTCTTCTGGCTTTCGGCGGTAATGCTGGAGTCGCCCCACAGTCCTTCCTGCAGCAGCTTGACCAGGATCGGCCGCGGCAGCGCGTTGGTCAACTCGTAACGCATGTCGGTCTGCCAATGAAGGACATCGATGCGGGTACGCTTCTCGACAGTGGGCTGAACCTTCACGTCGAAGGCATCACCCGTTTGCAGCGACAGCGTGGAACCCATGGGCGTGTGATCGATGCGGCTTTCACCGATGAACTGCGGATCACCATGCTGATCCTTCATGTAGAACCGCAATATCCCGGCGGGCAGCTGATCCCCGAGGCCGGCATGGGCGCTGGTCGAGAACCGGTACACCGTCGCGGCGCTTTGTGGTTGGTTCACCGTCCCCAGCCAGCGGTTGTGATACTCATATCCATGTTCCGCCGGCACACTGTGGACATCCAGAAAGCTCACCTGCTTGGTCTGCATGTTGGCAATCGTGGTGCGCTCGGCCAGCGGATACAGATAGTAGTCGCCCAGTTGCTCGCGGCTGCCGCTCTCCGTCCCGGCCTGCTCCACGGTGGGACGCGATGCCCGCTGGCGGAACTCGAACGGCACGTTGCCGTTGGCATCCAGTACGCTCGGCGCTCCCGCCACCAGCAGGGTCTGTGCATTGCTGTAGGTCGCCCCGCTGGAGTTGGTGAGCGTGACCCAGCCTTGCACGTCGATGGTGCTGGCATGCTCGTCAAACAGCGCCACATAGTCCGCCCGCCAGCCCAGCCCCGGCGTCAGATAGCTCAGGGTCGCCTGTCGTGTTCCGGACTTCTGGCTGGCGATGGTGATCGACAGGGTGGGCTGCGCCCGCAGGTTCTCCGGGACCTTGCTGAAGATCACGCGGGCCGGCAGGCCATCATCCCGCAGCACCTCGATGTGATCAGCGATCTTCAGCACCACCCCGCCGTTGGTGGCCAGAACCTGGGCCTGCTCGCGCGTTTCGGCACCGTTGGACGGATTGACGCGCACCAACGTGACCTCCTGGCCGACCGCCTTCTCCATGAGCTTCGCCGGGGTCAGCAGATCGAAGTCGAAATTCTGCTCAACAATGCTGATGTCGGGAGCGGTGAGCGATGCGGTCTCGGGGCGGATTTTGGCCGAGACATCCGCAAATTCGATGCGCTGGCGACCGCCCTGGATCTGGATGTCACGCTTGTCCTGCACCAGGGCGAGATCATCGGCATAGATTGTCACCGCCAGGGTTCGCTCGGCCGCCCGCGTCGCAGGGGCCATGAGGACGCACCACACCGAGGCAATGACTAGGAGGCGGACACTCATAGCTCACCGCAAGTCTGCGCGCCGGTTCGGCGTATGGACAAGTTTACGCCAGCGGGCCGACGACCGAGATTACCCGCGGTGCGGGTGTGCGGCGGAGACTGGAGCGGGAAACGAGGCTCGAACTCGCGACCTCAACCTTGGCAAGGTTGCGCTCTACCAACTGAGCTATTCCCGCGTCTCACCTGCGGAGGCGGAATTGTAGGGGGTGGAGCTGTGATGTCAAGGCAGTCGGGCGCATTAGCTGCGCAAATCCGGCCATGCCGCCCGCATGTAGGAAACCATTGAAATCAGGGTCAAAATCGCCGCCAGTACCGTCAGTCCAACGCCGATGAAATAGATGTCCAGTCCCCACAGTGGACTGCGGTAGAACATCATCGCCAGGCCCACTACCTGGAATATGGTCTTGTACTTGCCCAGCAGGGACACCGCCACCTTGCGGCGCTGGCCCAGCTCCGCCATCCATTCACGCAGGGCGGAGATGGCGATCTCGCGCCCGATGATGACGATGGCCATGAGCACCACCAGCCAGTGTGGATCCTGGACGACCAGCAGCACCAGTGCCGTGGCCACGATGAGTTTGTCGGCCACCGGATCCAGAAATGCCCCCAGCCGCGTGATCTGTCCGAGCTTGCGCGCCAGATAGCCATCCAGGGTGTCGGTGATACCGGCGGCCGCGAACACCACGCAGGCCGCCACGTTGTGCCAGTGGTACGGGGCATAGAAGGCCAGAATCACCAGCGGAATGGCGGCGATGCGGATCCAGGTCAGGATATTGGGCACGGTCCAGGGCGTGGGCCGCCTGGCCTGGCTTTCAGGGTTGCTGCCCGAGGGGTCTGACACGGATACATCCATCTGTTGTATTGGCGCCACAGTGGGACGCAACTGGCCTAGGCGCCAGGATGCAGGTGATCATAAATGCTACGCGCCAGGGATGCGCCGATACCTTCCACCTGCTCAATGTCCGCCACCGCCGCCCGCAGCACCCCCTGCAGCCCCCCGAAATGGCGCAGCAACGCCCGGCGACGGGCCGGTCCGAGTCCAATGATACTTTCCAGCACCGATTCATTGAAACGCCGGGCACGGCGCTTGCGATGTCCGCTGATGGCGAAGCGATGGGCTTCGTCCCGGACCCGCTGCACCAGGCGCAGGGCGGGAGACTCGGCCGGCAAAATCCGCGGCAGCGCCTCGCCGTGCACGAAGAGCCGCTCCTGCCCGGGCCGCCGGTCAGGGCCCTTGGCCACCCCCACCAGCGCCGGCTGCGTGATGCCCAGCTCGGCCAGCGCGCTGTAGACCGCCGCGACCTGCCCGGGACCCCCGTCGATCAGCAGCAGATCGGGCCCTTGCTGCTCCCCGTCGCGGATGCGTGTGTAGCGGCGCTGCAGCGCCTGGTGCAAGGCAGCGTAATCATCGCCCGGAGTGATACCGGCGATGTTGAAGCGCCGATAATCCTTCTTCAATGGCCCTTCGGGTCCGAACACCACGCAGGAGGCTACAGTGCCCTCACCGGCCGTATGGCTGATGTCGAAGCACTCGATACGCTGCGGCACCTGCGCCAGGTCCAGCGCATCGGCCAGCGCCACCAGCATCTCGGCGGCATTGCGCCGCTGTGACTGGCGCATGCGCAGCGCCTGCGTCGCGTTTTCCTGCGTCAGCTCCACCCAGCGCGCGGCAATGCCGCGCACCGGCCGGCGCACGTTCACGGCATGCGCGGCGCGCGTGCGCAGTACCTCGCCCATGGCTTCACTGTCGGGCAGCGCCAGTGCCAGCAGCACCTCGGCGGGCGGCTCCTGTGCGGTGTAGTACTGTAGGATGAAGGAGCCCAGCGCCTCATCCGGATCGGCGAGCGCCGCGCGCGGAAAGTAGCTGGTGGTACCGAGGTTTCGCCCCCCGCGGATCAGCATGACGCTGATCGCATATTCGCCCGGCTCCCCGATGATGGCGAAGGCATCCGCATCCCCTGAGTCCTCGGCTGTCACGATCTGCTGTGACTGGATATTGGCCAGGGCCGCCAGCTGATCGCGGATCTGCGCCGCACGCTCGAACTGCAGCCTTGATGCCGCCTGCTCCATGCGCTCCCGCAGCTGTGCATTCACTTCCTGGCTGCGTCCCTCGAGCACCTTGACCGCGGCCTCGACGTCCTGGCCGTAGGTGGCCGCGTCGATCAGTCCCACGCAGGGCGCCGAACAGCGCCCTATCTGATGCTGCAGGCATGGCCGGGTGCGGTTGGCGAAGAAGGAGTCGCGGCAATTGCGGATGCGAAACAGTTTCTGCAGTCCCTGCAGCGTCTCGCGCACCGCGCCCGCGTTCGGGAATGGGCCGAAGTAGCGACCCGGCTGGCTGCGCGCGCCGCGATAGAAGGCCAGTCTGGGAAACTCATGATCGGTGCGCAGATGCACATACGGAAAACTCTTGTCATCGCGCAGCACCACGTTGTAGCGCGGACGATGCTCCTTGATGAGGTTGTACTCAAGCAGCAGCGCCTCCACCTCCGAATGGGTCACGGTGACTTCGATGGCCGCAATCTGCTGCACCAGCGCGTGCACCTTCGGGGACACGTTGCTGGGATTGAAGTAGGTGCCCACCCGGTCGCGAAGGTTGCGCGCCTTGCCCACGTACAGCAGGTCCTGCCCGGCGCCGTACATGCGGTAGACGCCCGGACGCCGGGGCAGTGATGCTACGAATTCCTTCGCTTCAAACGTGGCCAAGCTCCACCGCGCGGCTCATGACGTTGCGGAACATGTCCGGCGTCAGCCGGCGCGTCTGGGTGTTATAGCGGCTGCAGTGGTAGGAGTCGATCAGATGCCGGCCGGCGACCCGGTGCTCGGCACCATGGCCGAAAGCAAAGGCGCTGCGTTTCTGGGCGAGCGCCATCAATACCGCATCGTGCGCTATGCGGCCCAGCGCCAGGATCACCTTCACGCTCGGCAGCGCCGTGATCTCGGCGGCCAGGTAGGCATTGCAGCGCCGGATCTCATCCGCTCCGGGCTTGTTCTGCGGCGGCACGCATTTGACGGCATTGGTGATGCGCACGCCCTTGAGTGCCAGGCCATCATCGGGCGCCTTGCCCTCCGGCTGGTTGGACAGCCCCAGGTCGAACAGCGTCCGGTACAGCAGTACGCCGGCAAAATCTCCCGTGAACGGCCGCCCGGTGCGGTTGGCGCCATGCAGCCCCGGCGCCAGTCCCGCGATCAGCAGCCAGGGTTTCGCCGCGCCAAAGGCCGGCACCGGCCGGCACACATGGTCGGGAAAGCGGTGGCGCGAATCCTCGAGAAACCGGGCAAGGCGCGGACAGGCCGTGCACTTTGGATCGTAAGACCTAGTCATCCATGTGCCGGATAATGGCCTGCGCGAAACCCGAGCAGCTCATGAGCGTGGCGCCGGGCACCAGCCGCTGCAGGTCCTCCTCGACATTGCGGCGCGCGGCCAGCTCCCGCTTGGTCGCCTTCATCGCTTCGCGCAGGCGTGCCAGGTCGTAGGTGAGTTCCTTGTGGGCAATGGTGCGCGCCACGCCTTTGTCGATGAGGTCCGCGGCTTCGGTCCACTTCATGTAGCGCAGCATCATTTCCGCAGAGAGGATCAGCGAACCCGGATTCACCCGGTCCTTGCCGGCAAAACCCGGCGCCGTGCCATGTGTCGCCTCGAACACGGCCGGGCCGTCGCCGATGTTTCCCCCGGGGGCGATGCCGATGCCGCCCACCTGCGCCGCGAGCGCGTCGGAGATGTAGTCGCCGTTGAGGTTGAGCGTTGCGATCACGTCATATTCTTCAGGCCGCATCAGAGCCTGCTGCAGGAAGTTGTCGGCGATCACGTCCTTGACCACGATTTCGGATCCGGTGCGCGGATTGGGAAATGACAGCCAGGGGCCCGCGCCAATGGGTTGCGCACCGAATTCCTCCTTGGCCAACTGGTAGCCCCAGTTGCGGAAGGCCCCTTCGGTGTACTTCATGATATTGCCCTTGTGCACCAGCGTGACCGAGGTCCGGTCGTTGTCGATGGTGTACTGGATGGCCTTGCGCACCAGGCGCTGGCTGCCTTCCTTGGAGACCGGCTTGATGCCGATCCCGGAACTGGCCGGGAAGCGGATCTCCCGCACATTGAGCTGGCTTTGCAGATACTCGATCAGCTGATGCACCTGGGGTGTCCCCGCCGCCCACTCGATGCCGGCATAGATGTCTTCGGTGTTCTCACGGAAGATCACCATGTCGGTGAGACTGGCATCCGCCATGGGACTGACGACGCCGGGGTAGTAGCGGATCGGGCGCACACAGGCGTACAGGTCCAGCGTCTGGCGTACCGCGACATTCAGTGAACGGATGCCCTCGCCCACCGGAGTCTCCAGCGGCCCCTTGATCGAGACCACGAAGTCGCGCAGCGCCTGCAGCGTCTCATCCGGCAGCCAGTTGCCGTAGATGCCATTGGCCTTGGCACCGGCGTAGATCTCCATCCAGCGGATCGCGCGTCCTGCGCCGTAGGCGCGGGCCACCGCGGCCTCCACCACCTTGAGCATGGCCGGGGTTACGTCGATGCCGATGCCATCGCCTTCGATGTAGGGGATGATGGGCCGGTCCGGCACATCGATCGAGCCGTCCGTATTGATGCGGATCTTCGTTCCATCCACCGGAACGACAATGTGTTCGTAGCGCATCCTGAATTTTCTAGCGTTTACGGTGGTTGTGGCTGCGCTCCGCAATCAGCAGGGCCAGTTCCAGCGCCTGCTCATGGTTCAGGCGCGGATCCACCGTTGAGCGATAGGCGCGCTGCAGGTCAGCATCGGTCAGACCGCGCGCACCGCCGGTGCACTCGGTCACATCCTCGCCGGTCAGCTCGATGTGCACGCCACCCAGGTGCGAGCCCATCTCCCCATGGATGCTGAAGGACAGCTCGATTTCCTTGAGGATGTTCTCGAAGCGCCGGGTCTTCAGCCCCCCGGTGCTGGTCTCGGTATTGCCATGCATCGGATCGCATACCCACAGCACACTCTGACCGGTCTCGCGCACCGCCTTGATCAGGCGCGGCAGGGATTTCTCGACGTCCTTGGCACCGAAGCGATGAATGAAGGTCAGGCGGCCGGGCACGTTCTGCGGATTGAGCGTCGTGACCAGGCCCTGCGCCCAGGCATCATCCATGCCGCTGCTCACCTTCACGGCGATCGGATTGGAGATGCCACGGAAGTACTCCACGTGCGCGCCATCCAGCTGCGCGGTGCGCATGCCGATCCAGGGGTAATGCGTGGAGAGGTTGTACCAGCGCTGCTGGCGCGGAATGAAGCGGGTCTGCGCCTGCTCGTACAGCAGGTGCAGGCCCTCATGGCTGCAGTAGAAGTTGGTCTGCGCCGACTCATGGATCGGCCGGCCGCTGATGCCTTCGAAGAAATCCAGCGAGTCGGCAATGGAATCGGCGATGTGCTGGTAGGCATCCTTCAGCGGGCTGTGCTTGAGGAAGCCCAGGTCCCAGTATTCCGGATGATGCAGATCCGCAAAACCACCGTCGATGAGCGCGCGCACGAAATTCAAGGTCAACGCGGCGCGCTCATAACCGCGCAGCAGCAGCTGCGGGTCCGGCGCACGCGCCCCCGGGGTGAACTCCGGGCGATTGACCAGGTCCCCGCGATAACTGGGCAGCGTCACGCCCTCGCGGGTCTCCATGTCCGCCGAGCGCGGCTTGGCGTACTGCCCGGCCATCCTGCCCACCTGCACCACCGGTTTCTTCAGGCCATGCAGCAGCACCAGGCTCATCTGCAGCAGTATCTTGAGCTTGCGGGCGATCTGGTCGGACTCGCAGTCCTCGAAGGTCTCGGCGCAATCACCGCCCTGCAGCAGAAAGGCCTCGCCACGCTGCGCGGCCGCCAGGCGCTCCAAGGCCGCATCCACCTCCCAGGAGACCACGATCGGGGGCAGGCGCGAGAGTTGCGCCACGACCTTTTCCAGCATCGCCGGGTCATCGTAACGGGGCTGCTGTTGAGCGGTCTTGGTGTGCCAGCTTGCCGGGTGCCAGGAGGTCATAACAGGGGAGCGCATAGGAAAATTCCGCTACACCCGGCCGCAGGCCCGGGACATGAAAAACCAGCCTAAAGCGTAACACGAAACCCTTTCCGGTCCATGCTTGGGGGTTATCAGCTCGAGTTTCGGGGAAACATTTTCATGCACCAAGTTCTCGTCCTCGGCGCCGGCAAGATCGGCGCCCTGATCTCAGGCCTCCTATCTGAGTCCGGCTCCTGGGAAGTTCAACTCGCCGATCAGGACCCGGCAGCCGCCCAGGGGGTGGTCGCAGCCCATAGCGGACCGAATCTGCGCGGCCTGAGGCTGGACGCCACCGACGCGGCGGCCCTGCAGGCCCACCTGGCCACCCACCCGGTGGACGCGGTGATCTCCAGCCTCCCCTATTACTGCAATCCGACGGTCGCCGCCGCGGCCCGGCGCGCCAACATCCACTACTTCGACCTGACCGAGGATGTGGAAGTGACGCGCAGCGTGCGGCGAACCGCCGAGGGCGCCGCCAGCGCCTTCGTTCCCCAGTGCGGCCTGGCACCCGGCTTCATCAGCATCGCCGCACATGAGCTCATGACGCACTTTGATGAAGTGCGTTCGGTGAAGCTGCGGGTCGGCGCCCTGCCCCAGCATCCCAACAATGTTCTGAAATATTCCCTGACCTGGTCCACCGAGGGCCTCATCAACGAATACGGCAATGCGTGCCAGGCCATAGTCGACGGGCGGCTGGTCGAGGTGGCACCGTTGCAGGGTCTGGAGGAGATCGAAATCGACGGCACCCTGTACGAGGCCTTCAACACCTCAGGCGGACTTGGATCGCTGGGCGAAATCGATGGCCTGGCCATTGCCTCCATGAACTACAAGACCATTCGCTATCCCGGACATTGCGCGCAGATGCAGCTGCTGATGAATGACCTGAAGCTCAATCAGGATCGTGGCACGCTCAAGCGCATCCTGGAGAACGCCGTGCCGCAGACGCTTCAGGACGTCGTGATCATCTACGCCGCGGTGACCGGTCGCCAGGACGGGGAACTGCGCGAGGAGAACTACGTCAACAAGGTGTATCCGCAGCTGATCGCCGGGCGGCTCTGGTCCGCGATCCAGGTCACCACCGCCGCCGGCATCTGTGCGGTGGCGGATCTGGTGGCGACGCAACCGCAGCGCTATTCAGGCTTCGTGGCGCAGGAGCGCTTCCGTCTTCCGGAGATCCTTCAGAACCGCTTCGGCCGCTACTATTCCCAGGGCGACACCAAACATGTCTCGGCCGATGCCGTGGTCACCGGCAAGGCCGGCCGGCAGCGCCAGCTCGCCTCAGGAGGCCAGCGATGAACGCCACCGAGATTGCCGCCCTGCTGCGCCGCCTGGGGCTTGAGCCCCCACCCGCCGCTGCCGGTGCACTGCTCAGCGTGATCAACCCGGCCAGCGGCGAGCCGCTGGCACAGGTGCGCGCCGCGACCCAGGAGGATCTGGAGCAGATCCTGCACCGCGCCGTCGGCGCCGCCGCGCGCTGGCGCGAAGTTCCTGCGCCGCAACGCGGCGAGCTGATCCGTCTGCTGGGTGAAGCGCTGCGCCAGGTGAAGCAGGATCTGGGCACGCTGGTGAGTCTGGAGAACGGCAAGATACTGGCCGAAGGCCTGGGCGAAGTGCAGGAGATGATCGACATCGCCGATTTCGCCGTCGGACAGTCGCGCATGCTCTACGGCAACACCATGCACTCCGAGCGGCCCGGGCATCGCATGTACGAGCAGTGGCACCCGCTGGGCGTGGTGGGGGTCATCTCGGCCTTCAATTTTCCGGTGGCGGTGTGGGCCTGGAACGCCTTCCTGGCCGCCATCTGCGGCAATGCCACCGTGTGGAAACCCTCACCGCGCACGCCGCTGACGGCACTGGCGGTGCACGGGATCTGCAAGCGGGTGCTGGAGGAGCAGCGGGTCGCGCCAATATTTCAGATGTTCGTCGGCGGCACCGAGCTCGCCGAGCGCCTGGTCGCGGACAGGCGCGTGGCGCTGGTGTCATTCACCGGATCCACGCCGGTTGGCCGGCAGGTCGCCGAACGCGTCGCGCAGCGGCTGGGCAAGAGCCTGCTGGAGCTGGGTGGCAACAATGCCGTGATTGTCGATGACACCGCGGACCTTGATCTGGCGGTGCCCGCCATCGCCTTCGGCGCCGTGGGTACGGCCGGCCAGCGCTGTACCACCACCCGGCGGGTTCTGGTGCATGAATCAATCCGCGCCCAACTGGAGCAGCGCCTGCTGCACGCCTACCGCCAGGTGCGCATCGGAGATCCGCTCGCGGCCGATACCCTGATGGGACCGCTGATCGATCGCACCGCCGTCGCGCGCTACAGCGCGGCGATCCGTCAGGCGCTTGCGCAGGGAGGGGAACTGCTGTGCGGCGGCCGGGTGCTGCCGGGTGCGGGCAATTTCGTCGAGCCGACCATCATCCGCGCGCGCAATGACTGGCCGATCGTGCAGACCGAAACCTTCGCGCCCATTCTGTACCTCATTCCGGTGGCCAGTTTGGAGGAGGCCATAAGCTTGCAGAATGCCTCGGCCCATGGGTTGTCCTCGGCGCTGTTCACCGACCGGCTGCAGCATGCCGAACGGTTCCTGTCGGCAAGCGGGAGTGACTGCGGCATCGCCAATGTCAACATCGGCACCTCGGGCGCCGAAATCGGTGGCGCCTTTGGCGGTGAGAAGGATACCGGTGGCGGTCGCGAATCCGGATCAGATGCCTGGAAGGCCTACATGCGCCGTCAAACCAACACCATCAACTGGAGCCGTTCGCTGCCGCTGGCGCAGGGCATCAGGTTCGAGTTACCCGACTGAGCCGCGCTCGGCCTGCTTGGCTTCCTGCCACAGTGCCTCCCACTGTTCCAGGCTCAGCGCACTCAATGTCAGCGCGCGCTCGCGCGCCAGGGTTTCCATTCTGGCGAAGCGCCGCTCGAACTTGGCATTCGCGGCCCGCAGCGCGGATTCAGCATCCGCGCCCACGTGTCGCCCCCAGTTGGCAATCGCGAACAGCAGGTCGCCCATCTCCTCCACCAGGTGCGCCGGTGCCACATCCGGATCCGGATGGTCACGCGCCTCGAGCGCGGCTTCGTCCAGTTCGGCCAACTCTTCGGTGATCTTGGCGCGCACGTCGCGCATGTCGGTCCAGTCGAACCCGACCCGCCCGGCACGCTTGCCCAGTTTCTGCGCGCGGGTCAGGGCCGGCAGCGCACGCGGCACGTCGGCGAGCACACCCGCACCGTCAGTGCCAGCCTGCGCGGCGGCGCGCTCGCGTGCCTTGAGCTCCTCCCAGACGACCAGCACTTCACCGGCACTGTTTAAGGCCGCCGGCGCGGCGCCAAACACATGCGGATGACGCCGCACCAGCTTGTCATGGATGGCGCGGGCAATGCCGTCGAAGTCGAACCAGCCGCGCTCCTGCGCCAGCTGCGCGTAGAACACCACCTGGAACAGCAGGTCACCGAGTTCATCGCGCAGCTTGGCGGGTGGCTCGCCCGACTGGATGGCATCGGCCACTTCGTAGGCCTCCTCCAGCGTGTATGGGGCGAGGGTTGCGAAGGTCTGCGCGCGATCCCACGGACAGCCGCTCACCGGGTCGCGCAGCTTCACCATCAGGGCCAGCAGATCAGTCATGGCGGGCAGCTCAGGCACGGACATCATCACTCCTTGCACAGCCGGTACAGGCTCATCAGCATGCCGGCGGTGGCACCCCAGATGTTGCGCTCGCCCACCGGAATGTCGTTCAACTGCACGGCCGGAAGATCCGGCACGTACTGGCGCATGCGTGGCCGGAAGTTGGCCGGGTCGAACAGGAAATCCAGCGGCACCTCGAAGGTCTCCTGCACCTCGCGCGCATCCGGCGCCAGGGTAAAACCGGGGCGGACAAATGCCACCACCGGCGTCACCCGAAATCCGGTGCCGATGATGTGATCGGGCAGAAAACCGATGACCGTAACGAAGTCCGGGTCCAGGCCCACCTCCTCCTGCGCCTCGCGCAGGGCCGCGGCAATGGGGCTGGCGTCGGAGCTCTCCAGCCGGCCGCCCGGAAAGCTGATCTGGCCGGCATGATGTTTCAGCGCCGTCGCCCGCTGCGTGAACAGCACCGTGGCCGCCGCGCGCAGCACGATGGGCATCAGCACCGCGGCCGGTACCAGGGTTGCGGGTATGAAGCGCTCGAAGGCCAGGCTCTCCTGCACCGTCAGTCCCGGCAGCACCCAGTCACCCCGGTCATGCCGAGGGGTGCTGCCGCGCAATCGCTCGGCGATCCGGCGCTGCCAGAACTGCGGATCCGTGCTCACCCGCCGCCGCTGGTGCCACCCTTGATGCCGCCGCGGGTCAGCTCCAGGGGATCAAGCAGCTTGGCCAACTCAGTGGGCGCCAGATCGGTCATCTTCTGCGCCATCTCGCGGATCGGTTTGCCCTCGGCGTAGGCCTTCTTGGCGATCGCGGCACCTTTTTCATAGCCGATGATGGAATTGAGCGCGGTCACCAGAATGGGATTTCGCTCCAGCGCCTCCTGCAGGCGCGGTTCATTGACGGTAAAGCCCGCGAGCGCCCGATCGGCCAGGGCCTGCAGCACGTTGGACAGCAGACGGATGCTCTCGAGCAGGTTGTAGGCGATGAGCGGCAGCATCACGTTCAACTGGAAATTGCCGGATTGTCCGCCGATGGTGATGGTCGCGTCATTGCCGATGACCTCCGCGGCGACCATGGCCGCGGCCTCGGGGATCACCGGATTGACCTTGCCGGGCATGATGCTGCTGCCCGGCTGCAGGGCCGGCAGGGCGATCTCACCCAGGCCTGCCAGCGGACCGCTGTTCATCCAGCGCAGGTCATTGGCCATTTTCATGACGCTGACGGCAATCACCTTCAGCTGACCGGACAGCTCGACCGCCGCGTCCTGGCTGGACAGGGACTCGAAGTAATTGCGGCTGGGAATGAAGTCGATGCCGGTGATCGCGGCCAGCTCGGCGCAGAACACGCCGCCGAACTGCGGATGCGCATTGATGCCGGTGCCCACCGCGGTGCCGCCCTGCGCCAAGGCCAGAAGCCGCGGCTCGGTGGACTTCAGCCGCGCCTGGGCGTTTTCCATCTGCGTGCGCCACCCGGACAGTTCCTGCGCCAGGGTGATGGGCATGGCATCCATCAGGTGGGTACGTCCGGTCTTCACGACTGCGGCCAGCTGCTGTTCACGTGTGCTCAGCACCGCGCCTACATGCGCCAGGGCCGGCTGCAGCTGCCCCCGGCAGGCCAGCGCCGCGCCCACCTGGATGGCGGTGGGAATGACATCGTTGCTGCTCTGCCCCATGTTGACTTCATCGTTGGGGTGCACCGCACGGCCGAGTCGCACCGAAGCCAAGCGCGCGATCACCTCGTTGGCATTCATGTTGGTGCTGGTGCCCGAGCCGGTCTGAAAAATATCGATGGGGAAATGGGCATCGTGACGCCCGTCGGCGACTTCCGCAGCACAGGCCGCGATGGCCTGGGCCACCGTCTCCTCGAGCAGTCCGAGCTTGGCATTGGCCAGGGCCGCCGCCTGCTTGATCACGCCCAGGGCGCGGATGAAGGCGCGCGGCAACGGTCGGCCGCTGATGGGAAAGTTCTGCACCGCCCGCTGCGTCTGCGCGCCCCAGAGCGCATCGGCGGGCACCTGCAGCTCGCCCATGCTGTCTCGTTCAGTACGGAAAGAAGCTGTCATCTGAGGCACTCCGGCACGGTATCATTCCAAATCCTAACATTCCGAATTGCCCATTGCCGGACTGCGCAGGTATGTCTTCGACCGACCCTTCAGCCTTGAGCGCGCTTTCGCCACTTGACGGGCGTTATCGGGGCGCCACCGAACCGCTGCGCGAGCTGTTGTCCGAATCAGGCCTGATCCGCGAGCGCATCCGCATCGAGGCCCGCTGGCTGCTGCACCTGGCGCAGGCAGCCCCCATGCTCGCCGGCGCCGCCCTATCCCCCGGGGTGCAGGCCGCCGCCCTGGGGCTGGCCGACCATCCGCCGCAGGATGCTGCCGAGATCGTCAAGCGAATCGAGCTGCGCACCAATCACGATGTGAAGGCCGTCGAATACTACGTGCGCGAAGTTCTGCTGGCCGCCGGTGCCACCGGCCCGAATCTGGAACTGGTGCACTTCGGCTGTACCTCAGAGGACATCAACAACCTAAGCTATGCCAAGCTGCTGCACGCGGCGCGTATCGTACTGCTGGGCGCGGCGGATGAACTCAGCGGCGCGCTCACGAACCTGGCGCAGGCGCACGCCGATCTGCCGATGCTGGCGCGCACCCACGGCCAGCCGGCCAGCCCCACGACGCTGGGCAAGGAATTTGCGAATGTGGTGGCGCGCCTGAGGCGCGCGCGACAGCGCCTGGCCCAGGTCGTCATCCTCGGCAAGTTCAACGGCGCGGTGGGCAATTTCAATGCGCATGTCGCGGCCCTGCCGCAACTGCCCTGGCCGCAGATCACCCAGCGCTTCATCGAATCTCTGGGCCTTGCGGAAAATCCCTTCACCACCCAGATCGAGCCGCATGACTGGATCGGTGAGTACTGCGATGCGTTGGCGGCGATCAATGTGATCGACATCGATCTGTGCCGCGATATCTGGGGCTATGTGTCGCTGGGATATCTGCGCCAGAAGCCGGTCGCGGGCGAAGTGGGCTCCTCCACCATGCCGCACAAGATCAACCCCATTGATTTTGAAAACGCCGAGGGCAACCTCGGCCTCGCCAATGCGCTGCTGCGCCACTTCGCCGAGAAGCTGCCGGTGTCGCGCTGGCAACGCGATCTCACCGACTCCACGGTGCTGCGCAATGTCGGCGTCGCGCTCGGCCACACCCTGGTCGCCTGGCGCTCCACGTTACGCGGCCTGGCGAAGATTGCTGTGGACCCGCTGCGGATCGCAGCGGACATCAACGGTGCCTGGGAAGTCCTCGGCGAAGCGGTGCAGACCGTGCTGCGGGCCCAGGGCATAGCCGATGGTTATGAATTGTTGAAGGAGTTCACACGCGGGCGGGCCATCGATGGTGACGGGCTTCACGCCTTCATCGATTCGCTGCCCATTTCGGCCCCGGAGAAGGCCCGGCTGCAACAGCTCAGGCCCCAGGATTATGTTGGATTGGCCCGCGAACTTGCGCGCAAAATCCCATGAACTCGCATTATTGAGTGATCTGCACCACGGATTTTGCGCAACCCGGCAGGCGACCTACAACAAAGCGTGATCGGATCCACAATCCGCGCCCGGCCGCCTTCCTAAGATCCCGGAAGCCTGCCGGCTCGCAGGCGCAATCGTCGAGCGGTGCAATGGGATTCTCCGGGGAAGGCGAGGACACGGGAGTGCTGGCGCCCCTGGCGCATGCCCGTTTCACGCCGGAGAAATCCAGCGGCGTGATCAGCCTGGCGACCCCGCAGCGCAGCGCCGAGCCCATGTCGGTCATCACCAGCATCGCCGAGGCGCGCGTGGCGGTGGATACCGCGGCCGCCTCAGCCAGCCGCATGCTCTCGATCTATACCCAGGATCTGGAACCCGAGGTCTACGACCAGACCCCGTTCCTGGAAATCATCAAAAGCTTCGTGCTGGCGCGCAGCTTCGCCAAGGTGCGCGTGCTGCTGGTGGACCCCACCCGCGTCATGACGGATACCAATCGCTTCATCGCCATGGGACGACGGCTGTCCAGCTACATCGACATCCGCTATGTCGCCAATCACATGCCCCAGCAGCGCTCCTGCGCCTACCTCATCGCCGATGAGCGCGCCATCGTGTACCGGCTGCGCGCCGATACCTGGGACGGGATCGCTGACTTCAACAATCCGGCCGTGGCGCGGCTGCACCTGGCCGAGTTTGATTCGGTCTGGAATGCCAGCGCGCCGGAGCGCGCGCTGCGGGTCGCCCGTCACAGCTAGCCAGGCGGGCCTAAGACACGCGGCGGGTGGCTATAATGACCCGCCATGCCACCGCCCCCTGACGTCACCGTCGCCGCACTTGCCGAGAGGCAGGGCCGCTTCCTGCTGGTCGAAGAGCGGATCGCACGGCGCGTGGTGTTCAACCAGCCCGCCGGGCACGTCGAACGCGGCGAGACGCTGTTGCAGGCGGTGGTTCGCGAGACGCGCGAGGAGACCGCGTGGCGCTTCACCGGCGAGGCCTTTCTCGGTGCCTATCTGTGGAAACATCCCGGCACCGGGCGCTCCTCGCTGCGCTTCACCTTCATCGGCAGCGTCACCGATCATGATGCATTGCAGCCGCTCGATCACGGCATTCTGCGCACGCACTGGCTGACCCGAGTGCAGATTCTGGAGCACGGGGCGCGTCTGCGCAGTCCGCTGGTGCTGCGCTGTATCGATGACTATCTGGCAGGCCTGCGCCAACCGCTGCTGGCGGTGGGGCATCTGGACATGGATCGCGCGCGCGCGGTGCCGGCGGTGGAAGTCGCATGAGTTTGGTGATCGTGGGCCTCTCCGGAGGCGTGGATTCGGCGCTCGCCGCGCTGCTGCTGGTGGAACAGGGCCTGCAAGTCCAGGGGTTGTTCATGAGCAACTGGGACGAGGAGGATGTCTACTGCACCCAGGCCCAGGACTACCAGGACGCCCGCGCCGTGGCGCGGGTGCTCGGCATCCCGCTGCACCGGGCGAATTTTGCGGCCGACTACCGCAGCCGCGTGTTCGAGTACTTCCTGGCCGAGCATCGCGCCGGCCGCACCCCTAATCCGGATGTGCTGTGCAATCGCGAGGTGAAGTTCGGCGTGGCCCTGCGCCACGCGCGGCGCTTGGGCGCCAGCCATTTCGCCACCGGCCACTATGCCCGGCTGCGGCATGTGGGCGCCGATGTACAGCTGCTCAAGGCGGTCGATGCGCTCAAGGATCAGAGCTACTTCCTGCATGCGGTACAGCGTGCCGATCTGAGCCAGGCGCTCATGCCCATCGGGGAATACACCAAGGCGCAGGTGCGCGAGCGGGCCCGCCGCGCGGGCCTGCCGGTCTTCGACAAGCCCGACAGCACCGGCATCTGCTTCATCGGCGAGCGTCCGTTTCGCGACTTCCTGCGCCAATACCTGGAGCAGACACCCGGCCGGATCGAAACCCCCGATGGGCAGTACCTGGGCACGCATTGCGGCCTGCCCTTCTACACGCTCGGCCAGCGTGGCGGGCTGGGACTGGGGGGGCGGCGCGATGCTGAGGCCAGTCCCTGGTATGTGGCCGCCAAGGATGCACGGCGCAATGTCCTGATCGCCGTCCAGGGGCATGACCATCCGCTGCTGTATGCGCGCGAGCTTCACTGCGCAGGGCTGCACTGGCTGGTCACGCCACCCAGCGCTGCGCGCCGCTGCACGGTGCGGGTGCGTCATCGGCATACCGACCAGCCCGCCGTGCTTTACCCGGGGCCGGATGGCACGGCCCGCGTGCTGTTCGATGAGCCGCAGTGGGCCTTGACCCCGGGCCAGTTCGCGGTCGCCTACGACGGGCAGCTGTGCTTAGGCGGGGCCACGATCTGTGCCGTCTCTTCAGGCTTGTCTGGGAACGCGGGGCCGGAATCGCGAACGGCGCGCCAGGAGCAACTCATAGAGATTGCGCGCGGCGGGTGACAGCACGGCGCCCTTGCGTGTGAGCAGGTTGAAGGTCCTCGAGACCGTCGGCGCGATCAGATCAACCACCCGCAAACTGGGATAGGCGCCATGTTGCATGGCCAGCCGCGGGACCACTGCGATACCCACGCCCTGGGCCACCAACCCCACCGCGGTGGAACTGCGCTGCACCTCGTAGAAGATGGCCAGAGACTGGTGTTCGACACCCAGGGCCTGTTCCAGCAGCGGCTCGTTGCTGCTGCTGGCGCCGGGAAATATGAGCCGATGGCCTTGCAGCTGCTGCCAGGACACCCGTCGATTCTGCGCCAGCGGATGATCGCGCCGACACACCAGCACGAAGCTGTCCTGCAGCAGCGGCGTACTGTCCAGGTCCGCATGACGCAAGCGGGCGACGTTGATGCCGAATTCTGCCTCGCGGCTCAATACCGCCTCGGCCACGGCCGATGAGGAATGATCGAGCAGCCGGATACGGTTGTCGGGGAAGTGCGCGGCGTATTCGCGCAGTACTTCGGGCAGGTAGTGCACCCCCATCGTCGGCACGCAGGCCAGGGTGACATCACCGCGCATCGCATTCCCGGTGTCGCGGATTTCATTCAAACTCGCCGCCAGCTCGGCGAGCAGGCGGCGCGCCTGCGGCAAGAACCCTTCCCCTGAGCGCGACAAGGCGACCGAGCGCGTGGTGCGCTCGATCAGCCGAACGCCCAGATAGGTCTCAAGGCCGCGCAAGCGACGACTCAAGGCGCTTTGGGTGATGCTCAGGGCCGCGGCGGCGCGATTGAAGGACCCGCTCTCGGCTATGGCGACGAAGGCCTGCACGCCGAGGGTATCGATTTTCATGCAGAATATGCATCAATAGGGGAGTTAAAGTCATTTTACTCCACACCGGCGATCCCGCAAGATACCCCGCATATCGACCCGCGGAGAGATTCATGACTGACAGCTTCAAATCGCGCACCACGCTCAAGGTTGGCGAACGTTCCTACGAGATCTTCAACCTGCAGGCGCTGCCCCAGGACAAACTCGCGCGGCTGCCGTATTCGCTGAAGATCCTGCTGGAGAACCTGCTGCGCTTCGAGGACGGGGTCAATGTGACCCGCGCCGATATCGAAGCGCTTCTCAACTGGGACCCCAAGGCCACCCCCGCGCATGAAATCGCCTTCACACCGGCGCGCGTGATTCTGCAGGACTTCACCGGCGTGCCATGCGTGGTGGATCTGGCGGCCATGCGCGAGGCGGTGGTGAAGCTGGGTGGTCAGGCCGAAAGCGTCAATCCCCTGGCACCGGTGGAACTGGTGATCGATCACTCGGTGCAGGTGGATGAATACGGCACCCCCCAGGCGCTGACGGACAACAACCGCATCGAGTTCCAGCGCAACGGCGAACGCTACTCCTTCCTGCGCTGGGGCCAGACCGCCTTCGACAACTTCAAGGTGGTACCGCCCAACACCGGCATCGTGCATCAGGTCAATCTCGAACACCTCGGACGGGTGGTGTTTGATCGTGAGACGGGCAAGCGCCACCAGGCTTATCCGGACACCCTGGTCGGCACCGACTCGCACACCACCATGATCAATGGCCTGGGCGTTCTGGGCTGGGGAGTGGGCGGCATCGAGGCCGAGGCTGCGATGCTGGGCCAGCCCATCACCATGCTGATCCCGCAGGTCATCGGCGTGAAGCTCACCGGCAGCCTCCCGGTCGGCGCCACCGCCACCGATCTGGTGCTCACGCTCACCGAAATGCTGCGCAAGAAAGGCGTGGTCGAGAAGTTCGTCGAGTACTTCGGCGACGGCCTGGCCAATCTGCCGCTGGCGGATCGCGCCACCATCGCCAACATGGCGCCCGAGTACGGCAGCACCTGCGGTATCTTCCCCATCGACGAGGAGACCATCCGTTATCTGGAACTCACCGGGCGTCCCAGGGAGCAGGTTGAACTGGTCGGCGCCTATGCCAAGGCTCAGGGTCTGTGGCGCCTCACCGGCGCCGCGGCCGCACAGTACAGCGATCTTCTGGAGCTGGACCTGTCCAGCGTGGAACCCAGCCTCGCCGGTCCCAAGCGTCCGCAGGATCGCGTGCCGCTCAAGAACGCCAAGGCCGTATACCGCAAGAGCCTGGTGGCGATGGCCGAGGAGCGCACCAAGCGCAATCCCGCCGCCACCGGCAGCGCCGCGCTCAGTACCGGTGGCAAGAACGTTGAGCTGAAGGACGGCGCGGTGCTCATCGCCGCCATCACCAGCTGCACCAACACCTCCAACCCCTACGTCATGCTCGGTGCCGGCCTCTTGGCGCGCAATGCCCAGCGGCTGGGGCTCAATGCAAAACCCTGGGTCAAGACCTCGCTGGCCCCCGGCTCGCGCGTGGTGACCGACTACTACCGCAAGGCGAATCTGCTGGAGGCACTGGCGGCGGTGGGCTTTGACCTGGTCGGTTACGGCTGCACCACCTGCATCGGCAATTCAGGGCCCTTGCGGCCGGAGATTTCCGCCGCGGTAAAGGCCGGCGACATCATCGCCTGCTCGGTGCTTTCGGGAAATCGCAACTTCGAAGGCCGCGTGCATGCCGAAGTGCGTATGAACTTCCTGGCCTCCCCGCCGCTGGTCGTGGCCTATGCCCTGGCCGGCACCCTGGACATTGACCTGGTGACCGAGCCGCTGGGAGTGGACCAAAAGGGTCAGCCGGTATTTCTCAAGGACATCTGGCCCAGCGCCAAGGAAGTGCAGGAAACCGTATTGCGCGCCATCGATTCGCAGATGTTCCGCGACAGCTACGCCACCGTCTTCAAGGGTGATGAGAACTGGTCGAGCATCAAGATCCCGCAGGGCAATGTCTATGCCTGGGACCAGCGCTCAACCTACGTCAAGAACCCGCCCTACTTCGATGGCATGAGCATGACACCCGCCAAGGTGGGCGATGTCCACGGCGCCCGCGCCCTGGCGGTGCTGGGCGATTCGGTCACGACCGATCACATCTCCCCGGCCGGCAACATCGCCAAGTCCAGCCCGGCCGCGCGCTACCTGGTCGAGCAGGGCGTGCAACCGCTGGACTTCAACTCCTACGGTGCCCGGCGCGGCAATCACGAAGTCATGATGCGCGGCACCTTCGCCAACATCCGCCTGCGCAATCTGCTCGCCCCGGGTACCGAGGGCGGGGTCACGGTGCACGTCCCCAGCGGCGAACAGATGTCCATCTATGACGCCGCCATGCGCTACAAGGCCGAGGGCACGCCGCTGGTGATCCTGGCCGGTCGCGAATACGGCACCGGCTCCTCGCGCGACTGGGCCGCCAAGGGCACGATGCTGCTCGGGGCCAGGGCGGTGATCGCCGAGAGCTTCGAGCGCATCCACCGCTCCAACCTCATCGGCATGGGGGTGCTGCCGCTGCAGTTCATGCCGGGGCAGAACGCGCACAGCCTGGGCCTCACCGGCAAGGAGACCTTCGATCTCACCGGCATCACCGAACCGGGCGCCAAGACGGTGCGGGTGACGGCGACCCCGGATGCTGGCAAAGCCGTGCAGTTCGAGGTGCGGCTGCGCATCGATACGCCCAAGGAGCACGAGTACTACCAGCACGGCGGCATCCTGCAGTACGTGCTGCGCCAGCTGGCCGCGCCGAAAGCGGCCTGACGCGAACCGGCCGCAGCAAGCCGATGCGGCTCGTCGTCTTTGACCTTGATGGCACGATCACGCGGCGTGACACCCTGCTGCCTTACGTGAGCGGCTTCCTGGCCCGCGCCCGGCGCAGCCGCTGGCGCATGCTGCGGGTGCTGCCGACGCTGGCGGCCTTTGTCTTTGGCCTCGCCGACCACGGTGCCGTCAAAGCCGCCTTCATCCGCGGCACCCTGGGCGGTGCCACCCGTGAACAGCTGGCGGCGTGGACCGACGAGTTCGTCCCCCGGCTGCTCAATCAAGGCTGCGACCCCGGTGCACTGCTCGCGGTCCGCTCGCACCGCGAGGCCGGCGACCTGCTGGTGCTGATGAGCGCCAGTACCGATCTGTATGTTCCGCAGATCGGCCAGGCGCTGGGCTTCAAACAAGTCATCTGTACCGGAGTGGCTTTTGACGGCTCCGGAAGGCTGCAGGGTACGCTGACCACCGCCAATCGTCGCGGCGCGGAGAAGGTCCGCTGCTTTCAGGCGCTGCTGCTGCAGCACCCGGGCCTAAAGTCCGTGGCATACGGCAACGCCGGGAGTGACCTGGCGCACCTGAGGCTTGCGGATCAGCCGCGGCTGGTGAATGCCTCGCGGCGCACGCGCGCCCGGGCGGCGGCGCTGGGCATTGCGCCCTATGCGACCTGGCTCACATCGACGTCCGCACCTGCCACAGCTCGGGAAAGAACCTGAGTTCCAGCGCCTTCGCCAGATAAGGCACGCCGCTGGTGCCGCCGGTGCCGCGCTTGTGACCGATGATGCGTTCCACGGCCTTCAGATGGTGAAAACGCCAGATCTGGAACTGGTGATCCAGGTTGATGAGCCGCTCGGCCAGTTCGTACAGATCCCATTCCTTTTCCGAGTTGTGGTACACGCCCAGCCACGCCCCGGCCACCTGTTTGCTGGACTGGTAGGGTTCAGTGAAATCGCGCGACAGATAGTGCTCCGGAATGCCGTAGCCGCGGCGGCTGAGCAGCCGCAGCACCTCGTCATACAATGACGGTGCCGCCAATACCTGCTGCAGCTTCTGGTAGTTCACCGGATCGTTCTGGTGGACCTTGATCACCTCGGCGTTCTTGTTGCCGATGGTGAATTCCAGCACCCGGTACTGGACGGACTGGAAGCCCGAGGAGCGCCCCAGCGCGTTGCGGAAGGCGGAGTAGTCCGCCGGTGTCATGGTCGCCAGCACGTCCCAAACCGCCGTCAATTGCGTCTGCACGCGCGCAATGCGCTCCAGCATCCGAAACGAGGGACCCAGGTTGTCCCGGCGCACGCACTCCAGAACCCCGGCCAGTTCATGCAGGAACAGGCGCATCCACAGCTCCGAGGTCTGGTGGACGATGATGAACATCATCTCGTCGTGTTCGTAGGACAGCGGCCGCTGCGCCTCCAGGAGCAGGTCCAGGCGCAGATAGGCGCCATAGCTGAGCGAGGAGCCCAGGTCCCAATGCACCGGCTCGTCGGAAAGGTCGACCCGCTCGGACTTGTCGTAGGGGCGGTTGGTCATGACAACCAGGATGGTACACGTCGCCAGCCATCCAGCAATTGCCGGTCCAGCTGGCGGTAGTCAGGACAGCAGCCGGCCACGCATTCCCAGAAAGCCCGGGAGTGATTCATATGACGGGTATGGGCCAGTTCGTGAATCAGCAGGTAACGCAGCACTTCGGGGGGCTGGAACAGAATGCAGCAGTTCAGGCTGATGGTGCCGCGCACCGAACAGCTGCCCCAGCGGGTGCGCTGGCGGCGGATGCTCAAGGACCGGTAGCTGAAACCGAACTCCCGCGCGCAGTCGGCCAGATGGTCGGCCAGCACCAGCTGCGCGCGCCCCATCAGCCAACGCCGCAGGGCCTCCTTGAGGCGTTGCGGAGCGCCGATCTCCCCGCACACCACCAGCAGTTCCTCGCCCGGCTGCTCCTTCTCCTGTGGCTCGCGGATACGCACCCGCCCGGTTCCGCCCGCCAGGTGCACCCGCCAGCTCTCATACACCCCCGGCAGTGCAATCCTTGGCGGTGGAAACGGGGTCTCGGGCGGCCTCTGGCGCAGCGCCGCCAGGCGGCGGGTCTCGATCCAGTCGCGGTGTTCGCTCAAAAAGGCGCTCACCATCGCCTGGGAGGTGCGCGGCGGCACCACCACTTCCACCCGCCCGGTGCGGTGCACGCGCACCGCCAGACGCCGGGCGCGCCGACTCTCGCGCACCACCCAGGGTTGTGCTTCAGTGTCGGACCAAAGAAAAAGCTGGTTCAATTCACCCCATGATAATCGACTCACCGCCCCTGCAGCACCCGGACGTCAGCGCCGCTGGCGCCATCCTGCGGGTGGATACGCTGGTGAAGCGCTATGCCGACAACACCGCCGTCGACGGGCTGTCCTTCAGCGTGCGCGAAGGCAGCTGCTTTGGCCTGCTCGGTCCCAACGGCGCCGGCAAGACCACGACCATAGAGATCATGGAGGGCATCCTCGCGCCCACTTCAGGCCAGGTGTGGTACCGCGGCGCACCGCTGGGTGAACGGTTCCGGGCCGAGGCCGGCATCCTGTTCCAGAAGACGGCCCTGCAGGACTTCCTGAGCGTGCGGCAGACCCTGAATCTGTTCCGCGGTCTGTACGATCACGGCCTGAGCGTCGATGAGGTAATACGCCTGTGTGCGCTGGAGAAGCTGCTGAAGCGCGACAACAAGAAGCTCTCGGGCGGACAGCTGCAGCGGCTGCTGCTGGGCGTGGCGCTGGTCAACGATCCGGCCATCCTGTTCCTGGATGAACCCACCACCGGACTTGATCCGCAGGCGCGGCGCCGTTTCTGGGAACTGGTCGAGTCGATCAAGGCCCAGCGCAAGACCATCATCCTGACCACCCACTACATGGAGGAGGCCCAGTTGCTGTGCGATGAGATCGTGATCGTCGATCACGGCAGGATCATCGCGCAGGGCGCGCCGCAGGCGCTGTTGCGCCAGCATTTCAAGGCGGTACTGCTGGAGCTGCCGCTGGAGGACTGGAGCCCGGCGGCGCGCACCCTGGGGTTGACCTTTTTCGAGGCCGCCGGGCGTGTGGAACTGACCACCAACGATCTCGAAGGCACGCTTCGCACCTTGATGCAGGCGGGTATCTCCCTGGCGCATCTGCGCATTCGGCCGCCCAATCTTGAAGACCTGTTCCTGGAGCTGACCGGCAAGGACCTGCGCGCATGAGCCTGCTCACCCCTGTCCGCAGCAGCCTCGGACGCCTGGTGGCGGTATGGCATGCGCGCAATCTGGAGTTCGTGCGCGATCGCTCCTCGCTGATTTTCACGCTGGGCGTACCGGTGGCGATCGTGGCCGCCATGGCGCTGATTTTCGGCGGGCCGCCGCGGCCGCTGTTCAAGGTCGGCGTCCTGGGCGCGATGCGCAGCACGGCGAGCTACCCGTTCCTCGGCGAGCGTTACTTCCAGTTTGTGCCGGTCGCCGAGCAGAGCAGCGGTATCCACTCGGTGGCGCGCAATGATCTGGATCTGCTGCTGGACCTGCGCCAGCAGCCGGTGCACTTCTGGTGCATCGAAGACTCACCCAAGGGCTATGTGGCGGAGAAACTGCTGCTGCAGGTGGACCCGCAGGCCCAGCGCCAGCCTACCACCGGTGCGGTCACGCGCTACATCGACTGGCTGTTCCCCGGGGTGCTGGGTATGAACATGATGTTCACCTGCCTCATGGGCGCGGGCTACGTGGTGGTGCGCTATCGCAAGAACGGCTTTCTGAAGCGCCTCTCGGCGACGCCGCTGTCAGCCTTCGAGTTCCTCAGCGCCCAGGTCCTGAGCCGGCTGGGCCTGGCGCTGGCGATCACCCTGATCCTCTACAGCGGCGTCGGTGCGGTGATCGGCTTTCACAATGCCGGCAGCGCGGCCTTGCTGCTGCTGGTCGCGGCGCTGGGTTGTCTGAGCCTCATTGCCTTCGGCCTGATCGTGGCGTCACGTTTTGCCAGCGAGGAAGTCGTCGGCGGCCTGTTGAATTTCCTGACCTGGCCGATGATGCTGCTGTCGGGCATCTGGTTCTCCCTGGAGGGCTCGCCGCGCTGGATGCAATGGTTGGCGCAGTTGTTCCCGCTGACCCACATCCTGCAGGCCGCCCGCGCGATCATGCTCGATGGCGCGGGGCCTGCCGCCATCGGTACCGACCTCGCCTACCTCGCCGGCACCACACTGGTGTTCCTGGGGGTGGGTGCCTTCTCCTTCCGCTGGAGGGCCGAATGAGCCTGCAACCCCATATCCATGCCTTCTACAGCGACAACACCGCAAGCGTCGCTGCCGAGCTGCTGGCGGCGGTGGCCGCCGCCAACGAAGGTCCGCAGAAGGCCTACGGGGATGATCCCTGGACCGCGCAACTCGATCAGGTGTTCAGCGAGTTCTTCGGCATCCCGGTGCGCGCCTTTGTGGTCACCACCGGCACCGCGGCCAATGCGCTGAGCCTGGCGACGCTGTCACCCCCTTACGGGAATGTGTTCGCGCACTCAGGCTCCCATGTGGTGGAGGATGAGTGCGGCGCGGTCGAGTTCTATTCCGGCGGCGCCCGCCTGACCCTGGTCGGGGGCGCACATGGGCGCATCGATCCGCAGGCACTGCAGCAGGCCATCGAAGCCCATCCCGCCAGCGTCCACACCGTGCAGCCCGCCGCCCTCACCCTCACCCAGGCCACCGAGCTGGGCACCAGCTACCGACCCGGGGAGATCGCGGCGCTGAGCGCGGTGGCCCGGACCCATGGCCTGCGCGTGCACATGGACGGTGCACGCCTGGCCAATGCCATTGATTTTCTGGACTGCCATCCGGGTGATGTGACCTGGCGCGCGGGCGTGGAGGTGCTGTCCTTCGGTGCCACCAAGAACGGCGCCCTGGCCGCCGAGGCGGTGGTGTTCTTCGATACCACCCTGGTGCGTGACTTCGAACTGCGTCGCAAGCGCGCCGGACACCTGCTGTCGAAGTCACGTTACGCCGCCGCGCAGCTGCTCACCTATGTGCAAAGCGGCTTGTGGCGCAGCCATGCACGGCGCGCGAATCGCCTGGCGCAACGCATCGCGGCCGCGGCCGGCGCGCGGCTCGCGCACCCGGTGGAGGCCAACGAACTGTTCCTGGATCTGGGTGCGGCCGGCAAGGCCGAACTGCGCGCACAGGGTTTCGGTTTCTATGACTGGGGACCCGCCGGCGGTCCCGAAGCGCGCTTCGTCGTCTCCTGGGATCAGACCCAGGCCAGCGTCGATGCCCTGTGCGCCGCCCTCTAAGGCTGTTCGATGGGCGTGAACACCCGCCAGGCCTGCGTCGGATGCAGCAGCGCCCAGGGCAGGGCCAATAACTGATTGCCGGGTGTCACCGGCACATTGACCGCGGGCGTGGATCCTTTGACGCGCACTTCCGTATCGGAGTCCTCATCCGGGTCGTAGGCCAGGATGTAGCGCAGTTCCTTCTGCGAATAGACGTGATTGAGCGGCGGCGCCTTCAGATCCAGTCGTTGTGGCGTGGGGCGTGAGGCTTTGGCGCCGTGGGTCTTGCTGGGGGTCGGATTGGGTGCGGAACTTCCCGCAGAGGTCGCGGATTGCGCCTGCGCCAGGGCCGCGACGGCCAGCAAAGCCACCGTGGTCCCGACCAGCCCGGTCATACGCCGGAGCGCGCGGATTTCAGTCATGGGCTCTCCTTCATGTCTGGCCACGAGGCAAATGGAAACGGCGGTCTATCGGTCAAAAACATAAGAAATTCCACAACCTGAGCGATATACCTCGAAAGCCCTTTGCCGAATCTGAGAAGGTCCGGGTTCGGCTGTGCCGCAAGCAGAGTCAGGATCAGCTGCGCCACCACCGTGACGATGAGCACCCAGGTCAGAATCCAGAAGGTCACCGCGAATACCACCATGTACAGCACGCGCAACCCGATCGGCAGGCGCGACTGGGTCGCGGTCGGAATATTTGTGGGCGGTTCAGTGCCACCGATGATCATGAGATCACCCCGTCACGATATGGTTCAGCAGACGATGCGCCGACTTGTAATCGGGCACCAGCAGCAAAGCGTGCTCCAGCGCCGAGCGGGCCGCAATAGCATCGCCGCGATCCAGGTAGACCTGCGCCAGCCCCTGCCAGGCCTCGGCGGCACCCCATCCCGGAATGCGCTCCAGGCCCTGGCGTTCCACCTCAAAGGCATCCACAGCGCTCTGGAAGACACCCAGCTGCCGGGTGCGCTCCGCCGTGGACTTGGCGTCGGCGTAGGAAAGCTGCGCGGCCAGCAGCCGCACCCGCGGGTTGCCCGGCGCCAGCTGCAACGCCCGCTGCATTTGCGCGCGGCTGCGCGAACCGGCGAAGGGCATGCCCACCGGATGCGATCGACTGCGCAGGTCCATGCACGATGATTGCAGCGCGAGCAGCTCCGCATCTGTAGGCCGGGCAGCCAGGGCCGCGTCAGCCGAATCGATACAGCCGGCCGCGGCGCGGCCCGCAAGGCTCACGTCCGACGTGATCTGCGCTTCGCGCAGCTGGACCAATGTGAGGTAGTAGCCTTGCTTCGGGTCCGAGTCGCCCAGCTCGCGCAGGTGGCTCTCGATGCTCGCCAGATCGCGCGCATCCTCGGTGTACCAGGCGTACTGCACCCGCGATTCGATGTCGCGCCAATCGGTTTGTGCGGCGCCGGCGAGCGTGGCCCCGCCCAGCAGTGCGAGCAGCAGCAGCGGAACTTGCCTCAGACAGAACATCAGCAACATTGTGCCAGAATCAATGCATGACGCACCCGACACCAATGCTTATTGACATAGGCATCAATCTGGGACACGACAGCTTTGATGAGGATCGCCAACGGGTGATTGCACGCGCGCGCGCCGCCGGCATCGTACAGATGATCATTACCGGGGCCAGCACCGAAGGCTCGCGGCGGGCCGTGGCGCTGGCCGGTGAGGATCGGCAGCATCTGTTCGCGACCGCCGGGGTGCATCCACACCATGCCACCGAACTGGATGCCGAGCGGCTGGCGCAGCTCGAGGGCCTGGCGCGCCAGCCCGAGGTGGTGGCGGTTGGCGAGTGCGGCCTGGATTATTTTCGCGACTTCTCACCGCGCGAGGTGCAGCGGCGCGCCTTTCATCAACAGCTGGAACTGGCCGCCACAGTCGGCAAGCCCGTGTTCCTGCATGTACGTGATGCCCATGATGACTTTGCCGGCATCCTGCGTGAACACCGTGGAACGCTGGTCGGCGGTGTGGCACATTGTTTCACGGGCAATGGTGAACAGCTGCGTTGCTACCTGGAACTGGAGCTCGCCATCGGGATCACCGGCTGGATCTGCGATGAACGCCGCGGTGCGCACCTGCTGACGCTGGTGCGCGAGATTCCCGCTGCTGCGCTGCACCTGGAAACCGATGCGCCCTACCTGCTGCCGCGCGATCTTGCGCCGCGTCCGGCTTCACGCCGCAACGAACCGCAGTACCTGCGGCATATCGCCGCGGTGGTGGCACGGGCGCGCGGGGAGACGTTGGCAGAACTTGCTGCCTCAGCCAGCGCGGCGAGCCGCAAGCTCTTCAGGCTGCCGCCACTTAGCCTTTGACCGGTCGGGCCTGCGCCATGAGACTGGGACGCACGGCATTGCGGATGTTCTGCCAGGGCAGATCGAAGGGGTCCGGACCGCCGGGCGTGCCGCCCTCGATCAGCGGAAAGTCCCGCGCCAGCGAATCCAGCATCAGCGTCCACTTGGGCAGCCCTTTGGGAAAGCGCGCCCGACGGGTGAACACGATGCGCCCTTCCACCGGCATGTCACCGGCAATGGCCTTCACCGCGGCGATGCGGTCGTAGAGGGAGCTTTGCGGATTCACAAAAGTGTAGCGGTGAGGCCCGTCCATCACCGTCCATTCATTCATCTGGTCGCCGCCGAACACATTGCCACGCACATCGCGCAGGTCCAGTACCACGGCCCCGCGCGGCGTGCGCAGCACGAAATCCAGGTGAAAGGAACTGCCCATGCCATCGGGCACCAGCACATCAACCAGGTGATCAGAACCCACCGCCGTGATCGCCGTCACCAGCGCACGGCGCGCGCGCCGCTGGCGGTACCAGCGCCACAGCCACGACAGGCCCCAGCCGAACACGGCCGCGCAGGCGACCAGCGCCCAGGTCAGGGGAGGTAAATTTGTCACAAGGTCCACGTGCGCTCCCTAAGCCAAACCCTGACGCAGCGCGTCCAGATCCGCAGCGATTTCCAGCGCCTGTGCCGGCAGCTCGAACAGTCGTGCCAGGGACTGCGGCACTGTGACACTGCGGCCTATCAGCGGCTCGACAATTTCACGGAACTTGGCCGGATGCGCCGTGCCGACCAGCACCCACTGCCCGCCTTGCTGCCGCGCCGCCGACAGACGCGCGTAAGCTTCAGCCGCGGTGGCCGTGTGCGGGCACCAGACCTGGCCATACTCCTGGAAGCCGGTGCGGATACGGGCACGGATCTGCTCATCGCTGACGACCTCGGCCCCGATCATGGCCCGCAACTGCGCGACATCCGGGTACAGGGCGCGCAGCCGCTCCAGATTGCTGGGGTTGCCGACATCCATGGCCGAGGCCAGCGTGGCAATGCTCGGGCGTGGTTGAAAGTCCCCGCTCTGCAGCAGGTCCGGCACGGTGCGATTGAGATTGTGGGCCAGGATCAGATCCCCGATCGGCAGGCCCAGGCGTCTGGCCCAAAGGCCCGCGACGGAGTTGCCAAGATTGCCGCTGGGTACCACGAATGACACCGGCGCGCCATGTTCCGACCAGCCCTGAAGGCTCGCCGCCGCGTAATACACCGCCTGCGGCAGCAAGCGCCCCAGATTGATGCTGTTGGCGGATGACAGCTCGTAACGCTCGTTCAACTGCTCATCCATGAACGCCGCCTTCACCAGGCGCTGGCAGTCATCGAAGGTGCCGCGCACCCTGAAGCTTCTGACATTGTCGCCCCAGCAGGTGAGCTGGTGTTCCTGGGTAGGCGACACCAGTCCCTTGGGAAACAGCACCGACACCTGCACTCCGGGAAGGCGGTGAAAGGCGGCCGCGACTGCGCCGCCGGTGTCACCGGAGGTCGCCACCAGGATGTTCAAAACGCGCTGCCCCGGAGTGCGCAGCCGTGACATGCAGGCCGCCAGAAAGCGCGCGCCGAAGTCCTTGAAGGCTGCGGTCGGTCCGTGAAACAGCTCCAGGACGCCCAGCCTTGCAGCCCCCGGCAACGCCACCAAGGGCGCCGGGAAACTGAAGGCCTGTGCGGTAATGGCCGGCAGCTGGCCGGCCAGTTCACTGTCCGCGACCAGCGGTTCGAGCAGCAGCGCGCCAATGCGCGCCAGTCCCGCGGCGCTCAGATACTGCTGCGGGGCCAAGCCGATGCGCGCACAAAGCTGCGCCGGCTGGTGCACCGGCCATCGCTGCGGGACATACAGTCCGCCATCAGGCGCCAGTCCCTTGATCAGGGCCTGCGGAAAATCAGCGGTGGCGGAGCTACCGCGCGTGCTCTGGAACAGCATGGAGGTCAGGGGCCGACAACGCGGGCGCCCGGGGAATTGATTTCGATGATCCACTCATCGATCGGCACCTTGTGGCGCCCGAACTCAAGGCGCATGGCGGCCAGCACCATGGCGGCCTGGTGCTCCAGGGCCCAGGCAAACACCGTGGGCCCCGCCCCGGAGATGGAGCAGCCCAGTGCACCGGCGGCCATGGCCGCGCGGCGCACGTCGGCGAAGCCCGGAATCAGGGTCTGGCGCTGCGGCTCGATCACCACATCCTCGAGCGAGGCGCGGATCAGTTCGATGTCATTGGTGTAACAGCCGGAGATGAAGCCTGCCAGGTGCGCGGTCTGCCACACGAAATCCGACATGGCCACACTGCTGCGCAGGATGGAGCGCGCCTCCTTGGTGGACAGAAACAGGTGTGGATGGACCATCACCGCACGCACCGCGTTCGGCACCGGAATCTGTTTCACATGGGGATTGTCGATACCCACGGTCAACACCAGGCCGCCGAACAGCGACGGCGCGATGTTGTCCACATGCATGGAGCCCGATGCGACCGCCTCACCGTGCATCGCGAACTTCAGCAGTTCAAGCTTGCTGCAAGGCGTGGGCAGCAGCGCGTTCGCGGCCACCACCGCAGCGACCGCCGAGGCGGCCGAGCCGCCCAGGCCCGAGCCCAGTGGAATGCCCTTCTCGATGCGCATGTCGAAGCCGAAGGGCAGGTCAAGCTTCTCCTGCAGCGCCAGCACGGCGCGCCCGGCGGTATTGCCTTCCGGATTGCGCGGCAGATCCACGCTCACGCCGGTGATGCTGGAGATGGTCAGGCCGCGCTTGCTGGTGCGCGTGATCGAGACCTTGTCGCCCAGAGCATCCACGGCGAACCCCAGGATATCGAAGCCGATGGCCACATTGCCGGCCGAGGCCGGCGCAAAGGCCGTGGCGGAGGTCGTGGCGTTCAAATATGCGCTCCGAGATAGGCGGACAGCCGCAGCAGATCGGCGAACACGCCGCCGGCTGTCACCTCCGGACCTGCACCGGGACCCTGAACGATCAGAGCATTGGCATTGTACCGGCCGGTGGCAAAGCGCACGACATTATCGGTCAGTGCCATGTTGGCGAAGGCATGACTGCGGTCCAGCTCCATCAAACCCACGGTGGCCTCGCCCTTGGAGGTGATGCGGCCCACGTAGCGCAACACCTTGCCGCGACCCTGCGCCGCCTGCAGCCGCTGGTTCATGCCGGCGTCGAATTTCGGCAGGCCGTTCATGAACTCATCGATGGAGGACCCGGACAGATCCGGTGGCACCAGGCTCTCCACCTTCACGTCCGCCAGTTCCAGCGCCAGGCCCATTTCGCGCCCCAGGATGATCAGCTTGCGGGCCACGTCCATGCCGGAGAGATCATCGCGCGGATCCGGCTCGGTATAGCCGCGCTGCTTGGCATCGCGCACGATAGCCGAGAAGGCCACCCGGCCATCGTAGACATTGAACAGGTAAGCCAAGGTTCCGGAGAAGATACCCTCGATGCTTTCGATGTCATCGCCGGTCTCGCGCAGATCACGCAGGGTCTGGATGACCGGCAGCCCGGCGCCGACCGTGGCCTCATATAGATAGTGTGCACCGCTGGTGCGGCCGGCCGAGCGCACCTGGCGGTAAAACTCGAGCGGCGCGCTGTTGGCCTTCTTGTTCGGGGTGACCACATGGATGCCGCTGGCCAGCCACTGCGGATAGTTGCGCGCCACCGCCTCGCTGGCCGTGCAGTCGATGAGCACCGTATGCGGCAGATGATCCACATTCAGGTGCTCGACGAATTTGTCCAGATCCGCCGCCATCGAGCCGCTCTTCAAGGCCTCGCGCCAATCGGCCAGGTCCACCCCGGAGTCACTGAGCAGCATGCGCTCGGAGGCGAGGATGCCGCGCACCCGCAGATCGATCTGGAACTGTTCGCGCAGCCGGCTGCTTTGCGAGGCCAGCTGATCCAGCAGCACCCGGCCGACGGTTCCCGGTCCGATCACACCGATCGAGAGCGTGTGCGGTGACAGGTAGAAACTCGAATGCACGGCGCGCAGCGCGCGCGTGGCGTCCTTGGCCTCGATCACCACCGAGATATTGCGTTCGCTGGCGCCTTGCGCAATGGCGCGGACGTTGACGGCCGAATTGCCCAGCGCATCGAACACCTTGGCCGACACTCCGGGCAGGCCGGCCATGCCATCACCGACGACCGCCAGAATGGCCAGACCCAGGTCCACGTCCACGCGCTGTATCTGTCCCTCGGTCAGTTCGCGATCAAAGGCAGCGCGCACCACGCGCGCCGCGCGCTCGGACTGATCGGCCGGGATCGCGCAACAGATCGAATGCTCGGAGCTGCCCTGGGAGATCAGGATCACCGAGATCCCCTCTTCACGCAGCGCGCCGAACAAGCGGTGCGCGGTGCCGGGTACCCCGATCATGCCCGCGCCTTCGACATTGACCAGCGCCACCCCCTCGATGCTGGTGATGCCCTTGACCGGCAGAGTGGATTCGGGTGCCGCGCAGATCAGGGAGCCGGTCTTGTGTGGCGCGAAGGTATTGCGGATCCAGATCGGAATATTGCGTCCGACCGCGGGCGCCATGGTCTGCGGATGGATGACCTTGGCACCAAAATAGGCCAGCTCCATGGCCTCGTTGTAGGAGAGCGCATCGATGACCTTGGCATCCGGCACGCGGCGCGGATCCGCCGACAATACGCCGTCCACATCGGTCCAGATCTGGATCTCGGCCGCCGCCAGCAGCGCACCAAAGATTGAACCGGAGAAGTCGCTGCCATTGCGCCCGAGCGTGGTCTGCACGCCCTTGCGGTTGGAGGCGATGAAGCCGGTGATGATCAGCGTGCCCTGGAAGTCAGCACCGACCACGCGGTCCATGTTCTGCTGCGACTCGCTCCATTGCACGGCCGGTCCCAGTGAACCCCATTCCACGACGACCACGCGCCGCGCATCCACCCACACGGTGCGTCCTGCACGCCGCGTCCGCGACTCAAAGTACTTGTGGAACAGCCGCGTCGACCAGATCTCGCCATAGCCTGCAATCAGATCGCGGACATTGTCCGCCGCCGAGCGGGTCAGCTGCACCGTGTGCAGGATCCCCTCGATGTCGTGGCAATCCCGATCCATGGCCGACAGGTACAGCGCGGCATCCTGCGTGGACAGCAAGGCACGGGCAATGTTGGCGTGCCGGTCGCGCAGCGCCTGGACCTCGATCTGGTAGCGCTCATCCTGCTGCTCAGCAAGCAGCACCAGGCGCAGCAGCGCGTCGGTCACGCCCCGACAGGCCGACAGGACCACGCCCAGGCGTTGCTGCGGCTGCCCTTCCAATATTGCCGCGACGCGCTCGAAGCAGGCCGCGTCCGCGACGCTTGAGCCGCCGAACTTGTGGACCACCCAGCGCTCGATTGCCTGGGAATGTGGAGCCGGGGAAACGGGGGAGGAAGTGGTGCTTGAGCTCATCTGAACGTCTGCTGGGGCGCATGCCAAAAAAGGCCGCGTGACTCTACTGACGCGGTCGGACCGGCGCAACTTCAAGCATAATTGGCGGATGGAAACCCTCATCGCGCCGCTGTTGCCACTGTACGAGCGTGAGCGCCGTGCCGGACGTGCGGTGGCGCTGGCCGTGGTGGTGCATACCAATGGGTCCACGTACCGCAAACCCGGCGCCCTGATGCTCATCGCCGCCGATGGCGAATACGCCGGATTGCTCTCCGGAGGGTGCCTGGAAGCGGACCTGCATCAGCACGCCCTGCAGGTCATGAGCAGCGGCCAGGCGAAGCTGGTCAGTTACGACACCGGCAGCAGTGATGACCTGCTGTGGGGGCTGGGCGTGGGCTGCGAGGGTGCGATGCAGATCCTGCTGCTGCGCGCCGGACCGCACAATGCCTGGCAGCCGCTGGAACTGTTCAGTGACGCCTACCAGCGCCATGCGCCGGTGGCCGCGGCGGTGGTGGTGGCCTCACCGGACAGCGCCCTGCCAGCGGGCAGCATTGTCATGAGCGAAGGCCAGGCCGGCGGCCAGGCCGTGCCCGTGGCCCTGCAGGATGGCATCCAGGCCCTGCTGACCCGGGCACTGCACAGCGGGCGCCCCAGCGCCCTGGGTGGCAGCGCCGAGCCGCTGCGGGTGCTGGCCCTGCCGCTGGCGCTGCCGCCGCGACTGCTGTTGCTGGGCGGCGGCCCTGACGCGCAGCCCCTGGTGGATCTGGCGGCTCGTCTCACCTGGCACATTACCGTCTATGACCACCGCTCCGCCTACGCCCAGCCGGTGCGCTTCCCGCAAGCCGAACAGGTGCTGCTGGGGCGGCCTGAAGCACTGGCGCAGACCCTGGACCTCGCACGCTTTGATGCGGCCATCGTCATGAGTCATCACCTGATCTCGGACCTGGCTTACCTGCGGGCCCTGAGTGCCACCCTCATCCCCTACATCGGTCTGCTCGGGCCTGCCAATCGGCGCGAGAAGCTGCTGGCGGACCTGGGCGCAGATGCGGCCGGGCTCAAGGGCCGGCTGCGCTCGCCCATCGGCCTCAACATCGGCGGGCGCGCCCCGGAGTCAATCGCCCTGTCCATCGTCGCGGAGATTCATGCGCGACTGCACGGGGCGCCGGGCGGCGCCTTCGAGGGCCGCGAGCTCAGGCCCGCATGAACGAAACTGATCTCATCCGTCAGCAGCTGCGCCTGGAACGCACCCACTTGCGGGAGATCCTGCGTGCGCTGGGCCCGCCAACCGCCTCGGAACGGCCCGCGCACCCGGTAGCCGTGTACATCGACTGGGCCGGGCGGCGGCTGATCGAGCAGCTGCTCGCCCATCAAACGGCGCTGCAGCAGGCCGCCGCACTGGATCCGGCGCTGCAGGGGGCATTGGCAGCGGCCAGCAGCGCCGCCCGGCAGGCGCACAACGGCGCCGCCACTGCGGCCCATCTGCCCGCCCAGGACCTGCTGGCCGCCCTGGATGCCTGGAGTGAGCCACTGGATGCGGCGGCGGCTCGAGCGCTGCGCATCGCCCATTGGCGCCTGGCGGCACGCCTGAACGCCGATACCATTCTCGAAGAGCGCCAGCTGTATGCCGCGGCGCGCGCTGCGGTGGTGCGCCGATGAGCGACCAGACCGCCGACACCGCAGCCACCCCGAACGTGCATGTGATCGTGCTCGCCGCGGGTGCTTCCACCCGCTTCGGCTCACCCAAGCAGCTGGTGCGCCTCAACGGTCGCCCGCTGCTGCACCTGGCGGTCTCGCGCGCGGTGGAGGTGGCAGGCCAGGCCGTGACGGTGGTCCTTGGCGCCAATGCCGCCGAGCTGGCACCGCTGCTGCGGCATACGCCCGCCGCGGTGGCGATCAACCGCGATTGGGCCGAGGGCCTGGGCAGTTCGGTGCGCGTGGGCGTGGCCCGGGTGCCGGCTGCCGCGGATGCCGCGCTGCTGATGCTGGCCGATCAGCCGGCCGTCACGGCCGAGGATTTGCGCCGCCTGGTGGGTACCTGGCGCCGCCAGCCCCAGTGCATCGTGGCCGCGCACTATGCCGGCACCGTCGGGGTGCCGGCCATATTTCCGCGCGAGGATTTCCCCGCCTTGGGCGCGCTGAGGGGGGATGCGGGCGCGCGCGCCCTGCTCAAGCGCGGCGGTGAACGGGTGATCCGGGTGGCGCTGCAGAGCGCCGCCATCGATATCGACACGCCCGAGGACCTGCTGAAACTGCAGCAGGTCTGATTATTGTCATCCGGGCGCCATAACCGAATGCTGCGAGGGCCCAACCAGCCGGTATTTTCACCCTGGCGGCCTTGCCCCTATATTGTCGAAGATGTATCAGTACGACTCCACGGACCAGACGCTGGTCGACCAGCGTGTTGCGCAGTTCCGCGACCAGACCCGGCGCTACCTGGCCGGTGAGCTGTCGGAGGATGAATTCCGGCCCCTGCGGCTGCGCAATGGCCTGTACATCCAGCGCTTCGCGCCGATGCTGCGCATTGCCATTCCCTACGGACTGCTCAGCACCCGGCAGCTGCGCATGCTGGCCGCCATCACCCGGCGCTACGACCGCTCCTACGGCCACTTCACGACGCGCCAGAATCTGCAGCTGAACTGGCCCAAGCTGGCCGAGGTTCCTGACATCCTGGCGGACCTGGCGACGGTGCAGATGCATGCCATCCAAACGTCGGGCAATTGCGTGCGCAATGTCACCTCCGATCATCTGGCCGGCGTCGCGGCCGATGAGATCGAGGATCCGCGGCCCTACTGCGAGCTGCTGCGCCAGTGGTCCACCTTCCACCCTGAATTCACCTATTTGCCGCGCAAGTTCAAGATCGCGGTGAGCGGTGCGCCGGCGGATCGCGCGGCCACGGAAGTGCATGACATCGGCCTGCACCTGGTGCGCAACGCGCACGGCGAGCTGGGCTTTGAGGTTCTGGTCGGCGGCGGTCTGGGGCGCACCCCCATGATCGGCCAGGTCATCCGCGACTACCTGCCGCTGGCGGACCTGCTGTCCTACTGCGAAGCCATCCTGCGGGTGTACAACCGCTATGGCCGGCGCGACAACATCCACAAGGCGCGCATCAAGTTCCTGGTGAAGACCTTGGGGATCGCGGCGTTCCGCGACGAGGTCGAAGCCGAGTGGCTGGCCTCACGCGAGCTGGGTTCGCAGCTCACGCCGGCGCAGATTGACCATGCGCGCAGCTTCTTCAAGCCGCACGCCTACGAGAGGCTGGCCGATATCGATCCCACCCTCGCCGCCGGCCCCGAGTTCAAGGCCTGGTACCGCTACAACACCCACGCCCACAAGGTACCCGGCTACCGGGTGGTGTTCGCGAGCCTCAAGCCCATGGGACTGCCGCCCGGTGATATGAGCGCCGAGCAGATGGATGCGGTGGCCAAGCTTGCCGATGAGGTGAGTTTGGGCGAGGTCCGCGTGACCCACACCCAGAACCTGGTGCTGGCCGAAGTGAAGCAGAGCGAGCTGGTGGCGACCTGGAAGGAGCTGCACCGCCTGGGCCTGGCGACCCCGAACATCGGCACACTCGCCGATATGATCGTGTGCCCGGGACTGGATTTCTGCAGCCTGGCCAATGCCGGCACACTCAGCGTCGCCAAGCAGCTGCAGCGTCAGTTCGATGACTATGACTATCTTTATGACATCGGTGAGATCGAGCTGAAGATGTCCGGCTGCATGAATGGCTGCGGCCACCACCACGTCGGTCACATCGGCATCCTCGGCGTGGATAAGCACGGTGAGGAGTGGTACCAGATCACCATCGGCGGCTCGGCACGCGAGTCCAGCACCCTGGGACAGGTGATTGGTCCGTCAGTGCCGCAGGCCGAAGTCTCGGACACCGTGCAGCGCATCCTCGATGTGTATCGCGAACTGCGGCACGCCGATGAGCGCTTCATTGACACCGTCCGCCGCGTCACGCCCACGCCGTTCAAGGAGCGCGTCTATGGCAAAGCTCTTGCGGCTGCCTGAGGCACCCGCGGACCACGGCGCCGATCCGAACCTGCCGCTGATCAAGCAGGCCGATTACCTGCGTGATCCGTCCAGCCATGCGCTCGGCAAGGCGCCAGCGGTGGTGGTGGCGCCGGCCGACAAGGTCGAAGATCTGGCGCCGCATCTGGCCGGCATCGCCGTGGTGGCGATCGAATTCCCCAATCCCGGGGATGGCCGTGGCTACACCTCGGCGCGGCTGCTGCGCCAGCGCTATGGATTCCAGGGCGAAATCCGCGCCGTGGGCGCCGGAGTGAAACAGGACCTGCTGTTCTTCATGGCCCGTTGCGGCATTGATGCCTTTGACCTGGCACCGACCGAGAATGAGGCGGAGGCTCGCCAGGCCCTGAACCGCTTCACCCTGGCCTACCAGCCGGCAGTGCCCCGCAGCGACGTGCGCGAAGCGCGTTTCACCGCCGCGCGCCCCTAGCGCGCCTGCGGCAGCTCCATCCCGGCAAACAGCTGCGCCACCTCCTCGGCGTTGCTCATCCGGTGGGCGCGATCCACCACCCTGCGGTCCAGGTGCGGTGCCAGCAGGTGCACGAAGTCATACATGTACTTGCGCAGCAACACGCCGCGGCGAAAGCCGATCCAGGTGACATGACTGGAAAAAAGGTGTGAGCCATCCATGAACACCAGATCCGGATCCTCCTGGGCGCTGATGGCCATCTGCGCGACCAGGCCCACGCCCAGGCCCAGGCGCACATAGGTCTTGATCACGTCCGAATCGCGCGCCGTGATCGCCACATCCGGGGTCAGGCCGGCCTTGGCGAAAGCCTGGTGCAGTGAGGAGGGACCGCTGAAGCTGAACGTATAGGTGATGAGCGGATAGGCGACCAGCTGCTTGAGGGTGGGTCTGGGGACCTCCGCCAGCGGATGGTTGCGCGGCACCACGATCACCCGGTGCCAGCGATAGCAGGGCAGCAGCGTGAGATCGCCAAACAGATGTTCCGAGCCGGTATTGATGGCGCAGTCGATTCGGTCCTGGGCGACCATTTCGGCGATCTGCTCCGAGGTGCCCTGGTGAAGGTTCAGGCGCACGTCCGGGTAGCGGGCCCGAAACTGCTGAATGACCTCGGGCAGCACATAGCGCGCCTGGGTGTGGGTGGTGCCGATGGCCAGGCTCCCGCGGCCCTCATCGCGCAGCTCCGTGGCCAGGTCACGGATGGCCTGGGTCTCCTTGAGGATCTGCAATGCCCGATCGATGACCTGCTGCCCGGCCGGGGTGATGCGGGTGAGATTGCGGCCCTCGCGCGTGAAGATCTGAAAGCCCAGCTCATCCTCCAGCAACTTGATCTGCTTGCTGACCCCCGGCTGCGAGGTATGCAGCTTCTGGGCGGCCGCCGTTATGTTAAGTCCGCTCTGGGCCACGGCCGCCAGGTAGCGCAGCTGATGCAGCTTCATTCAATCCCCTGTTCAGACCCTTCCGTAATGGGTCTGCAACCCCATTATAACCGGACGATATGTCTGTGGCGGCCGCCACATAACCGTGACGCAGCTCATCAGAAGCAATGATTCGTTCTGTTACCGGATTGTCACCCGTAAAGTCTGTTCCACTATGGCGCAGATACTGACCCTGGAACTGGAATCGAAGGCCGCTCAGGTCCGCGAACTGCTGGCCGCAGCGGTACATCGCTACGGGCGCGTGGTGTACGCCAACAGCCTCGGCGCCGAGGCCATGGTGCTGACGGACATCATCTGCAGCAGCGTGCCGCAGATCGACATCGTCAGCATCGACACCGGCCGGCTGCACGAGGAGACCTATGATCTGCTGGCCAAGCTGCAGCGGCGCTACAACAACAAGATCCGGGTCATCTATCCGGATGGCCAGGCCGTGTCGGAGCTGGTGACCCGTCAGGGCATCAACGGCTTCTTCGACAGCACCGAGGCGCGCAGCGCCTGCTGCGGCGTGCGCAAGATCGTGCCCTTCCACAAATTCGTGGCCGGCTACGACGCCTGGGTCACCGGCGTGCGCCGCGAGCAGTCCAAGACCCGCGCCGAGGGTCAGGCCATCGAGTGGGACGCCCAGAACGGCCTGCAGAAAATAAGCCCGCTGCTGGATTGGACCGAGGAGCAGATCTGGGCCTACATCCGGGCACGCAAACTGCCCTTCAATTCCTTGCACGACAAGGGCTACCCCAGCATCGGCTGCGCCCCCTGCACCCGCGCCATCGTGGCGGGCGAGGATCACCGCGCCGGCCGCTGGTGGTGGGAGCAGCCCGAACAGCGTGAATGCGGCCTGCACCCCAAGGCCCGCACGGCGACGCGGGCCATGGCTCCGGCCATGACCTCAGCCTAGGGTTGACAGGACGCAGGTCCTGAACCTGAATGGCACCCCATGGACTACCTGCCGATATTTCTGCGGGTGCAGAACCGGCTTGCAGTCGTCATCGGCGGCGGAGCCGTTGCGGCACGCAAGGCCGAGCTGCTGCTGAAGTGCGGCGCTCAGGTCCGACTGGTGGCCCCTGAGCTGGCGGCCAGTACCCAGCAGCTGCTGCACGATCCGGCCGCAGCCCACAACATGTCCTACCTTCGCGCCACATTCGTCGCACAGCATCTCGAGGGTGCCGCGCTGGTCATCGCCGCCACCGATTCCGATACGGTGAATGCACAGGTCTCACGGCTGGCCCGTGAACGCGGCGTGCCCGTCAACGTCGCCGACGATGCCGATCTTTCCGACTTCATCCTGCCGGCCATCGTGGATCGCGATCCCCTGATCGTCGCCGTGAGCTCCTCAGGCACGACGCCGGTGCTGGCCAGACGGGTGCGCGAGCAGATCGAAGCGCGGCTGCCCGCGCAGCTGGGTCCCCTCGCCCGCTTTGCCGGCAGCCGGCGCGCGCAGGTCAATGAGGCGCTGCAACCCGGGCTGCGCCGCCCCTTCTGGGAGCAGTTCTTCGGCAGCTTTGCCAATCTTGAGCGCCTGAGCACGGAGGAAGGGGCTGCCAGCCACGCCTTCGCCGAGCAGCTGCAGGCCTTCGCCGCGCGCCAGGATGGGGCGGGACGCGGGGAGGTGTATCTGATCGGCGCCGGACCCGGGGACCCCGATCTGCTCACGCTGCGCGCCCTGCAACTGCTGCAGCAGGCCGATGTGTTGCTGTACGACCGGCTGGTCTCCCCGGCCATCCTGGAACGCGCGCGCCGCGAGGCCACGCGCATCTTCGTCGGCAAGGATCTGGGTGAATCGGCGCTGTCGCAGGAGCGGATCAACCAGCTGCTGGTGGACCATGCCCGGCGCGGACTGAAGGTGGCGCGCCTGAAGGGCGGGGATCCGCTGATTTTCGGGCGCGGCGGTGAGGAGATCGCCGCGGTCGCCCGGCACGGCATTGCGGTGACCGTGGTGCCGGGGATCACCGCCGCCCTCGGCGCCGCCGCCGCCGCCCAGATTCCGCTCACGCTTCGGGAGGTTTCCCAGTCGGTGACCTTCGTGCCCGGCCATGTGGCGGTGGCGGATACCCTGGATTGGCCCGCCCTGGCCCGCGCCGGCCACACCGTGGTGTTTTATATGGCCATGGCGCAGCTGGCCGGGCTGACCGAGCGCCTGCGCAGGGCCGGTGCTCCGGCCGACCGGCCCGTGGCGCTGATCGCCCAGGCGACCCTGCCCACACAGCGTGTGGTGCGTGGCACACTTGCGGACATCGCCGAGGCTGCCCGCAGTGGTGGCCTCGGAGCACCGGCACTACTGTTCGTGGGTGAGGTCACCCGCGTCGCGGCATAGCCCACCCGGAGCGTCACTTTCCTATGGGAATCACACAGGGCTTCGCAGGAACCATCGGCAACACGCCCTTGATCCGCCTGCGCGGCGTCAGCGAGGAGACCGGCTGCGAGATCCTGGGCAAGGCCGAGTTCATGAATCCAGGCGGCTCGGTCAAGGACCGGGCGGCGCGCGCCATCGTCAGCGATGCCGAGCAGCGCGGCGAACTGCGTCCCGGCGGCAGCGTGGTCGAAGGCACGGCGGGCAATACCGGCATCGGCCTGGCGCATGTGTGCAATGAGCGCGGCTATCGCTGCATCATCGTGATGCCCGACAACCAGTCCCCGGAAAAATACCGGCTGCTGGAGATGCTCGGCGCGGAGGTCTACAAGGTCCCCACCGTGCCGTACAGCAACCCGAATCAGTACCAGAAGGTCTCGCAGCGTCTGGCGGGCTCGCTGCGCAACGCCATCTGGGCCAACCAGTTCGATAACCCGATCAATCGCCACGCCCACCTGACCACCACCGGTCCTGAGATCTGGGAACAGACCAATGGCAAGGTCAGTGCCTTTGTCGCCGCCAGCGGCACCGGCGGCACCCTGGCCGGCACCGCCGAATATCTGAAGAGCCGCAACCGCAACGTGCGTTGCGTGCTGGCCGATCCGCCCGGCAGCAGCCTGTATGAGTTCGTGCGCAATGGCGCCCTGAAGTCCACCGGCAGCGGCTCGATCACCGAGGGTATCGGCATCGCGCGCATCACCGTCAATTTCAAGGATGCGCCGTTGGATGACGCGGTGCACGTCGAGGATGCCGAGACGGTGCGTTACGTGTACCGCCTGCTGCGCGAAGAGGGTCTGTTCCTGGGCAGCACCAGTGGCATCAATGTCGCTGCCGCGGTGCGCGTCGCTCGCGACCTGGGTCCCGGACACACCATCGTCACCGTGCTGTGCGACAGCGGCGCCAAGTATCAGTCACGTCTTTTCAATCGCGAATGGCTGGAGAGCAAGGGTCTGGCGGCACATGCCCTGCCGGCCCGCAGCAACGAGCCCATACTTCTGGAGAATGTCCTTGTCGCATGATCGATCCAAACTGGCCGTCGTCACAGACGTGGTCATCGTCGGTGCCGGCCCCTGCGGTTTGTTCCAGGTCTTTGAACTGGGTTTGCTGGGCCTGAAAGCTGAACTGGTGGACTCGCTGCCGCAGGTCGGCGGCCAGTGCACCGAGCTGTATCCGGACAAGCCGATCTACGACATCCCGGCCATTCCGGTGTGCACGGCGCGCGAGCTGATCGAGCGCCTGCAGGAACAGATCAAACCCTTCAGCCCCGGCTATCACCTGGGCCAGGAAGTCACTGAGGTCAGCGCACGAGCCGACGGACGCTTCGATGTCGCCACCAGCCGCGGCACGCGCTTTGATGCCGGCGCCGTCATCGTCGCCGGCGGCGTGGGCTCGTTCCAGCCACGGCGCCTGAGCGTGGAAGGCAGTGAGCGGCATGAAGGCCGCAGCGTGCACTACCGCGTCAAGGATGCCGCGCAATTTCACGACAAGGACCTGGTGATATTCGGCGGCGGCGATTCGGCGCTCGACTGGACGCTGGAGCTCATCGATCGCGCGCGCAGCATCGTGCTGGTGCATCGCCGCGCCGAGTTCCGCGGCGCTCCCGCCTCCGTCGAAAGGATGATGGCGCTGGTCGAGGAAGGCCGCCTGGACTTCATCGAGGGCCAGGTGCAGTCCCTGGTGGAACAGGACGACAAGCTCACCGGCGTGCGTGTCACCGCCCGTGACGGGGTGACGCGCACCGTCGCCACCGACCAGGTTCTGGTGTTTTGGGGCCTTTCACCCAAGCTCGGTCCCATCGCCGAATGGGGTCTGACCATCCACCGTCGCACCATTGCGGTCGACACGCACCGCTTTCAGACCAATGTTCCCGGCATCTACGCGGTCGGCGACATCAATGATTACCCAGGCAAGAAGAAACTGATTCTGTCCGGTTTCCACGAAGCGGCGCTCGCCGCCTTCGCCGTCAAGGAGCACATGCGTCCCGGGGAGAAGGTCCATCTGCAATACACCACGACCAGCCCGCTGTTGCAGAAACGACTGGGCGTCAGCGGCGAGACCGGGGACGGCGCTGCGGGCAAATCCGGCGCTCGCCACAGCGCTTGATCGAACGCGTCACCTGCCCCGACTGCAGCCTCGAACAAAGACTGCCTGAGATTGCCGATCACGAGGTGGCGCGCTGCCGGCGCTGCCACCGCCTGCTCAAGGTCGCGGATGCCCAGTCGCGCGCGGCCTTTGCGCTGACACTGGGGGCCCTGCTGCTGTGGATACCCGGCTGCCTCGCCCCGCTGCTCACGGTGATGGCCGGCGGCGCCAGCCGCAGCGCCAACCTGGTGGAGTGCGCCGCCAAGCTGTGGGGTTCCGGCTACCCGCCGCTGTCGGTGCTGGTGGCGGTGCTGATGATCGCCATCCCTTCAGCCTTCATGGTATTCACGCTGGCGCAGTTCCTGCCCGGCATCGAACCGGGCGGGCTGCGCCGCCTGGCGCACCACCTGCGCCCCTGGCTGATGATGGAAGTGTTCGTCGTCGGCGGCTGCGTGGCCTACTCGCGTATCCAAACCGTCGCCACCATCGAGGTGGATGTGGGCGGCTGGTGCCTGGCCGGCGCGGCCATGCTGCTGCTGGGGTCGCTGGCGCTGCGGGGCGATCCGCCGGCGGAGGAGGATCTGATAACCCGCCCCGCCCCGCGGCGCGCCGCGGCCGCGAACCGACTGTCGCTGGAGGCCACCACCGCCCTGGTGATCGCCGGCCTGGTGCTGTACATCCCGGCCAATGTCCTGCCGGTGCTGCAGATCGAGCGCTACGGTGCCATCGAGACCAACACCATTCTGGGCGGAGTCATGGAATTGGTGCACTACGATCTGTGGCCCCTGGCCGTGATCGTGTTCATGGCCAGCGTCGTGGTGCCGCTCGCCAAGCTGTTCGGGCTCGCCTGGCTGCTGTGGCAAACCCGGCGCGGATCACCGCAACTGCTGCAGCAGCGCACCCGGGTATACCGTCTGATTGACACGATTGGTCGCTGGTCCAATATTGATGTCTTCATGATTTCAATACTTGGCGCGCTGGTGCAGTTCGGAGCCCTCGAGCGGGTGCGACCCGAACCCGGTGCGCTGGCCTTCGCGGGCGTGGTCCTGATCACCATGTTCGCCGCCCAGTGCTTTGATCCGCGCGCGATGTGGCGGGCCGCAAGGCCCAAGGCCGACGCCTCGCTATGACCGAGGACAGCCCGCAGCCCCACGCTGACCCACCCCAGGCCGAGCGCACACCGCGCCGCCTGAGCGTGATCTGGCTGGCGCCGGCGTTCGCTTTGGCGGTGGTGGCGTGGCTGAGCTGGCACACGCTGATGCAGCGCGGTCCTGCCATCACCATCCGTTTCACCAGCGCCGAGGGACTGACCGCCGGGGAGACCGAGATCCGCCACAAGGGCGTGCGCGTCGGAACCGTTGAGTCCTTCGTGCTCTCACCGGACCTGTCCGAGGTCATCGTGCACGCGCGCATGACGCGCGAAGTCAGCGCCCATCTCACCGCCAGCACGCGCTTCTGGATCGTGACGCCGCGGGTCGGCACCAGCGGCATCTCCGGCCTGAACACTCTGGTGTCCGGCGCCTATATCGAGATGTACCCGGGCGAGGGCGACCCGCAGCGTGATTTCGTCGGCCTGGAAGATCCGCCGCTGCTGCAGCCGGACACCCCGGGGCGCGCCTTCACCCTGACCGAGGATGAGCTGGGCGCCATCGGTCCGGGCACACCGGTCAACTATCGCGGCGTACAGGTCGGACAGGTCGAGGGCTACGCCCTGGACGGCAACGGCAAGCATGTGAACATCTACGCCTTCGTGCGCGCGCCCTACGACGCGCTGGTTCGCGATGACACGCGTTTCTGGGACGCCAGCGCCATCGATGTCTCCGCCGGCCCGCAGGGCATACGCGTGCGCCTGAATTCCCTGCAGCAGCTGGTGACTGGCGCCATTGGCTTTGACACACCCCTGCCCGCGGCGCCCGCCGTGCCCACCGAGTCCGTCGGCCAGGCCATCGCGCAGCAGGCGGCCGGGCGACCCCTGGCCGCCACGAGTGCGCCCGGAGCGGCACCCGAGGCCGCCGCGGACAAGGTCTTCCCGCTGTACGAAAATCAGACCATTGCGCTGCGCAATCACAGCGGTCCGCGGCTGTACTACACGCTGCGCTTCGATGAGACCGCCGCCGGACTGCAGAGCGGCACGCCCGTGCAGCTGCGCGGCGTCGAGGTCGGTGAAGTCACGCAGGCGCAGCTGGTGTTCGACGCGGCCGCGGCCACGGTGTACGAATCGGCCAGCATGAGCATCGATCCGAGTGCCGTGCAGCTGGTGGGCGTGGCGCACAACTCCAGCGCCGCGCAGCTGGCCGCGATACGCGCCGGCATGGCGCATCTGATCGCGCGCGGCCTGCGCGCACAGCTGGTCACGGCGAACTTCCTGACCGGCCAGAAAGTCATCGCCCTGGATATCGCGCCGGATGCAGCCGCGGTGCGCTTCGATGCGAATGCAGCCACCCCGCAATTCCCGACCACACACGGCGCCGATGTCGATGCCATCCTGCAGAGCCTGCAGAACACGCTGCATCACCTCGACGCGGCCACCGCCGGACCGGCGCTCGGCAATGCGGTAAAGAACCTGGATGCCACCATGAGCCATCTGGAACAGATCACCCGTGAAGTTCAGCCGCAGATCAAACCACTGGTCGCGAGCCTGCGGGCCACCGCCGATGCGGCGCAGGCCGCGGCGCAATCGGCCAATGGCGCCATCGGGCCCGACAGTGCGCTCGCCAGCGAGCTGCCCGGACTGCTGCAGCAGGTGAGCGAGGCCGCGCGCTCCATCCGCGAGCTCGCTGAATTCCTCGACCGGCACCCGGAGGCATTGCTGCGCGGGCGGCATGAGACATCACCATGAAAGTTTTGCGCTGGATTTGCGGGGCACTCGCCGCGCTCCTAAGTGGCTGCGGCAGCTCGCCACCGCTGCGCTACTACGCCCTGGAGGTGGTGACGCCGGCCGCACATTCCACGCCGTGGCTCAGTGCGACCCTGATCCACGTGCGGCACATCAGCCTGCCGCCGGAAATGGATCATCGCGGACTCACCCATCATCAGGGGCCCACCCAGCTTACGATTTCGGATGCCCAGCAGTGGAGCGCCCCGCTGGGCGATCTCATCCAGGCAACGCTCACGCGCGATCTGGGTGAGCGTTTGGGGTTCGACCATGTGCTGGCGCCCGCGGCGCAGCCCACGGCGCCTCATCCCGACCCCGATCAGCGCGGCACGCGCGGCAGCAGCCAGGCCAACCTGGATCTTGATTTCCTGATCCTCTCCGCTGATGACAGTTGCGGCATCACCGCCCAGGTCAACTGGACACTGTCGGTCACGAATGGCGCCGCGCGCCGCGGCTCGACGCACCTCACGGCGCCCGCCGCGGGCTGCCCGGCGGGTTTGGCGGCCGCGTTGAGCGCGGCGCTGGGCGATCTGGCGGACCAGCTGGCGCAGCAACTGACGGCGTCCTAGATCATGGGCGGCACCCAGGTCCTGATCACCGGCGCCGGACCCACCGGCCTGGTGTTGGCGCTGTGGCTCACCCAACAGGGCATCGCAGTGCGCATCATCGACCGCACCACGGCCCCGGGTACGACCTCACGGGCCCTTGCCGTGCAGGCCCGAACGCTCGAGCTGTATCGGCAGCTGGAGCTGACCGATGAGGTCCTGCAGAAGGGCCAGAAGGTGGCCGCCATCAATCTGTGGGTCAAGGGCCGCAAGGAAACACGCGTATCCTTCACCAACATCGGCGCCGGACTCACCGCCTACGGGCCCTTCGTTTATCCGCAGGACGAGCATGAACGGCTGCTGGTCGAACACCTCGCGGCCCGCGGCGTCACCGTGCAGCGACACACCGAGCTTGTGAGCTTCAGCCAGGACGATGATCAGGTCATTGCGCTGCTGCGCGGTCCGGATGGACGGCAAGAGAGCTGCACGGCGGCCTATCTGGCCGGCTGTGATGGCGCGCGTTCCATCGTACGCCAGAGCATCGGCGCCGACTTTCCCGGCGGCACCTACAAGCAGGTCTTCTACGTTGCCGACGTGCAGGCCACAGGTCCCGCCCTGGATGGTGAACTGCACGTCGACCTCGATGCGGCGGATTTTCTTGCGGTGTTCCCCTTGAAGGGCGCGGGTCGGGCGCGACTGATCGGCACCGTGCGCGATGAGCGCGCCGAGCACCCGGAGAACCTCAAGTTCGAAGATGTCAGTGGCAACGCCATCACGCACATGAAGGTCGAGGTGCAAAAGGTCAACTGGTTCTCGACCTATCGCGTGCATCACCGGGTCACCGACCACTTCCGCCACGGACGGGTATTCCTGCTCGGGGACGCGGCCCATATCCACAGCCCGGCCGGCGGCCAGGGCATGAATACCGGCATCGGCGATGCCATCAATCTGGCCTGGAAGCTCAAGGCGGTGCTGAGCGGCGCGGCGGGCCCGGGCCTGCTGGATAGCTATGAGACCGAGCGCCGCGCCTTCGCCACCAAGCTGGTGGCCACCACCGACAAGGGTTTCACGCTGGCCACCGCGGAAGGCAAGCTGGCGCAATTCGTTCGCACGCGCATCGTGCCGCTGGTGGCTCCGCTGGTGTTCAATTTCGATGCCGCCCGCCAGTTCCTGTTCAGCGCGGTGTCACAGATCACGATCGCCTACCACGACAGCGCCATCAGCGAGGGTCGGGCCGGTGATGTCAGGGGCGGCGACCGCCTGCCGTGGGTGGCGGCGCCTGAGGGGGATAACTTCCGCCACTTTCAGAATATCAGCTGGCAGGTGCATGTATACGGCTGCGCGAGCGCATCACTCGTACAGTGGTGCAGCGCTCAGGGCTTAAGCCTTCATGCCTTCCCCTGGCAGCAGGAGCACGCAACCGCGGGTCTGGCGCGCGACGCCATGTATCTGCTGCGACCCGACACCTATGTCGGTCTCGCGGCCGAGCAGCAGGATCCTCAGCGGCTGCAGCGCTATTTCGCCGACCATGCCCTCACACTGCCCTTCCAAAGGTAGCTGACCCATGACTGTCGTGACGCTGCGCCGCTGGCACTCCTACATCGGCCTGTTCATTGCGCCCAGCGTGCTGTTCTTCGCGCTGACGGGGGCGGTACAGCTGTTCAATCTTCACGAGGCCCACGGCCGCTATACGCCACCGGAACTGGTCGAAAAGCTCAGCTCCGTCCACAAGGATCAGGTGTTCGCCTTCGGTGATCACCACACGGCCGGACCACAGGAGGACGCGCACCAGGATGCGCCGCAGGACGCGCAGCCACCGCCATTGTCGACCCCACTGCTCAAGTGGTTCTTCCTGGTGGTGGCCCTGGGACTGACGCTTTCCACTGCCTTTGGCATCTGGATGGGGTTGACCCAGATCCCTGCCCGGCGCACGGCGTGGCTGCTGCTGCTGGCCGGCGCTCTGCTGCCGGCGGGAATTCTGCTCGTGTAGATCATCCGCCGTCCCAGGATTGCTTAAGCCGAGGAAGCCTTGACAATTGTTGCCATAGCAATTATTGTTTGGGCTACGAAATCACTGGGATGGGCAGGCACTTGGCGGACGTTTACAGCCTCGATACGTACGAACCTAAGCGCGGGCTTGGGCATATCATCGGCCGGGTTCGGGCGCAGCTGCTGGCGGCCATCGATGCCGAACTGGCGCGTGATGAGTTCCTGGCGCCCCTGGAGGTCACTTCGGCCCAGCTCATCGTCATCGTGAACCTGGCAGGTCGGGAAGGCGCGACCTCGGCCTCGGAACTGTGCAAAGGCATCTCCTACGACGCCGGCGCCATGACCCGCATGCTGGACCGACTGGAGGCCAAGGGTCTGGTCCGCCGCACCCGCTCGCCCGATGACCGCCGGCTCGTGAACCTGGAACTCACGCAGGCCGGCAAGGCCGCCTACCCGCGATTGCGTGAGATTTCCATGCGGGTGCTGAATCGTTCGCTGTGCGATTTCTCCAGTGATGAGGCCCGCGCGCTTGAAAACCTGCTGGTTCGCGTGGGCCAGAACCTGCGCGACTGATCGTGAGGGAGGGTGCGTGAAAAAACTTCTCGCCATCGGACTCACTGCACTGCTCAGCGCCTGTGCCAGCACCCACAACCTGCGGCCTGAGGCCGTGCTCGTGGCCCCCGGCAGTCTGAAGACCCAACAATCCTTCAGTGCCACGGCGGTGGATGCCTCGGCCTGGCCGCAAACCCAATGGTGGAAGGCCTACGGTGATCCGCAGCTGGATGACTTGATCAGCGAGGCGCTCGTGGGCAACCCCGGCCTGCGCATTGCCGAGGCCAGAACCCGTGCGGCACTGGCGGAAGTGGCGGCGGCCGACAGCGCGCGCTTTCCCAGTTCGGGCTTGAGCGGCCAGGCGGTGCGGGGACGCTTCTCCGAACACGGCCTGTTTCCGTCACCCTTCGCCGGTAACTGGGACACGCTGGCGGCATTGACCGCAACCCTGTCCTGGCAGGTGGATTTCTGGGGCAAGAATCGCGCGGCTTACGAAAGCGCGGTGGGCAGTGCACGCGCGGCCGAGATCGACGCGCAGGCCGCGCGCCTCACCCTGGCGGCGAACATCGCCCATGTCTATGCGCAATTGCAGCAGGACAGCCTGCAGCTGAACGTCGCGCGCGACACCCTGCGAGACCGCGAGCAGGTCCTGGCGCTGACCCGCGACCGCAACGCCGCGGGACTGGACTCGCGCCTGGAACTCACCCAGGCCCAGGCGGCATTGCCGGCGGCCCGAGAGCAGATCGATGCCCTGGAGGAGTCCGCAGCCCGCGCCCGCCATGTGCTCGCGGCACTCACCGGGGCGGGTCCGGATCGCTCCTTGAGCATCCACGATCCGCTGCCGAACGTGGCGCCCCGGGCGGTACTGCCCAGCACCGTGCCCGCTGAACTGCTGGGGCATCGCCCGGACCTGGTGGCCCAGCGCTGGCGAGTGGAAGCGGCGTCGCAGGGCATCCGCGAAGCCACCGCGGAGTTCTATCCCAATGTGGATCTGGTGGCCTTCATCGGCCTGCAGAACCTGGGTTCCACCACGTTGCTCAGCGCGGCCAACCGTCAGTACGGGGTGGCGCCGGCGTTTACCCTGCCGCTGTTTGATGCCGGTAAGCGCCGCGCCAAGCTGGCGGCGCAGGATGCGCAGTACGACGCGGCCGTGGAGCAGTACAACCAGATCGTGACCGATGCCTTGCGCGAGGTGGTCGATGCGCTCACGTCCATGGACAGTCTGCGTCGGCAAGGCGCCGAGGAGCGCGATGCCCTGGCCAGTGCGCAGGAGGCCTACGATTTGTCGGTGCTGCGCTATCGCGAGGGCGTGGGCAACTACCTGCAGGTCCTCAGCGCTGAATCGCAGCTGCTGGCGCAACGCAGCCTCGAGGCGCAATTGCAGGCGCGCGCGCTGGACCTGTCGGTTGACCTGGTTCAGGCCTTAGGCGGCGGGTTCACGCCGCAAGTGGCGCAGCGCTAGCGCTGCGGGAGCAGAATATGAATACCGAAACCCAAGACGTCGCACCGGTCAACGGCAACCGCCGGCGCAACCGGATGCTGCTGCTGGTCACGCTCGGAATCCTGGTGATCGGCATCGGCTACGGAGTGTACTGGCAACTGGTACTGCGCCTGCGCGAGAGCACCGATGATGCCTATGTGAACGGCAATATCGTGCAGATCACCCCGCAGATCGCCGGCACGGTCATCGGCATCAACGCCGATGACACCCAGTACGTGAGTGCCGGACAGGTGCTGGTGCGGCTGGATCCGGCGGATGCCAAGGTCGCGCTAGATGAAGCCGAAGCCCATCTGGCGCTGACCGTGCGCTCGGTGCGCGGTGAGTTCGCAACCACCGCGCAACAGGCCGCCGCACAGGGCATCCGGCAAACTGACCTTGAAACCGCGCAGCAGGATCTGCAGCGGCGCGAACGCCTGGCCGGCAGTGGCGCCATTTCCGGGGAGGAACTGCAGCATGCCCGCGATGCCGTGTCGGCCGCGAAATCCGCGTTGCTGGCCGCGCAGCAGCAGTTCGCCGCCGATCATGCCCGTATCGATGGCACGGTGATCGAGGACCATCCCGAAGTGCAGGCCGCGGCCAGCGCGGTGCACAGCGCCTTCCTCACCGTGGCCCGCACCCAGTTGCCGGTTCCCGTGGCGGGCTACGTGGCCCACCGCAACGTGCAACTGGGACAACGCGTGAGCCCCGGCGCGGTGCTGATGGCCATCGTGCCGCTGAACCAGGTCTGGGTTGATGCCAACTTCAAGGAACTGCAGATCGCCAATATGCGCATGGGCCAGGCGGCAACGCTGACGGCCGATCTGTATGGCCACTCGGTGAAGTATCACGGCACCGTGGTCGGCTTCAGTGCCGGAACCGGTGCCGCCTTCGCCCTGCTGCCGGCGCAGAACGCCACCGGTAACTGGATCAAGGTGGTGCAGCGGCTGCCGGTGCGCATCCTCCTGGATCCGCGTGACCTTGCCGCGCATCCGCTGCAGGTGGGCTTGTCGATGCGAGTGGAAGTCTCCACTGCCGATCGCACCGGCGCGCGGCTGCCGCAGCAGACCGCGGCCAATGCCCCGACTTATTCCACCAGCGTATTCGATGACGCGGACCGGCAGGCCCAGGCCCGGGTTGATGCCATCATCGCGGCGAATCTGCCCGCCCCTGCCCATGGCCGCGTTGCGCATCGTCTGGCCCAGGTCCATAACCGCCCCGCCACATGAGCCGGCCGGCGCCACACATGACTGCGGGCGCCGCAGCGGCGGCACCGATTCCACCGCTGCAGGGCGCGGCGCGGCTGCTGGGCACACTGGCGCTGTCGCTCGCCATTTTCATGAATGTGCTGGATACCTCCATCGCGAACGTGTCCATTCCGGCAATCTCCGGGGACCTCGGGGTCTCCCCCGACCAGGGCACCTGGGTCATCACGTCCTTCGGCGTCGCCAATGCGATCTCCGTGCCCCTGACGGGGTGGCTCACCCGTCGCTTCGGTCAGGTGCGTTTGTTCACACTGTCGATATTCCTGTTCGTCGTCGCGTCATTCATGTGTGGGCTGGCGCCCTCCATCGGGCTGTTGATTTTCTTCCGCGTCATCCAAGGCGCGGTCGCAGGCCCGATGATCCCGCTGTCGCAGTCGCTGCTGATGTCCAGCTATCCACCGGCCAAGCAAAGCGTGGCCCTGGGACTTTGGTCCCTGACCAGCCTGACCGCCCCGGTGGCGGGACCGCTGCTGGGCGGGTGGATCACCGATAACATCTCCTGGCCCTGGATCTTCTACATCAATGTGCCGGTGGGACTGTTCGCCGGCACCTTGACCTGGATCCTGTATCGGCGGCGCGAGACCCCGACCATGCGCGTCCCCATCGATGCCATCGGTCTGGCGCTGCTCATCACCTGGGTCGGCTCGCTGCAGGTGATGCTGGATAAGGGCAAGGATCTGGACTGGTTCAACTCCCCGCAGATCGTCGGGCTCGCGCTGCTGGCGGTGGCCGCGTTCGTGTACTTCCTGATCTGGGAGATCCACGAAGAACATCCCATTGTCGACCTGTCGCTGTTCAAGGGACGCAACTTCACCGTGGGCACACTGTGCATGCTGCTCGCCTACGGCGTGTTCTTCGGCAACCTGGTGCTGCTGCCCCTGTGGCTGCAGCAGTATCTGGGCTACACCGCGACCAACGCCGGCATCGTGCTGGCTCCGGTCGGCCTGCTGGCGGTGGTCGTGACCCCGTACGTCGCCAAGCTCACCAACAAGGTCGACCTGCGAATCATCGTGACGGCCTCCTTCCTGATCTTCGCCGTGGTCATGATCATGCGTTCGCGTTTTGATACCGACGTGGATGTCAGGACGCTGTTGATTCCGACCATCATTCAAGGCGCCGCCATGGCCAGCTTCTTCGTGCCGCTGGTGACCCTGAGCGTATCGGGCCTGTCCGCGGAGCGCATCCCCAATGCCTCGGGCCTGTTCAATTTTGCCCGCATCACCGCCGGGTCCTTTGGCACCTCCATCTTCACCACCCTGTGGGATCGTCGTGCCACACTGCACCATGCGCGGCTGGTCGAGCATCTGACACCGGACAATGCGGCAACCGTCAGTGCGCTGTCTGGCATCCAGGCCAGTGGCTTGAATGACCAGGCAGGAGCCGCGGCAATGAACCGCATAGTGGATGTGCAGGCCTTCATGCTCTCGGCCGACGACCTGTTCTATGTTTCCGGACTGATCTTTCTGGCTCTGATCATGGTGATCTGGCTGGCCAAGCCCCGTCGTGCCGGCACCGGTGGGGCGGCCGGGGCAGCCGGGGCCGCCGGCGCGCATTAGATACGTCTCCCCGATGCCGGTCGCTATAATGCGGCAGGCGTGCGAACGTTTGGGGGAGAACGACCGTGCCGCTATCACTGCAATCACGCACCGCGCGCCGCATCATCCTCTGGGGCGGCAGCGCGTTGCTGGTGGTGGCCATGTACGGCCTGTTTGGTTTCTACGGCGTGCCGGCCCTGATCCGCTCGCAAAGTACCGCCTTCGTGACGCACAAGTACCAGCGGACCTTGCAGCTGGGCGAGATCCACTTCAATCCCTTCACGCTGGAACTGGAGCTGCGGGATTTTGCCTTCCCCGATCGCGATGGCAAGCCCATGCTGGGGGCGCACCGCCTGTATGTGAACCTGCAGCTGGCCAGCATCTGGAACCGCGGTGCCACCTTCAAGGACATTCAACTGGAGCAACCCGCGGTGCACGCGCAGCTGCGCACGGACGGCGCGCTCAATCTCGCCGATCTGGCCAAGCCCTTTGCCAATGAGCCTCCTTCACCGCCCTCCGCGCCGGCACGCCTGTTCCTGAGGCGCCTGGCCGTTCTCGGTGGTGAGATCACCTTCATTGATCTGGGGCATCCCAGCACCCTGCACGCTGAACTGAAGCCGGTGAACTTTGAACTGCGGGATTTCAACACCGTCGGCAACGGCGGCAATGGCTACACCCTGGCGGCGGCAACCCCGGCTGGCGAGCAATTCAACTGGTCGGGCACGCTGGAAGTCGTTCCAGTGGCCTCCAAGGGTCAGTTCAATATCAAGGCATTGCGCATGACCACGCTCACCGGCTTTGCCGGATCGGTCGTGCCGCTGACGGTGTCCTCGGGCCTCATAGGCCTGGATGGCGACTATGACTTCAGCCTTCACGAGGGTATCGCGGGCCTGAAGATCGATCTGCACACCGTGGACCTGACCGACCTTGCGGTGCGTCCACGCGACGGGCAGTCCGATTACGTGGTACTGCCGCGAATCCAGATCCAGGGCACTCATGTGGACCTGACCCGGCGCAGCGTGCTGGTCGATGCAGTGAAGGTCTCAGGGGGTCAGATCCATGGCTGGTTGAACGAAAACGGCACCCTCAACCTGGCACAACTGGGCGGCCCGGCCGCATCAGCAGCACCGGCAGCTGCGGTCCCGGTACCCGCACCGGCCGCCGCCGCGACCGCACCGGCCTGGACAGTCAAGGTGCCGATGATTGATCTTTCGGGTCTGGCGGTGGACTTCGAGGATCGTTCACTGAATCCCTCACCCCGGTTCACAGTGGCGCCACTGGACATCAGCGTGGGCCAGTTTCAGTGGCCGTTCGGGCCGCCGCTGTCAATCCAGATCAAAGCCGGCCTGGACAAGTCCGCCACCGTCAGTGCACAGGCGCAGGTCAGCTTGCCGGATGCCGCGCTCAAGGCTCATGTGGAACTGTCTGGATTCGAGTTGCCGGTGCTGCAACCCTACGTGGCGCATTACACCGGACTGGCACTGCTGAGCGGGCGGCTGGGCCTCAAGAGTGACATTGAACGAGACGACAAGGGCGTCCTTAGGGTTGCGGCAGATACCGACATCGCGCATCTGCGCACCGTCGATGATGAACTGAAGATGGACTTCATCAAGTGGGACCATTTGAGTGTCGTCGGCATCAGCTATCACAGCGCCCCGGCCGCGCTTAGCATCAAGAGTATTCACGCCCAGGGACCCTATGCCCGCGTGATCATCGATCAGAACCGCAACCTCAACATCACCGAGGCCCTCAAGCCCACCGGGGCTGCACCCGCGCCAGCGGCGCCGACCCCGCCTGCCGCGCCCGCACCACTGAGCAAATCCTCGAGCACCACGCGCACCGCGCAGCTGGCGGCGCCGAGTCACGCCAGCTCGATGCCGCTGTCGATCGGCACGGTCCTGATCAGCAATGGCTCCGCCAACTACGCCGATCAGTGGATCCAGCCGCACTTCGCGATCGGCATCCAGCAATTGAACGGCAGCATCGATGGGCTGTCTTCGGATCCGGCTTCGCGCGCCAAGATCGAGCTGACCGGCTCGGTCGACCGCTATGCGCCGGCGCATATCTGGGGCGAAACGAATCTGCTGTCGCAGACGACGTATACCGACATCAGCATGAGTTATCGCGGCATCGAGCTCACCGGCGTGACGCCGTACTCGGGACACTTCGCCGGCTACAAGATCGCCAAGGGCAAACTGACGGTGGATCTCAAATACCATATCGAGAACCGCCAGCTCACCGCCAGCCACCACATCGTCGTCGACCAGCTGCAACTGGGCGACAAGGTCGACAGTCCCGATGCCATCAATCTGCCCCTGAAGCTGGCGGTGTCATTGCTCAAAGACCGCAATGGGGTCATCGACCTGGATCTGCCGGTCACGGGCAGTTTGGATGATCCACAGTTCAAGATCGGCCCCATCATCTGGAAGGTGTTCGTGAACCTGATCGAGAAGGCCGTCACGGCGCCCTTCAAGCTGCTCGGCAGCCTGTTCGGGGGCGGGGATCAGGTCAATATCGTGGAATTCGCGCCCGGCAGCGCGGCACTGGATGCCACGGCGCTGACGCGCCTGGACAGCATCAGCAAGGCTCTTGACGCACGTCCGGGACTGGAGCTGGACATCCCCAACAGCTATTCGACGCAAACCGACACCCCGGCGCTGGCGGCGCAGCAGCTGCAGACGACGCTGCGCAAGCGTGCGGGCACTGCCGCGGATGCGCCGCCGGCCGACCCGGCCGCTGAGTTCAAAGTGCTGCTGGCGCAATACCGTGAAGAGCTCGGCGCCAAGGCGCCGCTACCGCCCACCACCCTGGCGCTGACCACCGCCAAGAAATCCAAGGATGCTGCACCGGACTACGCCGCAGCGGACGCTGAACTCACCGCGGCACTGCTGCAGCGGATCAAGGTTGATGACACACAGCTGCAGAACCTGGGCACCCGGCGCGCGCGCGCGGTTCAGGATGCCCTGTTACATGGCACGAACATCGACCCGGCGCGCATATTTTTGATCAATGTCACCGCACCGGCAGCCACGCAGTCGGCGCCGGGGAACACGGTGCGACTCGAACTGGCACTCAAATAGGGGGAAAACAACATGCCATTGTCCAAACGGCTCGGCGCGGAATTCATCGGCACTTTGTGGCTGGTACTGGGCGGCTGCGGTGCGGCGGTGCTGGCCGCGAAGTTTCCGCAGGTCGGCATCGGCCTGGTGGGCGTTGCACTGGCCTTCGGCCTGACGGTCCTCACCATGGCCTTCGCCATCGGACACATATCCGGCTGTCATCTGAATCCGGCGGTGTCACTGGGGCTGGTGGTCGCAGGCCGGTTCAAGGCGGCGGATCTGCTGCCGTACTGGATCGCGCAGGTGCTAGGAGCGGTGGCGGGCGCGGGAATCCTGTATCTGATTGCCAGCGGCGCCAGCGGTTTTGAGCTCAGCGGCGGTATGGCCTCCAATGGCTATGGTGCCCATTCGCCCGGCGGCTACACCCTGCGCGCCTGTGTCATCAGCGAACTCGCCATGTCCTTCATGTTCCTGCTGATCATTCTGGGGGCCACCGATGCGCGTGCGCCCAAGGGGTTCGCGCCAATTGCGATCGGCCTGGGACTGACGCTGATTCATCTCATCAGCATTCCCGTCACCAACACTTCGGTGAACCCGGCACGCAGCACCGGCCCCGCCTTGTTCGTCGGCGGCTGGGCCGTCTCGCAGCTGTGGCTGTTCTGGGTGGCACCGTTGCTCGGTGCCGCACTGGCCGGCGTGGCCTATCGCTGGCTGGGCGCGAGCAAAACGCTGAGCATTTCAGGCGTGCTCGACGAGGAGCACGATCTTGCCGATGTGAAGGCCTGACTCCATGAGCGCATGCGCGTCGGCGGCGGCCTGCAGCGCGAACCGGGCATGAATGGGCGGCGGCACCAGCCGCCGGTCGGCGAACAGCGGCCACACGTCATTCAGGAGGTCCTGGGCCAGCCGGCCCTTGGCCGCGCTTGACTGCGGCCGCAGCGTCGCGCCCATGATCTTCAGGCGTTTGACCAGGATCTGCCGCAGATCGATCTCGGCGCGCGCGCCACCCTGCACCGCGATCAGCGCGATACGCCCCTCCACGGCCGCGGCGCTGATGTTACGCTGCATGTACTCACCGCCGACCATGTCGAGGATGACATCCGCGCCGCGATCCTGAGTGGCCTCGCGCACGGCCGCGACAAAATCCTCGGCGTGATAATTAATGGCACGCTGCGCTCCGAGCGCCTCGCAGGCGGCGCATTTCTCGGCACTCCCGGCCGTGGTCAGCACTCGGGCGCCGAAGCCGCAGGCGAGCAGGATTGCCGTCGTGCCGATGCCACTGGCACCACCGTGTACCAGCAGCGTCTCCCCCGGCTGCAGCGCCGCACGACGGAACAGGTTCAGCCACACCGTGAAAAAGGCTTCAGGCAGCGTGGCCGCCTGCGGCAGGGTCAGGCCCGCCGGAATCGGCAGGCACTGCACGGCGGGCACCGTCACATACTGCGCGTAACCGCCACCGGCCAGCAGCGCGCACACCAGGTCCCCGACATGCCAGTCGCGCACCTGCGCGCCGAGGGCGACGATTTCACCAGCCACCTCGAGCCCCGGAATGGGCGAGGCGCCGGCCGGGGGCGGATAGTGACCCTGCCGTTGCAGCACATCCGGGCGATTCACTCCTGCGGCCGACACCCGGATCAGGACTTCCGCGGCAGTGGGCATTGGCACTGGCATGGCCACCGGTTCCAGCACCGATGGCGGTCCGGGCTCGCGGATCCGTATCGCCGTCATGTTTTGCGGAATCACCATACGCACTCAGGCGCTCATCTGCGCAACGCGCTGCAACCAGGTCGCCAGCGCAGTGCTCACCGCATCCGGACGCTCCATCGTGCACATATGGCCACACTCCGCTACCGAAACCAGGGTGCTGTGGGGGATCAACTGCGCCATCACCCGGTGAATGGAGATCGGCGACCATGCGTCATCCATGCCACACAGTACCAGCGCCGGACATGAAATCATCGGCAACAGCGGCGTGGCGTCAGGTCGCCCCAGCAGCGCGCGGATCTGGGCCGCGAATATCTCCGGCGTACGCCGTTCTATCATCTGCAGAATCGGCTCCACCAGCCGACGCTCCTTGAGCCGCGACGCGTGCACCATCGGGATCCGCAACCAGCGCTCGCCCACCGCCCGCATGCCCGAGTGGCGCGCCAGCTCCAGCAGTTCAAGCCGCCCCGCCGCTTCCTTGTCACCGGCAACCCCGGCCGGCTTGGGGGTATAGCCCGTGTCCAGCAGCGCCAGTCCCGTAACCCGGCTGCCGGCCCGCCGCACCACTTCCAGCGCCACCCGACCGCCCATGGAATGTCCGGCCACCGCGAACCTCGCGGGTGCCTGCGCCAGAATTTTCTCAGCCATGGCACTCAGGGAGTCCAGTTCGCCATGATCAGCCACCTGCATCCGCGCCTGACCCTTCAGCGCCTTCAGCTGCGGTTTCCACACCGCCTGGTCGCACAGCAGACCGGGCACGAACACCAGATTCATCAAGACACACCTCGCAGGCCACGCGCCGCGAACCAGCCGCCCAGCGCCGCCGGTATCAACACCAGGGCAGAGAGCTGAAAGCCACCCGCCGCCGCGGCCACCGCGGCCACCGCCGGCGGTCCCGCCAGCTGACCGAGGTGGGAGAACTGCACGACGAAGCCCATGGTCGTCGCGGTGGACTGGCGATCCTGGGCCACCCGTGGCACCAGCGCAAAAATCGACGCCGGGATCAGACCGCCCCCCGCCGCCAGGGTCACGACCAGAAGGTAGCGCAGCGTCGCCGGCAATGCCTGCAGATAGATGCCGGCCGCGGCCACGAGCATGACCAGGCAGGCCGAGGCGATCAGCCGTCGCGGCATGGCCCCGCGCGCGATCAGGGCCCCCGCCGCGAGGTTGCCCGCGGCATTGGCCAGCACTGCCAGCGCACTCAACAGGCCGGCGGCCTGTGCGCTCGTGCCCTGAGCCTGCAGGAGGGTGGGCAGAAAGCCCATCACCGCCATGTACTGCACCGTGTAGAAAGCGAAGATCACGGCGAGCAGTACCGGTCCGGGGTGCCCTATCGAACGGATCAGCTCAGCCAGGCCCGGCAGCACCCGACCGCGCATCGTCACGGTCGGGGATGGCACCAGGAGCAGGGTCAGACCCAGCCCCAGCAGCACGGCCGCATCGATCTGCCACAGTACCCGCCAACCATGGGCATGCAGGACGGTTGGGGCGCTCGCGAGGGAGATGGCCATGCCGGTGGGCATGTAGATGCCCCACAGCGCGGGCACAAAACGCTGATCGCTGCGGCTGGCGCTGGCCACCAGCAGGCTGGGAACGGCCACGACGACCATCACGAAGGCCATGCCTTCCACGGCGCGGCTGAGCAGCAACTGCCACGGCAGCAGCACGAATGAACCGGCGAGGCTGGCCGCCGCCACACAGAGCAGCCCGCCCGTTGCGGCCCGGTGCGGGCCGATGCGATCGACGATGGAACCGGCCAGACACCCCAGCGCGGCACCGACGACGCTGAACATGGAAATGACCCAGGCGCCCAGCACCAACCCCAGGTGCAGATCGCGCTGGATATAACCCAGCGCGGGGGGCACCTTGCCCACCTGCATGGCGGCGCCGATGCCACAGGCGAGCAGCAGCCAGACATAAGCCCAGCGCGTGGAATCACCGGATACGGCAAGGGCGGCCGGATTTGCGTTGGCGACGGGTGCGGCTGTCATTTGCGGTAGGATAAACCCCAATGAATGAGCATTCCCACGTCCATCATCATGGACACGGGCACGACCATGATGATCACTCACATGGTCACGGCCACGTCCATGGCGCCGACCAGGCGAGCGAGCAGCGGCTGTGGCTGGCCTTCGGTCTGCTGTTCGCTTTCACGCTGGTGGAGGCCGGCGGCGGCCTATGGGCCAATTCGGTGGCGTTGTATGCCGAGGCGGCGCATATGCTCGCCGATGCCGCCGCGCTGCTGCTGGCGATCGTCGCCATCCGCATGGCGCGCCGCCCGGCGCGGGCCGACCGCACCTACGGACACCGTCGCTATCAGACGCTCGCGGCCTACACCAATGGCCTGGTGCTGCTGGCCCTGACGGTCGCCGTGGTGTTCGCGGCCACGCGTCGCCTGCTGCTGCCACCGCCGGTCAATGGCACCGTCATGCTGATCATCGCCGCGATCGGCGCCGCCGCCAATATCTGCGCCTTCATGGCCTTGAGCGGCGCCACCTCGCTCAATGAACGCGGCGCGCGTTTGCATGTGCTGAGCGATCTGGCCGGCTCGGCGGCGGCGGTGGGCGCCGCGGGCCTGATCCTGTGGCAGGGCTGGATCATCGCCGATCCCCTGCTGTCGTTGGCCGTCGCAGTGCTGATCCTGCGCTCCGGGTGGCGCCTGACACGCGATTCGGCACATGTGCTGCTGGAAGGCGCGCCACCTGGCTTTGATGCGCATGCAGTGGAACACGACCTGGAGGCCCTGCCGGGCATCAAGGGAGTGCACCATATCCACGCCTGGTCGCTCACGGGTGAGAGGGCCATGCTGACCCTGCATGCGACTTTGCAGGATGGCGCCGACCGCCACGCGGCTTTGCGGATCCTGATGCAGCGCCTGCATGAGCGCTTCGGCGTCGACCATGCCACCGTGCAGATCGAAGAAGGTGAATGCGCCGCCGCCGACAGCGAGGAGGACTGTCATCAGTCGGTTCATGGCCAGGCCACCCGCAGAGCCGGATGATCTCACCCGACGGTGTCGCACTGGAGCCGGCGCTGACCGGCTCGATTCACTATCCCGATCTGCCGGTTCCTGAACCTGGCCAGGTGCGGCCGGTGCTCGAGGGGCTGTGGTGGCTGCGGATGCCGCTGCCGATTTCTCTGGACCATATCAACCTATGGCTGCTCGAGGAGCCCGGCGGTTTCGCGCTGGTGGATACGGGTATGGCCACCGCGGCCGCGCGCGAGATCTGGGAACAGCTGATAGAGTCCCTGCTGCGGGAGCGCCCCCTGACCCGTATCCTGCTCACGCATCTGCATCCGGATCACTCCGGCCTGGCAGCGTGGCTGCAGCGCCGATTCGCCGTGCCGGTGTGGACATCGGCGGCGACTTTGCAGCAATTGCGGGTCCTGCTCGGTGAGACCTCCCCGCAAATGCTGGCCGAGCGCCTCGCCTTCTTCGCCGGCCACGGCGTCGAGCCCGTATCAGAGATGGCCGTCAGTCTGGGCTCCCGGGGCTACCAGGAATCGGTGTCCGGGCTGCCTGAAGTGGCTCGCCTGATGCTCGACAATGAGCTCACGCCGATCGGCGCGCGCCAGTGGCGCTGGCTGGAGACCGGTGGCCACGCCCATGGGCACCTGTGCCTGCATGCCGCGCAACCGCGCTCGGTGCTGATCGCCGGTGACCAGGTTCTGCCCACCATCTCGCCCAATGTCGGCCTGACCCCGCTGACGCCGGACCCGAACCCATTGGCGACCTATCTGGAATCGCTCGAACGCCTGTCGGCACTGGATGGCTCGACGCTGGTGCTGCCCTCACATGGGCGACCGTTCGTGGGACTCGCGGCCCGTGCCACTGAGATTCGCGAACACCATGAGCGGCAGATCGCCAAACTGCTCGCGGCCTGCCGCACGCCGCTCACGGCCTTTGAGTGCCTGCCCTTCCTGTATCGTCGGCAGCAGCGCGGCTTCAATCTGTTCCTGGCCATGGGCGAAGCCCTGGCGCATCTGGAATACCTGGTCCGTTCCGGGCAGTTCACGCGCCGTATCGAGCACTCCGTCACCCGCTACCAGCGCCTCAGTTAGCCGGCGTCCAGGGCCGCGGGTCGGGGACCGCCACAGGCCCAGTCGAGCAATTCAACGGTGTGCACGATGGGCAGCGCCGCGCCGGACCGAAGCTGCATGATGCAACCCACGTTGCCAGTGGCAATGACGCCGGCGCCGCTGCGCTCGATGTTTGCAAGCTTGCGGTCACGCAGCTGCAGGGCGATCTGCGGTTGCAGAATGTTGTAGGTGCCCGCGGAGCCGCAACACAGATGGCCTTCGGGGATCTCGCGCAGCTCGAATCCCGCTTCGCGCAGCAGGCGCCGTGGTACTTCATGCAGATTCTGGCCATGCTGCATCGAGCAGGCCGAGTGATAGGCGACGATCGGCAGCGCTGGCAGGTCCTGCACCGGCAGCGGGGACAATGCCAGGACCTCGGTGATGTCGCGCGCCAAGGCACTGAAGCGGGCCGCATCGGCTGCCAGGCGCGGCTGATTGCGGAACATGAATCCGTAGTCCTTCAACTGCGTGCCACAGCCGGAGGCATTCACCACGATGGCCGCAAATTCGCCCGCGGCACTGGCGGCCCGCAGGTTGTGCAGCAGCCGCGCGGCAAATCCATCGGTCTCCTTGCGCCGACCCAGGTGCTGCGTCAAGGCACCGCAGCAGCCGGTTACCGGCACCACCTCCCAACCGGCCCGCAGCAGCAGCCGGCGCGTGGCGCTGTGAGTTTCCGGGGTGAGCACGCCTTGCGCACAGCCCAGAATCAGCGCCACACGGCCGCGTGCCAGCGTCGGTTTTGCCACAGGCTGCCACGCGGCAGGTTGCGGGATGGGCGCTGGCACCAGGCGCAGCATCGCCCGCAGCGGCGCTGCCAGCAGCGGCGAGCCGCGCAAGCGCCGCGGCAGCAGCGCCGCAAGCCGCAGCGCCAGCGCCAGGCGCTGCGGAAACGGCAGGACCTTGGCCAGCACGGCGCGCCAGAACCGTTCGCCCAGCGGCCTGCGGTAGGTGCGCGCGACATGCTCGCGCGCATGATCGATGAGGTGCTGGTAGTGCACGCCCGAGGGACAGGTGGTCATGCATCCCAGACAGGACAGACAGCGGTCCAGGTGCCGCACCACCAGCTCGCTCGCCGCCCGGTTCTGCTCCAGCATGTCCTTGATCAGGTAGATCCGGCCGCGCGGACTGTCCAGTTCATCCCCAAGCAGCACGTAGGTCGGACAGGTTGCCGTGCAGAATCCGCAATGCACGCATTTGCGAAGTACCTTCTCGGCCTCCGCCGTGTCCGGATCCAGCAGCGCCGCGTTGTCGAACCGGGTCTGCATCAGTTCATGCGTCCCGGGTTCAATCGATCCTGCGGATCAAACGCGGCCTTGAAGCGCGCGGCCAGCGCGGCGATGGCCGGCGCCGGGGGCTCGAACACGGCGTTGCTGCGCCGCTCGGCCAGCGGCGCCCGCACCAAAGTGGCATGTCCGCCGTGCAGCGCACCGCGGATGCGCGCCACATCCACCCGGGTCGCGCCAACCCAGATCAGTCCGCCCCCCCAATCCAGCTGGAATTCCTCCGCTTCAATCGCCTCGAGGATGCGCGCCGCCTGTTTTGGCGGCACCGACAAGCGCCAGATCACCGGATATCGCGCCAGAGCCGACGCCGCACCCACTTGGCGCCACAATTCCCGCGAGGCTGTTGCATCCAGGTGTGCCTGCGGTGAGCGCTTCAGGGCAGCCAGCAAACCGGCGATCCGTGTTTGCACCGAAGCCGCCAGGCCTTCCAGGCGCAACGCCACCCCGCGTGCGGGCACGAAGGCGGCCGCGGACACCTCGCAGGTGGATCCCAGCGCCGCCGAACACAGCTCCACGGCGGCCTGCACCCCCTCGACCGTAAACAGCAGCGTGCACTCGGATTCAGCGGCCGGCACCACACGCACGGTGACCTCGGTGAGCGCCGCCAGTGTTCCCCAGGATCCGGCCAGTACTTTGGGAAGGTCGAAACCGGTGACGTTCTTGACCACGCGGCCGCCACCCACGAAGGCCTCGCCGCGCCCGTTGACGGCTCTGAAGCCGATGAAATGATCGCGTGCGGACCCTGCGGTGACGCGCCGCGAGCCGGAACTGTTGGCCATGAGCACGCCGCCCAGGGTCTGCTCGCCTGAGGGGTCCAGCAACGCCCCGGTGGGCGGCTCGAATCCCAGGCGCTGGTGCTGCTCCTGGAGCAACGCTTCGATCTGCCGCAGCGAGGTTGCCGGTCTTGCGGTCAGTACCAGCTCGCCTGGCTGATAATCCACGACGCCGCTCAAGCCCGACAGATCAAGCAACGTGGCATCCACTGGCCGACCGATGCCACGCTTGGTGCCCCCGGCCACCAGTTCAAAGGCCGGGCCGGGCGCGCTGAGAACCTCCACCAGCTCGGTCTCGGTGCCAGGGCGCAGGCTCGTGAAGTGCTCACTCGTCATTGCTGTTTGCCAACTAGAACCGTGGCAGCCCGGCGTGCGCGCCAGGGGCTGCCTGCGCGTGCACATGCTCGCGGCCCTGCTCACTACAGCGGCTCAGGGCCGGAAACACCTTGCCGGGATTGAACCGCAGCTGCGGATCGAACACGCGTTTGATACGGTGCTGAACTTCAAGATCCGTCGGACCGAACTGATAGGTCATCAGATCCCGCTTCTCCAGGCCCACGCCATGTTCACCGCTGAGCACGCCACCGGCATCGACGCACAATCTGAGGATGTCGCTGCCGAATGCCTCGGCACGCTCCAGTTCCCCCGCAACGTTGGCATCGTACAGAATCAGCGGATGCAGGTTGCCATCTCCGGCATGAAACACATTGGCCACGCGCAGGCCGTGACGCTGCGCGAGCTCCGCGATCGACTGCAGCACGGGCGCCAGATGGCGCCGCGGAATGCTGCCATCCATGCACAGGTAGTCTGGGCTGATGCGCCCCACGGCCGGAAACGCCGCCTTGCGCCCGGCCCAGAAGCGCTGACGCTCGGCTTCATCCGTGGAAGCCCGGCAGGAGCTTGCACCGTGCCGGTTGGCGATGCCGTGCACCCGCGTGATCAGCTCATCGACCTCCGCGGCGGGGCCGTCGAGCTCGACGATCAGCAGCGCTGCAACGTCAAGTGGATAGCCGGCGTGCACGAACTCCTCCGCCGCGCGGATGGCCGGAGCATCCATCATTTCAAGTCCCGCCGGAATGATGCCGGCGGCGATCACATCCGCGACGCAGTCGCTGGCGCCGCTGGCCGTGCCGAAGCCGATCAGAACGGCACGCGCCGTCTGCGGCCTGGGCAGGATGCGCACCGTCACTTCAGTGACGATGCCCAGCAGCCCCTCCGAGCCGATCATCAGACCCAGCAGGTCGTAGTGACCGGCATCCAGGTGCCGGCCGCCCAGGCGCAGGATATCCCCATCGGGTGTGACCATCTCCAGCCCCAGGACATTGTGCGTGGTGAGGCCATATTTGAGGCAGTGCACGCCACCGGAGTTCTCCGCGACATTGCCGCCGATGGTGCAGGCGATCTGGCTGGACGGGTCCGGTGCGTAATAGAAGCCACGGGCCGCCACGGCCTGGCTGATCGCCAGATTCGTCACGCCGCTTTGCGCCACCACGCAGCGATCGGCATAGTCGATTTCCACAATGCGGTTGAAGCGTCCCATGCCCACGACGATCGCATCCGCGACGGGTACGGCGCCGCCGGATAGTGAGGTGCCCGCCCCGCGCGGCACGATCCGCAAGCCCTCCTGCAGCGCATAGCGCAGGACGGCGGCGACCTGCTGGGTGTTGTGCGGCAGCACCACGGCCAGCGGGCGCTGCCGATAGGCGGTCAGCGCGTCGGTTTCATAGGCTCGCAGCAGCTGGTCATCGTCAATGACATCCGCAGGGTCCAGGATGCTGCGCAGTGCCTCGAGGATCGTGGCCTTGCGGCCCAAAATTGCCGCATCCGGCTGCGCTAGACAAATCATCCGACCGAGCATGACCGAAACGCCGCGCGCGCAGCAAGCCCGGCCCCGCCGCCCGCGGCTGTTGCCGGCCGGGAAAGCCGGCTGCTCCGCCGGTGCCGCGCCGTGGCGGGGCGCCGGTGTAGGATGCATACCAGGCCATGGTGAGGAGTGATGAGATGACCCCGCCTCGAATGAATCGCCGGGATGCGCTCCTGGCCGCCCTGAGCGTCGGCGCCGGAATGGCGGTCTGCCGCTCGGCGCTCGGCGCCGGTACCGGCGCCACCCTGACCAAGGCGATTCCCTCCTCGGGCCAGAAGCTTGCGGTCATCGGCGTCGGCACCAACAACTACAACGTGGCGGATGCCGATGAGCTGTCGGCGCGCCGCGGGGTGCTGGAGCAGCTGCCCGTCCAAGGTGGCGCCGTGATCGACACCGCACCGCTGTATGGTCGGTCCGAGGAAGTCATCGGTGACCTGATGGCCGGATTGCACAACCGCGAGCAGCTGTTCCTGGCCACCAAGGTCATGACACCGGACGCCGCGGCCGGCGCCGCCTCCATGGAGGAATCCATGCGCCGGCTCAGGACCCAGCATATCGACCTGATGCAGGTGCATAACCTGATCGGGGTCGAAGCGCTGATCCCGGTGCTCCAGGAGTGGAAAAAGGCCGGTCGCATCGGCTATTACGGCATCACGACTTCCAGTCCCGGGCAGCACGGAAAGTTGATGGACTATATGCGGCGCCTGCCCCTGGACTTCATCCAGGTCGACTACTCCCTGGCCAACCGGGGTGCGGCGGATGAAGTTCTGCCTTTGGCGCAGCAGAAAGGTATCGCCGTCATCGCCAATTCGCCTTTTGGCGGCCGGCGGGCCGCCGCCAGCGTCTTCGGCCAGGTCGCCGGCAAACCCCTGCCGGACTGGGCCGGCTCCATCCAGGTGACCAGCTGGAGCCAGCTGTTTCTGAAGTTCGTGGTCTCCCACCCGGCCGTCACCTGTACCGTACCGGGCACCACGACGGTCGGTCACCTGCAGGACAACATGGCCGCCGCCCATGGCGCGCTGCCGGACGCAGCGCTGCGCCAGAAGATGGAAGCCCTCTGGGACTCCCTGAAGACCTGACCCGGGCCGCGCCGGCAGGACTTGTCAACTCATGGGCTGCGCCGGGTAAAAGCCGCCGTTGTGCAGCCATATTTGCATCGGGGCGTACTGGCGCGGACCCCATTCACACGTGTATTGTGTCGCCGCGGTTCGCAACCAGCGCGCCCTTGATGTTCAGCTGCGAGTTAGGTGATATGACGAAAATCTACGTTGGAAATCTGCCCTTTTCCGCTGACGAGAGCCAGGTGCGTGCTCTGTTTGCGCAACATGGGACTGTTGAGTCCGTGAACGTGATCATGGACCGTGAAACGGGTCGTCCGCGCGGCTTTGCCTTTGTTGAGATGAGCAATGCCGACGCTTCCCGCGCCATCCAGAGCCTCAACGGCTATTCGATGGGCGGTCGCGCCCTGCGCGTGAACGAGGCCCAGGATCGCCCGCCGGGTGGCGGTGGCCGTGGTCCGGGCGGCGGCGGCGGCGGTCCGCGTCGTAGCGGCGGTGGCGGCGGCGGCGGTGGTGGCGGCCGGTACTGACCTACTGCATTGAAAGTCGTGTGTCCCGCGCTCCACGGGACACACGATTCTCAAATTGGCGATTTTCTTTAGGCAGGCGGCTGCCCTGCCGGGTGCGGGTGCGCGGCTCATACTGCACCTTCGCACCAGATTGCCGCGTTGCCGCAATCTTTGCCCACCGTCCATGCTGACTGCGCCCGGAATTTCCGGGCTCATCGAGAAGTCATCATGAGCAAATCCGCCGCCGCGTATTTCAACGTCTTTACCGTCCGTGAGTTCGAAGGCTCAACCGGCCAGAAGGCCAAGAGCTGGACGAAAGTGGGCGTCGCCTTCCCGCACCGCGAAGGGCCGGGGTTCAATCTCGAACTGTCCGCCCTGCCCCTGGATGGTCGGCTGGTCGCACTGGTTCCGAATGAAGACGAGGAGGCTCAGGCAGCGACCGGTTGAGCACTCACGCTGCCGATCTTCAGGAACGTGAATACAAACAAAGAGGCCCGCCGAAGCGGGCCTCTTCATCGATCGAATCGAATGACCGGGTCTTACTTCGCAGCCGGAGCAGACGAAGTCGAAGAGGCCTTCTTCTTCTTCGCGTGGTGCTTCTTGGCGTGCGTGGTGGTCTTCGCATCAGCCGACGGTGCCGAAGAGGGCGCATCAGCGGCGAATACCGGACCGGCCAACAGGATCAGGGCGAGAGCAGGAACGAGTTTGCTAACCACGAGTCGTCTCCATTGAGGAATATAAGTACGCTGGCAACCAACGGCATCAGAACAATTTGATTACAACGCTACGGGGTGAGGAGCGTACACGAGCGCCTCGGCACTGCAATACGTTCTCTATTAATTCGTAGTAAGGATGGCAAGCCAGCGATTTTACGGGAATTCTTCGCCGTGAAAGTGCCGCAAAACAGGGCATGATTTGACCCCACAACAGTTGCCCGCAGCAGGCTCGAGCAGTCAGGTCAAAGGCTTTATGGACTATCGTCGTGTGCGCCTGCGGTCGGGCGTGTTGAGTCTGCTGTGTCTGGGTGCGCTCGGCTGCGCGAGGGTTCGGGCCTGGGATGACTTCGGTCATATGACAGTCGCGGCGGTCGCCTGGGAGCACCTGACGCCGGTGGCGCGTGCGCGCGCCACCGCCCTGCTGCGTCTGAACCCCGACTACGCGCATTGGGTGAGTGAGCCGAGCACCGACCAGCGCGATGTGGTCGCGTTCCTGCGGGCCTCGACCTGGGCGGATGCCATCAAGCACGAGGCGGGATACCTGGACGACGGCGACCGTCCGGAAGGCGCGGATGCCAATCAGAACATCGGCTACGAGGACCGGCACGAACACCGCTACTGGCATTTCGTGGACGTGCCGTTCTCGCCCGACGCGACCCCCCTGCCCGAGGTGCCGACGCCGAATGCTGCCACACGCATCGCGGACTTTCGCCGGGTGCTCGCCGACCCGAAGGCGCCGGCAACATTGCGCTCCTACGATCTCACCTGGGTGCTGCACCTGGTCGGGGATCTTCACCAACCCCTGCATGCCGTATCCCGGTTCACCCATGACCTGCCGCAAGGGGATCTTGGCGGCAATCGGATCCGGCTGTGCGATCCTCCCTGCCGGCAGGAGCTGCACTATTTCTGGGACCGGGTACTCGGACGGGGGGGGCCGGACGAGGCCCTCGTGTTGGCGCGGCAACTGCCGACGCCGCCCGGGCACCAGGTGACCGACACCCGCATTGCGGACTGGCTGGATGAGAGCGGCCGGATCGCCCGCCACGCGGTGTACGCGACACCGATCGGATTGGGGGCGGGTCCCTATCCGCTGACCGACGCCTACCGTCACCGGGCGCAGAACATCGCGCGCGCGCAGGTTGCGCTGGCCGGCCGGCGCCTCGCGGTGCTGCTCAATACCGCGCTTGCTCGAGGCGGACCTCTGCCAGCCCCTCCTGAATCAGGCTCGCGACCATGAACCAGCCCGCCAGCCCGACCATCAGGTAGAGCAGACCGCCGAACTCGTAGCCCGAGTCCCAGGCCATGTGCAGCAGCACCGCCACCGCCATCACGCGGCGCCAGCGCGGATCTGCCAGCATCTGCCACCTGAACGGCTGCGCCTGTTTGACCCGCCAGAGCGCGCCGGCCGCCATCGCCGTCCAGACGATGTGCGTGAAGGGCGCGAGGACCCCGCGACTGAGTATGACATCGCGCATGACCAGCGAGCCGTCCTCGAGTCCCGCGCGGAAGGCGTAACCGGCGGACTCGAAGGCCGCGAAGCCCGTCCCCACCGCGGCGCCCAGCACCAATCCGTTCAAGGTGTAGCGATAGCGCGGGTTGTTGATAAGAATCCCCAGCGCAAAAAGTTTAGCGGGCTCTTCGACCAGGGCGGCGATCGATGCGCCCAGTCCCTGCATCAGAAAAGCTGCACCAACCCGGTACATCAACAGCGACAACAGCAGCGCGAGTACGCCGCCCAGCAGCAACACACGCATCAGCTGGTACAGCGACACGTTGCGCCTGACGTTGCACTCGAAGAACAGCACCAGGATGGACATCGGCACGGCGAAGGAGCCGGTGAGGATCAGTCCCGGAATCAGATTGCGATTTCCGCTCTGCGTCCACGCCAGGAGGAACGCGCCGTACGCCGCCAGTGCCAGCACCAGCAAGCGCCCGAAAACCCAGGGCCGCGGCCACTGTGTCGACACCGATGCGAGCGCCGGAGTGGTCTCCGGCGCACCGGCCGCCAGGATATGCTCGACCTCCTCCTCGCGGTGGGCGCTGAATATCTCGCTGCAGATGAAGCGCAGCGGCACCGCGTGCAGCGGTTCGACGCCCACGGCGTGCGCCAGACGGTCAAGGAATGTCGTGGTTCGCTGGTGCACTGCGACTCATGGCCCGGTTGATCCCGCAAGGTGCGAATTGACGCGTATGTGTTCAGATTTTGCGCACCTTAACGGAAACCCTTCAGGCAACGCATCTACGAGATTTTCAAGTGGGTGTTTGCACACAGTTATACACAGCTTCTGTGGATAACTGTGGCGCACAATGCGTAACCGCGCACGCGCGCCATGTCAATTGCGCCGATCGCTTGACGCATCGATTCGGCAATGCCTTGCCTTGCACGGCGCGTCGCGAGAGACTTCGCTGCGCCCGCTTTACATCAAGTAGCCATCATGAAGCAATCCCCAGCGACGACGGAACGCAAGACACCTGAAGCCAACGCCGAGCTCGCCGCCTCGGTCGCGCGCGCACGATTGCGCGTGGATGTCGCCAAGCAAAGCGTCCGACTCGCCAAAGAGGAACTCAAACGCGCGCGCAAGCGGATCAAGGACGCCAAGCGTGAAGTGCGGCGTGCCCGCAAGCGCGCGAGCGCCGCACGCAAGGCCTGGAAGCAGGCGCGCCGATCCAAGGCGGTCCGTCCGAGCGCACCCAAGGTCAACGCTGCTGCGAAAAGGAAGCAGCAGAAAACTCATCGGCCCAAGACAGCCGCAAAGCCGGCCCTGAAGTCGACCATCAAGGTCGCTGCGAAGAAACCGGTGAAGAAGCCGGCGGCGAAGAAGCGGCCGGCGCCGGTCAAGAAGCGCGCCGTCTCGAAGTCCGCGGTCGCGAAACCCGCGCTCACCAAGCCCGCGATCAAAACCAAGGCGCGCCGACCCCGGCCCCGACCGGTCGCACGACCGTCCACGCCGGTCGCAGTGTCCGAGGCTCCGACCGTTGAACTGCCGGTGACTGATACGGCCCCGCCCGGTTCAGAGCCTTCAACCTAGCAGCATCGGTACCTGGACGGGCTCGCCGCTGACGGCCACGGCCTCGGGCGCGATCAGATCGAGCACTCGCCCGTCGGGGTTGATCAGCACACAGGAGTACCCCGCCTGTGCCTTGGCGGCCTTCTTCGCCCGGCGCAGGCGTTCGGCCACCAGTTCGGAGGTCGCGCTCGGGTCGCCGTCGATCTGAACCACCGCCATCGAGGCCGACAGCAACGCGAAGTGACGTTCCTCGCCATCGCGATCGCGACCCACGATGAAACCGGCTTCGCGATGTTCGCCGTCGTAGAAATTCGGCAGCGAGGCGGCCAGATCCTCCAGCAGACTCATCAGTCGCAGCGACCAATCCTGACTGCGCAGCAGGAACACGAAGCCATCTCCACCGACGTGCCCGACGAAATCCACTCGCTGGCGCAGGTTGCGCACCAGCGTCTCGGCCACATGCAGCAGCACCTGATCGCCGCGCGCATACCCGTAGCTGTCATTGAATATCTTGAAGTGATCCAGATCCAGATGACAGGCGACGAACGGCTGGTGGCGCGACAGCCATTGGCTCAGGTGCGACTGGATCTCGCGGTTGCCGGGCAGGCCCGTCAGCTGATTGGAATGTTTCGCCGCCTGAATCTGTTGCGCCGTGATCTGCCGCAACAGATCGATCATCTGGCCCATTCCCAGACAGGCGCCGTGGCGGGTGATGATGAAGTCATCGCGACGCCCCGAGGCGGACCGTGCGGTCACCAGGCGGCTCACCTGATCCAGGCGCGCACGCGCATCGATGCGCACGACGTTAGCGTCCATGACCGCCGAGACCGGTTTGCGGTTGTACACTTCCGGATACAGCGGCTTGCTGAGCAGTATCAGCAGTTCATCGCGGCGTACGCCAGCCGCTCAGCGTCTGCGGCAGAACGTTGAGGAAGAGACGTCCCTCGATCTGAAGGGTCGCGAAATCGCGCAAGGCGGCCGTCATGCAGGCGCGCTCCAGCTCCATCGATAGCTCGGCACGCAGCGCCGCCGCGAAGAGTGCATCGGGCAGGTGCAACCGCGAGCCCACGGAGCCCCGCGCCAGAGCCTCATACCCTATTGGCCGGCCAGACTATGTCGCCCGGTCCGCCCGCGAATGTGACGCATCGCCTATCGGCGGCACCCTCATGGATGAATTTTGTGTGACAGCCGCGATGCCGGGACAACTCGTCCACGGCGCGGACAGTGGCCACGCTCCAGGTGAGTCCACACATTAACCGAGCGCGGCAGGTTCATGATTTGACCAGTACTCTGGCGCCCATGGTAGGCTCAGAGCTGGACATAAGGGGTGGATCGGGGGGCGTCGTATGGCTGCCCGAACAAAAGAAGATCGTCGGCTGCGCCTGCTGAGCGCGGTGTGCCTGGGCTGGCCCGAAGCGGAGCGCACGAACTGCGGTGCCCACGCGGACTTTCGCGTGCGCGGCAAGATATTCGCCTACTTCCTGAGAAGTCTGGGCGGCGACGGCATTACGGCCGCCTGTTTCAAATCGCGCCTCGGCGAACACCTGGAACATGTCAAACGTGCGCCCGATCGGTTCTACCTGCCGCGCTTCATCGGCCGCCGCGGCTGGTTTGGCCTGCGTCTGGATCAGGGCAGCATCGACTGGGATGAGATCCGGGCGCTCGCCGCCGTCAGTTACAACCTGGCAGCCCCCAAGGGCCTGCGAACGGCGGTGGTAGCGCCTGCAAACGCCCTCACCGTCCGAACCTTGGTGCGCGGTGCGCCCGAGCACGTCATCGGCCCGGTCCGTGCGCCGGCGCAACTACTCGATGGGAATCTTCTTGATGCGGGGCGCATTGTCGATGAGCCGGTTGTGCCGCCGCGGCCCTCGGTCGTGCCGGGGGCCGCAGCTCTCAAGCGATCCGGTGGTCTTCGCGGCCGACGCTAGCGGTAGTGGTTAACCGCCCTTCGCCTTCTTGACGGCCAGCTTGACCCGCTTCTGCCAGGCCTTGAAGCGAACCGCAGCTTCGCTGCGTTTCAACTGACGGGCGATCTTGCGTACGCCCTCTTTGCCTGCCAGTTTTTTCAGGGTTTTCAGTTCATCGGCGGTCCAAAGAACACGTTTACGGCGTGTGGTACGCGGCATTGCTAGCTCCGATAAGGATTGTCTTCATAAAAATTGCAGGCGCGGATCTTACTCCAGGATCATCTGGATTTGAATCAGATGCGACCATTTGGTTCAATGATTGGAGTGGATTTCCGGCAAAACATTTTATCAATTTGTGAGTCCTGAAAAAGCCGCGCGCCGTTCAATCGTTGATGAATTCCAATTCACATAGTGCGACTCGCTTTCAATCAGACGTCGCCTGAAAGCGTGAACGCGGCGCCACTCATTGCGGCATTGTTTGCTGAAGGGGCGGTGGCCTATCAAACGTGGGACACCTACGCGGCGCAGACGCTGCTCGGCGCGGAGCGCGAGGCGGTGGCGAGGGCCGTCGCAAAGCGCATCCACGAATTTGCGGGCGGGCGCGCCTGTGCGCGCGCGGCTTTGTCGCAGCTGGGATATGGTGCCATTGAGTTACCGGTGGGAACCGATCGCGCGCCGGGCTGGCCAGCCGGGATCACAGGCAGTATCACCCACACCGGCGGCTTCTGTGCCGCGGTGGTGGCGCGAACCGCGCAGATTCGCGCGCTGGGGTTGGATGCGGAGCCCGCCTCTTCAGTCAAACCGCACCTGTGGCGGCGCATCTGCACGGCCGAGGAACTCGCGGTGCTCGAGTCGCTGGATGCGCCCACGGCCCTCGGCGCCGCGACTTTGATGTTCAGCGCCAAGGAAGCGTTCTACAAATGTCAGCACGCCCTGACCGCACAATGGCTGGACTTCGCCGACATCCGCGTCAGCATCGAGTCGGGCCACTTCGAAATATGGCCGACACGATCGTTACAAATTGCTCAGCGCTGTGCCGGGCCCTGGCGTGGGCGTTACCTTTACGAGAAGGGCCTGGTGGTCACCGGGGTATGCATCGTCTGATGCCGATCGGGCGGCCCATGGCGCTGGACGGGCCTTTCGTACCAAAAGGGTCGACCACCCCGCCGCTGCAGCCTATCCTTGGCACTTAAGAAGATGAGGTCGCC
>DATHMK010000027.1:0-31125 GCA_035487155.1 Steroidobacteraceae bacterium
CGCCGCTCGCTTCCAGTTTTGCTAAGGCAGCCGCCGCGCCGATCCTCATCAGTTGGACCATGGCAAAGATGGTGAATATGCCAAAAGTGGCAGAGAAGTTGTCTGATGCCCCTTCTGGAGTCGCGCCCATATAGCGGGCCATGAAGTCTTTGGTCGTTTCCGGTGTGCGAAACTGTCGGGCAAAATGCACGGCCTTTTCGACCATCGGCCACGCCTTTTCGGACGTAATTGTCCGCCGCAGTTCTGCAAGCGTCGTGTCTCTGGTTTGAAGGGGGAGGGTGCCCTCGTACGTGTCTGCCAGAGTGTCGAGGCGCGTAAGGTGCAGTTCCTTCTTCAACAGAAGCGAAAGCAACTTCGGAAGGTCCAGGTACCTCCATGCGAGCACCGATGGATCGTTAGGCTGCGGAAACTCTACGTGAGTCGGAGCGGTCATTTGGCAAAAGTTATCTGTCCGGTCCGGGATCGGGAACGCGAGTGACCGTCGGGGATTCTATACGGGATCGGGCGTCTAATACTCCGCAGGCTGATGCGGAGAAACCGGCCAACGAATGCTAGGCTGCAATGCTGCTTGTCGGATACGCAAGCACGGTATCAACTCGCCCAGGCTGCATTACGCAGCGAAACATGCTTGGGTCTCGCCCCATTCGAAGCAGGAATCCCATGGCGTTGGTCGGGTCTTGAAAGCGAAATTCCAGCGCCGACGCGTCCGCGGTCACTGTGCACGACACCAGCCCCGGCTGCTGTCTCCAGTACGGAAATCTGGTCATAGCTTGGAGATCCGGCTTTCGAGTTTCAATCAATATCATCCGGTTGTGCTCTCGCCCGCAGCGAAAACTGCGGAGTACGCCGTTGGCGTCACGCTCGATGACTAGCTCCCAGCCTTCCAGATTGACCCGTCGGCTCACGTCTGACTCTTTTGACCAGTACAAGCGGCAGCCACCCTGCTCGCAGCGTTGCTGAATGCCGCTGTCGTTGGGATACTGGAAATCAACATCCGTTTCAATGATCTGCACGGGCAGTGGGTCCACTCGTTCGCCCGGGAAGCGGCACGGAACTAACACCACTTGTCCGTCTTTGATGAATGCCTGCACATGAAGCTTGAGCAACCCGTACCGAATACCACCCGGGGATTCTCGGCCCGGATTCGACAGGAAGCTCTGAATATGGTCAGCGCCGAGTTTCAACACGACGGGCGCTGGCCCCGGCGCAGAAAGCACAACATCTGTGTCCGTTACCTGTTGGATGACCCAATCATCGTTCCGGGCTGGAAGTTCCCGACCGAGAGAGTCAAGGTGAATTGCCAGGGGTGCCAGCTGAACGTGATAGCCGTGATTGTTTTTCTTGAGCTGTAAGAGATTCATTTTGAGCAAGCCTCCGTGGTTATGAGGCGCTCAAAGCGGGGCTCGTCCCTGCGAAGCTCTACACTCGCCAATAATCTTAGCGGGGCGCTCAGCAACAGGAAACTACCTGATGGCGGCTAACCGTCAGCCCTCCTTTGGAAAAGCCCGCTGAATATCCGAAAGATTGTCCTTGAAAACCAAGGCTTTGCGATGCCGGAGTGCCTAAATATATTCAGACCGTTGGAGGCGATTTTCTTCTTCGGATCAAGGGCTTAGACGCATATGACCATCAGCCTACGAACCATGAGGTCGGGAGTTCGAATCTCTCCGGGCGCGCCATTCTGTCAGTGTAGGGGATCCCCGAAGCCTCAGTGTGCGCGGGCGCCAGGCCGATCGCCGCGCCCATATTGCCGTGGCGAGCAGCCCATAACGCGCTTGAAAGCGGTACTGAAGGCGGCTTCGGATTCATAGCCCAGCGCCAGTGAAATGACCGACACCGGATCAGTGGAACTGACCAGCTTCTCTCCGGCCACCAGCATGCGCCAACGCGTCAGATACTCCATGGGCGACTCGCCCACGGTGTCCTTGAATTTCTGAGCAAAGGTCGAGCGCGACATGCCTACGCGCTCGGCAAGCTCCCACAAAGTCCAACGATGGCCCGGTTTCTCGTGCAGGGCGGTGATTGCGGCGCCTATCTGCTTGTCGGCCAGGGCGAACAGCCAGCCAACTTGATCGTGCGACGCATCGGAAAGATGCAGGCGCAGGGCCTGAAGCAACATCGTGTGGGCAATATACTGTGCGATCAGGTGGCCCCCCGGCTGAGGCTCGCGCAATTCCTCCATCAGCCGCTCTATTGAGGAGCGCAGCACCGTCTTATCCGATTCCTTCTGCAGATGCACGATAGCCGGGAGCGCTCCGAGCAGGATGCCGGTGTGGTTACCGGCCAGTGCGAAGTGGCCACCGACGATGAAGAATTGTCCGCCGCCGTGGTACTGGCCGATGGCGCCGTTTTTCGCATCCTTGCGCAGCGTGAAGAAGTCGACGGGCGGCAGCCCCAGCTCGCTTGCCAGGCAGAAAGGCAGTCCGCGTGGCAGCAGGAAACAGTCTCCGGCCTTCAGCAGCACCGGTTCAGAGACACCCTCGACCGAGAGCCACGCCTGCCCTGAAACAAGGGCGTAGCACTTGATGCCGGCGTGCTTGGAGAACTGAATGCACAGCTGCGCGCCCACATCAAAGCCGCCGCACGCATAGCTGTGCAGTTTCAACAGCGAGAGCACGTCGGAAAGTGGATCCATGGGCCGCTCCGGACGATCGCAAAAGTAATTCGGACGTTACGGCATGGCCCGCCCGGCTTCAATCGCGGATCCTATGCTCAAGCGAATGAAGGAGAAATTCCCATGCGTGTTTTTGTAACAGGTGCCACCGGCTTCATTGGTACGGTCGTGGTTCGGGACCTGATTCGTGCCGGTCATCAAGTGCTGGGTTTGGCGCGCTCTGAAGCGGGTGCTAAGGCATTGGCCAGCGCCGGTGCGCAGGTGCATCGGGGCCATCTTGAAGATCTGCAGAGTCTGAGTGCCGGCTCGGCCTTGGCAGATGGCGTCATTCATACGGCGTTCAATCACGACTTTTCGAAATTCAAGGAAAACTGCGAGATCGACCGGCGCGCCATCGAGGCCATCGGGGCGGCACTGGCGGGCTCAGATCGCCCGCTCGTGGTGACCTCTGGCACCTTGCTGGTCAAGCCCGGTCAGCTGGCAACGGAGGATACCCCGGCTCCTGATGACCACTCGATTCCCCGAGTGTCCGAGCAGGTCGCCCTGGCGCTGATTCCCAGGAAAGTGCGCGCCTGCGTGGTACGGCTGCCTCAGGTGCACGATCGCGACAAGGCCGGGCTCGTCAGCTTTCTGATCGCGGCCGCGCGCGAAAAAGGCGTATCGGCCTACATCGGCGAGGGGCGCAACCGCTGGTCCGCCGTGCATCGCCTCGATGTGGCACCGGTCTACCGGCTGGCGCTCGAAAAGGCACCTGCTGGAGCGACCTACCACGCCGTTGCCGAGGAAGGCGTACCGCTCAGGGAGATCGCCCAGGCCATCGGTCGGGGCCTGAAAGTACCGGTCATGTCGAAGTCCGGGGCCGACGCGACGACCCATTTCGGGTGGCTGTCGGCATTTGCCGGGATGGACGGTCCAGCCTCGAGCGCACTGACTCAGCAGCGTCTCGGATGGCGTCCGTCGCAGTCAACCGGGCTGATTGAGGATCTGGATCAGTTCAACGAGTTCCAGCTGTGAACCACAGGCGCACTCACCCTCGACACTAAGGGTGCACGCCAGAACAAAGCGTCGCAGAATGTCTCCCGATCGGCATTTGGCCGTGTCAGGGGCAGCGCCATGGAGCTGGGACTTAAGGGACGAGCCGCGCTCATAACCGGCGCCAGCAAGGGCATCGGCAGGGCGATAGCGCTCGGCCTTGCAGAAGAGGGGGTTCGCATTGCATTGCTCGCGCGCAGCCACGCGGTGCTGCAATGCGCGGCCGATGAGATACGCGCCGCCACCGGCACCGCCGTGCTCGCCTTGCCGACGGATATCCGTGACGCCGCGGCGGTGGCCGCCGCGGTGGAACGTGCGCGCGCTGAGTTTGGTCCGCTGCATATCCTGGTGAATAACGCCGGCGGCCCGATCAAACGCCCCGAGCGGCAGATACAATGGCCGGATTCGGACTGGCGCGACGACATCGACACCAAGGTGCTCGGCATGCTGCGGGTGACGCAGTCGATGATTCCCCACATGCCCACCGATGGTACGGGGCGCATCATCAACATCAGCGGCATCGCCGGCTCGAGTGTGCTCACTTCGGCGCTGACGCACGGCCTGAACAATGCAGCGATGAATCACGTTACCTCATATCTGGCCGCCGACCTGGCGGGCGCGCGCATCACCGTTAACTCGGTGATTCCCGGACTCATCGCCACCGAATGGCGCGAGAGCTGGGCCCAGAACGCTGGCGGGCAACGCCGGTTGTCGAAGCAGCAGTTCCTCGATGAGACCTGTCGTGATTGGGGCATCATCGCCGGACGCTGGGGGAGCATGCGCGAGGTTGCTGACGCGGTCGTATTCATTGCATCCGATCGGGCCGCCTACATCAACGGCGCGAAGCTCAACGTCGATGGCGGATATGCCATCAACGTTCGCGGCTGATTTGGCGGCGGCGCCGGTGATTGAGGGCATTCATGTCTAACAAGCGACGAGAACTTCTCAAGTCCGCCGGACTCATGCTGCTGCTGCCCGCTCTGCCGCGTCGCCTGCTGGCCAATACGGGTGTGAACGCGAACGTTCGCCGGGTACGCTTGTCCGATGCGGCGTGGCCATCGCCGGGGAGCTGGCAGCGGCTCAACGATGCCGTTGGCGGCAACCTGCTCCCGGTGCACTTTCCGCTCAACTTGCTAAAGGCTGCTCCCGACAGCCCCGCCGCCGAGCAGCTCAGGAAGGGGCTCACAAACCCCTATCTGATCGCCGATGAGCCGGGACTGACGCAGACGCTCGGCTGGGTCGATGCGTGGGCCACGCAGCCCAGCGTCTATGCCGTTGCCGCGCGCAATGCCCGCGACATTGCCGCTGCCGTGAATTTCGCGCGTGACAACAACCTGCGCCTGGTCGTCAAGGGCCGCGGTCACAGCTATCTGGGCGCCTCGAACGCGCCTGACTCGCTGATGATCTGGACGCGCCACATGACCGATATCCAGATCCATTCCGCCTTCGTACCCCAGGGGTGCCAGGGCCGGATCGTGCCGCAGCACGCCGTCACGCTGGGCGCAGGCACCCACTGGATGCAGGCCTACCAGGCGGTCACAACCCAGGGCGGCAGGTACGTCCAGGGTGGCGGATGCACGAGCGTCGGGGTCGCCGGTCTGATCCAGGGCGGCGGATTCGGAAGTTACTCCAAGCGCTATGGCACAGCAGCCGGAAGCTTGCTGGAAGCCGAGGTCGTCACCGCGGATGGCAGCATCCAGATCGCCAACTCATGCATCAATCCCGATCTGTTCTGGGCGCTCAAGGGCGGCGGCGGCGGCACCTTCGGCGTGGTCAGCAAGCTCACGGTGCGTACGCACGAGCTTCCCGAATACTTCGGTGACGCCAACTTCGACATCAAAGCGCCTTCGGAGGCGGCTTACCGCAGCCTGCTGCGCGCCTTCGTCAGCTTCTACGCCGAGCATCTCTTCAACGAGCATTGGGGGGAACAGGTCAAGGTACGCCGCGAGAACATACTCGAGATCAGAATGGCCTCACAGGGGCTGGGTCTGGAGGAATCCCAAAAGCTCTGGCAGCCCTTTCTGGACTGGGTGAAGAAGTCGCCCAATGGATATTCGATACCTTGGCCGGGGCCGATTGTCTCCTGCCTTCCGGCGCGGCGCACCTGGGACGTCGATTGGATCGCAGAGCATTGGCCCGAAGGCGTGCTGCCGCGCGAGCACCATCCGTTCAACGCCATCATGGACGATATCCTTTTGCAGGTCATGCACGGTCCGAACACCCGGCGGGACGATCGTCCCGGGGCGGCACCGTCGGACGTGTGGTGGGGCGGGGACGCGGGTCAGGTCGGACAGTACCTCTGGGCCTACGAATCGCTGTGGCTGCCCGCTTCCTTGCTGGCGAGCGACTCCCAGGTGCGCCTGGCCGACGCCTTGTTCGCCGGATCGCGGCACGCGGACATCGAGTTGCATTTCAACAAGGGGCTCGCGGGTGCCCCGCCTGATGCGATCGCCGCTGCCAGGGACACGGCGATGAATCCGGCGGTGCTGAACGCCTTTGCGCTGGCCATCGTGGCCAGCGGCGAGGGACCGGCGTATCCGGGAATCGCAGGCCATGAACCTGACGTCCTCAAGGGTCGCGCCGCGGCGAAAGCCATCAATCAATGCGTCGACCAGCTGCGCGCGGTCACGGGGCCGAGCGGATCGTACGTGAATGAGACCAACTACTTCGAACAGGACTGGCAGCGGATGTTCTGGGGCGATAACTATGCGCAGCTCGTCAAAATCAAGCAGAAGTTCGATCCCGCCGGTCTGTTCTTCGTCCACAACGGAGTCGGCTCGGAGGCCTGGAGCGCGGACGGGTTCACCAGACTCTGAGCGGGCGTGGGCCCGGTAGTCAGTAACTCAACTTCGGGTACCAATGCGGGTCGCGACCTTCGGGCGTCATATCAAGGATGTTCCACAGCGGCGCCAGATCCGGCGCACCACGCGGATCCTGGCCAGGATCGGCCATCTCCCCGCTCATCTCGGCGGCCCAGAAAAGCCGCACCTGCACGCCATCGCGTTGGTAGACCACCAGCGCCGGATACTCCTGGCCATCAGCAGTCAGCGCGCCCACGTCGCGGGCGTAATCGTCATTCAGGGTCTGCACGAATTCGAGGTGTTGCCAGCCGCGTTCCTTGGCAAACGCCAGCTGCCGCTCGACCGGTGAGCGACCGAGAATCCTCAATGCCGCGCGCTGGCTGATGTCGTTGGCATTGGCGTTCAGGGGCCCCAGGAAGTTGGTGCACATCGGACAGGGCCGCGCGCGCTGCGGCCCGTACATCCACATATAGGTGACCAGGGTGTGGTGCGCGCCGAACAGATCCAGCAGGCCGTTGTCGGTCCCGTTGCGATCGGTGAAGCGATAATTCTTCTGAATCACAGGCCCTGGCGGCAGGGCGCGCCGCTGCTCAGAGACGCGCTCCAAATGCCGGCGCAGCTCGATCTCCTCGGCCAGCAGTCGCTGTCGCGCATCGGCGTACGCCTGGCTTTCCGCAGGAAAGGCGGCGCGCCGCCTTGCGGCCAGTTCAGTGGCGGGTATCAGGCCGTCGTTGCTCAAGTCCATGTGGATTCTCAGCGCCTCTTTTGGTGAGCATCAAAGAAGTTGAAGATCTGTTCGATCACCTCCGGCTGTGCCCAGGCATCGGTGTGCATGCCGCCGGCCACGGGCAGCCAGGTCGCATTGACGCCCTTGGTCTTGGCGTGATCGACCATGGCTTTGCTGGCCTCGAACACCATGACCGTGTCCTTGTCGCCGTGAATCACCAGCACGGGTACCTTCCTGAGCTTCTCGTAGGGAAAGTCTGCATCCTCAAGTGGCGCGGCACTCGGGGCGATTGCGGCCCAGCGTTGCTGATACTGGGCGGCGTAGGTCCACACCGCGCTGCCGCCGGAGGAATTGCCCATCAGATAGATGCGCCGCGGATCGGCATGGTATTCCTTCGCCACAAGGTCGGTGACGAACAGGACATCCTGCTCGGCTCGCTCGAAGTCCTCGGCGCTAGGCGGGGTCGGTGCCGGCCGGGCGCCTGCCGCGCCGCCGCCGGCACCCGGCGCGGCCGGCGGCCGCGGCACCAGCACCATCTTGTAGGGCACATTCCAGCCACCGACTCCGGTTGCGTTGGCGTGGTAACCCGTAACCGCTGCAACGATATAACCGCGTTCCTCGGCCGTCTTGGCCAGAGTGGGGCTGGCCACCGGCCGCTGGAAGGGGGCCGCCGCCGGTTGGCCGGCACCGTGTGTGACGATCACCAGCGGCAGCTTCAACGACGGCGTCCATTTCGCAGGAACGTAGAGGTGATAGGCGATCTGCTCGCCAGTACCGGGAAAGGTGTAGCTGCGATCCTGCTCGCCCGTGGTCTGGTAGTGGGGGTCTTTAGGGTCCGGTGCCGGTGCCTCCTGGGAAATCGCCGGAGTGACGGCAAAAAGAGCGCTGCCAAGCAGCGCGCTGCAAAGACCAGATGACGCCTTCATAAGCCCCCGATTCGCATGTGTGATGCCATCGATCTTCGTACTCCGGCCGCCATCGATCTGTCAAACCGGCCCTGGTTTTGAGCCCATGAGCGGATCGCGGCTACTGGCGGTCAATTTGGCGAATCGCCCGCAGATCGGTGACCCAGCTCAGGGCCGAGCGATACCAGGTTTGCTTTCGGGGTGCCAGATCGCTTCGTTGCTTCAAGGTGCCGACGCGGATTCCGTAAGAGCGTGGCTCGTTCACATCGGTGGCGTAAATCGGTGTGCCGCAGTTGGCGCAAAATCCATGCGCACGCTGGTTACCGGTTTCGGCGATCTTGATGTAGATCTTGGGAGTGCCGGATCGTAGAACAAAGTGTGCCGCGGGAACGTGTGCGGTGACTCGATAGGCCGAGCCGGTGAGAATCTGGCAGTCGGTGCAGTGACAAATGCTTACATTGTCCGGATCGATCTCGGCTTCAAACGCTATCTGCCCGCAATGGCATTGGCCTTCGACTTTCATGGGTGCCCTCATGGGTAAGAAGAATGCGCGGGCGCATCACGCGCCAGAATGATATTCGGTTCGCCCTCGTTGGCAGCCTGCAGCACTGTCGCGTAACCGAGTTTGGCGGCAACGCGCAGCGATCGTTCATTGTCACGGTGGATGATGCAGGCGGTGCGCGGCGATTTGAAATGCCCATCACCCCAGGCAACGGCGGCCTTGAGCGCCTCGGTCGCATACCCTTTGCCTTGCGCCGCTGGGGCCAGCGCCCAACCCAGTTCCGGCATCCCCTCCAGGGACACCTTCATGTTGCGTCTGAAATCGGCAAATCCAAGCTCGCCGATATACTGGCCCGAGGCCTTTTCGTGTACCGCCCAATAGCCGAATCCCAACAACGCCCAATGGCCCCGATAGGCGAGGATCCTTAGCCAGGTGCGCTGTGGCGGCGATGGTTCGCCAATCGTGTAACGGACGACCTGCGGATCCGACCACATTGCCACGCAGTACGGATAGTCCTGGATACCGTGACCGAGGAGCCGCAGGCGCTGCGTTTCGATCTGCGGAGCCGCGCTGCTCTGCGGTGGCTGAACACTGGCATTCATGTGAGTGCGGGCACGCTATTCCTCGAGACGTGGCCCGTGCCCTTGCGGGTACATTTTTTCCCATTCCCGTCCATTGGCTGCCCTCACCTCAAGCTTCTCTACAGTTCCCTCATCGAGGCACCGTGCGTTGACGCTGAAACCATCGGGATGTGACCGTGGCACATAGAAGGATTTGATGCCGCAGACCGAGCAGAACAAGTGTTTGGCCGTGCGCGTATTGAACTGGTAGGTGGTGAGGACATCGGCACCCTGCAGCAGCTTGAAGCGTGACTTCGGCACCGTCAGGTGCAGATAGCCTGATTTCATACAAATAGAACAATTGCAGTCCGAGACCTGCAGCACGGCCGGGGCGAGGACTTCGAAGCGCACTGCGCCACAGTGACAGCCCCCCGAATGAGTGATCATCAAGGTCTCCAAACAGCGAAGCGCCCAGCAAGTGTAATCCAGCCGAGCGCTTGTTACAGTTGGCGCGTCACTCTTGCGGATCCCCAGGAACATGAAGGCGAAAGGCGCTCCGGACGGCGAGTCGGCTGCTGCGAACATCACCCAACGGATCAAGGAACTGGGCGATTGGCGCGGCGTGACCCTGGCGCGTGTGCGCAAGCTCATTCATGAGGCTGACCCCGAGGTCCAGGAGGAGTGGAAATGGCGGGGCGTCCCGGTCTGGGCTCACGATGGCGGGATCTGCACGGGCGAATCCTACAAGCAGGTCGTGAAGCTGACCTTCCACCGCGGAGCCTCACTGAAGGATCCGAAGAAGCTGTTCAATTCCAGCCTGGAAGGAAATGTGCGGCGCGCGATTGACCTGCGCGAGGGCGAGACTATCAATGAAGCGGCGTTCAAGCAGCTGATCCGTGCGGCGCTGGCGGCCAATCTCGCGGCCCACGCCAAGCGCGCGACCAGGAAGAAGTAACAGCCGGGGGAAATGGCTAGACTAGGGATGACCGAAACCAATGAACGGGCACTGTCCTGAGGGGGGATGCGACATGAACAGGTCGAAGTTCAAGGTATGGCTGGGCGCCCTGGCGCTGCTACTGATGGTGGGGATGGCGCAGGCGGCCAGTACGGCGCTGGATCGCGCCGCGCTGCTCAAGCTGGCCGACAATTACCTGGCCGCGCTGGTCGCACACGATCCGGGCAAGCTGCCCATCGCCGGCGATGTGAAGGTGGTCGAGAATGTCACGCGCATCAAGGTCGGCGAAGGCCTGTGGAAGACGGCCGGATCGCCCCCGACGGCATTCAAGATCGTGGCGGCGGATCCGGTGACGCAGGAAGTCGGCGGCCTGGTCGTGATGCAGGTTGACGGCAAGCCTTCGCAGGTGGGCTTCAGGCTCAAACTGGTGAACGGCAAGATCGTCGAGGCCGAGCACCTGGTGGTCGCGATGCGCGACCCCAACAATCCGAACCTGCAGAAGCCGCGTCCGGCCATTCCGCTGGAGATTCCCGATGAATGGGCGGATTCGCACGGTCGCATGATCCATATGGCCAAGTCCTACTACGATGCGCTGGACGACAACAATGGCCACAAAGCGCCGTTCGCCCCGGACTGCGAACGGCACGAGAACGGATTTCGCACGGCCCCCTTCGGTGGGCCTTCACTGGGTGGAGCGATTCCCGGCGGCCAGCCGCGCCCTCCGGGCCTGATGGGACTGCAGGACTGCACCTCGCAAATCGATTCGGGAACCTTCCAGTACATCACCACGATTGAGGATCGGCGCGTGGAGATCGCCGACACCGTGACCGGCCTTGCGATCGGCTTCTCGCACTTCCATCACCCCATGACCCAGAAGATATTCAAGATCACGGGCAGTCCGGACCGGACCGAAGCAGACATGACCAACCAGAAGCCCTTCGACATGCCGGCGATGCATATCTTCAAGATCTGGGGCGGCCAGATCCATGAAATCGAGGCCATCGGGATCAGCCTGCCCTACAACTCCCCGACCGGCTGGGAGTAGCGAGCAGGCCCGGGCCCGTGCTGATCGGATCTCGTAAGTTATTGTAATTTAAGAGGTTAATTACAACATAATCCTGTGAACCGCCCGCACGACGCTGCCGCACGGGGATGCTATAAGCCCTGGCCATGGAATGCCCGAAGTGCTCCCATACGCAGCAGAACACGGTCAAATGTGAATCGTGCGGGGTGTATTTCGCCAAGCTCGCGGCGCCCGTGGCGCCCTCGGGAGTCACCACGCTGCCCGCCGAGGCCGCTCGCGGCTTGAATGCCGGTGCGGTGATCCTGGCGGCGCTGGCCGCGGGAGCCGTGGTCTACTTTCTGATGCGGGGTCACCATTCTGCCCAGGCCCCCGCGGCCGTTGCCGTGCCTGCTGCCGCGCCCGAGCAGGCCGCAGTCACGGCGCCTGATCCAGCCCCGGGGCCGACCGCAGCTGAGCCTTCATCAGTGAGTGCCGTGGAGTCGGCACGCAGTGCCACGGTGTTCATCCGCACCGCCTGGGGATTCGGATCCGGCTTCATCATCGACGCCGATTGCCACGTGGTCACGAATCGGCATGTCGTGGAGACCGATGCCACGCGGGTCACCGCCAATATCGACCACAACCCGGAGATCCAAGCCAACATCGCCGTCACGCAGCAGCGCCTGCAAAACGCCATCCTCGCAGCGCAACTTCATCGGCGCGTGATCGCTAACCAAGCGGGCGACAATCTCGAACGCATCCAATTGGATGAGCAGATCCGCCAGATGCAGCAGACTTTGGCGACGCTGCCCAAACAGGTGGATGCCGATGTCACCAATCGTGTGAACGTCGCTGATCAGAGCGGCTTCTCGGTCACGCTGCTGGACGGCCGGCACTTTGACGGCCTGCATGCACGCTTGTCCGGGAATTCGGATCTTGCCGTGTTCCAGTTACCCGCCAGCGGCTGTCCGTTCATTGCCGCCGACCGCAACGCCGACCTGAGGGTCGGCCAGCGGGTCTATACCATCGGCAATCCTTCAGGACTCGAATACACCGTCACCAGCGGCGTGGTGTCCGGCATGCGCGAAATGGAGGGCCAGAGCTATGTCCAGACCGATGCGCCCATCAACCCCGGCAACAGCGGCGGACCGTTGATTACCGAGCGGGGGCGGGTCATCGGCATCAACTCCAGGGTGATGCGCGGTGTACAGGGCATAGGCTTCGCAATTCCCATCGATGCGGTCTACGCCGCCTTCCCGGAGATGGCCCCGGCGCGCTAGGCTCGCGCGGCTGTGTCAGCGAACTTTCCTGACGACCCCCGCGCCTTCAATGGTTGCCTGCCAGCTGCCTGTAACTTTCGGCCGCGTGCGGTGTTCTTTTGGGGGAGATCCTGGAATAAACTGGCGCTACTCACCAAGATTCAAGGGGTTATAAACGTGTCGCAGCGAAAGATATTGGCGATCATCGTGGCCCCCGTGCTGAGCCTGGCACTGCTGGCCGGCTCGCCGCCTGCCATGGCGCGGGGTTGCCTGAAGGGGGCTGCCGTGGGTGCCGTGGCCGGACACGTCGCGGGCCACCATGCCGTGCTGGGGGCGGTGGCCGGCTGCGCCGTCGGGCACCACATGGCCAAGAAACAGCAGCGGCAGCAACAGCAACTGCAGCAGCAGCAGTCGCAACCGCAACCGCTACCGCCGCAGAAGCCTGCGCCGACCGCCGCGCCGGATGCGGGCGCCTCTACACAGACCTGAGGTCGACTCCCAGCCGCCACAGCGAGGTGACCTCGGCGGCGCGAGCCGAGTGCAGGGGGTCGTTGAGGTCGCTGGCGCGCACATGGCTCGGCCGCCTCTCATGCTGGGCGATGACCCTAAGTCCCGCCTTGTCGAACGCCTCCAGAAGCTGTGCCCGCGAGCGCAGGCCCAGATGTTCGGCCAAGTCTGAAAGGATCAGCCATCCTTCACCGCCCGGGGCCAGGTGATGCGGCAGCGCGCTCAGAAATCCATGCAACATGCGGCTGTCGGGATCGTAGATACCGCGCTCCAGGGAGGAACTGGGTCTGGCGGGAATCCACGGCGGATTGCACACCACCAGTGCCGCCACGGCGGGTGGAAACAGGTCCTGCTGCTGGATATGCACCCGGGTGTCCAGTCCAAGACGCGCGATATTCTCCCGGGCACAGGCCAGCGCCCGGGGATCAAGGTCGGTGGCGATCACCTGACTGAAACCGCGCCCGGCCAGCACTGCCGCCAGCACGCCCGTTCCGGTTCCGATATCAAAGGCCACACCCAGTTCCGAGCTCACTGGCGGCAGGGGTGCTGAGGCGACCAGGTCCAGGTATTCGCCGCGAATCGGTGCAAAGACGCCATAGTGCGGGTGGATGCGCCCGCCGATGGCGGGGACCTCAATGCCCTTGCGGCGCCATTCGTGCGCGCCGATCAGCCCGAGCAGTGTTCGCAATGACATGACAGAGGCGCCATCCGCCGGACCATAGACCTCAGTGCAGGCCTGTTGGACATCCGGCGCGCGCCGCAACGCCATGCTGTATCGCTCATCCAGTTCGACCAGCAGCGCGCCCAGGGTGCGTGCGCGCTGGGCGCGGGCCTGGCGATACAGATGAAATGCCCCGGCGCCCATTGTCTTCGGCCGCGGCATCCGGCGCTCGAGTCGCTTGCCCATTGCGGCCAGTATCTGCCGCGCGTTTTGAAAGTCACCGCGCCACAGAAGGGCCGTACCCTGGCAGGCCAGGCCATAGGCCGCATCGGCCGTGATTGCATCATCGACGATGACCACGCGGCTCGCGGGCGCAGCCGCCGATTCGGACAGCCAGCGCGCGCTGCCTGCCGCATCGCCATCGGTCCAATGAATGAAGGCCTGCTCGCTCAACCAGCCCGTCCGAGCGCCATCTCGCAACGGATCGCGCACAGCGCGCGGTCGCCGCGGCTGATCTGCTTTTCGCTGCCCGGATTGGGCGCGAAGCCGGCGGCCGTGTAGCAGCGGATGGCCCGGACATTGGCGGCGAGTACCCCCAGGGTGGCCATGTCAAAGCCGCGTTCAACCAGGCGGCGGCGCGAGGTCAGCCCTAGCGCTCGACCCACTCCGGTACTCCAGTATTGTGGCAGCAGGTGGATGGCCCGGATTTCACCGGCATGGGGCCCGGCATCCTCATCCCGGCTGGCGCCAGGGGCACTCGCGCCAATGACCTGTGAATCGCGCTCCGCGACCCACAGTTGCAGCGTCCCTTTGTCGATGGCATCGCGCCGGACGGCTTCGCGTCCATCAATCAACCATGACTGCCGGTAGGCATCGGGCACGATGCCCCGGAATGCGCTCTGCCACGTCGGTACGTGCACAGTCGCCACAGTCCTCGCATCGGAGGCGACGGCCGGCCTGATGTTCATCAGGGCCGATCTTACATCCCGGCGGGACGCCGCGGTTATTGCAGGTAGACGACCAGGCTGCTGGAGTAGTTGCGCCAGCCTATCGGTATGACGATGGGGCGTGCGCCTTCGGGCAGCTCGAGGGTGTTCTTGCGTCCGACGCTCACCGTCGGCACCGATATATTGAACTGATGGCCGAAGTCCCGGCGCGCGTTGCCGGAGAGCGTGTTGGCAATCTCACCGACCAGGTCGCACAGGTTCTCATGGGACATGTCGGTTTCCTGCATCCGCATCAGCATGACGCACAACATGCTTTTCGGCGCGGTGAAGGCGACCAGGCCGGCGTACTTGCCGCTGATCTTTATCAGTCCGGTGAAGTCCGACAGTTCAGGAGTCTTGTCGATGGCCAGAAACGGCGTGCCGCACACCGCCGGCTGCTGCACCGTGGTGCCGAAATAATTCAACACGCTGTCAAGAAATACGCTGACTTCGGTTTCGGTGCTCATGATCGTCAATCTTCCGCGCTGATGAGCTTGTGCAGCGCTTCATTCAGCTGGCGGTCGGTGAATGGCTTGCACAGGAAACCGCGCGCACCCTTCTCGAGGGCCTCGATGGCGGTCAGTTTGTCCGCCAGCGCCGAGATTACCAGGATCCGCAGGTCCGGGTCGCGCTCGATAAGCTTGGCAACGCATTCGGTGCCGTCCATCTCCGGCATGGTCAGATCCATGGTCACCAGTGTCGGCCGCAGCTTCGCATGCATCTCCAGCGCCTCGCGGCCATTGCGGGCGGCACCGACGAACTCGACCTCAAGATCCTGCGCGCGCTCGATGCGCCGCCGGATGACATTGGAGTCGTCGACCACCATGAGACGATGAAGCATTGTCGCTACCATGTGACCCTCATGCCACCGAGGATTGCATTTCGTGCGCGGCCGCCTTCGGCAGGCGCATGATGAAGCGGGTATAGGCTCCCGGCTTGGTCGCAATGGAAAGCCGCCCGTCGCACTCGCGCAGTGACTCGCTGACCATGTTCAGGCCGACGCCGCGTCCGGCGTGCACACTGACGGTCTCGGCGGTGGTGAAGCCGGGCTCCAGTATCAGCTTGAAGACGGACTCGGGCTTCATGGTGGCGGCCTTGTCAGGACTCACGACGCCTGAGCGCAGGGCGCGGTCGAGGATCTCCTCATAGTTGAGGCCGCGGCCGTCGTCCTCCACGCGCAGCACGTAGTGAGTGGGCTCATCGGCGCCGAAGGCGACGTTGATGGTAGCCGTGGCGGGCTTGGAGTTGCTGGTGCGGTCGCTGCCCTTCTCGATGCCATGCACGACCGCATTGCGGATCATTTGCACGCAGATGTCGCGCACGCGCACCGCGTAGGCGGGTGGCACCGCCTCCAGACCGTTGGTCACCAGTTTGACCGAGCGATCGCAATCAGCGGCCACCGTCTCGGTGAGCGTCTTGAGCAAACTGCTCAGCGTGTTCTGCGGCCGCAGTCCGGTCTCAAGCGTCGAGAAGACTTCGGTATCCACACCGGTATAGCCTTCCTCGTCCTTGCCCTGCGGAGCCTGCGCGGCTCTGAACTGTGAGATCCTGCTCTGCAGTTCGATGATCTGCGTGCGGTAGTCCATCAGTTCGCCGAGCTTGACGACCGCGGGTACGAATTCGTTGCCGGTGAGATCGGTGCGCTGGCGCAATCCCGACAGCAGATCCTCGATCGCGTGAATGTGCCGGGCGAAGGCGCTGAGGCCCAGGGCCATGGCCTCGCCCTTGAGCGCGTGCATTTCGCGGAATACGCCGTCGATCTTGGAGCGCAGCGTCTCAGAATCCTTGCCGGGACTGCCCAGCATGGCATTGGCCTTGCGCACACCGATATCCACGGAGACTATGAATGCTTCGAGCTGGCTCGGCTCAACCTTGAGCAGTTCCAGCAGCGCGGCCGCCTGGGCGTCACTGTCGGCCTTGACGTGCGCCACCTCGCGCTGCAACAGCACCCGATCGGTGACGTCAGCAACGACGCCGAAAATGAATGCCTGTGACTGTGCCGGATCACGGGCGCGTCGGAATGAAAACGACAGGTACCGGACTTCCTTGCCGCGCGGCTTGGAAAACACCACCTCGATCTGACTGAGCGGATTGACCGACTCGATCAGGTCCTCGTGCACCTTGTCCTTCCACAGCAGTCCCACATACTTGGTCGCCGCGTGAAGCGTCTTCTGGTCGACGATCGGCTGCAGCAGATCTTCCAAGGTGCCGGCGGCGGGAGTCTCAAGATGCAGCAGGGTCGTGAGGGAGGCGGAATGGGTGCCGCCGATGCGTCCCTGGCGGTCGATGAGGAACAGTCCTTCGCGCACGGTTCCTAGAATGTTCCCGATCTGCTGTTCGGCCTCCAGGGCCCGCAGCGCGCCGCGCCGGGCGCTCCAGGCGAAGTACAGCATCAGGCCCAGCAGTGCTGCCGCAAGTGCCGTACCGCCGATCAGATTGCCACGCAGCCGCTCGCCTTCGGCGGTGACGGCCTGACGCAGCAGGGTTGAGACTTCCGTGAGATCCTGGGTCAGCTGACGGGCGCTTTGCGCCTGCTCCCTGAGGCTGCTGTCAACTGCATGCTTGAGCTGTTGCCCCTGGCCGGAGTAACCGGAGCCGGCGGCCGTGTCGATATAGAGGTCTTCGGCGCTGAAGGTACCAATGTGCTGCAGGGCGAGATCAAGGTTGTCCCAGCGCGCCTGCACCGTGGCCATCTTCTGCGTCAGATCCGTGTCGCTCGTCAGTCCGGCACCGGTGATGGCGGTCTTCAGTGCCACGAGCGTGCTGTTGCCGCGGTCGCGATCCGCCGCGAGCGAACGCATGCTGTCGCCGACATAGGTACGGTTCTCCAGGCCGCGCTGCAGCAGTGCCAGCTGCGAGTGCGCGACCTGTGGTTCACCGGACAGTTCCGAGGCGCGCTGCAGGGCCGTTGAAGTAGCCTGCAGGGTCCGCGCCGACTGCATGCCATACAGCAGCAGCGCTGTCAGTGCTGCAGCGGACGCTGAGGCGGTCACCAGGGGCCAAATGGACACCTGGGACCAGACGGACTGCTTCGCCATACACGCTACTCCGCGGGCTCACTCGCCCTTAAAATTGATCTTGACCCGGGCGCGCTGCGACTTGCTCGGATCAGCAAGACCCGTCGTGACGAACTTTGCGCGCTTCACGGCTTCCAGGGCTTCGTAGTCAAACACTTTGGCCGGCTTGGACTCGAAGACGGTGGGCGAACCTGGTGTGCCGTCCGGATTGAGCATGAACTCGACAATCACATATCCCGTCCGATTCTGCTCCAGGGCAATTTTGGGATAGTTCACCTCGAGCGGGCGGGTGGGCTTGGGGGACAGAATCATGGGTGCGGCCACCGGTCCACTGCTCGGTGCGGTGGCGGGCGCCGTGGCGGCGGGCGCGGCCGGTGCTGTCCTGCCCAGAACCAGGCTCGGCGCCTGGGTGGGCCCATCGTTGAGGCTGTAATTGATCCTGATGCGCGAATGCTGCGCCTTTCTCGGGTCAGCCAGATCGGCGGTCGAGAAGCTCGCGCCTTTCACGGCTGCCAGGGCGGAGTGATCGAAGGTGCCGCGCGGCGAGGACTCAACTACCGTGGCCGCCGAGGCGCTGCCATTGGGGTTCAGCATGAATTCCACGACGACGTAGCCCTTGATGTTCTGCGCCAGGGCGGCGGGCGGGAAGTCAACTTCCAGATTACGCAGCGGCTTGGGCGAGAGCACCGGTACGACCGCGGCGCTGGCGGCCACCGGGGTGCTGGCGCGCGCTGCTGCCGCGGCGCTGGCCGCCTCCGCCGCGCGCTTGGCGGCCACGGCCGAATCCAATGCGCCATGCGCGTCGGCGAGGTCCGCCTTGCTGCCGAAGTCCTGGGCCGCCGTCAAGGTCTGCTGCGCGCCCTCGAAGTCCTGCTTGCCGATATCCGTCTGCACCCTGCGCAGCAGGGCGGTCAGCAGATCGTGCTGCACGGCCAGCGTCAGCGGGCTGGTGCGGTTCAGTTCACGCATGGGCAGGAAGCGCGAACGGGCATTGTCGGCCTCGGGTTCGAGCAAAGTTCCGGCGGCGATCGCGGCACGCACCTGTTCGGCATCGGTCGTGAGCTCGGCGTCGAGCTTGCGGGCGTCGAATTCCTTGCGCAGTTCCGGTACCGGGGAGCGTTCGCCGTTGAGTGCCACCACCTGATCGATGAGCGACTTGGCGGCCGTCAGATTGCCGGCGGCCATGGCGCTGCGCGCCTGCGCCGCCAGCTGTTTGGGCCGGGCCGCAGCGACCGCGGCTTCCAGCGTGCGCAGTTCCTCGGGATTGAAGGAGGCGCGCTGCAGAATGCCCAAAAGCCTTGCCGCCGTGTCCGCATCCCCGGCCGCCAGTTCGTTCTGGACACGCAGGCGCGCAACATCCTGCAGCCGGCGCACACCATCCAGAGCTTCATCATTCTTGGGCTGTTGCAGCAGCACCGCGCCGTACAGCTCCAGGGCCGAGGTTCCCTGCAGCGGCGCATCGGCCTTGGGCAGCTGGGCGTTGGGATCGCGGAATGCAATGCGCGCCTGCGACAGCAGATCCTCCACGCTCATGGTCGGCGGGGCCTGCGCAGCAGTACCCGCAGCGGCCGCGGGACCATGCGCGCCGGGGCCGCCGGTGATGATCATCTTGTGGCTGCCGGGTGCCGCCGCGGCGGGCGCGGCCGGGTGCGAGTGGCTCAGCCACCAGCCGGCACCCGCGACCAGGGCGATGACGGCGGCACCCGCAGCCCAGATCAGGGGACTGCGCGGATTGAAGCCGCTGGAGCTGGGTCCGTGGTTCGCATCGGCCAGGCGCTGGGCCGCCCGTATCAGCGCGGTGGTGAGGCTGGCGGTATTGAGCTCACCGCGGGCGATGACGGCGCAGGCGCCGCCGCGCGAGAGGACGTCGCGCCAATTGGGCCGGTCCTCATCCGTGCACAGGACGATCCAGGGTTGCCGGCCATACTGCGTTTCCAGCTGCGCAAAGGCGCTTCGGCCGGCGGCCTGGGTGGTGGCGTCGTACAGGCCAAGCCAGGAAGTGACCGCCAGATCGGCGATCTCGGCTGCCGTGTCAACGCTGAAGGTTCGGTACTCGTCACCCAGCGCGGGGCCGACCTCGATCAGGGTTTCATCTCCCGCGCCGACAATCACGACTTCAATGCGCCGCTTGCTCGGCTGCGAGGGGGCCGCCACCGTGGTTCCGGAAGGACGCGCATTGACCTTGTTGCTGGCTGTCATCGGTCACACTCTGGCTGAACGGTTTGCACCACCTCACAATGAGGCGGTCACATCAATCATTCTTTTCCCAGAGTTGGGCCGCATGATTCTGCGGCTGTGTTCACGAACAGCGCGGTTGGTTCAGTAGGGTGACTCGACATTGATCATGGACGTGCGCCAGTTCACATGACGGTTCCGAAAATTCCGCCGCAGCGCACAAAATCCGACCCGATATTGTTAACTGCTAGACTCCCCAAGCCCGTCCGAGCCGCCATCCCAAAAGGGGAATGACCATGTCCGCACTGCTGGCGCTCCTCATCATCGGCATCATTTTTCTCTCCGGCGTGCGAATCGCACAGGAATATCAGCGTGGCGTCGTGTTCCGGCTCGGCCGCTACCAGGGGCTGCGCGGCCCGGGGCTGTACTGGATCATTCCGCTGGGGATCGACCGCAATGTCACGATCGACATCCGCACCCGGACCGTCTCGGCCGAGCAGCAGGAAACCATCACTCGCGACAGTGTGACCATCAAGGTCAACGGCGTGCTGTGGTATCGCATCGAGGACGCCGCCAAGTCGGTGATCTCCGTGGCCGATGCACCGGCCGCCGTGTACCAGCTGGCCCTGACCGGCCTGCGCAACATCATCGGCCAGCATGATCTGGATGAGGTGCTTCAGGAGCGCAACAAGATCAACGATCTGCTGAAGGGCAGCATCGTCGGTTCGGCGACCCGCTGGGGCCTGGAGGTCGAGCGCTTCGAGATGAAGGATGTGGAGCTTCCGGGGGCCATGCAGCAGGTCATGGCGATGCAGGCCGAAGCCATCCGCGAAAAGCGTGCCCGCATCATCAAGGCTGAGGCGGAGCTCGAGGCCTCCGTCAAGTTATCCTCGGCCGCGGCGCAAATGGCCGGCAACCCGGTGGCCCTGGAGCTGCGGCGCATGCAGATGGTGTCCGAGGTCGGTGCCGAGAACAACAGCACAACGGTACTGATGATCCCTTCGGACTTCGTCACCCTGTCCAATACCCTGGCGGACTATCTGCGCACGCGCACCGCGAATCATTCCGCGCCGCCGGCCTGAGCAACCAGCGCCGCCATCGCCAAGGAACGCGCATCGCCCTGGCGCTGCAGAGCGGCCACGACGCCCGCTCGATCCGACGCCGAGCGGTTCTGATTGATCTTCCATTTGCCAAAGATCCTGCTTATGGGCATCTCCAGGGCGACGATCTGCCGTGACATGTGTTCGATGAAGTCAGCGGGCGCATCGGCAAGCTGCCACGGCACGGTTTGTCCGGTTTCGTTCGCGGCCGTCAGCTGGGTCAGATGCTCCAGGACCCGCACGCGATCCTCTATGACGCGCGGCATGGCATGCGCATGGACGACGACATAGTTCCAGGTGGGCACCACTTTGCCGTGCGCCTGCTTGCTCGGGTACCAGGAGGGACTGATGTAGGTCTCGGCCCCCTGAAACGCAATCACCGCAGGCACGGTGCGCGAGAACTTCTGCCACACGCTGTTGGCCTTGGCGACGTGACAGCACAGCGTGCCCAGGGCACCACGCGAGCTATCGAGCACGAATGGCACATGATTCATGATGATCTCGTCATCGCCCACGGTGGCCCAACTGCCCAGCGGATGGGCGCGTATCAGGCTGTGCAGGACTTGCAGATCGGTCTCTTGGTGCAGCTTGGGTATGTACATGGGCGGTGCCGCTCCCTTAGCCGGCCATTGCAGCGCCAGCGAGCCAGGATCTGCCGCGCGCATAAAGCGCCTCGACTTCCGGTCCCTTCAGGCCCGGCATGTCCCTCTTCACCTCGTAGCCGATGCGCGTCTGCAGGTAGGCCAGGTGCCGATAGCCTTCCGGAAATCCTGCCAGCAGCTGCGGGTCCAGCGACAGCTTCACTGCCGGGTCCACCGGATCCATGCGGTCTTTCTCATAGATGGGCTGACGCAGGACCAGGCCCCAGCGGCCCTGTCGGCGTTCGATGAAATCGTAGAAACGACCGGTACACACCACATCCACCAGCACGCCCTCGACGCTGCCGCGCTGCGAGATGGTCATCTTGGTTTGGGCAATGGCCCGCTCGGCTGTGATATCGATGGTGGAGCCGCCCAGGAAGTGCAGGATGCTCACGCCGTTTGCCCAGCCCTGCTGGCTGGCCTTGATGAAGCCCTCGGCATCGGCCTGGCACCAGGTCGCCATCATCCGTCCGTCGGCATGCCAGAGGCTGCGAAAGCGCTCCCAATCCCCGGCGTCGCGATACAGCGCCCAGTTCTCGACCAGTTCGCGCACCAGCAACCGCTCCTGCAGGGCACTCACATTTGTATCCGGCATGGGGGTTTCCCTGATCGGTGGTGGACTTATGACAGTTTATACCAGCCGCGGTCCGTGACCGCGGCGCGGCGGTTGCTGCCCTCCGTCTTGCGAAAAGTTCATACGTATGTTTTAAATGCCGCCATGACGGAGACCAAGAAGCACAGCTCGGCGAACACGGCCACGCGGCTGCTGGATGCCGCCGAGCGCCTGTTCGGCGAGCACGGCTACAACGGGGTGGGGATGCGGGCGCTGGCCGATGCCGCGCAGGTCAATCTGGCGGCGACCACCTATCACTTTGGTTCCAAGAAAAGTCTGTATGTGGAGACCTTTCTGCGCCGCTTCCGCGCCGTCAATGCGCGCCGTCTGGAACTGCTGGCGAGTGCCGAGCGGGAGGCCCATGGCCAGCCGCCGCCGGTTGAACGCATCGTTGAATGCATGATGCGACCGTCGGTGGAGGCGGGACTGGAACACCCGGCATTCAACAAAATGGTGGCACGTACGCTGATGGCACCGCCGAAGTTCCTGCACGAACACCTGAAAGCGGAGTTCGAACCGAATCTGCGGGTATTCATTGCCGCCCTGCAGCGCGCGCTGCCCGATGTGCCGCCCGAGCTGTTGAATCTGCGCCTGGCGCTGGCGCTGGGTGCGACCTTGATGTTCGGTGTGCAGTTCGGCGCCATCAAGATCAAACGCGATCCGAAGCGTGAAGCGGTGTTCCTGAAGGAGCTCGTGCGCTTCACCGCCAGCGGTCTGGCCAGTGCCCCCGCGACACCGGTCTCAGAACTGGCGCGGCTGCGGCCGCCGCTACAACGAAAGAGGGCAGCATGATCAGCAAGGCAAAAGCGGCAGTGCTCGCGGCCGTGGTGTCGCTGGTCGGCTGTACCATGATTCCGAAGTACGAGCGGCCGGCGCCGCCGGTGCCGGTGCAATACCCGGGGGCGGCGCGCAGCACGCCAGCCGTGGCGGCCGCCGACATCGCGGCGCATGAGGTGTTCCGCGACGCACGGCTCAACCGACTGGTGGATCTGGCGCTGGCCAACAATCGCGACCTGCGTACCGCGGTGCTGAACGTGCAGCAGACACAAGCCCAGTACCGGATCTCACGTTCGGCATTGCTGCCGACGGTGCAGGGCAGCGCCAGCGCAACGCGTTCCGAGACCTCCTTCGGCACTGCCTCGCTGCTGTCCGGCGGCCTGGGCGGGCTCGGCGGTTTCGGCGCGCTCGGCGGGGCTTCCAGCAGCAGTTTCACCGAGAACAGTTTCAGTGCCAGCGTCGGAGTCACCTCCTACGAGCTCGATCTCTTCGGCCACGTACGCAGTCAGAACGCCCAGGCCCTGGAACAGTACTTCCAGAACCAGGAGGCGCAGCGCGCCGCCCAGGTGTCGCTGGTCGGGCAGGTTGCGACCCAGTACCTGACGCTGCGCGAGACCGAGGAGCTGCTGCAGCTGTCCCGGGACACGCTGGCCGCGGTGCAATCTTCCTATGATCTGAACAAGGCGACCTTCGATGCCGGCGCCAGCAATGAGCTGGATCTGCGCCAGTCCGAGGGCCAGGTGGAAACCGCGCGCATCGACGTGGAGACCTATCAGCGGCAGCTGGATCAGGCCCGCAACGCGCTGCAGCTGCTGTTGGGCACGCCGATCCCCGAGGACCTGCCCGCGGCGCAACCTTTCTCCGATGATGGGATGGTGGCCGACGTGCCGGCGGGCCTGCCCTCGGACCTGATCGCGCGGCGCCCTGACATTCTTGAGGCCGAGCACGCCCTGAAGGCCGCGAATGCCAATATCGGAGTGGCGCGGGCCGCCTTCTTCCCGACCATCTCCCTCACCGGATCGGTGGGCGTGACCAGTACGCAGCTCTCCTCGCTGTTCAAGGCCGGTAGCGGGGAGTGGAGCTTCGGGCCGCAGATCTCCCTGCCGCTGTTTGCCGGCGGCCACAATGTCGCCGAACTGGATGTCGCCAAGGTCGGCGAGCGCCTGGAGGTGGTCGCCTATGAAAAGGCCATCCAAAGCGCCTTTCGGGAAGTGGCCGACGCGTTGGTGGGTGTGGACAGCTATGCACGCCAGATCACGCTGGAGCAGTCCCTGATTGCCACCCAGCAGCGGCGCCTGGAATTGGCCACGCTGCGCTACCGGCAGGGCGAGGACACCTATCTCAATGAGCTTGCGGCGCAACAGGATCTGTACAGCGCGCAGCAGGGTCTGCTGCAGGCGCAGTTCAACCGACTCTCGGCCAAGGTCTCCCTCTACCAGGCTCTGGGCGGAGGATGGAAATGAACAGCAGCGGACAAACACCCATGAATCACACTCGTTTACGCGCCTGTGGCCGCTTGCTGCTGCCGGGCCTGATCGCACTGGTGGCCCTTGCTGGCTGCATCCGTGCCAACCACAAGGGTCCGGCCTACGAATATGCGACCGTCAGCCGCGGCAACATTCTCGAGCATGTGACCGCAAGCGGCTCATTGAGTGCGGTGGTGAGCGTGGATGTGGGCAGCCAGGTCTCCGGCAAGATCACGCATCTGTATGTGGACTTCAATTCGCCGGTGCACAAAGGACAGCTGGTGGCCGAAATCGACCCCACGGTCTATGAGGCGCAGCTGCAGCAGGCGCAGGGGGACCTGGCCAGCTCCCGGGCGGATGTCACCCTCAAGCATCAGAACCTGGAGCGCAAGAAGATCCTGGTACCGCTGAAGGCCGCCTCGCAGCTGGACCTGGACCAGGCGGTGGCGGAGCTCGCGCAAGCCGAAGCCACCGTCACCATCAAGGAAGCGGCTCTGCACAGCGCCACGGCCAACCTCGGCTACTGCAAGATCACCGCGCCGGTGGACGGCATCGTGATCTCACGCAAGGTCGATGAGGGGCAGACCGTGATCGCCGCGATGAGCACCCCGGTGCTGTTCACCGTTGCCCAGGACATCACCAAGATGAACATCACCGCCGATATCTCCGAGGCGGATATTGGCCAGGTCAAGAGCGGTCAGGATGTCGAGTTCGGGGTGGATGCCTTCCCGAACGAGGTATTCCACGGCAAGGTCTCGCAGGTGCGCAAATCACCGACAACCACGCAGAACGTGGTGACCTACCAGACCATCATTGCCGTGGCCAATCCCGAGCAAAAGCTGTTCCCGGGCATGACCGCCGATGTCTCCATCCTGGTTCAGCAGCGGGACAATGCGCTGAAGGTGCCAAACGCCGCGTTGCGCTACTCGCCCCCGGACAATGCCAAGTTCACCACCGCGCCGCCCAAGCAGCTGGAGCGCGCGCAGCAGCTGGCGTACGTGCTGCAGCCCGGCAATACGACCCTGGCACCGAAAATCGTGCGCACCGGGGCGACCGACGGGGTGAGCACCGAGATCCTGGACGGCCTGTCGCAGGGTGACCACGTCGTCACGGCGACCTTGACCACGGGCACCACGGCGCAGTTCGGCGCCTCCAACAACGCCCCGCCGCCGCAGATGTGAGGCGGGGGAAGTGACCCAACACGTCATTGCGCTGCGCGACATCACCAAGGTCTACACCACCGGTGAGGTCGAAGTCAGGGCCGTCGCCGGGGTGAGCCTGGACATCATCCGTGGCGAGTTTGTCGCCATCATGGGGGCGAGCGGCTCGGGCAAATCCACCATGATGAATATCCTGGGCTGCCTGGACCGGCCCACGAGCGGACGCTACCTGCTGGATGATGTGGATGTCGCCGGATTGAACCGCCGGCAGCTGGCGCAGCTGCGCAATCGCAAAATCGGCTTCGTCTTTCAAAGCTTCAACCTGTTGGCGCGCACCACGGCGATGGAGAACGTGGAACTGCCGCTGTTCTACAGTGAACCGGCCGTTACGCTGCGGGAACGTCACCGCCGGGCGCGTGAAGCGCTCGAGAAAGTGAGTCTCGCCGATCGGCTGCATCACCGGCCCAGTCAGCTCTCCGGCGGTCAGCAGCAGCGCATCGCCATCGCCCGTGCGCTGGTGAACAACCCGCATCTGCTGCTGGCGGATGAGCCCACCGGCAATCTCGATACCCGTACCAGCATCGAGATCATGGGTCTGTTCCAGGCGCTGAATGATTCGGGCATCACCGTCGTGATGGTGACGCACGAGCTGGACATCGCCGCCTACTGCCGGCGCATCGTGATCATGCGTGATGGGCGGGTACTCGAGGACCGCGTGAACGCCACCCCGAATCGCGCCGATGAACTGCGCGCCCGGTTGGATCAGGAAGAACGCGAGGCGCAGATCGGTGACCGGCCGCGCGCCGAACCTCAGGAGGCATTGTGATGCTCGGGCTGCGCGGAACACTGCTGCGCACGGCGCTCACGGCCCTGACCGCGCTGCGCGCCCTGCGGCGCAACAAGCTGCGTTCGAGCCTGACCGCGCTGGGCATCATCATCGGGGTCTTTGCGGTGATCGCCATGGTGGCTCTGGGCAATGGCACGCGCGCCAGCATCGAATCGCAGGTGGCCGGTCTGGGTCAGAACATGCTGATGGTATTCGCCGGTAGCCGTCGCAGCGGCGGCGTCAACAGCGGCCTGGGCAGCGCCAGTGCCATCACGCTCGAAGATGCCGAGGCCCTGCGGCGCGAGATTCCGGACGTGGTTGCTTCCAGTCCCGAGGTCACGACCACCGCCCAGGCCATCGCCAATGGCCGCAATTGGTCGACCACCATCGCCGGGGAGGCGCCCGAGTACCTGGTGATCCGCGACTGGTCCGTGGCCGCCGGATCGATGTTTACCGATCGGGAGGTGCGCAGCGCCGCAAAGGTTGCGGTGCTGGGTGACAAGACCGCTCATGAGCTGTTCGGCGTGCTCGACCCGGTCGGCCAGACCGTGCGCATCGGCAACATGCCGTTCGTGATCATCGGCGTGCTGGCGAGCAAGGGCGCCGGCGTTGGCGGTCAGAACCAGGACGATCGGGTGGTGATTCCCTATACCACGGCGATGAAACGCATCACGGGTGACAAATACCTGCGCTCCGTCTACCTGGAGATCGGGCAGGCGCCGCGCATTCCGATTGCGCAGCAGCAGATCACGCGCCTGCTGCGGCAGCGGCACCGGCTGCTGGAGGGTGACTCCGATGACTTCAATATCTTCAATCAGCAGGAGATCGCCGACACGGTGAATACCGTGACCTCGGCATTGACCCTGCTGCTGGGAGCCATCGCCAGCCTGTCGCTGGTGGTTGGCGGGATCGGCATCATGAACATCATGCTGGTCAGCGTCACCGAGCGCACCCGCGAGATCGGCATTCGCATCTCGGTCGGCGCCCAGCCGGGGGATATCCGCATCCAGTTTCTGATCGAGGCCATCACCTTGAGCCTGCTCGGCGGCCTGGTCGGGGTGCTGTTCGGGGTGGGTGCGACGCGCCTGATCGCGGCCACATCGACGTTCAAACCCATCGTCACCCTGGGCTCCATCGTGCTCGCCTTCACCGTGAGTTTCTGCATCGGCGTGTTCTTCGGCTTCTACCCGGCGCGGCGCGCCTCGCTGCTGGATCCCATCGACGCCCTGCGCTACGAGTAGTTGCCAAAGCAACGCCTCATGGTGGGGCAGCTTCCTTTGCCGCGGCAAGGTTGTCGTTCCGGCCGGGATTGAATCGACTTGGCCAAAGAGTGCCTCGGCCTCGCGCAGGTATGCCAGAATCCGCCCGCTCGACCTTACAATCCTTGAGAGGGGACGATCATGAAGCTGCAAACGCTTGTTCTGCTGGCGGCCGCCCTGGCTGCACCGAGTCTGTATGCCCAGGCGCCCCCGGCGCCTTCACCCGAAGTGCAGGCCGCCCGCGATGCGGTGGTCAAGAATTGCGCCAATGAAGCGCCGTGCACCGGCAAGACGGGCCGTGAGATGTTCCAGTGCCTGCGCGCCAACCCCGACAAATTGAGCGCCCCGTGCAAGGACGCCATGTCCAAGCTGCCGCAGCGCCCGGCGGCGCCCCCGCCGGCGCAGTAGACTGCTCAAACCGGTTGCTACCGGCGCCCATCCGGGCGCCGGTAGCCCGTCACTGCTGATGGCGCCGCCTGCAGCCGCACGGCCGCGCCATGCTATTTGAAGAGTTTCATTGCATTGAGGAGCGTCTCGTAGACGCCCCATAGCAGCGGCACACCCACCAGCGCCCAGGCCAGCAATACCACCACGGGCGTGGTGGTGGGCGCGCTCGGCGCTGTCACCGGCGCCGCCGCGACCGCGGCGGTTGCGCTGGCGTCGGCCTGCATATGGAAGCGCGGGTTCACCGGCCGGACCAGGAAGTTACACAGCAGGCCCACCGCCAGCAGCGCCGCCATGATGTACATGGTGATGTTGTAGGACTCAGCTTTGGCAATCCCATGGTCGATCTGGTATTGGCGCAGATGGCTCACCAGATTGGGACCCAGTACGCCGGCCACGGACCAGGCGGTGATCAGCATGCCATGGATGGCGCCCACGTAGCGGGTACCGAACAAGTCACGCAGGTAGGCAGGGATGGTGGCAAATCCCCCGCCGTACATGCTGAGGATGATGGCGAAGCACGCTACGAACAGCGGTACGCTGCCCATGCCGCCGGTGTACGGCACCAGCGCGTAAAGCACGATACCCAGCACGAAGAAGCAGAAGTAGGTATTGCGCCGTCCGATCAGATCCGAAGTGGACGCCCAGAAAAACCGGCCCGCCATGTTGAACAGGCTGAGCAGACCGACAAAGCCGGCCGCGGCGACGGCGGTGACTCTGCCGGCGAAGATTTCCTGGCTCATCGGGGAGGCCTGGCCCAGCACTCCGATGCCTGCCGTCACGTTCATGCACAGCACGACCCACAGCAGCCAGAACTGCGGGGTCTTCAGCGCGTCATAGACGTACACATCCGGCGTCGTCGCGCGCGGCCGGGCGGTGCTCGCCGCCGGCCGGAAATCGGGTCCGGGAACGCGCACCAGGGCGGCCCCGATCATCATGAATACGAAATAGCCGGCGCCGAGAATCAGAAAGGTCTCACTGACGCCGACATGAGTCGGGGTGGAAAATTTCTGCATCAGCCACACTGACAGTGGGGAGGCGATGAGCGCACCGCCGCCGAAGCCCATGATGGCCATGCCTGTGGCCATTCCAGGGCGGTCCGGGAACCACTTCATCAGCGTCGAGACCGGTGAAATGTATCCCAGCCCCAAGCCACACCCGCCCAGCGCCCCGTACCCCAGGAACACCAGCCACAACTGGTGCAGGTTGACCCCTACGGCCGCAATGACGAAGCCCAGAGCAAAGCACAGGCCGGCGGCGAACATCGCGCGCCGTGGACCGCCGTCTTCGACCCAGCGCCCGAACACCGCCGCGGAGGCGCCCAGGACCACGATGGCAATGGAAAAGATCCAGGTGACGTCGATGAGTTTCCAGTCAGCGGGGGCCGACTGAGTGATTCCGAGCAGCTTGGTCAGCGGCAGGTTGAAGACGCTGAAGGCGTAGGCCTGCCCGATGCACAGGTGGATACACAGCGCCGCGGGCGGCACCAGCCAGCGATTGAAACCCGGACCGGCAACGGTCCGGGACCGTGACAGGAAGCTGTCGGCCATGCCTCATCCCCCCCTTCAAAGCCTCGCCTGATGCTACACCCGCGGCCGCGGGCCAGTGTTACAGCTTAGAATGCCGCATCGAAGCAGATCTCTCCCTTGACTCCCACCTGGTAGGCCGACACCCGGCGTTCAAAGAAATTGGTCAGTTCCTGGACGTCCTGTAGTTCCATGAAGGAGAAGGGGTTGCGGGCATTGAAGCGCTGCGGCAAACCGAGCATGGCCAGACGCTGGTCGGCAACGTATTCCAGATACTGACGCATCTCGATGCGCGTGAGGCCGACGACGCCACCGGCCAGTACATCCTCGGCGAACTCACATTCACACTCCACCGCCTCTTCGATCATCTGCGCCACCTGCCGGGCCCACTCGGTGTCAAACAGCCCCGGCTCCTCGGCACGCACCGTCTTGATGACCTCGAAGGCGAAGGCCATGTGGGCGCTTTCGTCCCGGAACACCCAGGCGGTGCCGGCCGCGAGCCCCGGCAGCAGTCCCCGCGAGCGCAGGAAGTACACATAGGCGAAGGCCCCGAAGAAGAAGAGTCCCTCGATGCAGGCGGCGAAGCAGGTCAGGTTCAGCAGGAAGCGCCGCTTGTCGGCGGCATCGTTGATGCGCGCCAGCGTGGCTACCTCATCGATCCAGCGCTGGCAGAACTGCGCCTTGCGGCGTATCGAAGGGATGTTCTCGATGGCCGCGAAAGCCTGGGCCCGGCGCTGCGGATCACCGACATAGTTGTCCAGCAGCGTCAGGTAGAACTGCACATGCAGTGCCTCCTCGTACAGCTGCCGCGACAGGTACATGCGTGCCTCGGGCGCATTGATGTGCCGGTACAGGCTGATCACCAGATTGTTGGACACGATGGAGTCGCCGGTGGCGAAGAAGGCCACCAGGCGCTCGATCAGATGCCGCTCGGCGGGCGTCATGCGCGAGCGCATATGCCCCAGATCGATCTGAAAGTCGATTTCCTCCACGCTCCAGGTGTTCTTGATGGCGCCGCGATACATATCGTAGAAACGCGGGTAGCGCATGGGCCGCAGCGTCAGATCAAAACCGGCATCCAGTAGGCAGGCTGTAGTGCTCATTGGCAGGCCTCGCAGGAGTCGGGATTCTCCAGTGAGCAGGCGATGGCCTGCGCTTCGGTGGCACGCACCGTGGTCTTGGCGATCTGGGTGGCGGGTCGGGAGCGCAGGTAGTAGGTCGTCTTCAGGCCGCGTTTCCAGGCGTACATGTACATCGAGGAGAGCCGGCCGATTTCCGGATTTTCCATGAACAGGTTCAGGGACTGGCTCTGGTCGATGTAGGCGCCGCGCGCGGCCGCCAGATCGATGAGCGCGCGCATGGGCACTTCCCACGCCGTGCGGTAGATATCCCGCAGCTCCTGCGGCAGCTCCTCGAGGCCCTGAATGGACCCGTCGGCGAGCTTCACGGCGTTGCGCAGCTCCTCGCTCCACAGTCCCAGCTGCTTGAGTTCCTCAACCAGGTAGCGGTTCACCTGCAGGAAGTCCCCGGACAGGGTTTCGCGCTTGAAGAGGTTGGAGATCTGCGGCTCGATGCACTCGTAGCAGCCAGCAATCGACGCGATGGTTGC
>DATHMK010000028.1:0-23601 GCA_035487155.1 Steroidobacteraceae bacterium
GCTGCAGTACTTCATCAACAAGGTCCACGGCAATCGCATGCTCAAGCCCTCGCCAAGAGTGCTGGTGTGCGTGCCGTTCGGCTCCACCCAGGTGGAGCGGCGCGCCATCCGCGAGTCCGCCGAAGGGGCCGGAGCGCGCAATGTCGCCATCGTCAGCGAGCCCATGGCCGCAGCGGTGGGCGCCGGACTGCCGGTACACGAGGCGCGCGGCTCGATGGTGCTGGACATAGGTGGCGGCACCTCCGAGGTGGCGGTGCTGTCCCTGAACGGCATCGTCTACGCCAACTCGGCCCGCATCGGCGGCGACCGCTTCGACGATGCCATCATGAATTACGTGCGTCGCAACTACGGCATCCTCATCGGCGAGGCCACCGCGGAGCGCATCAAGATCGAGATCGGTTCCGCATATCCTGGCCAGCAGGTGCGTGAACTGTCGGTGAAGGGCCGCAACCTCTCCGAAGGCGTGCCGCGCAGCTTCACGCTCAACAGCAATGAGATCCTCGAGGCGCTGCAGGAGCCCCTGCAGAGTATCGTCAGTGCCGTCAAGCAGGCCCTGGAGCAGACTCCGCCGGAGCTTGGCGCGGATGTGGCCGAGCGCGGCATCGTGCTCACCGGAGGTGGCGCCCTGCTGCGCGACATCGACAAGCTTCTGACCGAGGAAACCGGCCTGCCCGTGGTCGTGGCGGATGATCCGCTGACCTGCGTAGCGCGCGGCGGCGGACGAATTCTCGAGCTCATGGACGAGATGGGCCCCGGGCACTTCGGTCTCGAGTAACCGCTCGCCACCCCTAAAATAACCAGTGTGGCTGCCTACGGCGCAGGAAACTACCGGGCATCACAGGGAAGGGGACCGGCCCCGGGATTCAGCTTCTTCCTGTATGCCGTGCTGGCCATCGTACTCATGGTGCTGGATCGGCGTGGCGGCTACCTGGTGCAGGTACGCTACTACCTGAGCGCCACCGCCTACCCCCTGCAGCTGGCCGTGAGCTCCCCGGCCCAGGCCTGGCACTGGACCCGCGACAGTCTCACCGCGCGTGAATCCCTGGAAGCCCAGAACGCGGCTCTGCTGAAGCAGAACCGCGATCTGTCCATGAAGCTGATGCGCTTCGACGCCCTGGCGTACGAGAACGCCGAACTGCGCGGCCTGCGGGCAGCGCTGCCCGCCGTGGCCGATCACTGGATGGCGGCGGAGGTGGTCGATGTGGAACTGAACCCGCTGCGCCAGCGCCTGCTCATCAACCGCGGCGCGCGCAACGGGGTCTTTCGGGGCCAGGCGATCATGGACAACTACGGGCTGCTGGGGCAGACCACGCGCGTCGGACCCTGGAGCTCGGAGGTGATCCTGGTGAGCGACCCGGAGCATGCCGTGCCGGTGGAAATCGAACGCACCGGCGTGCACACCATCGCCGTCGGCACCGGCGATTCGGATTCCCTGGTTCTTCCGGACCTGCCGGCCAATGCCGATGTGAAACCCGGAGACCTGCTGCTGACTTCGGGCCTTGGCGGGGTCTTTCCACAAGGCTACCCGGTGGCCCGCATCGCCGAAGTCCGCCACGATTCCGCACAGCCGGCGCAGATCCGCGCCACACTGCTGGCACACCTCAACGCGCTGCACGAGGTGACCCTGGTATGGTTCCAGGACACCCATCCCGCGGCGCCGACCCGCCTGAAGGACGGCGCGAGCGCCAGCGGCAACCCCGCGCTGCAGAAGCAGCCCGCCCCGGCGCTGGAATTGCTGCCGCCGCCGGCACTGCCGCACCTGACCCCGGCACGGGCCAAGCCTGCCGCGCAGGATAGTCAATGATCGACCGCGCCCAGGAATCCTTCGGACGGGTACTGCTGACGGTGGTGGTGGCGCTGGTGCTGACCGTGTTGCCGCTGCCGTCGTGGCTGGATGCGGTGCGCCCCGCCTTCCTGGTGATCACCGTCCTGTACTGGTCGATCGCCGCACCCCGCGTCGGGGGCATCGGGCTGGGCTTCTTCAGCGGCGTGGCGCTGGATGTCTTTCGCGGGGCGGTGCTGGGCCAGCATGCCCTGGCGCTCACGGCCATCACCTACGTGGCGGTGCGCGAGCATCAGAAAATCCGCCTCAAGCCCTCCTTCCAGCAGGCCCTGATCATGCTCGGCGCCCTGGTGGCCTATGAGTTCATCCTGTTCGCCATCGACGGTTGGACCGGACATCCCATGACCAGCCCGTTGCGCTGGATCCACGCCCTCACCGGCGCCCTCATCTGGCCGCTCGCGACCGCGGTGCTGGATCGCGTGCGCGGCAGCCGCTGACGCGCGGGGCCAACATGCGCGGCGTCCGCATCAAGGATCACTGGAAGGAACAGCGGCTGTTCGACCAGCGCGCGCTGGTCGCCAGTGCCATCGGCGCCATCCTGCTGCTGGTCCTCGCCGGACGCCTGGTGCTGCTGCAGGTCGTGCGCTTCGACTACTACGCCCAGCAGTCGCAGTACAACCGCGTGCGGGTCGAGCCGATCCCGGCAGCGCGTGGACTGCTGCTCGACCGCAATGGGGCGATGCTCGCCGGAGGTCAGCCCGGCTACCAGCTCGAACTGGTGCGCGAGGAAGTCCCGGACCTGGACCGCACGCTCAAGGGCCTGGTCAGCATTGGCCTGCTGACCACCGAGGAGCTGCCCGATATCCGCCGCACCATTCTCTCGCGGCGCAGCTTCGACAGTGTGCCGATCAGGCTGCGCATGACCGATGAGGATGTCGGCCGCTTCGCGGTGCATCGCTTCGACTTCCCCGGGGTCGACATCAAGTCGCGGCAGATGCGCTGGTATCCGAACGGGGCGCTGGGCGTGCATGCGCTGGGCTATGTCAGCGCACTGAGCGAGACCGACCTGCAGCATATCGACGCAGGCGCCTATGCCGGCACCTCGGTGATCGGCAAGCTCGGCGTGGAAGCCGCCTATGAGAAGCAGCTGCACGGCACCAATGGCTTTCGCCAGATCCTGGTCAACGCGGAAGGCCGGTCGGTGGAGAAGATCGGCACCGTGGCACCGCAGCTGCGCACCCAGGCGCCCATCGCCGGGGAAACTCTGGTGCTGGGACTGGACCTGAAGGTCCAGCGCGTGGCCGAGGATGCTCTGGGCGAACATCGTGGCGCGATCGTGGCCCTTGATCCGCGCAATGGCGACATCATTGCCCTGGTCAGCAAGCCGGGCTTCGATCCGACCGAGTTTGCCCGCGGCATCACGCGCGCCGAGTACGTGGCGCTGGCGAATGATCCGGACAGCCCGCTGCTCAACCGCGCGTTGCGCGGCACCTATCCTTCCGGTTCGACCATCAAGCCGGCCATCGGCCTGGTGGCCCTCACCGACCACAGCATCACCGCCGAGGAGAAGGTGCTCTGCAATGGCACCTTCGAGCTGCCGCACAGCGTCCACATCTATCGTGCCGACAAGGATGAACCGCGCGGCATGCTCGACCTGACGGAAGCCATCGCCAAATCCTCCGACGTCTACTTCTACAAGCTGGCCCATGAGATGGGCATCGACAAGCTCGATGAGGGGCTGGCGCCCTTTGGCTATGGCCAGCTCACCGGCATCGACATCAGCGGCGAGAAGCCCGGCCTGCTGCCCTCGCCGGCGTGGAAGAAGATCGCCTTCAAGCACCCCGCCGACCAGGTCTGGTTTCCGGGTGAGACCGTGAACATGGGAATCGGGCAGGGCTACCTGCAGGTGACGCCGCTGCAGGTGGCACATATCGTCGGCGTCATCGGTGAGCGTGGCCGCAGCTTCCGTCCGCGACTGGTGATCGGTACGCGCGCACCCGACGGTCGCATCAGCGTGGCGGCACCGGTGGAGGAAAAACCCGTCACGGGCATTTCCCAGGAGGACTGGACGACGGTCATCAAGGCCATGATGGGCACCATGACCTACGGCACCGGGCACATCGCCTTCGCCAAGGCGGCCTACAGCTCCGCCGGCAAGACCGGCACGGCGCAGCTGTACACCGTGGCGCAGAACGAGAAATACAATGCCAAGACGGTGGCCGAGAACCTGCGCGATGACGCCTGGTTCGTGGCCTTCGCGCCGGCCGAAGAGCCGCGCATTGCGATCGCGGTACTGGCCGAAAATGCCGGCTTCGGTGCCGGCACCGCCGCGCCCATTGCGCGCACCGTGATCGATGCCTACCTGCTCGGCAGTGATGGCAAGCTCAAGCCGGAATTCGAACCCTCGGCGCAGGCCCGGGCGCGGCTCGAAGCGGCGCGGCCGGCGGCCGCGGAGGCGCCCGCTGCCACGGTGAGCCAATGATCCGCGAGGAACTCACCGACGGACCAAGTGCACGGCGCGCGGTCACCGGCGCGGCACGCATGCTGCTGGCCCTGAAACTGGACGGCCCGCTGCTGGTGGGCCTGGGACTGATCGCCGCCTACGGCCTGGTGGTGCTGTACAGCGCCTCGGGCCAGAGCCTCGGCACCGTCATCCGGCAGATCGGCCACCTGGGCATGGGCACGATCGCCATGCTGGTGCTGGCGCAGGTGAATCCCAACTTCCTGCGCCGCCTCTCGCCGTGGCTGTACCTGATCGGGGTACTGCTGCTGTTCGTGGTCGCCGGGATGGGCGTCATCGGCAAGGGTGCGCAGCGCTGGCTGGATCTGGGACTGGTGCGCTTCCAGCCCTCGGAGATCATGAAGCTCGCCGTGCCGATGATGTGCGCCTGGTATCTGCACGAGCGGCCGCTGCCGCCCAGTCCCCTGTCGCTGGTATTGCTGGCGGCGCTGATCCTGATCCCCACCGGGCTGGTGGTCATGCAGCCGGATCTGGGCACCGGCGCGCTGATCGCCATCGCCGGCGCGCTGGTGGTGATGATGGCGGGCCTGCAGGTGAGCGTGGTGCTGGCGCTGGTGGCGCTGGCCGCGGTGGGCGGCTGGCTGGGCTGGCATCACATGCACGATTACCAGCGCGATCGCATCCTGACCTTCATCAATCCGCAGATCGATCCGCAGGGCGCCGGCTACCACATCATCCAGTCGCAGATCGCCATCGGCTCCGGCGGCGTGTTCGGCAAGGGCTGGATGAACGGCAGCCAGGCGCAGCTGGACTACCTGCCGGAGAGCTCGACCGACTTCATTTTCGCGGTGATCGGCGAGGAGTTCGGGATGCTCGGCCTGTTCTTGCTGCTGCTGCTGTATGCCTTCGTCGTCGGCCGCGCCATCTACCTGTCCACGCAGACCCAGGACACCTACGCGCGCCTCCTGGCCGGAAGCCTCGGGCTGACGTTCTTCGTCTATGTGTTCATCAATGCCGGCATGGTCAGCGGGCTGCTGCCGGTGGTGGGCGTGCCGCTGCCGCTGATCAGCTACGGCGGCACCTCGATGGTGACCCTGCTGGCAGGCTTCGGTATTCTGATGTCGATGTACTCGCACCGGAAGCTCGTCGGTTCATAGTGATCCGCACGCGCCTGCCAATCGAACTGTGCTGCGCGGCGCTGCTGTGCACTGGGCTGCTGTGTGCCGCAGGCTCAAGCGCCAAGACCCACGGCTTTGATCTGTCGCGACCTGAAATCCAAAGCTTCATCGACGCCGCCGCGCAGCAGCCGCCGCTGACGCGCGCCGGGGTGACGCGCATCCTGCGCCGGGCGCGCCCGGATTCGGGCGTGATCGACAAGATCTCGCGCCCCGCCGAGACCGTTCTGCCCTGGTGGCAGTACCGCGCCAACTTCGTGACCGCGCAGCGCGTCGCCGAAGGGGTGCAGTTCTGGCTCGCGCACCGCCAGGAGCTGCAAAGCGTGGCCGATACCCAGGGCGTCGCAGCCGAATACATCGTCGCCATCCTGGGTTGCGAGACCGCCTATGGACGGATCACCGGCAAGGAGCGGGTGCTGGATTCACTGGCGACGCTGGCCTTCGACTACCCGCAGCGCGGGGAATTCTTCCGCGGCGAGCTGCTGCAGTTCCTGCTGCTCACCCGCGAGGCGCATCTGAATCCTCGCACGGTCAAGGGCTCCTATACCGGGGCGATGGGCGCGCCGCAGTTCATGCCCTCGAGCTACCGTCGCTATGGCGTGGATGCGGATGACAATCACCACGTCGATCTGTGGAACGACTGGCGCGATATCTTTGCCAGCGTGGCGAAGCTGCTCATCGTCAATGGCTGGCAGAGCGGCGCGCCGGTGCTGGCCGAGGCGCAGCTGGCCGCCGGCGCACCGCTGCCGCAGGTACCACGGATGCTGGATCTGACGCAGACCCTGGATGGCCTGAAGGCACTGGGCATCAGCACCGACAGCGACCTGCCCGGCACCACGGCGGCGGTGCTGATTGACGCCGAGCAGGCCAACGGCCCCGCGTTTCGCGTCGGCTTCCACAATTTCTATGTGATCAGCCGCTACAATCGCAGCGCCCGCTATTCCATGGCGGTGGCTGATCTGGCGCAGGCCATCGCCGCGGGCGTGCACGCCGCCCAGCCGCAAGCAAGTCAATGAACCTGCACGCACCTGCACGAACTCTTGCACTGCCGGTGGCCGGCCTGCTGGTGCTGCTCGCCGGCTGCTCGCTGGTCAGCACCGGTCGCAGACCGGCCGCCCCCCCGGCGCCGGTGGCGATTCCACCCGTGACCGCGACCCCGCCGGCCGACATCGCCGCCATCCCGGATGCCGTGCCGCGCAACGAACCGCGCAGCCGCAATGGCAATCCACCGTTCTACGATGTGCTGGGACGACGCTACACGGTGCTGCCCTCGGCCACGGGCTACGTGGAGCGCGGCGTCGCCTCCTGGTACGGACCCGGCTTTCATGGCGTGAGCACCTCGGTGGGCGAGCCGTACGACATGTATGCCATGACCGCGGCCCACAAGACCCTGCCGCTGCCCTGCTACGCGCGCGTCACCAATCTGCTCAACGGCCGCACGGTCGTGGTGCGCATCAATGATCGCGGCCCGTTCGTGGCCAACCGCATCATCGATCTGTCCTACACCGCCGCGGCGAAGCTCGACATGCTGCGCGCGGGCACGGCGATGGTCGAGGTGCGGGTGGTGACACCGGATGACCCGCAATCCCAGGCGCTGACGCGCGCCAACGAATCACCGCCCCCCACGCTGTATGTGCAGGCCGGCGCCTTCGCCGTGCCCGACAATGCCCAGGCGTTGCTGTTGCGGCTGCAGCACGCCGGGATGACCAATGTCTTCATCCTGCCGCCGCCGCCCGGCAGCCATCTATACCGGGTCCGGGTCGGTCCCGTCGCCAGCGTGGTGGAGTTCGATTCCCTGGCGGCAAGGCTCGCCACGCTGGGAGTTCCCGACGCGCGTTTGGCGAACGACTGATAAACTCGCGCTCCTGACCCACCCATTGCCGAGGATCCAACGCGGATGATTCGTCGCCTGCTCGCCTGCGCCCTGCTCAGCCCTACCCTTCTCATCAGCGTCGCCGCTTCGGCCGCCGCACCGATCCCCGCGCCGCCCTCGGTGCCCGCGCGCGCCTACCTGCTGGAGGACTTCCAGACCGGCCGGGTGCTGGCCTCCGATCACGCGGATGACCGGATGGAGCCGGCCAGTCTCACCAAGCTGATGACCGCCTATATCGTGTTCACCGCGCTGCACGATGGCCGCCTGAAGCTCAATGACCCGGTCACCATCAGCGAACACGCCTGGCGCTCCGAGGGCTCGCGCACTTTCGTGCAGGTGGGCACGCAGATTCCGGTGGATATCCTGATCAAGGGCATGATCGTGCAATCGGGGAACGATGCGACCGTGGCTTTGGCGGAGCGCGTCGCCGGCACCGAAGATGCCTTTGTGCAGGTGATGAACGAATACGCGCGCCGCCTGGGGATGGCGCATACGCATTTCGCCAATTCCGACGGCTTGCCCAGTGCCGAGCACTACACCACCGCGCGCGACCTGGCGCTGCTGGCGCATCACCTGATCGCCGACTTCCCGGACTTCTATCCGCTCTTCAGCCTGCATGAGTTCTCCTGGAACAACATCAAGCAGCAGAACCGCAACGGGCTGCTGGGCGCCGATCCCACCGTGGATGGCCTGAAGACCGGTCACACCGACAGCGCCGGGTACTGCCTGGTCACCTCCTCCTTGCGCAACGGCATGCGCCTGATCTCGGTGGTGCTGGGCTCGGATTCGGTGAAGCAGCGCGAACAGGCCAGCGCCACGTTGCTCGGCTACGGCTTCTCGTTCTATCAGACCGTGAAGGTCAAAAGCCGGGGCGATGTGCTGGCCGCGCCGCGCGTATTCCTCTCGGCATCGACCACCGCGCCGGTGGGCATTGCCCAGGACCTGTATGTCAGTGTCGGTCGCGACCAGGCCACGGGCCTGAAGAGCACGGTCACCCTGGAGCCGCGTCTGCTGGCGCCGCTGGCCGCCGGCACCCGGGTCGGTGACTTCAGCGTCGCCACGCCCGATGGGGTCGTGGTGGCCAAGGTGCCGGTGGTGGCACTGCAGGCGGTGCCGGCCGGTGGCCTGTGGACCCGCATGAGCGACCATATCTCGCTATGGTTCAAATAGGGGCCGGCCGATGGCCACGCCGCTGCCGATCTGCTACCTGAACGGTGCCTACCTGCCACTGGCCGAGGCGCGCGTATCGCCGCTGGACCGCGCCTTCCTGTTCGCCGATGCGGTGTACGAGGTCATGCCGGTGTATGGGCGCCGGCCGTTCCGCTTCGCGGCGCATTGCGAGCGCCTGGCGCGCAGTCTCAAGGCGCTGGGCATGGCCGATCCGTACACCCGCGAGCAGTGGCACGAGCTGATCGCCACGCTCATCGAGCGCAATGCTCCGCACAATACCGCCGCGGACCTGTATGTGTACTGGCAGGTCACCCGCGGCATGCAGTTCGGCCGCAACCACGCGCCGCTGCCCGACATCGAGCGCACCGTGTTCGCGTTCTGCGCGCCGCTCATCCTCCCCGATCAGGCCGCCCTGGAGCGCGGCGTGAGCTGCGTGACGGCCCAGGACAATCGCTGGGGCCGCTGTGACATCAAGTCCACGGCGCTGCTGGCGAATATCCTGCTGCGCGAGCGCGCCACCGAGGCCGGCGCCTCGGAAGCCATTCTGCTGCGCGAGGGGCTGCTGACCGAAGGCTCGGCATCGGCGGTGCATGTGGTCGTGAACGGGGAGCTGCTCACGCCCGCGCTGTCGCCGCAGGTGCTTCCCGGGCTCACCCGGGGGGCGGTGGAAAAGATGGCCGCAAGGGCCCAGATCCCCTGTCGCGACGCGGCGCTCACCCAGGCGCAGCTGCGCGCGGCCTCCGAGGTGATGCTGTCGGCGGCGACGCGCGAAGTGATCGCCGTGACCGCCATCGATGGGATCCCCGTGGGCACGGGTCAGCCCGGGCCGGTGTGGCGCGCCGTGCACACGCAGCTGCAGAAATACAAGGGGGAGCTTGCCGGGAGGCCCTGGTGAGCGCCGCCGATGAACCGCCGGAGGGCGCCCCGGCCGCCCTGCTGCAGTTTCCCACCGACTACCCGATCAAGGTGGTCGGCCGCACCAGCGACACCCTGCGGGCGCGCATCGATGCGATCTTCAGCGCCCATGTCCCGGACCTGGACCCGGCGCGCATTTCCGAGCGCCTCAGTGCCAACGGCAACTTCCAGTCCATTTCCTACACCATACGGGCCATCAGCGCCGCTCAGGTGCAGGCCCTGGCGACCGACCTGAAGGCCTGCCCGGATGTTCTGATCGTCATTTGATCCCGGTCCATAACCTCGCTGTAACCGTTTTATAACCGCGTCGTACCTGACGGCTAGACCTCGGCCGGTCTACGATGCCCTTTCATGTCGATTACCCTCGATCAGATCACCAAACGTTATCGTGGCGCACCAGTCGTCAATGATGTCTCCGTCGACATCGGCGATGGCGAGTTCTTCGTCCTGCTCGGTCCCAGCGGCAGCGGCAAGAGCACGCTGCTGCGCGCCATCGCCGGGCTGACCGGCGTCGATCACGGTCGCATCTCGCTGCACGGCCGCGATGTCACCCACGTGGCGGCGCGCGCCCGCGGCGTCGGCCTGGTATTCCAGAACTACGCGCTGTTCCGCCACATGACGGTGGCCGACAACATCGAATTCGCGCTGCGCGTGCGCCGCATGCGCGCCTCGGCGCGCCGCGAGCGGCGCCGGGAGCTGCTGCGCCTGGTGGCGCTGGAAGGCATGGACAACCGCCTGCCGGTGGAGCTGTCCGGCGGCCAGCAGCAGCGCGTCGCCGTGGCCCGCGCCCTGGCCCACAAACCCGAAGTGCTGCTGCTGGATGAGCCTTTCGGCGCGCTGGATGCCAAGATCCGCGAGGAGTTGCGCCGGACCATTCGCGAGGTGCAACGCGAACTGGGCATCACCACCATCCTGGTGACCCACGACCAGGAGGAGGCCTTCGCCCTGGCCGACCGCATCGGCATCATGAACCTCGGCCGGCTGCTGGAGCTGGGACGCCCCGAGGACCTGTACGCGCGTCCGGCCACCCGTTTCGTCGCGACCTTCCTCGGCGCGGCCAACCTGGTGCTGGCCCAGCACACCGCGCGCGGCATCTGCATCGGCGGTGACCCGGTCATGGCCCTGGGCAGCACTACCGCGCCCGGCGGCCGCGACCATGAAGTGGTCGCGGTGATGCGTCCCGAGGACATCGAGATAGCCCCCTCCCGCGATGAGCTGCGCTCCAGCTTCCTGGGCCTGGGAACGGTGGAGCAGCTGCTGTTCGTGGGTGCCAACGAACGCCTGCGCGTGCGCCTGAACAATGCCGCCAGTGCCGGCCATGTGGTGACCTCGGCTGACAGCAATGCCAGTGAAGCGCTGCTGGAAATCACCCGCACCCAGCATGACCGGCGCAACTACCCGGTCAATGCCGGGCAGTGCGTGACCCTGGGCGTACGGCGGCTGCATGTGCTGGCGACGCCCTTGTCGAGCTTCACCGCCTGCGCGAGCAGCGCGCCGCAGGCCCAGGCGATCAGCGAGGAGCCCTTGCTGGTGCAGCTGGCGACGCGCATGAAGACCCGCGTCAGCACCCGCGTCGAACCGGCCATGCAGCAGGCCGCGACCGAGGCTGCGGCGGCGCCCTTCGCCGGCGTGGCGGTGATCAATACCGACCCGGGCGCCGGGCAGACCGTCCAATGGCTGCTGCAGCACGGCGCCGAAGCGGTGCTGCTGCTGCCCCACAACGCGGTCTCACCGGTGCGGGTGCTGATTCACTGGCTGGACGAACCCTCGCGACGCGCGACGCTGGCGGTGTCCGCGAGCATGCTGCGGCATGTGTCGGCCGAGGCCGTCTACATCGGCATCCTGGCTGATGATGGCGAGGCCGCACGGCCCGATGGCCTGCGCGCGCTGCTGGATGCGCGCTCGGAGGCACAGGCCGTGCACGGTCTGGAGATCCGCACCGAGCTGGGCTACGGGGATGTGGCCGAGGAGCTCACCCGCCGGCTCGCCGAGATGCCCGAGCAGCTCCTGATCCTGGGTGTGTCGGACATCAGCGTACTCACCGAGCGCTTCGCGGCGCTGCTGTCGCGCACCGCGAGTCCCCTGCTGGTGGTGTGGCAGCCCGGCGATCCGCCGCAGCAGGCTTGAGGCGCACCGGCATGGCACGCGAAGCAGTCGGCAAAGGGACCTTCAGCCAACCCAGCGTACTGCCGGGTTTTGGTCTCACCTTTGGCTTCACCACCTTTTTCCTCAGCGCCATCGTGCTGATCCCGCTGGCGGCGCTGGTGAGCATGGCGGCTTCCTCGAATTGGAACGCGTTCGTGCATACCGTGCTCAGTGAGCGGGCGCTGGCCTCCTACCGGCTGTCCTTCGGCGCCTCGGCGGTGGCGGCGAGCATCAACCTGGTATTCGGCTTCATTCTCGCCTGGACCCTGGTGCGCTATGACTTCCCCGGGCGCAAGTTCATCGATGCGTTGATCGATCTGCCCTTCGCGCTGCCCACGGCCGTATCCGGCATCGCCCTCACCACGGTGTTCGCCCAGACCGGTTTCCTGGGCAGGTACCTGGCCCTGGCCGGCATCAAGGTCGCCTATACCTGGATCGGCGTGACCATCGCCCTGACCCTGATCGGCATGCCGTTTCTGGTGCGCACAGTGCAGCCGGCGCTCGCCGAGGTGCAGCGCGACCTGGAGGATGCCGCCGAGATCCTCGGCGCGAACCGCTTCTATATATTCCGGCGCATCATCCTGCCCACCGTGCTGCCGGCCATGCTGACCGGTTTCGCGCTGGCGTTCGCGCGCGGCGTCGGCGAATACGGCTCGGTGATCTTCATCGCCGGCAATCTGCCGTTCAAGACCGAGATCACCCCGGTGCTGATCGTCATCCGCCTGGAGGAATACGATTACCACGGCGCCGCCGCCCTGGGCTGCGTCATGCTCAGCATCTCCTTCCTGGGGCTGTGGGCAATCAACTACCTGCAGCATTGGGGCCGCCGCCGCTCCACTGCGACGCGGCGCTAGATGGCGGGCGGACCCTCACCGGCCATGCTGGCTGAGCTGCGCTCGCGGCCTGGTCATGACTCGCTGCTGGGCAATCTCATGCGCTGGATGCTGATCAGCATCTCGCTGCTGTTCCTGGCCGCGCTGCTGTTTGCTCCGCTGATCACGGTGTTCGCCACGGCGCTGGCCAAGGGCGTGCACGCATACCTCGCCGCAGTGGATGATCCGAACACCCTGGCAGCCATCAAACTCACGCTCATCACCGCCGCCGTGGTGGTTCCCGCCAACACCGTGTTCGGCCTGGCCGCCGCCTGGTGCATCGCCAAATTCGAGTTCAAGGGCAAGAGCTTCTTCACCACCCTCATCGATCTGCCGATGGCGGTCTCACCGGTCATCGCAGGGCTGGTGTACGTGCTGGTGTTCGGTCTGCAGGGCTGGTTCGGCGGCTGGCTGCAGGACCACAACATCAGCATCATTTTCGCGCTGCCGGGCATCATCATCGCGACCATGTTCGTGACCCTGCCCTACGTGGCGCGCGAGCTGATTCCGCTGATGCAGCAGCTGGGCAATGACGAGGAGGAGGCGGCCATCACGCTCGGTGCCGGTGCCTGGCTGACCTTCTTCCGCATCACTCTGCCGAAGGTGCGGTGGGGTCTGATCTACGGCATCATCCTGTGCAACGCCCGCGCCATGGGCGAGTTCGGCGCGGTGTCGGTGGTATCCGGACATATCCGTGGCCTGACCAATACGCTGCCCCTGCATGTGGAGATCCTGTACCGCGAGTACAACACCGTCGGCGCCTTCGCCGTGGCCTCGCTGCTGACCCTGCTGGCGGTCGTGACGCTCGTGATCAAGACCCTGGTGGAGCGGCGCGGATACAAGAGTCGCTGATGCAGCCGCTGCTGTCGCGCCTCGGAGCACTGCTGGAGCGGCTGCGCATCGATCCGGCGACCACGCGGCTGCGCTGGTGGCTGGCGGGCAGCGAGGTCGTCATCGTGCTGATGGTGGCCGGCGGACTGTCACTGTATGCGGGCGACCGTCTGCGCCAGGTTGCCGACGCTCAGGGAACCGCGCGCGTGCAGCTGGGCGGCACCATGGCGCGCGAGACGCTGCGGCGGATGCAGGAGGATGCCCTCACCAGCGCGCGCACCATCGGCGATGACCCTGCGATGCAATCGGCGCTGCAGTCGCTTACCGAACCGCTCTCGGCCTCGCGCACCCAGGAACTGGACTTGCTGCTGAGCCGTCTGTGCCCGGATGCCAACGCCGATGCCTGTGCGCTCTTTGACGGCGCCAGCATGTTCGCGCATGCCGGCGGCAACGTGCCCTGGACCGAGGTCTTGCTCAGTGTCGCCAAGCAGGGGCACATCTTCCTGGCCGCGCCCGTGGCCAGTCCCAGCGCGCTCTTCGGGGCCAATGCGCCGGTCAGCGGGCACCAGGGGCTGTCCATTTTCGTGGTCCGCAGCTTCAATGCACAGCTGGGCGCCGATCTGAGTCGCGCCGCGGGGCTGTCGATACGCCTGATCGATTACCGCAGTTTCACCACCGCGCCGGTGGACCAGCTGACCAGCGTGCACAGTGCCGGCCTTGCCGATGGTCACTATGCGGTGGCGCATATCCAGCCACTGGATCTGTTCGTCGCCAGCTTCCCGCTGTTCACCAGCAACGGGGAGGCCATCGCGCTCATCGAGGCGCGCCTGCCGGCCGCCCAGATCGACAGTGAAATCCGCTCGCTCATCCATCGGCTGCTGCTCACCGCTCTGGTACTGGCGCTGCTGGCGGTACTGGCCGGCGCGGTTCTCGGCCAGTTCGTCGCCGGCCCGGTCCAGGATCTGACCGATGCGGCGCTGCGGCTTGCACAGGGGGATTTCTCCACCTCGATTCCGGTGGGCGGCACCGCCGAGGTCGGCGCGCTGGCACGCACCATGGAGGACATGCGCCGCAACCTCGTGAACCTCACCGGCGCGCTGCGCCGGCGCGAGGCCGAAGCCCAGGGGGTGCTGGCCGGTATCGTCGAAGGGGTGTTCGCGGTGGATCGCGATCGCAACATCCGCTACCTCAATCCCCAGGCGGCGAAGCTGCTGGGGGTGGACACGCAGGCCGCGGTGGGCCGCTTCTGCGGCGATCTGCTCAAGCCGCAGAGGGTCAATGGCGTGCGCCCCTGCGAGGCGGACTGCCCCATCCTGCGGGCGCGCACCGCCGGCACCGCGCAGGCGCTGGAACTGCTGGAACTGAAGGAGGGAGCACCGCGCACCACCATCATCACCAGCTCCGGCATGGTTGAGGGCCTGCAGGTGCAGGTGCTGCGCGATGAAACCGAACTCGAAGCGGTGCGCCGCGCGCGCGACAGCGTGCTGGCCAACATCTCCCACGAGTTCCGCACGCCGCTGGCGGCGCAGCTGGCCTCCATCGAGCTGTTGCGCGACGGGCTGGACACCATGCAGCCGCAGGCACGCGCAAAACTGGTGGTGTCCCTGGAACGCGGCACGCTGCGCCTGACGCGCCTGATCGACAATCTGCTGGAGAGCGTGCGCATCGAGTCAGGCCAGCTGAGCATCCGCCATCAAAGCGTGTCACTGCCCGAGGTGATCGAGGACGCACACGCGCTGCTGGAGTCGCTGCTGGTGCAGCGCGAGCAGCAACTGGCGGTGCAGCTGCCCGAGGAGCTGCCGCTGATACGCGGCGACAAGACACGCCTGACCCAGGTGTTCGTGAACCTCATCGCCAATGCCAACAAGTTCTCTCCGGATGGCTCGGTGCTGCGCATCGGCGCGCGGTTGGCCGGCAACCAAATTGAAACCTGGGTGGAAGATGAAGGTCCCGGCGTGCCCGATGGCGATGTGAGCAGCATCTTCGAGCGCTTTCGTCGCGGCATGGATGCGGAGCCGGAGCCGGGCGGTTTAGGATTGGGGCTGTGGATCGTCAAATCCGTGATCGAGCGTCACGGCGGCACCATCGTCGTGCAACGCACGCCTGAGCAACGCACCCGATTCAGTTTTACACTTCCGATTCAGACCGGAGCGCCATGAAAGTACTGATCGCCGACGACGACCGCGACCTGCTGGACCTGATCGCCTTCACGCTCTCGCAGGCGGGATTTCTGCCGGTCAAGGCGCCGGATGGCAATGCGGCGCTGACGCTGTTCGCGAGCGAAGGCCCGGACCTGATCGTGCTCGACATCAACATGCCCGGTGCCAGCGGCTTCAGGGTGTGCGAAACCATCCGCACGCAGTCGGGCGTGCCCATCATGATGCTCACAGCGCGTAACGAAGAAGAGGATCTGGTGCGCGCGCTGGAGCTGGGCGCGGATGACTATCTCACCAAGCCCTTCAGTCCGCGCACCCTGCTGGCCCGCATCAAGGCCCTGATGCGCCGCGCCGGCATGGAAAATTCAGGGCCGTTGGCCGCGGGCCGCGTGAAGCTCAATGTCGAGGATCACACCGTGCAGATCGGTGCCGCGCAGGCGGTGCGCCTGACCAAGCTGGAGCTGCGGCTGCTGCAGATGCTGCTGGTGAATTCAGGCCGCACGGTGAGCTCGGACCGCCTGCTGGTGCACATCTGGGGCCATCGCAATTCGGGCGACCGGCAGTTGCTCAAGCAGCTGGTGCACCGGCTGCGGCAGAAGATCGAAAACGACCCGTCCCTGCCGCAGATCCTGCAGACCGCGACCGGCGCAGGCTACAAGCTGATGGTGGAGTAGCCGCCGCTAACGCACGCCGTAGACCTGGTCGAAGCTGCCGCCGTCCTCGAAGTGATCCTTGGACGCCTTGGTCCAGCCACCGAACTCGGCAATCGTGACCAGCTGCAGCTTGGGGAACTGATTCGCGTACTTCTGGGCCACCTGCGGATCGCGGGGCCGATAGAAATTGTGCGCGATGATCTCCTGGCCTTCCGGACTGTAAAGGTGCTTGAGGTATTCGGTGGCGACGGTGGTGGTGCTGTGCTTCAGGGCGTTCTGATCCACCACGGCCACCGAGGGTTCGGCCAGAATGCTCAGCGAGGGGACGACGATCTGCACCTGATCGCCGCCGAGCTCCTTGATCGCGAGGAACGCTTCGTTTTCCCAGGCCAGCAGCACATCGCCGATGCCGCGCTGGACGAAAGTCGTGGTCGCATCGCGCGCTCCGGTATCCAGCACCGGAACATTGGCGTAGAGCCGGCGAACGAAATCCTTGGCGGTGGCGTCGCTGCCGCCGGGCTGGTGCTTGGCCCAGGCCCACGCCGCCAGGTAGTTCCAGCGCGCGCCGCCGGAGGTCTTCGGGTTCGGGGTGATGACGGCGATGCCGGGCTTGATGAGATCGCCCCAGTCCCTGATGCCCTTCGGATTGCCCTTGCGCACCAGGAAGACGATGGTGGAGGTGTAGGGTGCGCTGTCATCCGACAGCCGGCTCTGCCAGTTCAGCGGCAGCAGCTTGCCGCGCATGGCGATGGCATCAACGTCCCCGGCCAGACCCAGCGTCACCACATCAGCCGGCAAGCCCTCGATCACCGCGCGGGCCTGCTTGCCCGAACCACCGTGGGACTGGTCGATGCGCACTTCCTGACCGCTCTTAGCCTTCCAGTAGCGCGCGAACTCCTTGTTGTAGTCCACGTACAGCTCGCGGGTGGGGTCATAGGAGACGTTCAGGATGGAGACTTTGGCTTCCTGCGGCGCCGGTCCGCAGGCCACTAACGCGCTCAATGACACCAGGGCCAGCCACTGTCTCGACTTCATCACGACTCTCCGCGGAAATTTCCGGTCAGCAAGACAGTCGATGCTAGAGCGCAGTCGCCAGGTTGTCAGTAAAGCGTTGGTTATAAATCGGTTATAGCCGCAGCGCCGCCAGCAGATGCGGCCTGAGGCCCAGCGCGGCCGCCTGCACCTCGCTCAGCGGGGTGATGTGCGCCAGCTGCGTCATCTGGAGCCCCGCATGGCCACAGGGATTGATGTGCCCGAAGGGCTCGAGGTCCATGTTCACGTTCAGCGCCAATCCATGGTAGCTGCAGCCGCGTCGGATGCGGATGCCGACACTGGCCAGCTTGCGCCCGTTCACGTACACGCCCGGCGCCTCGCGGCGCGCGCTCGCGGTGATGCCCAGCTGCGCGCCATAGCGGATGACCGAGTGCTCAAGCCCGGACACCAGATCGCGCACCCCCAAGCCGGCGCGCCGCAGATCAATCAACGCATACACCACCAGCTGCCCCGGCCCGTGATAGGTCACCTGGCCACCGCGGTCGGTGTGCACCACGGGAATATCCCCCGGCGCCAGCACATGCTCGGCCTTGCCTGCCATTCCCTGGGTGAACACCGGCGGATGTTCCAGGAACCACAGCTCATCGGGCGTGTGTGCCGTGCGCGTATCGGTGAACTGCTGCATGGCCCGCCAGGTCGGCTGATACTCGACCCGACCCAGATGCCTGATCACCGGTTCCCCCGTGATCCCCGGGCGCGGCGCGGCGTTCACCGCGCGTTGTTGAGGCCGGCGTTGTTGCGGTTCAACGCCTGTTCCGCGCGATAGCTGGAGCGCACGAAGGGGCCGGCCACACATTCGACAAAGCCGCGCTGCAGGGCCTGGTGGCGCAACTGGTCGAACTGCGCGGGGCTCACGAAGCGCTCCACCGCCAGGTGATGGGCGGTGGGCCGCAGGTACTGGCCCAGGGTCAGCAGGTCAACGCCGGCCGCGCGCAGGTCATCCATGGTCTGGATGACTTCCGCGGCGCTCTCCCCCAGGCCCAGCATCAGGCTGGTCTTGGTCAGCACCTCGGGCCGGTGCTGCTTGGCATGCGCGAGCACCTTCAGGGTCTGTTCATAGCCGGCGCGCGGATCGCGCATCGGGTGCGTGAGGCGCCGTACGGTTTCCACATTCTGCGCGAACACCTGCAGGCCCGAGTCGACCACGGTCTGCACATCACGCAGCACCCCCTGAAAGTCAGGAGTCAGGGCCTCCACCGCCGTACCCGGATTGCGTTCGCGTATGGCGCGCACACAGGCGGCATAGTGTCCGGCGCCGCCGTCGGGCAGGTCATCACGATTGACCGAGGTCAGCACCACGTATTTGAGCTTCATCAGCTCAACGGTGCGCGCCGCGTTGGCCGGCTCCTGCGGATCAAGCCAGCCATGCGGATTGCCGGTATCCACTGAACAGAAGCGGCAGGCGCGGGTGCACACCGCGCCCATGAGCATGATGGTCGCGGTACCCGCGTTCCAGCATTCGCCGATATTGGGGCACTTGGCCTCCTCGCACACGGTGGCCAGACGATGCTCGCGCACTATGTCGCGCACCGCATCGAAAGCCGCGCCGCTGGGTGCCTTGGCGCGCAGCCAGGGCGGCTTCGGTGGCAGCGGGCGGGCGGCCGGATCCGGATGGGCAGCGGCCTTGACGCCATCGCGAATGGCCGTGAAGCCCTGCGGTGTCAGGTACTTCTCACCGCTGCGGGCGCGCGCGGCCTCCTGGATGACCGGAATGCTCTTGAGGTCAGACATGGCTACATTGTACTACGGCCGGCGCGGCCCCCCGATTTGCGCCAGCTCCTGATTCAAGGCGGCCAGGCGTTCAGGGGTGCCGATGTCGCGCCACAGGCCCTCGTGGCGCTGGCCCTGCAGCCGGCCGGCGGCGCAGGCGCGCTGCAACAGCGGCAGCAGCGCAAAGCGCCCCGCCGTGCAGCCGGCGAACAGCGCCGCACTGAAGACACCGATGCCGCTGTAGGTAAAAGGTCGCGGTTCGCGGTCCAGCACCCGTGCGCCATCCAGGCCGAAGTCGCCGCGCGGATGCTGCGGCGGATTGGGCACCAGCACCAGCCGCGCGTCGGCGGCGGGCGGGAGTCGCAGCGCGCCCAGATCGATATCGGTGAAGGTGTCGCCGTTGACGACCAGGAAGGGCTCCGGCCCGAGCAGCGGCAGTGCCTGGAAAATACCACCGCCGGTTTCAAGCGGCGGACTGCCCTCCTCGCTGTACTGGATCTGCAATCCGAAGCCCTGGCCATCTCCCACTGCGGCGCGGATCTGCGCCCCGAGCCATGACAGGTTGATGATGACGTCACGCACCCCGGCGCGCGCCAGTGCTTCCAGATGCCAGGCGATGAGCGGCTTGCCCGCTGCCAGCAGCAGCGGCTTGGGCGTGTGATCGGTCAGGGGTCGCATGCGTTCGCCGCGACCTGCGGCGAGGAGCATGGCCTTCATGCCGGCGCGGCTTCCCGGGCCTGGCGTGCATTGGCGCCCGGCAGTGCCGGCACCGCGCTGTGCAGCAGAAACTCGCGCAGCGCCGCCAGCTGCGGGAAGCGCGCGCAGGCCTCGACCACGTAGCGCAGGGTGAGCGGCAGGTCGTCCAGATAGCCCGCCTTGCCATCCCGATACCACAGGCGCGCGAAGATACCGAGCACCTTCAAGTGGCGCTGGATGCCGATGACATCGAACCAGCGCAGCATCTGGGTATCGTTGGTGCCGGCGCTGCGCGAGCCGCGCTCGTGCATCATCAGGCGGTAGTCGCGCACCCAGCCTTCAACCCGCGCCCGCGGCCAGCTGATGTAGCAGTCCTTGAGCAGTGAGACCAGGTCATAGCCCACCGGCCCACGCAACGCGTCCTGGAAATCGATGACGCCGGGATTGCGCTCGTGCGTGATCATCAGGTTGCGCGAGTGATAGTCGCGGTGCACGAACACCTGGGGTTGCGCCAGCGCCTCGGCCACCAGGAATTCGAAGGCCGCCGTCAGCATCTCGCCCTGGGCGCGGGTCAGTTCCAGCTGCAGATGCCGCGCGCAGAACCATTCCGGCATCAGCGCCATTTCCCGCACCAGGGTCTCCCGGTCATAGGGGGGCAGTTCAAAGGCCGACTCGCGGCCGCGAACCTGGATGTCGGCCAGGGACAGCAGCGCGTCCCGATAAAGCCGGTCGGCATCAGCGCCGCTCTTCAGTTCCGGCAGGTAGGGGCGTGTTCCCAGGTCCTCCAGCAGCAGCAGTCCGCGCGCGGTGTCCCATTCATACACACGCGGCACATGCACCCCCGCCGTCTCCAGCATCACGGTGATGTTCAGGTACGGGCGCACGTCCTCGCGGCCCGGCGGCGCATCCATCACGATATGGGTGCCCATGGCGGTGAAAACCCGGAAATAGCGGCGAAAGCTGGCATCGCTGGAGGCCGGCTCAATCAGCCGGGGCGACAGCTTCAGCTCGCGGGTGACCCAGTCGCTGACCAGGTTGAATCGCTCATCGACGTGGGACATAGCGCTCGATTATAGACAGGCCCGGGTGCTCACCGGTCATCAGGGCATGCAAACCGGGTAGACGACCTCGCTCAACAGCGCACTGCCATCGCTGATATCGGTGCAGTCAGCCGGGCAGATGACCACTTCACTCTCCTGGCGCTCCACCAGCAGGCCACAGATATCGTCACGGGCAATGGTGGCGGTGAGGATTGCCGGCTGCACTTCGTGACGCCGAAAGCGCTCCTGTTGGGAGGCAAACCAGCGCGCGGTCTCGGATTTCAAGGTCCAGCACACCCCGTACTGATGACCGTCGGCTTCCTGCTGCACGGTGCCGCGGAAGATGCGGATACGGTCGGGCAACTCGCGGAACACCCGGCGCGCCATGTCGCTGTCGTAGACCCGGCGCCCCGCGGCCTTCAATTCGGCCAGCGCCGCCACCAGGAAGGCGCGCTGACGATGCAGCAGATCGCCGTTGGCCACGGCAAGCTCCATGGCCAGCGGTTTCTGGTCCATGTTCAGGCGCGGCCACAGACGCTTCAGGACGGTGGGACGGCTGCTGCTGGCGGCCAGCATCAGGGCCTGCTCCCAATCGCCCTTGCGCACGGCAGCCGTGATATCGGCCTGCATCCGCCGTCGCGATTCAATATGATTTCGCCGCAGCTGGGCCCGCTGTTTTTCGTCGGCAGTCAGTGGTATTGACGTCAAGCCCTGCCTCCCGCCCCTGTATCGCTAGCAAGTTACGACAGATAAACTTTTGAATAACAAGTACTTACGGCGATGTAGCCCGGCAATTATAGAGTGCGGCCCCAGGCCGCACCCGCAACCACTCCACAGTTTCAGGATTGCCCGGCGCCCGGGGGCGGCCTGGGGCCTGATCGCCGCCCTGCTGGCGCTCACGGCGGCGCCGGCGGCCCGGGCCGACAGCCTGTTCTCCTGCCCGGCGCCACGCTCGGTGGTGCGCCAGAAGACCCAGCCGGTGCATCAGCCCAGCCTCGCCGCGGGCGGCAAGATCGTCCTCGAGGCCGACAAGATCAACAGTGGTGCGGACGGACACGAAACCGCCAAGGGCCATGTCACCGCCACGCAGGGTCAGCGCGTCATCCAGTCCGACGATGCCGACTATGAAAAGAACACCGACACCGTGCGGGTGCAGGGCAGGCTGGAGTACCAGGATCCGCTGATCCATCTCACCGGCCTTGACGGACAATATTCCTCGCTCGGTGGCGGCAGCTTCCATGAAGCGCAGTTTGAACTGCTACAGCGCGATGCCCACGGCTCGGCCCAGCTGGTGGACCTCACGCCCGCGGGCATCCTGAGGCTGCAGGACGTGACCTTCAGCACCTGCCCGACCAGCGAGGAAACCTGGCAGATCCGTGCCGCCACCATGACGCTGGACAGCGCTGAGCATACCGGCGTGGCACGCGATGCCAGCGTGGACTTCAAGGGCATACCCGTGCTGTATCTGCCCTGGCTGTCATTCCCGCTGGATGATGAGCGCAAGACCGGCTTCCTGTTTCCGAGTCTCGGCACCAACAGCCGCAGCGGCGTCGAGCTCGCGGCGCCGTGGTACTGGAACATCGCCCCGCAGGAGGACCTGCTGCTCACGCCCACCTATTACACCCGCCGCGGCATCGACCTCGGCGGGGATGTGCGCTACATGACCGACGATCAGCACGGGGAACTGATCTGGCACTTCCTGCCGTATGACGCGCAGGCCGCCGGCGAGGGCCTGGACAGTCCCCAACGCTCCTTCGTGCACCTGACCCAGACCACCGAACTGCCGGATGACTTCCGCCTCGACATCGATGCCGCGAATGTGGGGGATCCGCTGTATTTCCAGGACTTTGCCACCGGTCCTGAAGGCACCAGCGTCGCCTACCTGGACCGCTCCGCCGCCCTGTCCTATCGCGATCAGAACTGGCGCCTCTCGGCCCAGTTCCAGCAGTACCAGACCCTGGATGCCATCGAGCAGCTGCTGGATCCCACGCAGCGCCCGTATGCGCGCCTGCCGCAGATCGTGGCCGACAGCGACTTCGTGGTCGGTCCGGCCGGCATCCTGCATTACGGCTTTGATTCCGAGGTGGTGAACTTCGACCGCGACATCGGCGTCACCGGCTGGCGGCTTGATCTGCGCCCCGACGCCACGCTGCATTTTGAAGGGCCGGGCTACTTCGTGCGTCCCGGCGTGGCCTACGAGATCACCGAGTACTCGCTGGACAATACCGCGCCCGGTCAGGACCGCAATCCGCGCCGCTCGCTGCCCACCGGCAGTTTGGACACCGGCTTGCTGTTCGAGCGGCCGGCCGGCCGTGACGCCCGGCGCACACTGACGCTGGAGCCACGGCTGCAGTATGTCTATACCCCGTATCGGAACCAGGATCAGCTGCCCATCTTTGATACGGCATTGCCGGATCTCAACCTGGTCGAACTGTTCCGCACCAACCGCTTCGTGGGAACCGATCGCATCGGGGATGCCAACCAGGTGACCGCCGCAGTGACCAGCCGGCTGCTGGAGACCAGCAGCGGCCAGCAGTTCCTGTCGGCCACTTTGGGCCAGACCTACTATTTCCAGCCTCCCCGGGTCCAGATTCCGCTGGAGCCGGCTACCGGGCTGCGCTCCGACCTGGTCGCCGAGGTGGCCCTGACGACCTACAAGAACTGGAGCGTGAATCTGGGCGAGCAGTGGGACCCGCAGAACAGCAAGAGCGACCGCTCCATTGTGGAGCTGCAGTTCAAACCGGCCGGCGACGCCGTCGTGAACCTGGCCTACCGGTTCCAGCGCGACACGCCGGCCGAGGAGCAGGCGCAGGCCGTGGCGGTCGCCGCGGCCTACAATCAGTTCTACGCCTCCGAAATCGCCCAGGGACTCACACCCACCCAGGCGCAGGTGGCGGCCAGGGCCCTGGCCCAGGGGTATCTGACCCCGGACAGCCTGGATCAGGTCGAGGCCTCGGCGGCCTGGCCGATCCTGCGCAACTGGAATGCCTACGGCCGGGTCGTCGCGCTGAAAGCGGTACGCCAGGTTCACCACCGCATCCTGCGCCGGTTTGAACTGCAGTTCGACG
>DATHMK010000029.1:0-44497 GCA_035487155.1 Steroidobacteraceae bacterium
CCATTGGGCATCCCGAAGGCACGTTGGAGGGCTTCGGTCTGCTATACAGTGAAGTGGCCGACGCGATCCTCGCCGTGCGTGAAAATCGTCCGCCACCCCTCAGCCGTGTGGCCACGATTGATGAGGGTCTGAGCGGCATGCACTTCATCGATGCCTGCGTGCGCTCCGCGCGCCAGAATGCGGCCTGGGTGAGGCTCGGCTGATGCACTTTTTCCGCTTTGGAAGGTCGAAGGACTGCAGATGACTATTTCGGTTTCCAGAAATCCCGGCGCGCCCAATGCTGAGGTGCGCGCGGTCCAGGACGCTGTCGCCAGTGCCTCGGGCTGGGTGGCGCCGCTGCGGCAGCAGTTTGCACGGGTCATCGTCGGCCAGCAGCATCTGGTTGACCGCCTGATGATTGCGCTGCTGACCCAGGGCCACATCCTGCTGGAAGGCGTTCCGGGACTGGGCAAGACCCTGGCCCTGAAGACTCTGGCCCAGGCTCTGGCGGTGAGTTTTCAGCGCATCCAGTTCACGCCCGACATGTTGCCCGCGGATGTCGTGGGCACCATGATCTACAACCCGCGCGATGGTTCCTTCCAGACCAAGCACGGTCCGGTGTTCGCGAACCTGATCCTGGCCGATGAGATCAACCGGGCGCCGGCCAAGGTGCAAAGCGCGCTGCTGGAAGCCATGCAGGAGCGCCAGGTCACGCTGGGCAGCGAGACGCACCGGTTGCCAGAGCCCTTCATGGTCATGGCGACCCAAAATCCGGTGGAGCAGGAGGGCACCTATCCGCTGCCGGAGGCGCAGGTGGATCGCTTCATGCTCAAGGTGGTTCTGAACTATCCGACCCGTTCGCAGGAGCGCGCCATCCTTGATGCGATGGGGACCACGGCACCGATCGTGGCCGTCGACCCGGTGGTGGGTGGCGCGGAGATCATGGCTGCGAGGCATGTGATCAATCACATCTATATCGATGACAAGGTTCGCGACTACATGGTCGATCTGGTGCTGGCGACCCGCGATCCGCGCGCCCTGGCCAAGGATCTGGGCGGGTATATCCAGTGTGGTGCATCCCCGCGGGCCACGATCTGTCTGGGCCTGGGGGCGCGGGCGAGCGCTTTCCTGAATGGCCGCGGCTATGTGACGCCGCAGGACGTAAAGGATGTGGCTCTGGAGGTGCTGCGCCACCGGGTGGTGGTCAGCTATGAGGCGGAGGCGGAGGACATTACCTCGGATCAGGTCGTTTCGCGGATCCTGGAGAGCCTCCCGGTACCCTAGGCCGCTGCGCGCATGAACGAGGCCATTACACGCGATATTTTGCGCAAGGTGCGCCAGATCGAGATCCGCACCAACCGCATCGTGGCCGACTCGCTGGCCGGCCACTACCACTCGGTGTTCAAGGGTCGCGGCATGGACTTCGATGAGGTCCGCGAATATGTGCCGGGCGATGAAGTGCGCACCATTGACTGGAATGTCACGGCGCGGGCGGCGCGCCCCTTCGTCAAGAAATTCGCCGAGGAGCGCGAACTGACGTTGCTGCTGCTGGTGGACGTGAGCGCCTCGGGACATTTCGGTTCCGGTGCCCAGAGCAAGCGCGATGTCGCCGCCGAACTTGCCTGCGTGCTGGCCCTGTCGGCCACGCGCAACAATGACAAGGTCGGACTGGTGCTCTTCACCGACCAAATCGAACTGTATATTCCGCCCAAGAAGGGGCGGCGTCATGTGCTGCGGGTGGTGCGTGAAATCCTGTTCTTCCGCCCCGTGCGACGCGGTACCGATATCGTGCAGGCGCTGGAATTCGCCAATCGCATGTCCGGACGTCGCTCGGTGGTGTTCCTGATTTCTGATTTCCAGATTCCTGGAATCAGCACCGATAGCCGTGCGCCGCTGCGCCGGGCCTTGAGTCAGGCCGCGCGCCGCCATGACCTGGTGGCGGTCAATATCCGCGATCCTCGCGAACAGACGCTGCCGGATCTTGGCGTGGTGGTGCTGCAGGATGCGGAAACCGGCGAGGTCATGGAGGTTGATACGGGCCGCCGCCGCATCCGTGAGAAGTTTGCAACGCTTGCGCACAAGAGTCGCGAGACGCTGCTGCGGGTGTTGAATGCCGAGGCCATCGACAACCTGATGCTCAGCACCGATCAGCCCTATCTTGGCGCGCTGACCAGTTTCTTTCGACGCCGGGAGGCGCGCCGTTCGTGAATTCTCCGCTGCCTGACATTCACGACATCCGCGCTCCCTTTCTGATTCCGCAGGACTGGCGGCTGCCGGCGCTGATCGCGGCGGTGGTGCTGCTGGGTCTGGCGCTGTGCTGGTGGGTCTGGCGCCGGATCCGGGCGCGCCGCCCGCAGCTGACGCTTCTGCAACGCACTTTGCAGCAGCTTGAGGCCACCCGTGTGCTGATGGAGGCGGGGGATGCGCGAGCGTTTTCCGCGGCGGTGTCCGACGTGGTGCGCACCTATGTCGAAGCGCGCTTCGATGTCAGGGCCACCCACCGCACCACGGCCGAGTTCCTCAACGACTGCCTGGCCCAGGTGGGCTCGGCGCTGCAGGCCCACGAGCAGGCGCTGGCGCAGTTCCTGAGATTCTGTGACCTGGCTAAATTTGCCCGCTGGTCCTTTGATGGGCAGCAGATGCAGGGCATGCTGGCCAGCGCCCGGCATTTCGTCGAAACCACCGCCGCGCCGGCTCTGCCGCCCGCGCTCCAGACTCCCGAGGCGATCGATGTTCCGATTCGCCAATCCTGAGTTGCTGTGGCTGCTGGCCCTGCTGCCGCTGCTGCTGCTGTGGCGCGGCCGCCGCGGGCCCCTGGCCGCGATCGAATACCCCAGCCTCGCCGTGCTGCGCGAGGCGGCACGCCGCACGCGCAGTCGCTTTGGAGCGCTGCTGGCCGCCCTGCCATTGCTCGGGCTGGCACTGCTGATGGTGGCCCTGGCGCGGCCGCAGCAAGGGGCCAGCGACTCGACGGTGCACGCCAGCGGAGTCGACATCATGCTGTTGCTGGATGTATCCGGCTCGATGCAGTCGCTGGATTTCAAGCTGGACACTCTCCCCGCCAGTCGCGTGGACGTGGTCAAGTCGGTGGTGCGTCGCTTCATCGTGGCCCGCCCCAACGACCGCATTGGCCTGACGATCTTTGCGGGGCAGCCGTACCTGCTCAGCCCGGTGACGCTGGACCACGCGTGGCTGCTGGATAATCTCGATCGGGTCCACATCGGGGATATCGAGGACGGCACCGCCATCGGATCCGCACTGGCCTCGGGTCTTAACCGTCTGCGCAATCAGACCGCGAAGTCGAAAATCGTCATCCTGATGACGGATGGCCAGAACAATGCGGGCCAGATCACCCCCATCACGGCGGCCGAGGCGGCCAAGGCGCTGGGCATCAAGGTGTACACCATAGGCATCGGCGTGCGCGGCGAGGCGCCCTTTCCGGTCACGGATGCCTTTGGGCGCCAGCGCATCGTCATGGAAAAAGTCGATGTGGATGAGGACACCTTGCGCCGCATCGCCGCGGCAACCGGGGCCCGTTTCTATCGGGCGACGGATACCGGTTCGCTGAACCGCATCTATGAGGAGATCGATAAGCTGGAGAAGACCACGTTCACCTTCCACAGCTTCGAGCGCTGGCAGGAACTGTTTGACTGGCCGGCCCAGGCGGCGCTGGTGGTGCTGGGCTTGAGTCTGCTGTCCCAGCTCACGCTGCGCCGACGGATCCCGGTATGAGCCCGGTGATACATTTCGGGGTGACTCATTTCGGCCAGCCGCTGTGGATGCCGGCCGGCCTGATCGCTGTGGCGCTGGCGCTGGTGCTGTTCTGGCGCTTTGACCGATTGCAGCGCCGACGCATGCTCGCGTTTTCAATGACGCGCGATACTGACTCGGCGCTGTACGGGGTCTCGCGTCCCCTGCTGTGGAGCAAACGCGCGGCTTTCTGCATGGCTTTGCTGGCGGCCTGTGTGGCCCTGGCACGTCCCATGGGCTCGATGCAGCTGCAGGAAACTGAGCAGCGCGGCGTCGACATCCTGTTTGCAATCGATACCTCCCGTTCCATGCTCACGCCTGATGTGAAGCCGAACCGGCTGGCGCGGGCGAAGCTGGCGGTGCAGGACCTGCTGGATCAGTTGACCGGCGATGGCGTGGGACTGGTGGCCTTTGCCGGGGAGGCATTCCTGCAGGCGCCGCTGACCACCGACTACGACGCCTTTCGCGAAACGCTGGATTCGCTGGATACCCGTACCATCGCCCTGGGCGGCACGGATATCGCCGCGGCGATTCGCCTCGGACAGTCGACCCTCGCCCAGCGCGGGGACACGCAGAAGGTCATGGTTCTGATCACCGACGGCGAGGACCTGGCGGGCGATGCGCTGCTGGCCGCGCAGGATGCTGCCAAGAAAGGCATGATCATCTTCACGGTGGGGGTGGGCACGGCGGCGGGTGAACTCATTCCCATTCCGGATGGCGCCGGCAATGTCCAGTTCGTCAAAGATCCTTCCGGCAATTTCGTAAAATCGCATCTGGACTCGCAGATGCTGACGCAGATCGCCGCGGCCACCGGTGGTGTCTACACGCCGCTGGGCCCGCAGGGCCAGGGCATCGTCGCGCTATATGACGAAAGGCTCAAAGGCTTTGCGCAGCGCCAGCACGCCCAGCGCGAGATTGCGGTCTACGCGGAACTCTTCCAGTGGCCTTTGGGTGCCGCGATTGCGCTGCTGGTGCTGGAATGGTTGCTTGGCGTGAGCGTCCGGCGACGGATACTGCTGGCCGCCCCGGCCAATGCCACGCTGGTACTGGTGATGCTCGCCGGTGTGGCGCTGCAGGCGGCACCGGCGGTGCGCGCCTCGCCGCTGAGCGCGCAGGATGAGTACAACAAGGGCCAGTACAGCCAGGCTCAGCGTGACTACGCGCAGAGCCTTAAGCTCGACCCAACGCCTTCCCGCCTGCAGTTCAACCTGGGCGCTGCGGCCTACAAGGCGCGCGATTTCACGGCAGCCGCAGAGGCTTTCAACAATGCGTTAAAGACCCGGGACATCCCCCTGCAGCAAAGCGCCTATTACAATCTGGGCAATGCCCTGTTCCGCCAAGGCGAGAAGGGCGTCGCGACTGATCCGCAGGCCACGATGAAAACCTGGCAGCAATCCATTGGTGCCTACGACACGGCACTGCAGCTACGACCTTCCGACCCGGACGCCAAGTTCAATCGCGATGTGGTGCAGCGGCGCCTGGATGAACTCAAGCGCCAGCAGCAGCAGCAGAAACAGAACGACAAGAACCCGAAAAATCAGCAGAACCAGCAGAACCAGCAGAACCAGCCGGACCAGAAGAACAAGCAGGACCAGAAGAACAAGCAGGACCAGCAGGGCCAGCCGAATCAGCAGGATCAGAAAAGCCAGCAGAACCATCCGGAACAGCAGAATCAGCAAAGCCAGCAAAGCCAGCAGAACCAGCAGAACCAGCAGAACCAGCAAGGACAGCAGAATCAGCAACCGCAGCAGCCCAGTGGGCAAACCCAGCCGGATTCGGGCCGGCAGGCAGATCAGAAGCCGCAGCCGGCTGCGGCCGCCGCGGCGCAGGACATCGGCAAGCCGGATCAGATGTCGCCGTTGGAAGCGCAGCAGCTATTGGATTCGGTCAAAGGCGAAGAACGGCATCTGCCCATCGGCGTCGCCAACGGGAAGCCGCAAAACACTCCGCAGACGCCGCTTAGGGACTGGTGATGAGGGCGCCGCAACGGTACGGGAGCTGGAGAGTCGTTGCGACCCTCATCGGCTGGCTGGCGTTGGCTGCCGGGCCGGTGGATGCCGCGTCCCGATTTACCGTGACCATCGATCCGGCGAACTTCGACCTGAACGAGTCAGCGGAGCTCACCATCACGGCCACCGGAGATGAGGATGCGGTGCCGATCATTCCGCACGTGCCCGGCCTGGTGATCAATCCTGTCGGGCAGTCCAGCTCCATCCAGCAGATCAATGGCGCGGTCAGGGCGATTTTCGCCCGGACCTATCGGGTGACGGCCACTCGCGAGGGTACCTTCATCATCCCGCCGATCCAGGTGGGGTCGACCACGACCGCATCCGTGACTGTGCATGTGGGCACCGCCGGCACCGCGGGCACCGGCAGTAGCGCCAGCCCAGGACGCCCGGGCGGTGAGGCGCCCGCCGATCGGGTGGCGCCGGCGGACACGGCCGCGGCGGTGCGCGCGGCCATGCCGATGATGAAAGTGGTGCTGCCTCGAAATCGACTCTTTGTGGGCGAATTGGTGCCTGTCCAGATCAAGGCGTACTTCCGCGAAGGAGTGAGCGCCCGGCTGGAAGGGCCACTGGCTGCGATCGGTGATGCCTTCACAGTGAGCGGACTGGACAAGCGCCCGACGCAGACCCAGGAAGAGGTGGGCGGCTTGGGCTACACGGTGCTGACCTGGACCTCGGTGCTGGGTGCGCTCAAGAGCGGTGAATATCCCGTCGGTCTGGAAATGCCCGTCACCTTGAATATCCAGCTGCCCGGAACCGACTCCGACATGGCGGCGCGACTGCGCGCACTCTTTGGTACGAGTGCCCGGGGCGCTTTCATGAATGATTCGGACTTCGGCGATCTGTTCGGAAAAGTGATCCAAAAGACGGTCACCCTGAAACCCGATGCAACACCGGTCATCGTACTGCCGTTGCCGGTCGAGGGCCGTCCCGCGGATTTCGCCGGTGCCGTGGGACAGTTCCAGGTGGCCAGTGAGCTGACTCCCAATTCCGGTGCGGTCGGAGATCCGCTCACCTTCAAGTTCACCGTGACCGGTAAGGGCAATCTGTCGCGGGTCAGCACCGATGCGCTGCGCGATTCGGCGCAGTGGCGTGTATATCGTTCAGACTCGAAAATGACCACTGACGATGACAGCGGCCTGCAGGGCTTCAAGACCTTCACTCAACCGGTGGTGCCGCTGCAGGCCGGACAGCTCACCCTGCCGGCGGTCCCGTTCAGCTACTTCGATCCGGAAACCGCGCACTACGTGACGCGGGCGACCCCGCCCATCCGGGTGAGCATTACTCCTGGGACGGCAGCGGCGCAGGTCGCCTCGACCTTGCAGGGTGCCGGCCTGCCAGGAACCGGCGCGCCAGCGCCGAACGGGGATGCGCTGGCACCGGATGTGGTCGTGACACCCGAGCGCAGCGCGACGCTTGAACCGCTGATCTGGCGACCCTGGTTTGCAGCGTCGGTGCTGGCCCCGCTATTGCTGATGCTGGCGACGGTGACCCTGGTCCGGCGTCATCAAGCGCGCTCGGGGGATCCGGCCTTGATGCTGCATGCCGCGCGGCTGGCGGCGGTGAAGATAAATATCGAGTCGATGGCCACTGCGCTGAACTGTGGTGATGCGCCGGCCTTCTTCACCGCGGCGCGCCATGCGCTGCAGGAGCGCCTGGCGGATCTGTGGCAGGTGCCCGCCGAGCTGGTGGATGCGAAACTGGTGGCCGCAAAGGTGCCGGGCGCGGATGGTGCGCAACTTCAGGCGATATTTGCCATGGCCGAAAAGGCCACCTACGGCGGTGAAAATCCCGGTGCCCAGGCGCTGCAGGAGTGGCAGCGGCGGGTGCTGACGCAGATGGATCGGCTGGAGGCGATAGCGTGAGGCTCATTACCTCTCTGGCGCTGGTGGGGCTCATCGCCGCCTGCCCGGTGCGGGCCGAGGTGCCCTCGATTGCGGCAGCCGAGCGTGCCGCGGCGGCGGGCGACTATCACGCGGCAGTGCAGGACTACGAGCAGGCGCTCAAGGTGGGCGGATTTTCGGCACCGGTGCTGTTCAATCTTGGCAATGCATGGCTGCGATTGGGCAAACCGGCGCCTGCCATCCTCAATTACGAGCGGGCGCTGGTACTGGCGCCGGACAGTGCGCCCATCAAGGCCAACCTGGCGACCGCACAGCAGCGCGCCGGACTCGCACCGCCCGTGAGCGGGCCGTGGCTGGCGGCGGCACGTTACTTCACCTTCGATACCTATGTGCGCGCTGGCCTCGCGGCGCTATGGCTGCTGTGCGCGGCACTGGTGCTGCTGTGCCTGCGCGGCGCGCCACGCCGGTTCGCCAAGCCGCTGATACTGGTGGCGGCAGTGACTCTGTGCGTGAGCGCGGATGCAGCGGCCTTGTGCTGGACCGACCTGTATCGCGCGGTGGTGCAGGCGCCGACGGTGCTGCAACTGGCGCCCGCCGCATCCGCAGCGGCCAACGGCAGCCTGCGTGAGGGCGAGGTGGTGTGGATACAGGACCGATACGGCGGCTTCGAGTTGGTACGCACCAGCGACGGTCATACGGGTTGGGTAGGCGATGCCACGGTGGTGGCGATCCGGACTTCACTGCCGTGAGCGAACCGGGCGGCGAAGCGTCCGAACTGGTCGACGTACCGGCCTCGGAGCTGGCTGCCGATACCCTGCAGTCACTCGTTGAAAGCTTCGTACTGCGTGAAGGCACTGACTACGGAGCGCAGGAGCTGCCGCTGGCAACCAAGGTTGCGCAGGTGATGCACCAGCTGCAGCGGGGTGAGGCACGCATTGTTTTTGATCCGGTGAGCGAATCTGTGGACATACGGGTGGTGGCGGGCCGCTAGCGCTATTGACCCAGGATGCCCACCGCGCGTTCGATCATCTGCGCCAGTTGCTGTTCCAGCTTGCGCAGCTGTCGGCCGACGCGGCGCATTTCTTCGTTCATCACCGAGGTACGAAGCACGATGCTCGCCTGGCAGTTGGGACACTCCATCGAGGCCTGCACCCGCAGCCAGCCTATGGAGCGTGGATGGACGGTCCGGCAGCTGTGACAGGTGACCTCGATCTGGTAGGCATCGATCAGGCGCTCGACATCCAGCCGCAGCTCCTTGCGGACGCCGTCCTCGAGGCTCGCGCCAGGTTGGGTGGCAGCAGGATGGGGAGTCGGGAGCGAAGGGGCCGAAGTGGGGGCGGCTCGAGTAAGGGAGGGGTGCGTGGCATCGCTCATGGCTTCCTCGCAATCCGTGACGGCCGCAACGGTTGACAACGCCGCTACGAAGCACAATCTAGCACAGGCCCTGACTGGTCAATGAGGGGCCGGCGAATGGCCAACGATCGTCGCGCTACGGCAGCGATTCAGCTGAAGGAGCCTGGAATGCGACAGGGGGGGTTGAGAATCGCGGCGCTGATGGCGCTGCTGGTGGGAGTATTGCCGCGCGCCGTGGCAACACCGGCAGAGCCGTTGCCGGTTCCCTTGCCCGCATCCTCGGCGCCCGTTGCGGCGCCGATTCCTGAAGTGTCGATCACCGCACCTGAACCGCGTTATGTGGCTCCGACCTTGCGCGATCGGCTGGGACGCATCTGGGCACCGGTGTACCTCAATGGCAAAGGACCGTATCGACTGGTACTGGATACCGGCGCCAGCCATTCGGCCATCATCGCAAAAATAGCTGCCGATCTGGGGCTGCCGCCGTCGGGCGCCATGTTGCTGCACGGCGTGACCGGTTCGGCCACGGTGGGCTATGTGACGGTGGATACCTTCGTCGTCGGTGACATGGAAGCGCAGAACCTGCAGTTGCCCATTGTGCCCGACGCACTCGGCGGTGCGGATGGCGTGCTCGGCATGGAAGGTCTGAACGACAAGCGGATCTTCATCGATTTCCTGAATGACAAGATCAGCATCATGCATTCGCACGGCAGGCGCGCCGATGACGGTTACGCGACCATCCCCCTGACGCGCACGGCCAACGGCCTGCTGATGGCCAGAGCCTATGTGGGCGGCATTCGCGTGCAGGCCATCATCGACACCGGAGGACAGGTTTCGGTGGCGAATCCGGCGCTGCTGGCGGCGCTGCAGGCCAGACACCGGCCCGCGAAACTGCTACCCAGTACCATCACCGGGGCGACGGATGATGTGCAGATCGGCCAGGACACCCCGATGCCGCCGGTATCCATCGGGCCGGTGACCATCCAGTCCCATTACATCACCGTGTGTGACCTGGACATTTTCGAGCGCTGGCACATGACGGAGGAGCCGGCCATGCTGATCGGCATCGATACCCTGGGGCTGCTGGACAAGCTGGTGATCGACTACCGCCGCATGGAACTGCAGGTCCGGACACGACATAACTAGACACCTGAATTGTGGCAACGGACGCGCATCCAAATGCCATAAATGAGCCCTGGTTCGCGGTCAACCGTGGGTGGCGGCGGCATCCTCGGTATAGCCATGGCCAAGGTACGCGTACAAGAACTCCGCAAGCTCACACTGCCCATTGAGACGGTGGTGGATGCCGTCCTGGAGCTGGATCGCTCCCATGGCGGAACCCTCGCGATTGGCAAGCTCATGGAAGCGCGAGTCGAGACCGGCGCCGCCCCGGGGCTGACGCTGGTGGTGATCCAGGGGTCGGGCAGTGCCGCCGCCGCGGTACAGAAGCACTACACGCTGCCGGCCGTGGCCGCCGCGGTGATCCACTACTGTTTCCGGGCCCGTATTCCGTTGCCAAGGCAGGCAACCAAGAGCATCGAAATCGTGGCTGACGGATTCCAGCTCACCATTCAAACCACCACCGAAGTCCTGCGCTTGCATGGCGAGCTGCCACAGGTCTCCCAGGTGGAAGTGGGCACAAAGGCCGCCGGGACCGAACCCATCGTCGCCACCGGGGATGCGGCGCTTGATGATCCGACCAGCTCCGCGGCGCCCGAAACGCCCGCCGAGGCCGAAACGCCCGAAGCGGCCACTGCCGCCGCCTGATTCCGCGATCCAGCGGACATAATCTGGAAAAATGCGCCCATCTGGCGGCCAATAGGTCGGTTCGTGGCAATTTTCATCTGTGGCCGCGCGCTTTCAAGCCATGGGGCCGATTCAGTGGCTACAATCACCTTGCGCCGCACGGACAACAACAATCCAGGAGTAGGCAGTGGCTGCAAGGTTGAGGCCGTGCGCTGATTCACCCGCCCGGCGCGAACGGCGCATGAGCGATGAACGCCGCTCCCGTACGCTGCTGTCCCTGGCCAGCAGCAGCTTCAAGCGCCGCCGCCACGGCCCGCGCAGAGTGGTGGACGCCAGCATTGCGGTGACCGACTGGTTTGCCCCGCAATGGTTGGCGGCGGCAGTGCTGATCCTGATCCTGTGTGTCATGGATGCATTGATCACCTTGGCACTTCTTGGCCATGGGGCGCATGAAGCCAATCCGCTGATGGATACCATCGTTCACGGCGATGCTCGCCGGTTCGCCGCCTTCAAGTTCGGTCTGACGGCCGCCGGTGTGGTACTGCTGATCCTGTTGGCGCGAGTGCGCGCCTTCGGTCGGCTGCCGGTGAGCATGCTGCTGTATGCCGTGCTGGGCGGTTACCTGTGGCTGGTCTATTACGAATTCAGGCTGCTGCGGCACTTCGTGCCCGAGTACTTCTAAGTCCAGCCCAGGCTCTCACGCAGATTTAATCTCGACCCGCGCACACTCGCGCCCGTGATGCGTTTCATAGCAGGTGCGGTTACGTTAAACTTATCCTTTGCCGCTTGCCTTTCCAACCTGGGTCTGGAGTGAACAGCAGCCTGCCTTGTCGCGGGGCGCCAGCCCTTACTGAGCACCCCCCGAATGCTTGAATCCACACCCCTGTACGGCGGCAACGCCGATTACCTCGAAGGCCTTTACGAGCAGTACCTGGCCGATCCGGGGTCGGTGCCGGCACAATGGCGCAGCTATTTTGATGGTCTGGGGCCGAAACCGGCTGCCGAGCGCGCCCATGGCCCGGTCATTGCGGGCATCGTCGCCCGCGCCACGCAGCCACCGCTGCGGGTGAGCGCCGCCACCGGCTCCGCGGATGCCGCCAGCGGCGCGAAACAGGCGGCGGTCTCGCGCCTGATCCAGATCTGGTCCAATCGCGGTCACCTCATCGCCAAGCTTGACCCGCTGGGATTGCTCAAGCGCGAGCGGCCCAGCGTGCTGGAGCTGGCCTATTTCGGGCTGGAAGATTCGGACCTGAACCACGAGTTCTTCACCGCCTCGCGCAACGGCGCCGTTCCCAAGCGCATGAAGCTGCGCCAGATCCTGGCTTCGCTGGAGGGGATTTACGGCGGCACCATCGGCGCTGAATTCGCGCACGTGTCGGATTCCGAAGAACGGCTGTGGCTGCAGGATCAGTTTCAGGCGGGCCAGCTGAACCGTGCCTACTCGGTGGAGGAGCGCCGCAATGTGCTGTGGCAGCTCACCTGCGCGGAGGGTCTGGAGCGTTACCTGCATACCAAGTACGTGGGGCAGCGGCGCTTCTCGCTCGAAGGCGGCGAGTCGCTGATTCCGCTGTTGGATGATGTCATCCAGCAGTCCGGCGCGGTTGGCGTGGAAGAAATGGTCATCGGCATGGCTCACCGCGGCCGGCTCAATGTGCTGGTGAACGTGCTGGGCAAGTCGCCAGCGGACATCTTCTCCGAGTTCGAGGGCAAGTACGATGTGGCGCATCTGCAAGGTTCGGGTGACGTCAAATATCACAAGGGCTTCTCCTCGGATCTGAAGACCCCGGCCGGCAATATCCATGTGGCTCTGGCCTTCAATCCCTCACACCTTGAAGTCGTAAACCCGGTGGTGGAAGGTTCGGTGCGGGCGCGCCAGGAACGTCGCGGTGACACCGCCGGCACGCGCGTGCTGCCGATACAGATCCATGGCGATGCGGCCTTCGCCGGGCAGGGTGTGGTCAGCGAGACCCTGCAGCTGTCGCAGACCCGTGCCTTCTACACCGGCGGCACCCTGCACATCATCATCAACAACCAGGTCGGCTTCACGATCTCCGACCCGCACGATGCGCGCTCGACGATGTATTGCTCGGATGTCGCGAAGATGCTCGAGGCGCCGATTTTCCATGTCAATGGAGATGACCCCGAAGCGGTGGTATTCGTCGGCCGTCTGGCGCTGCAGTACCGCATGAAGTTCCGCAAGGACGTGGTCATCGACCTGGTGTGCTACCGGCGCCTCGGCCACAACGAGGCGGATGAACCGGCGGCGACGCAGCCTGGCATGTACAAGGTCATTCGCCAGCATCCGACCACCCGGCAGATCTACGCCGAGCAGCTGGCCGCGGCCGGTGTGGCAACGGCGGCGGATGCGACGCAGATGGTCGAACAGTTCCGCACCGGTCTGGATGAGGGCCGGCCGCAGGCGCGTGCCTCGCTGGGTATGATCGGCAACAAGTACACGGTTGACTGGACCAAGTACGCGCACGTGGACATGATGGAACGGGTTCCCACCAGCGTGACTGCGGAGCGGCTGGCCAATCTTGGCAGGCGTATCGTGGAGGTTCCGGAAGGCTTCGTACTGCATCCGCGTGTCGCGCAGGTGATCGCCAACCGCAAGAAGATGATGGCCGGTGAGCTCCCCATGGACTGGGGCTGCGCCGAGAACCTCGCGTACGGTGCGCTGCTGGAGGATGGTTTCAGCGTCCGTCTGGTCGGCCAGGACGTGGGTCGCGGCACCTTCTTTCACCGCCATGCCGTGCTGCACGACCAGAACACCGATGAATGCTACGTGCCGCTGCAGCACATTCAGCCGCATCAGCCGCGCTACGATGTCTACGACTCGGTGCTCTCGGAAGAGGCGGTGCTGGGATTTGAGTACGGCTACTCCACCGCCGAGCCCAACGCGCTGGATATCTGGGAAGCCCAGTACGGTGACTTCTGCAACGGCGCGCAGATCATCATCGACCAGTTCATCAGCTCGGGTGAATCCAAGTGGGGGCGGCTGTGCGGTCTGGTGCTGTTCCTGCCGCATGGCTACGAGGGCGCGGGCCCCGAGCATTCCTCGGCGCGCCTGGAGCGCTTCCTGCAGCTATGCGCCGAGAACAACATGCAGGTTTGCGTGCCCTCCACGCCGGCGCAGATGTTCCACATGCTGCGCCGGCAGATGCTGCGCGCGTTTCGCAAACCGCTCATCGTCATGACACCCAAGAGCATGCTGCGCAATGAGCTGTCGGTGTCCTCGCTCGCCGACCTGACCAAGGGCGCCTTTGCGGCGGTGATCGACGAGATCGATGATCTGCCGCCGGCGCAGGTGCGACGGGTGGTGTTTTGCAGCGGCAAGGTCTACTGGGATCTGCTCAAGGCGCGTCGCGCCGAGAACATCAAGGACGTGGCCGTGCTGCGCATTGAACAGCTGTATCCGTTCCCCAGTGACGGCTATGAGGCTGCCGTGAAGCGCTATCCGAATGCCCGCGATGTGGTGTGGTGCCAGGAGGAGCCGCAGAACCAGGGCGCCTGGTATCAGATCCGCCACCGCCTCGATGCCCTGAGCCGCAAGGATGTGCTGTACGCCGGCCGCGCCCCGGCCTCGGCGCCGGCCACCGGTTTGGCAAAGATCCACGAAATCGAACAGAAGCGGTTGATCGAGGCTGCGCTGCACGCCAGTGCCCAGGAGGAGGCGCCGAGCGTGACCCAGCGGCTGTCCAACCTGGGCGGCTCCCGCAAGAGTTCCAACGACCGCAAGTAAGCGCCTGGAGAATTTGATGAGCATTGAGATCCGAGTGCCGGCGCTGCCGGAGTCCATCGCCGATGCGACCCTCGTGGCCTGGCACAAGCAGCCCGGCGAGGCGTTCAAGCGCGATGAGAACCTCGCGGACCTTGAGACCGATAAGGTTGTCCTGGAAGTTCCGGCGCCGGCCGATGGCGTGATGGGGGAGCAGAAGTTTCCGGTCGGCACGACGGTGACCGAGGGGCAGGTGCTGGCGTTGATCACCGAGGGCGCGGCGCCCGCGGCCGCTGCCACCAAAGCCGCCAGCGCAGCGCCCGCATCAGCCCCGCCGGCGGTGGCGCCCGCTTCGGCCAAAGCCGCGCCCGCGGACAGTGCCAAGCTCAGCCCCAGTGTCCGCCGCCTGGTGGAAGAGAATCACATCGATCCGGCGAGCGTTCCGGCAACCGGGCGCGACGGCCGCCTGACCAAATCGGATGTCACCGGATTCCTGGACAAAAAGCCCGCGCCCGCGACACCGGCGCCGGCACCGGCTGCGGCCAAGCCCGCGGCGCCGCGCGCGGGTCGCGTGGAGCAGCGCGTGGCCATGAGCCGCCTGCGCCAGCGGGTGGCACAGCGCCTGGTGGAGGCCCAGTCGACCCAGGCGCTGCTCACCTCCTTCAACGAGGTGGATCTGGGTGCGGTGCAGGAGCTGCGGACCCGATACAAGGATAAGTTCGAGAAACAGCAGGGCGTGAAGCTTGGCTTCATGTCCTTCTTCGTCAAGGCGACGATCGAGGCCTTGAAGAAATTTCCGGTGCTCAATGCGTCGGTGGACGGCGGCGACATCATCTATCACGAGTTCTACGACATTGGCGTGGCCGTCTCGACCGACCGCGGCCTGATGGTGCCGATCGTGCGGGATGCGGACCAGAAGAGCTTCGCGGACATCGAGAAGGAAATCACGGCTTATGCCACGCGCGCCCGGGCGGGTCAGATCGCCATCGAGGACATCACCGGCGGGACCTTCACGATCACCAACGGCGGGGTGTTCGGTTCGCTGCTGTCGACCCCGATTGTCAATGCGCCCCAGAGCGCCATCCTGGGGATGCACAAGATCCAGGAGCGTCCCATGGTCGTGAACGGCAAGATCGAGATCCGTCCCATGATGTATCTGGCGGTGACCTATGATCACCGCATCATCGACGGGCGCGATGCCGTGCAGTTCCTGGTGAGCATCAAGGACAGCCTTGAGGACCCGGGCCGCATGCTGCTTGGGCTTTAGGCGGGAGATCTCATGGCTGACTCGTTTGACGTCATCGTGATCGGCGGTGGACCGGCCGGATACCCGGCGGCCATCCGTGCCGGGCAGAATGGTCTGTCCGTTGCCTGTATCGACGAATGGAAGAACCATGATGGCAGTGCCGCCTTCGGCGGCACCTGCCTGAATGCCGGCTGCATACCCTCCAAGGCCCTGCTGGAATCCACCGAGCTCTACCATCGGGCGCGCGAGGAATTCGCGCTGCACGGCATCCAGGTGCCGGGCGTGAGCATGGATGTGGCCACCATGCAGAAGCGCAAGTCGGGCATCGTGAAAAAGATGACCGACGGCGTCATGGCGCTGCTCAAGGGTGCCGGGGTGACACCGCTGCAGGGCCACGGCCGGCTGCTGCCCGGCAAACAGGTCGAATTCAAGTCGCACCAGGGTGAGGTGCGGACCCTGAGCGCGAAGCAGGTGGTGTTGGCCTCCGGCTCGGCGCCCATTGAACTGAAATCCGCGCCCTTCGATGGCAAGCAGATTATCGATTCCTGGGGCGCCCTGGAACTGCCCGCCGTGCCCAAGCGCATGGGGGTCATCGGCGCCGGGGTGATTGGCCTGGAACTGGGCAGTGTCTGGCGGCGGCTGGGCAGCGAGGTGGTGGTGCTGGAGGCCTTGGACAGCTTCCTCGCCATTGCCGATCAGCAGCTGGCCAAGGAGGCTGCCAAGCATTTCAAGCGCCTGGGGATGGACATCCGCACCGGCGCCAAGGTCACCGGCGCGGTTCTCAAGGGTCCGGCGGTCCAGGTGACCTACAGCGATGCCAAGGGTGAACAGACCCTGGAGGTCGAGGTCCTGGTCGTCGCCGTCGGCCGCCGCCCGTTCACCAGCGGCCTGCTGGCCGAGGGCACCGGGGTGCAGCTGGATGCGCGCGGCTTCATCAGTGTCGATGACAAATGCCGTACCACGGCGGATGGGGTATGGGCCATCGGGGATTGTGTCCGGGGACCCATGCTGGCCCACAAGGGCAAGGAAGAAGGCGTGATGGTCGCCGATCTCATCGCCGGGCGTTACGGGGAGGTCAACTACCGGGTGGTGCCCTCGGTGATCTACACCGCCCCGGAGATCGCCTGGGTCGGGGAGACCGAAGAGCAGGTCAAGAGCAGCGGCCGGCCCTACAAGGTGGGCGTGTTCCCGTTCACGGCCAGCGGCCGGGCGCGCGCCATGGAGGCCACGCAGGGCTTTGCCAAACTCATCGCCGACCAGGTGAGCGATGAGATTCTGGGCGTGCACATCATCGGTCCGCTGGCGGGGGAACTGATCGCCGAGGCAGTGCTGGCCATGGAGTACTCGGCCAGCGCCGAGGATCTGCAGCGGACCATCCACGCACATCCAACCCTTTCCGAGGCCGTGCACGAGGCAGCGCTCGCCGCGGACAAGCGCGCCATTGACAATCTCAACCGTTAGCGCCGGGGTCGCATGACGGCAGCCCCCGGGTTTGAGGCCATCAAGTCCGCCCGGACGCGGATCGCCGGCAGCATCCGCCGCACGCCGGTGCTGACCAGCGACTTCCTGGATGAGGAGCTGGGCGCCAAGCTGTACTTTAAATGCGAGAACCTGCAGGTCAGCGGGGCGTTCAAGGCGCGCGGCGCCTTCAGTGCGGTGCTGAACCTCTCCCCGGCGCTGGCCGCCCGGGGGGTGGTGACCCATTCATCGGGCAACCATGGCGCGGCACTGGCCCTGGCGGCCCGTTCGCGCGGTATCCCGGCCTACGTGGTGGCGCCGCGCACCACCCCCGCCAGCAAGCAGCAGAACATGCTGCGCTATGGCGCCAAGCTGCAGCTGTGCGAGCCCACCCAGGCCGCACGTCAGGCGGCGGCGGAGCAGGTCATGGCGCGCACCGGCGCAACCTTGATTCATCCTTTTGACAATGCCGATGTGATGGCCGGACAGGGCACGGTGGCGCTGGAACTGCTGGAGCAGGTGCCGGACCTGGACGTGATCCTCTGTCCCATTGGCGGCGGGGGTCTGATCAGCGGTACGGCCATCGCGGCGCACGGAATGAATCCCAGGATCCGCGTGCTGGGCGCCGAGCCCCAGGGTGCCGATGATGCCGCGCGCTCGCAAAGCGCCGGGGTGATCACCCCGGTGGCGCAACCGGCTTCGCTGGCTGACGGCCTGCTCGCCACCATTGCGCCAAGTACCTTCGAAGTCATCCGCAGCCAGGTGCACGCGGTGGGAACCGCCAGCGAGGAGCAACTGGTCGCGGCGATGCGGCGGATCTGGGAGGAGTTGAAGATCATCATCGAGGCCTCCTCGGCCGTGCCGGTTGCCGCGCTGCTGAACGGTTCTTTCAAGGTGTCCGGACACCGCGTCGGGGTGGTACTGACCGGCGGCAATGTGGATCTGGGCCGGCTGCCGTGGAAGCAGGAGTAAAGCTCAGCCATCCGGGCGCGGCGGCTAGCGCAGTCGCTGGGTCAGCCGGGCCCGCGCATGGGCCAGATGCACCAGCAGCAGTTCCAGCTTGGCGGGCTTGAGCGGATAGGTCAGCGTATATCTGAGCCGCAGGGCACCCAGGCGGGCGCGCACCAGGGCGAGGCGCTGTCGCTCGGCGCAGAACACCCTGACCAGGTGCGGCCATTTGCTGTGGATCTCATCCAGCAGCGGCAGCCCCGAACCATCCACGAGGCGTTCGCACACCACCACCACATCCAGGCCAGGTCCATGCCGCAGCAGTGACAGGACCTGGGCCTTGCTGGTCGCAATGGCCAGCGGCAGCCGACCGCCCACCCGGGCGACACAGTGCTGCAGCAAGGCCTGGTCGGCATCCACCAGAAGCGTCTTCACCCGCTAATCATACCGCACCGCACCATCAGCGGGTTCGACGCACTTCGGAGACATTGGGGACGCCCTGAAGGCGTTTGGTGAGTTTCTCCAGCTGTTCGAGGTTCGCCACCCCCAGCCGAAAGGCGACCCTGGCGATGCGATCCTCGTCGGTGAGGGTGTTCATGCCCTCGATGCTCAGGTGCTCCTGGGCCACCACATCGGTGATGTCGCGCACCAGGCCGCGCCGGTCATAGGCGAACACCACCAGTTCCACTTCCATCAACTCATGCTCCCCGCTTGACCACTCCACCTGCAGCATGCGCTCGGGTTTCTCGGCGCGCATACGCCCGAAATTACGGCACTCCGCACGGTGGATGGTGACCCCGCGGCCCACGGTGATGTAGCCGACGATGGGCTGCGGGCGCAGCGGTGCGCAGCAGCTGGCGAGCGTGATGGGCAGATCACCCACCCCCTCGATGTCCACCGGATTGCGGCGTGCGGGGCCGGCGGCGCGCGGCTTGCGCACCGGCACCTCGGGAGCCGCGGGGCGCACCAGACGCAGCAGCGCCTGGGACAGCTGGGTCGCGGTGATCTCGCCTTCGCCCAGCAGCTGGTAGAACTCATCGACGTCATGGGCGCGCAACTGGGCGATCAGTTCGGGCAGCAGGGACTCGGCGGCGCCGGCGCGCGCCATTTCGCGCTCGGCGATGGATTTGCCGGCGGCGCGGTTGTCGCCGGCGTCCTGGCGGCGGAACCAGGCGCGCACCTTGGTGCGGCTGCGGGTGGAGGCGAGGTAGCCCAGTTCCGGGGCCAGCCAGTCGCGGCTGGGCGCCGGGTGCTTGCCGGCGATGATATCCACGACCTCACCATTGCCCAGCTGGTAGGTGAGCGGCACGATGCGTCCGTTGACCTTGGCGCCGCGGCAGCGATGTCCGAGATTGCTGTGGACCTGGTAGGCGAAGTCCAGCGGGGTACCACCGCGCGGCAGCTCCACGACTTCGCCCTTGGGCGTCAGGGCGTAAATATGATCGGCGAAGATCTGCCCGCGCAGACTCTCCAGTACGTCCGGCTCCTCTTCGGGTTGCTCGCCCGGGTGCAACAGGCGCCGTACCGCCTCGATCTTGCGCTGGTACTCGGCGTCGTGCGCGCCGCCTTCCTTGTACTGCCAGTGGGCCGCGATACCCAGTTCGGCATGCTCGTGCATCTCACGCGTGCGGATCTGGATCTCGACGCTGCGCCCCTCCGGTCCTACCACCGCGGTGTGGATGGAGCGGTAGTGGTTGTCCTTGGGCGTCGCGATGTAGTCATCGAATTCGGCCGGTATGTACTGCCAGTCCCCATGCACGACACTGAGCGCCGCGTAGCAGTCGGCGACCGAATCCACCACGATGCGCACCGCACGCACGTCGAATATCTGGTCGAACGGCAGATGCTTGCGCAACATCTTGCGGTAGATGCTGAAGATGTGCTTGGGACGGCCGTACACTTCGGCCCTGACTGCAGTGGCGGCAAGGCCCAGACGCAGGCTGGCGCAGAACTCCTCGATGTAACGCTCGCGGTCGGCGCGCCTCTCATTGAGGGCCGCCGCCAGGTGCCGGTATTCTTCTGGCTCGAGGTAGCGGAAGGCCAGGTCCTCCAGCTCCCATTTGAGCTGCCAGATGCCCAGCCGGTTGGCAAGCGGTGCAAAGATCGCCCGCACTTCGGTCGCCAGACGCTCGCGTTCGGGTACCTCAAGATCCCGGGCGTGGCGCAGTCGTACCAGGGCCTCGGCCAGCCGCGCCAGCACCAGTCGCTGATCGCCGACGACCGCCAGCAGCATCTTGCGGACGGTTTCGGCCTGATGTGCATCCAGCCCGCGCTGTGGCTCCCAGTCACGCGAGAGACCGATTTCCCCCAGTCGCTGCAGATCGATGGCGACACGCGCCGCGCCGGCGCCTAGCAGCCGCTCGAGGCTCTCCGGCGTGATGCCGGCGCGCCCGAGCAGTGGCTGCGCGAGCACGGCGGCCGCCAGCTGCGCATCGCCGGTCAGGGCGCCGATGACTTCCGCGGACTCGGTGGCCAGCGCCATGGCCGCCTCGGGCGCGTCGCTCGCCGGAGTGACGGCCGCGCGCATGGTCGCAATGGCATTGCGCAGCTCCGGCGGACAAAGTTGGGCGGCTTCCAATGGCCCGATCTCCTCACCAAATCAGGGTACGCGCCACGTGTCGCTGCGCGCGGAATGCAGCTATCATACCTGCCTCAGTCGCAGGCTGTGCCTGCAGCATTCAACACAGTGCAATACGAAGGCTATGGACCGGGCGGCACTGCCGTTTTGATCGAGTGCTCCACGCAGGAGCGCCATGATCTGGCCGCGCATCTGCGCCGGGTTTTCGCCGCACACGGCGGCCATCTGGGGGCCACGGGCTCGGTGTCTTACCTGTTCGCCCGGACCGGTGTGCTCACCTATGCGACGGGCTCAGAACTGACGCATCTGGCCCTGGCGGCAGGGGCCGAGGACGTGCAGGCAGGCAGCGGAGGCATCGAGATTCTCACCGATCCTGAAGATTTCACGACTGTTCGGGCGGCACTGGCGGCGGCCGGCTTCGTGGCACTGACGGCGCAGATCACGCAGCGAGCCGCGTCCACCATCGAGTTGAGTGGCGCTGAGGCCCACGCCATGCGCACGTTCGTGGCGGGACTGACCAGTGTCGATGCGGTGCAGGGCGTCTATACCAATGCGCGGTTCTCCTAGGTGAGTTCCTGGCGGCAGTTCGACCCGGATGCCGTGCGCCGCGAGCCGCCGCTGTGCGCCGCGGCGCGGGTGCGGGTGCTGGGTCTTGATCCGGGATCACGGCGCACCGGCTTCGGCGTGATCGATTGCGAGGGCAATGCGCAGGCCCATATTGCCAACGGCTGCATTGCTGCGCAGGGTGAGGCCATCGCCACGCGCCTGCGGGCGATTTTCGAAGGCATCGAAAGCCTGATAGCGACCTACCGCCCGGATGAGATCGCCATCGAACGCGTGTTCGTCAATCGCAATGTGGACAGCGCGATGAAGCTGGGCCAGGCGCGCGGCGCGGCGCTGTGCGCGGTGCCGGCCGGCACCTCGGTGTTCGAGTACGCGCCACGTGCCATCAAGCTCGCCGTGGTCGGCTCGGGAGCCGCGGAGAAGACCCAGGTGGCGCACATGATGAAGGTGCTGCTGCAGCTGGCGCAGCTTCCCGGCCCTGATGCGGGCGATGCGCTGGCGGTGGCACTGTGCCATGCCCATAGCCGGCGCCTGCGGTTACTGGTGGCCAGTTGATCGGTTTCCTGCACGGGCGAATCGCCGCCAAGACCGCCCCCACGGTCACACTGGACGTCGGCGGAGTGGGTTATGAGCTCGAAGCGCCCATGTCGACGTTCCTGAACCTGCCCGCCGTGGGTGAGAGCGTGCGCCTGATCACGCACCTGGTGGTACGCGAGGATGCCCATATCCTCTATGGCTTCGCCACCGAGGAGGAGCGGCGGCTGTTCCGCAACCTGCTCAAGGTGTCCGGCGTCGGCCCGAAGATTGCGCTGGGGGTGCTTTCGGGCATGAGTGTCGAGGGCTTCACCCGCTGCGTGGTGGCCGAGGATGTGAGCATGCTGACCCGCATTCCCGGGATCGGGCGCAAAACCGCCGAGCGTCTGATCATCGAAATGCGCGACCGGGTGCACACGCCCGCGGCGATTTCCGGATCCCCCGGCGCGAGCACGGCCGCGGACCCGCACAGCGAGGCCTTCGATGCGCTGCTGGCGCTGCAGTACAAGCCGGCCGAGGCCACCCGATTGCTCAGAGGTATCGCGGCCGGTGCCCATTCCACCGAGGAACTCATCCGGCTGGCGCTGCAGGGCGCGATCCGTGAGTGACAGGGAGGCGACTTGGAATCATCCCGTATGACCGGCACCCAGGCGCAACCCGGCGAGGAGCAGCAGGACCGCGCCATTCGCCCGCAGCGCCTGTCCGACTACGTCGGGCAGGCCCATGTGAAGCGGCAGCTCGAAATCTTCATCACCGCGGCGCGCCAGCGCGCCGAGGCGCTGGATCACACGCTGATCTTCGGGCCTCCGGGCCTGGGCAAGACCACGCTCGCCAACATCATCGCGGTGGAACTGGGCGTGAATCTGCGCCAGACCTCAGGACCGGTGCTGGAGCGGCCCGCCGACCTGGCCGCACAGCTGACCAACCTGCAGCCACGCGATGTGCTGTTCATCGATGAAATCCATCGCTTGAGTCCCATCGTCGAGGAGGTGCTGTATCCGGCGCTGGAGGACTGCCAGCTCGACATCATGATCGGGGAGGGCCCGGCGGCGCGTTCCATCAAACTCAAACTGGCGCCGTTCACGCTCATCGGGGCCACGACGCGCGCCGGGCTGCTGACCTCGCCGCTGCGCGACCGCTTCGGCATCGTGCAGCGTCTGGAGTTCTACGGCATCGAGGATCTGCAGCACATCGTGGTGCGCTCGGCGGGCATCCTGGACGTGCCCATCGTCAGCGCTGGCGCAGCCGCGATCGCGCAGCGGTCGCGCGGCACACCGCGTATCGCCAACCGCCTGCTGCGCCGGGTGCGCGATTTTGCCCAGGTCCGCGGCCAGGGCCGCATCGATGAAAGCATCGCCATTGCCGCCTTGGGCATGCTGGACATCGATCACCAGGGCTTTGATCCGCTGGACCGCAAGGTTCTGCACACCATCGTAGAGAAATTCGATGGCGGCCCGGTGGGCATCGACAGCATCGCTGCCGCCATCGGCGAGGAGCGCGGGACGCTCGAGGATGTCATCGAGCCGTTCCTGATCCAGCAGGGTTTCCTGATACGCACCGCGCGCGGGCGCATGGCCACGCGCACCGCCTATCTGCATCTGGGGCTGACGGTGCCCGCCCATGCCAGTGCCACGTTGCCGATCTTCGAGGAGGATCCGTGAAGGCGTTTGCCTGGCGTACGCGGGTGTACTGGGAGGACACCGATGCCGGTGGCGTCGTCTACTACGCCAACTATCTGCGCTACATGGAACGGGCGCGCACGGAATGGTTGCGCACCCTTGGTTACTGTCAGCGGGATCTGGCGAACAATCATGGCGTGCTGTTCGCCGTGACCCGGGTTCGGATCGATTACCGGCGCCCGGCCCGGCTGGATGATGAACTGTCTGTCACTTGCGATCCGCGCACCGTGGGCGCAGCGTCAGTGACTTTTGGCCAGAACGTTACGCGTCTTTCGGTGGCGGGCGCGGAGCACGAAGCCCCGGGCGCCTTTGACGCGGCGCCCGGTGTGTTGACCGAGGCCGAGGTACGCATCGCCTGCCTGGACGCACGTACCTTTCGGCCGCTGCGGATGCCCGAGTTCCTGTTGAGCGCCTTCGCGGCGCAGGAGAAACTTTAGGATGCCAGCTGATCTGTCGATTATCCGCCTGGTGCTCGAGGCCAGCATTCCGGTGCAGCTGGTGCTCGCCCTTCTGGCCTTCGCCTCGCTGATGTCCTGGGCCATCATTTTCAACAAGCGTTCGGTGATCCATCGCGCGCGCCGTGAGGCCGACCAGTTTGAGACCAGCTTCTGGTCGGGCGGTGATCTGGCGCAGCTTTACCGGTCGGTCGAGTCGCGCGGTCGCACCACCGGCATGGCCAATATCTTCGAGCTTGGGTTTCGCGAGTTCGCACGCCTGCGGCAGCAAGGCTCGGTGCCGGTGGAGCAATTGCTGGAAGGGGCGCGCCGCTCGATGCGGGTGGCGCAGCTGAAGGAGATCGACCGCCTGGAACACAACCTGTCAACCCTGGCGACGGTGGGATCAACCAGTCCGTACGTGGGCCTGTTCGGCACCGTCTGGGGCATCATGAGTGCCTTCGCCTCGCTGGGAAATGCCCAGCAGGCGACGCTCGCCATGGTGGCTCCGGGCATTTCCGAGGCGCTGATCACCACCGCGATCGGGCTGTTCGCGGCCATCCCCGCGGTCATCGCCTTCAATCGTTACGCCGACCAGGTGGGCCGGCTGGAAGTGCGCTACGACGCCTTCATGGAAGAGTTCTCCTCCATCCTGCAACGCCATGCGGCGCGCAAGCACGCCGGGGAGGCCTGACGATGCCTCACCAGTTGTCCCGCGGGCGGCGGCTCATGGGCGAGATCAATGTCGTCCCGTACATCGATGTCATGCTGGTGCTGCTCATCATCTTCATGGTGACCGCGCCGCTGCTGATGCAGGGCGTGAAGGTGGATTTGCCGAAGGCCAATTCGGAGCCCCTGACCGCGGATCTGCTGCGGAACAACAATCCGCTGGTGCTGTCCATTGACCGGGACGGCCGGTTCTATCTGAACATGGGTGGCGATCCGCACCAGTCATTGGATGAGGCGACCGTTCTGGCGCGGGCCGCCGCTGCGTTGCACAAACAGGCGGATCTGCCCGTCCTGTTGAAGGCTGACTATCGTATTGAGTATGGGCGGGTGATGGCGGCCATGGTGGTGCTGCAGCACGCCGGGGCGCGCAAGGTCGGCTTTGTTAGCGATCCGCTGCCAGAGACAAGGGGCAAGAACTGACAGCGCCGGTCGCAAACTCTGGACAACCTGCCGGTGAACGCTGGCTGTCGATAGGCCTGTCCGTGCTGCTGCACGCGGCCCTGGTAGGAGTGCTGGTGTATGGCTGGTTGCAGTTCCGACGGCCGCCGCCGCGGGTGAGCGCGCTGGCCATCGACGCCACCGTCGTGTCCCAGGCCACCCTGGATGCGGCACGGCGGCCCGCAACGCCCGCGCCGCAGCCCACGCCTCCGGCCAGCGCCCCGCCGGAGGTGGAGCAGGCGCTACCGCCGCCGCCGGACACCACGGCCCAGCAGGCTGCGGCCCAGGCCGAGGCCGAGCACGCCGCCGCGGCCGAAAAGGCGCAGGCGGCACAGGAGCGGGCCGCGGCGCAGCGCGCAGCGGCTCAGGAACGGGCCGCCGAGACGGCTGCACAGGCGAAGGCGGCGGAGGACAGGATCGAGCAGGAGAAGGCGGCCAAGGCCAAGGCCGCCGAGCAGATGGCGGCCCGCAAGGCGGCACAGGAGGCGGAGGCCAAGGCCAAAGCCGCGGCCGCCGCGAAGGCCCAGGCCGCGGCCACCCAGGCGGATCTGCAACGCAGTATCGATGCGGAGGAACGGCTGGATGCCGCCCGCGCCAGCGGGGCCCTGGCGGCCTGGACCGCGCAGATCACGGCGCGCATCCAGCACGCCTGGAACCGCCCGCCCTCGGCACGGCCGGGATTGGAGTGCACGCTGTACCTGACCCAGGTGCCCGGAGGTGAGATCACCAATGTCAGACTCGGGACCTGCAATGGGGATGATGCCGTGAAGCAGTCCATTTTGGATGCCGCCTACCGGGCCTCGCCGCTGCCGCCGCCCTCTGATCCTTCGCTGTTTGAACGCAACCTCGAAGTGACTTTCCGACCCACTGACTGATGCGAGCAATGAATACAGAATTTTCCTTTCGATCCTTGTGGCAGGCGGCGCTGCTGTGTGTGCTGGCCTTGCCAACCGCGGCCCTGGCGCAGCTGAAAATCGAGATCACCTCGGGCGTCACCGATCCCATTCCGGTGGCCGTGGTGCCCTTCGCCAGCAGCGGAGGCGCCGACAACGGCGTGGATGTGGCGCAGATCATTCAAAACGACCTGGAGGGCAGCGGACGTTTCAAGGCCATGGCGCGTGCGTCGATGACCGCAACCCCAGCGCGCGCACAGGATGTGCAGATGGCCACCTGGAAGGCAGCCGGCAATGACTATGTGGTCGTGGGCCGGGTCACGCCGCTTGGGGCGGGCCAGGTCGCCGTGGATTTCGAGCTGTTGAATGCCCTGACGGGCCAGCAGCTGGCCAACCCGCGGTTCACGGGAACCACGGCGGCGCTGCGCGATGCCGCCCATCGCTGCAGCGATGTGATCTATGAAAAGATACTGGGGGTGCGCGGTGCGTTTGCCACGCGCATTGCCTATGTCTCGGTCGATGGCAGTCCGCCCGCCCAGCATTACCAGCTGGTGGTGGCCGATGCGGACGGCGCCAATGCCCGCGTCATCCTGGAATCACGCCAGCCGGTGATGTCGCCGGCCTGGTCTCCTGATGGTCAGTGGCTCGCGTATGTCTCTTTTGAGAACAAACGCGCTTCCATATATGTGCAGCAGGTGAGCAGCGGCGAGCGGCGCCTGGTCTCCGGCCGCGTCGGCATCAACGGTGCGCCCGCCTGGTCACCCGATGGGCACAAACTGCTGGTGACCTTGGGCGGCAGTGCCGGCACACCTAACCTCTATATCCTGGATCTGGCCACTCAGCAGCTGACACGGCTGACCGAAGGACCCGCCATCGACACCGAAGGGGCCTGGTCGGCGGATGGCCAGTCGGTGTATTTCACCTCCGACCGCTCCGGAGGACCGCAGATCTATCGCCTGGGGATAGAGCCGGGAGCGCGGCCCAAGCGCATCACCTTTGGCAGTTCCTACAATGCGCGGCCGCGTCTGTCACCCGATGGCAGCCAACTGGTCATGGTGACCCAGGATGGAGCCAATTACCGCATTGCCGTGCAGGATCTGGCCAGCGGTACGGTCCGCATCCTCTCGCATGGACGGCTGGATGCCTCGCCGAGCTTCGCGCCCAATGGCGCCATGATCATCTATTCGGGAATCGAGGGCGGCCACAGTGTCCTGCAGCGGGTCTCCGTGGACGGGCAGACCTCGCAGCGCCTGCGCGCCGACTCGGCCGATGTGCGCGAGCCGGTATGGGCGCCGTTTACGCGTCCCCAAGGTTGATGTGGTACAAGTTTTCTGCGGAAGTGATGGAGAGCAAGATGCGAAAGTTACTGAGTCTGATGTTGCTGGTGTCGGTGATGGCACTCGGAGCCTGCGCCCACAAGCCGCCTAAGGATACTGGCGCCGCCGCCTCGAGCCAGGTACCCGCCGCGGGCGCCCAGACCAACGGTGCCGCCGGCAGCAGTGCCGCGGGGGCGGCAGGCGCGGGTGTCACGGGTGGCGATGATGTCGCCGGGCCGCAGGAGGGCATCCTCGCCCAGCGGACCATTTACTTTGCATTCGACAGCAGCGAGCTGTCGGCCGATGGCACGGCGCTGATCTCCGCCCATGCCAAATATCTGGTCGGACACTCCAACCTGCATGTACGGCTGGAAGGCAATACCGACGAACGCGGCTCGCGCGAATACAACATCGGGCTGGGTGAGCGCCGGGCACAGGCGGTACGTCGCGCCATGCTGTTGCAGGGTGTCGCCGAAACGCAGCTGAGTACCGTCAGCTATGGTGCCGAACGTCCGGCAGTGGATGGCCATGACGAGTCGGCCTGGTCCAAGAACCGGCGCGTCATGATCAACTACGTCCAATGACTGCAAGCGGAGGCACCATGCCTGGCAAAGCGTTGACGGCGGCACGTTGGCTGCTACCCCTGATCGGGGCCATCTGGCTGGCCGGCTGTGCGAGTACCCCGGAGGAGGACCCGGTCCTGCAGGGCAAGCTCAGTGACCTGGATTCAAGGACCAGCAACATCGAGCGGGTGGTGCAGAACCAGAGCCTGCTGAGCCTGGCCCAGCGCGCCGATCAGCTGCAGAACGAGGTCAGCGTGCTGCGCGGGCGGATCGAGGTGCTGGAGAATGCCAACGACACCCTGCGCAAGCAGCAGCGCGACCTGTACGCGGATCTGGATAAACGCATCAGTGCGCTGGCCGCGGGCACCAGCGCCCCATCAGGCGGCTCGCCGATTGCTGCCACCGGTGCGGATCAGACGGCCTACAATCAGGCCTTCGACACCCTGAAGTCCGGCAAATACGCCGCCGCCATCACGGCCTTCCAGCAATTCCTGCAGGCCTATCCGCAAAGCTCCCTGGCCGACAATGCTCAGTACTGGCTGGGCGAATCCTTCTATGTCACCCGCGACTTCCAGAGCGCCGCCGCGGCCTTTCAGACGGTTCTCGACCGCTGGCCGGATTCGCGCAAGGCACCCGATGCGCTGCTGAAACTCGGCTACACCCAGGCCGAGCTGCAGCATACCGCCCAGGCGCGTGCCACGCTGACTGCGGTCTCGACGCGCTACCCGGGCACGGATGCGGCGAATCTCGCGGCGGCAAGGCTGCTGCAGCTGCCGGCCCAGTGATGTGGTGCGCCTCAAGCTCACAGAAATCTTCCGCTCGCTGCAGGGAGAGGCCGACACCGCAGGAATTCCCACCGTATTCGTGCGACTGACCGGCTGCCCGCTGCGTTGCCAGTATTGCGATACCGCGTACGCGTTTCATGGCGGACAGTGGCACGACCTGGAAGATGTGGTACGGCAGGTACGGGCCTTTGATACCCATCATGTGTGCGTGACCGGCGGCGAGCCGCTGGCACAGAAACCCTGCCTGACGCTGCTGCGCCTGCTGTGCGATGCCGGACTGCGCGTGTCACTGGAGACCAGCGGTGCCATGTCCTTGGAGGACGTGGATCCGCGCGTGGTGAAAGTGGTGGATGTGAAGACGCCGGCCTCGGGGGAGGAAGGGCGCAACCGCTACCAGGAGCTGCAACGGCTTGATGCCAAGGACCTCGTCAAGTTTGTGATCTGCGGCCGCGAAGACTACGAATGGAGCCGCGCCAAGCTTGAGCAGCTGCAGCTGGCGGCGCGCTGTACGGTGCTTTTCTCACCCAGCCACGAGCAGCTGCAGCCAGGAGTTCTGGCGGACTGGCTGCTGGCAGATCACTTGCCGGTGCGCTTTCAGCTGCAGCTGCACAAATACCTGTGGGGCAATGTGCCGGGGAAATGACGTGATGGCGACACAACGAGCGGTGGTGCTGCTGTCCGGAGGCCTGGATTCGGCGACGGTACTGGCGCTGGCGCGGCGCAGTGGCCAGGAGTGCTACGCGCTGTCGGTGGCCTATGGACAGCGGCACAGTGCTGAACTGGACGCCGCGGCGCGCGTTGCGGCGGCACTGGGTGCCCGCGAACATCGGCTGATGCAGGTCGATCTGGCCGGCATCGGCGGCTCCGCGCTCACCGACCCGGCGCTTGCGGTCCCCGAAACTCCCACGCAGGGCATTCCCATCACCTATGTGCCGGCGCGCAATACCATGATGCTGGCGCTGGCCCTGGGCTGGGCCGAGGTGCTGGGCGCGGACAGCATTCACGTGGGCGTCAATGCAGTGGACTATTCGGGATATCCGGACTGCCGGCCGGAGTTCATCGCGGCCTTCGAAGTGCTGGCGGCGCGCGCCACCCGCGCGGGCGTCGAGGGCCGTTCATTGAGAATCAACGCACCGCTGATTTCCTGGACCAAGGCTCAGATCATCAGTGCCGGCGTACAATTGGGTATCGACTATTCCCTGACCGTGTCCTGCTACCAAGCTGACGCTGCCGGACGTGCCTGTGGCCGGTGCGATTCGTGCCGCATCCGCCGCGAGGGCTTCGCGGCGGCCGGCGTGCCGGACCCTACGCGGTACGCTTAGCCTTTATTCAAATCCCCGAAACGTCGCGAACTCCTCCAGAGGTGCCCGAGCAGTCCGCAGGCGATTGATGGGTGCGGAGTCGTCCCGGTAGCCCACGGCAATGCCCGAAAAAAGCATGCGGCTGGCGGGCAGGGCGACGGCCTCGGCCACCTCGCGGTACCAGCCGGACCAGGACTCCTGCGGGCAGCTGTGCAGACCGTGCTCGCGGGCCAGGAGCATGATGCTCTGCATGAACATGCCCAGGTCCGCCCACTGCGCCGCGCCCATGCTGCGATCGATACAGATGAACAGCATCACCGGCGCACCGAAGCCTTCGAAATTGTGCGCAAACTGGCGCAGTCGGGCGGCCCGGTCACTGCGCGGCACGCCGATGGTGGCGTACAGATCTTCCCCATTCTGGTAGCGGCGCGTGCGATAGGGCTCGCCCAGGGGCGAGGGATAGACCGGATATTCAGACGGGTAGCCCAGGGGGTATTGCGGCACCTGGGCCCGTATACGCTCTACCAATGCCGCCAGCGGGACCCCGGTCAGGACATCCACAAACCAGGGTTGCAGGTTCCCGCCCGAAGGCGCCCGGCTGGCCGCCCCCAGGATCTGACGGAGGGTTGCTTCGGGAACCGGATCGGGCAAAAACGCCCGGCAGCTCATGCGGCTGTCCAGGGCTTCCGAGACTTTCATGGCGCCTTGAGGTCCTTAAGCGTGGGTCGCAGAGGCTGTAGTATCATGCGCGCCCTTGCCGGGTCGACCCCCGGAGAACTGGGGTGTTAGCTCAGTCGGTAGAGCATCGGACTTTTAATCCGCTGGTCGTGGGTTCGATTCCCACACACCCCATACCCACCTCGTCCATGCGCGTCTATAGGCGTCCACAGCCGTCCACTCGACCGCCACAATTGCCTATATTTATAGAGTTTCGTGTCTATATACGTCCGGGCGTGTCCATTGACAGCTAATTCCAGCTGTGGGTAGATTTGGGTTCTGGTGCGTTGAAGGTGCAGATCTGGAAGTCTGGCCTTTTGTGAGACGGCCCCATGACCCACGCCCTTGACCGCGATCCCATCTATCGGCGTCGGAGATTCGATCCCGCAACTATAGAGCTGTGCGTCCGTTGGTACCTGACTTACCGGCTAAGCTACCGGGACCTCGTCCAAATGATGGCGGAACGCGGCGTCACGGTCTCCCACTCGACCATCTTGCGCTGGGTCCAACGGTACGTCCCGGAGTTCGAAAAGAGATGGAGTCGCTATGCTCAGTCTGTAGACCCCTCCAGGCGGATGGACGAAACAGCGGTTCGTGTCCGCGAGGGGGGGGTCACATTACCTTTATCGCGCCGTTGATAGGCACGGAAAGACAGTGGATTCCTTGTTGTGCACGGATCGGGGAGATTCCTCGGCCCGGGCCTTTTTTACCAAAGCTTTGGTCACGCACCGACTTCGACCTCCCCAGAAGGTCAATCTCGATGGCAATGCGGCGACCCACAAGGCACTCCGCGATTTGAAGCAGAAGAATCCACTCTGGCGCAAGGTAGAGGTTCGCGTCAATGGTTACCTGAATAATGTCGTGGAGCAGGACCATCGAGCCATTAAGCGCCGCTGCGCGGCAATGCTCGGTCTGAAGTCATACAGGACGGCTGCCATTACTCTTGCTGGGATAGAGTTGGTGCACCGAGTGCGAAAGCGCCAATTTGCGCTTCGCGCAAGGGATGCACACAGATTCGCGTCGCTCAAGGAACTTTGGACGTGTGCTCTTCGACCGTACCAAGCCGGTATCGAGGCGAGCGGAGTCACTTTTTCTTCTGTCACCCCCAAACGCACCAGAACTCACGTGCTTTGATGTTGACTGAAGACAAGATTCGATCAATTGAGCCGCTCAGGTATTCACGCAAGATAGCGGACAGCGACGGTCTCTAGCTGCTTGTAACTCCAAAAGGAGGACGCGCTTGGCGCTTCAATTACCGCGTCGATAAGAAGGCGAAAAAGCTCGCGCTTGGCTGCTACCCGGAAGTGAGCTTGGAGTGGGCGAGGCACCGTCGGGCATTCGCTCGTCACATGCTCGCCCATCGGCTAGATCCAGGAGAGCTCAAGGCAGCACTCGGCACGTGGGCGTTCCTGCGGCTCATAAGGGACTGGCAGAGGAATGAGGGACCGTCGGCGCCCGCTCAGGCCTGAATGGAATCTCTACAATCAGAGCCACTTGTGGTGTCGCCCCAGGGCAGCGATTGAAGGGCTGAGGTACGAAGCTCATGACGGCCCCGATCATTGTTATGCGATTTTTGGCTGCTCTACGGAGAGATTCGCTATAGTTGCCAAGTTACCGGTCCAGTTAGAACCTTAGAAAGATGGCCAAATCATGCTGGCCCGCATTCGGCGCGTGCATCCGCCGAAGGGGTGGCGCGATATTGTTGCGGAAATGGCCGCCGCTCGCGGCATGACGCAGCGAGTGTCGACCGGCTCGGGGCTGGCGGTACTGGGTCGCGGGTTCCAAAACATTGTCGTGGAGTCCGGGGAGGACCGCAGGGGGATGTTCTTTGCCGACCTCCAAAGCAGCCGGCCCTCCATCCCCTTAGGGGGTGTTCATACCAAGTTCTGTAAAACCCATTGGATGAGAGATTGGGCAACTCCGTGTCCTGGAAGGCGCCTATCTCTCACGGCTGAGAAATCGCTATAGAGACCGGGTTGGTCCCGGTGGCGAACGGGGTACCAGCAACGGCCGTGAGCACCCCGGTGATCGCATTGATGCTGTATGCCGACACATTGTTATTGCCTGCGTTGGTTACGTAGAGGAAGGATCCTGTTTTGTCGACAGCGACAGAACTGGGATTCGTGCCTGCTGCAAATGGGCTGCCAGCGACAGCCGTCAACGCACCGGTCGAGGAATTGATGCTGTACGCAGACACACTTCCCGACCTGTTGGATACGTAGAGAAACGTTCCCGCGGGGTTGACGGCAATGTAGTTTGGGTTGCTACCGGTCGCAAACGGACTTCCCGCCACGGCCGTCAGCGCGCCAGTACTTGAATTGATGCTGTAGGCCGAAATCGTATCGCCTGAGCTGTTAACAGCATATGCAATGCCGCCGGCAATCGTCAGGAAGTTCGTTTGCGATGCTGCAAAGGGGCTGCCCGTAAGTGGTGTGAGCGCTCCACTGATCGGATCGATGCTGAAGCCGGACAGGGTAGCGTTGCTATTAGGAACATATGCAAATGTGCCGGCGGGGTTGATGGCGATGGCGCCGGGGCTTCCTGTTGAGCCGGTCGCAAATGGACTTCCCGTAACAGCCGTCAGCGCCCCGGTTGTCGCGTCAATGCTGTAGGCCAGGATGGCATCGGCGTTGTACGGCACATAGGCGACGGTGCCAGCAGCATTGACTGTAACGGAGGCACCCCCGCCGCTGATGACGTATGGGCTGCCCGTGGCCGGGGTCAATCCGCCGGTGCCGGGGTTGATGGTCCAAACCGAAACTGTACCATTGCCAATGATGGCAGCTGTCGTCGCCACGACCACGGCCGGTGTAGCTGCGACTGAATTGACGCCTTGGTAGGGCATGCCGAAGGGGCTGCCGGTGACGGCAGTTAGCGCGCCAGTACTGGAGTTGATACTCAAGGCCGACACATTCGCATCGAAATTGTTCGCAACGTAGGCGAATTGCGGCGCTGCTGCGGCGCACGTGACTGCCACCGTAGTAACGTCGGAGTTTGCGATCGTGCCAGTAGCGTTCGAGATGGTGCAGGTCTGCCCAGCCGGCTGCACCGCCACCAGTACCGCAAAGGTGGCGCCGCTCGCCAATTGCCCGGCGAACGTGAATGTGCCGCTGGCGGTCACAGTGAGGGTATCGGTCCCATTGTCACTGAGTTTGAGTGTCCCGGACAGACCTGTGACGGTTCCGCCCACGGAATATGTGGGGGCATCCGCGCATGCAACGGCAACGGAGGTTACATTCGCATTCCCAACGCTGCCCGTGCCGGCTGACACAGTGCAAACCTGCCCGCTGGGCTGCGTACCGATGGTTACGGCATAAGTAGCGCCGCTGAGCAACTGCGTGGCAAAGGTAAACGCGCCATTGCCGGTCAGGGTGAGAGTGTCAGTTCCGTTGTCAGTGAGCTTTAACGTGCCAGTCAAGCCGGTGACATTACCGCCAATGGAGTAGGTCGGTGGTGGATTGGTCACACACGTGACTGCCACAGTTGTGACAGCCGCGCTCGCCACCGTGCCGGATCCGCCTGCTACAGAGCAGGTCTGCCCAGTGGGCTGAGTGGCTACTGTGACGGCATACGCGGCGCCGCTTACCAGCTGGGTGGCGAAAGCGAAAGCACCGTTAGCCGTGATGGTGAGCGTGTCGGCGCCATTGTTCGAAAGTTTAAGGGTTCCCGTCAAACCGGAAACGCTTCCGCCGATGCCGTAAGTTGCCGACGCGTTACAGGCAATTGCCACCGAGCTGACGTTCGATCCGGAAATGGTACCCGTGCCAGCAGATACTGTGCAGGTCTGTCCCGTGGGCTGGGTGGCTACAGTGACGGCATAAGTGGCCGCGTTGGCCAATGGCGTAGCAAAGGTGAACGCGCCATTACTTGATATGGTGAGTGCATCGCCACCGTTGTCGTGCAGCACGACCGTACCGCTGATACCGGTAACCGTACCGCCGACACTGTAGGTAGCTGCGGACGACCCGTCCGAATGACAGCCCCATCCCGCCAACAAAGTTAGTGCCACCAGCAGTAGCACCGAGATGGGAAGTTTATTGGAGTTCATGTCCGCGTCCTCGCTGGAAACCGCCGCGCTACCGGCAGATAAGGTAAATGTCACGGAAAAAGAGGGAGCTTGGGCGCGCGCCCGTCGCGCGCGGCAGATTCCTGGCGGCCAGGTACGAGCGCGCGTTGTAGACTTCCGAGTGCGGCACAAATTTGGCGCGATTGAGCCGTGACCAAGATCGAGACTCCCGGTGGGCCGTCCAAGGACGGCTCTTTGGATATTTGTTTTGCTCGCAGGGACGAGTTCTACGGCACTGCAGGCAGCGTCAAGACTTTTGTCTGGCGCCCCCATGCCTCGAATATATTTGAAAGGAGAAGCGTCGCTAACCCTCCAATTGGAGGGTCTGCGATCACGCCCTTTCTGAGCGGAAGATCAAAGGGAAGATGCACCGCTGTGGCGCAGCACGGTGCAAGCATTCAGGTGTTCAAGCGTGAGAAGATTTGACTGGCAGGTGACAACGCACCGGCACGAATCAGCGATCAGCGCCAACTCGGAACACTCAAAGATCAATGATTCCGAGGGCCGCGGCGACGGCAATCAGTTCCGGCCGGGTGTGTACCTTCAGCCGTCGTTTGGCCTTCTCAATGAATTCGTGTGCGGTCGACGGCGCCACCCGCAAACCAGCAGCTACTCGAGCATCAGACTCACCCTTGGCCACGCGCCTGATGCAGGCCAGTTCTCGCGGAGTCAATCCGGCAGGCGGACGGGCAAACCCCTGTCGCGTGGCCAAGGCCTTAACATGGTAGTGAAAGCCAAGGCTTATAAGGCTCAGATGGGCCTGTGACTCGCGGTCGAGATCGCTTTTGGTGCCGACGAGGCTGACTAGTCCCATCCGTCCATAAGCACCTGGGAGCGGTACAACGAGCCCTTCTACCCAGCCATGGGACGCAAGATGCTTCAATGCTTCGCGGCCGGCTTTACCGAATTTTCGATCCTTGCGCAAATCCGACCATGAAAATGACTCGCGTCGAAACGACAGGCTGTCGATTATGGGATCGCGCTCAATAAGCCTCGAGTTGAGGTAGTACTTGCGCCAGGACTCTGGCCAGTCGATGACGTAGTACACGCTGCGATCGCGATCTGCTAGGTCGAGTTCCCCACATGCAAACGTGACAAAACCAAAGGGAGCGATACAGCGACGAAAGACGGCGCTCGCATCTGCAATATTCGCCTGCCTTCGGATTTGCGTATACGCCTGGTAGGTATCCAGAGTCACGGCGCGGTAGGGCCCATTGATTAGCAGTTGGCGGGAAATCCCGCTGCTGGTCAGACAACCAGTGAGTCGGGCGAATTCAAATGATTGTAGTTGATTGTCCGAGACAGCAGCAATGCCAGAGAGTCTGCTGCCGGTGCTCGAGAGACGTCTCGGCGAAAGATGAGCCCATCAAAGCATCCGTATGCAATCATATTAGGTATCCCCCGACGATCGCTATGCATCAAACAAGCGACTCGCTGTGCACGCCAGCCTGTGTATGGGTTGCTGGGTTTCACCGTCGCTATGGGCGCCGGCAGCATTCCCGCGTCGATGACCGATATGTCACAGGAGAAGATGCTTGTGCTCCGTCACTACACACACGGACCTTCGAGCGGGGCGCAAAGGGTTACGAGATCGGGCGTGGCGTCAGCACAATCTTGCCAATATGCTCGGGCAATTCGATTCGCTGATGGACATCCCCAGCGTGGGAGAATTGAAGCACCGAGTTTATGAACGGCCGAATGGCACCGCGTTCAATCTCGGGCCAGATCTCACTGTTGAGCCGCAATGAGATTTGGTGCTTGTCCGAATTCCCACGTGGCCGCAGCGTGGAACCAGTGATCATGAGGCGTTTCTGCATGATTTTGGATAGATCCAGTTCGGCGCGTGCGCCGCGCAGGAAGGGGATTTGCAGAATCCGCGCGCCGATGGCGGCAACGCTCACGTGCCGGATGTCATAGGAGACGGGCGACGGGTACGATGTTACGCGGGTGGTGAATCTTCGCGGTATCTGGACTTTCATGAAACATGAACTGCAGCAGATGAAGAAACAGCGAAGGGGTGCCATAGTCAATTGCGCTTCCCTTGGCGGTCTTGTGGGCCTTCCGGGCCTTCCGGGCCGCGCTGCCTATCACGCCAGCAAACACGGCGTTATCGGATTGACCAAGAGCGCCGCATTGGACGTCGCGGCCCACGGCATCCGGATCAACGCGATCTGCCCCGGTTGTATTGATACGCCAATGGGCGACGGCATTGATCTCGCAGCGATGAAGGAGTTTCTGAAGGATCAGCCCATCGGCAGACTCGGCCGTCCGGAGGAGATTGCGTCCGTAGTGTTGTGGTTGTACAGCCCGGGCGCGAGTATGGTCTTGGGCGTGACACTGCCCGTCGATGGCGTTTTCGTTGCACACTGAGCGGAAGCCAAAGGCTCGTCTCCGCCTTCGCCCTTTTTGCCGCACAAATATAAGTCCTTGATTCTATGGGGCTTCCTCTGATGGGTAGGATTACGGGTAGACGAAGCGCGGCTCGAGCAGAAAATCTCTGCAATTCATAAGGATACCGCTCTAGTGGGATTTCCACACCCCCCACCACTTTCAAACGGTCCATTCCGACCACATCGGTAACACGCTGGCCGAGGTCTTTTTTCGCCAAGTGCCGCTCCTAGGGGGTCCGCCCGTCGAGGATCCGACACATCAAGGACGGCGATGCTGCCATCCTGGTTTTGCTCGACGTAAGGCAGTGTGCTGCCATCGCACCTTCTTTGTAGCTGCATGGCGTCGCCGGATTGCGGGCCAAATCAGGAAGTTCTGCCGCGGGAACAAATATTAGTCCGCTTGAAGGTTGAGAGAAGGCGGCCGGCGGCACACCAGCTCCGCATGTGGCGCCAGTGATTGTCAGTCGGCGCTGGGCCACTGATGCCTTGCGCATTGAAATATTAATCATTGCTAATCTCTTCAACGTGAACGATTGGCTTGAAACCTATTGCCAACTGCCGAAAGGCACGCGTCCCGCCACTTGAGAGTGCATCGGCACTGTGAATCCATAGATCCTGGTTTAAGCATCCTCAATCCCGCCGGTTGTTCGATGAACGTTGCCGCTGCGTTCGGCTCGTTCACAGTCCTGGGAAAAACAATAATTCCGGGCGGCCGATCTTGTGACCGTAACTGCGCAGGCGCGCAGAACCAGTTGTCCTGCTCACGGTACGTACGGCAGTGGAAAGTTTTCACATCAAGGACAGCAGGAATGAATGGCGAGCTGGCGTCACGGCGCAATGACATCTATCCCGATCTTGTGAGCGCTGAAATTGGTGAACCGTGATCCCGATGGCCCGGTGAGTGCGTGGCTCCATCGGCCAGGATTAGAGGCTCAGAGTGACGGTGTCCCTAAGAACATCTGCCCAACGAGCACAAGGAACGCGAGACAGAATCTAAGTCCCTATTAGTCCATTGCCACTTCGCTGGCATCAGAGCGCGCAATGCGCCGAACAGCAAGAGGCATCGCGCATGAATTTCGTGGTTTTGATCTATGCCGGCAACGAACCCTGAGTGTCCTGGCGCGCGGCGCCCATGCATTCACGGATTGCGCGTCGGTGAAGCCGGCCGTTGCTCAAAGGAGAAGCGTTTGAATGTTGGAATAAATCAGTCCCAAGGGAGGTCCTTATTCCGGAACCCATCACTGACGGTCTTCAGGACCGTCACTTATTTCTCAAATTACGGAGAGTAGTAGTGAGTCCCAAGATCAGCAAAGAGACCCTGGCATTCGCCGCGGTCGCAGTAGTGTGCACATTCACCCTTGTCGCGTGCGGCGGCGGCGCCGTTGGAGGCACTTCGTCCACCGCCATGGCGACGGACCCGCCCATGTCCACGGGTTTCACCGACTCGGCCTTGGCATCAAACAAGGTCGGTGTCGTCGCAACGACGACCACCATTGACGCAAACCTATCAAACCCCTGGGGTATTGCTGTTGCGCCAGGCTTGCCCTTCTGGATCGCGGATAACAATAGCAATCTATCGACCCTGTACAGCGGCACTGGCGTGGTGGAGACACAGGAGATTACCGGCTCCACTGACGTCGGCGTCGCCATTCCGTCCTCCGCAGCGGGCGTGCAATCCAACCCAACAGGCCAAGTCTACAATGGCGGGGGCGGCTTCCTCATTCCTACGCCGAATGGCCAGGAGACGGCGCTGTTCATCTTTGACGGCGAGGGCGGCACCATTGCGGCCTGGGCGAAGGACAGCGGCGCTGCGGCAGTAACCGCGTACGATGACGGGATACTCAACGGCACCAATCACGCCGTTTACAAAGGTTTGGCGATCGGCACCGTAAGCGGTTCCACCTACCTCTATGCGACGGACCTGCATAACAACAAGGTCGACGTTTTCGACACTACTTTCGCCAAACCGGCGGCCATGCAAGGCAAGTTCGTAGACCCGAACATGCCCGCAGGTTTTGTACCCTTTGGCATCGCAGTGGTGAACAATCAGCTTTACGTAACCTTCGCGATGCAGGACCAGGCCATGCATGATGAGGTCACTGGTGCAGGTCTTGGCTACGTGGACGCCTTTGATTTAAACGGTAACTTCCTCAGCCGCTTCGCATCGGCCGGCGTCCTGAATGCACCGTGGGGAATCACGGTCGCACCGACCGGATTCGGTTCGTTGGCCGGCGACCTGCTGATTGGAAACTTTGGCGATGGAACCGTCAACATTTTCTCTCCAAACGGCACCTCTTTGGCAACGTCCGTAGGCGCACTGATGGTGAGTAACGGCGGAGCTCTCGCCATTCCAGGTCTGTGGTCGCTGGCATTTGGGAACGGTGATCCGGATAAGCCAGTCACGACATTGTTCTATACGGCCGGATTCGCTGACCAAACGGATGGCGTGTTTGGCAGTATCTCCCCAACGACCACATCGAGCAGCAGCGCCAGCCCCAGTCCCAGTCCAAATCCCTACTGATGCCAGGGCAACCCTGATGGCATCACATTGGACGATGCGCCGCTTAGCGGCGGCGCATCGTCCAGGCGTTTTGAGCATTTGATGCTGGCCCGTTCAAGGTCCCGAGCGACAGTGAGTTTCGGGTTACCGAGGGGATCAGTTGTGGATCCCGGGGATAGTCCAAACGGGCTCAAAGAAAATAAGTTTTAAATTTGGGAATAAAGCGCGCCGAACACAAGTCTTATCTCCGGAACCCACCACTGAAGGAGATGATCGTGTCGGATGACAAATTGCTGCAATCGCGGCGCAACGCCCTCAAATGTATGGCGTACGGGGCCGCTGGCACTGCATTCGTCCTGGTCGGAGGCGTATTCACGCCGGTTGATCTGGCGATGGCGGCTGAAACTGGGAAAGGCGGAACAACTTCGGTCAAACCGCTGTTCGTTCAGATCAGCGACACCCATATTGGCTTCAACAAAGAGGCCAATCCCGATGTGAACGGAACGCTCACCCAGACAATTGATCTTGTGAACGGGATGGCAGAGCAACCGGCGCTTATTATCCATACGGGGGACATTACACACTTGTCGAAGCCCTCCGAATTCGACCTGGCGCAACAGCTGCTGGGCAAGCTGCGCACCACCGAGCTGCACACCGTGCCCGGTGAGCACGACACCACCGATGCTACGGTCACCGAGTACTTCAACCGTTTCGGTAAGGCCTCGAACAATAAGGGCTATTACAGCTTTGATCACGCCGGCGTTCACTTTATCGCGCTAATCAATGTTCTGCAGTTCAAGGGCGGTAGCCTCGGAACATTGGGCCCCGATCAGCTGGCCTGGGTAGCGGCAGATCTCAAGGGACGCTCCTCCAGTACACCGATCGTCGTGTTTGCCCACATGCCGTTGTGGACCATCTATGAACCCTGGGGATGGGGCACGGGGGACGCAGATCAGCTGATGAGCCAGCTGCGCCGCTTTGGCTCGGTCACCGTGCTGACGGGGCATATTCATCAGATCGTACAGAAAGTGGAAGGCAATATCACTTTCCATACCGCGCGCTCCACTTCGTATCCGCAGCCGCTTCCGGGCGTCGGCCCGGGGCCCGGGCCGCTCAAGGTCCCGCCGGACCAATTGGCAGGGATGTTGGGGATAACCAGCGTCTCGGTCGTGAAACATCCAAGCGCACTGATCCTGAATGATTCGGCGCTGGCCTGACGGAGAGGCATATGAATCGTAGGTATTTGAAAATGACCGTGAGGGTGCTCGGACTGGCCGTGCTGGGATTCACGACAGGATGGCTTTCATCGACCGCGTGGGCAGCGGAGGCAACCAAGTCCCTCATAAAGGACTTTACCTTTGAGCCGCTGACTGTAAGCGCAGGAACCACGGTCACGTGGGTCAATACCGATGACGAACCACATACCGTCGCCAGCGACACCGGGCTATTCCGCTCGGGTGGTCTCGATACCAACGAAAGCTTCTCGTACAAGTTCGATAAACCCGGCACCTACCGCATATATTGCACCATTCATCCGAAGATGGTTGCCACGATAGTGGTCAAGTGACAGCCATGAAGGCGGCAGGTTATTTGGGTTTGGGCATTGTCATGAGTCTGGCTGGGGCTGCCACGGGCGCCGCCGTGTTCGTTGGCTCCGGCGCCTACAACATTGCGGCCGATGACCATCACACCAAACCAGTGTTGGCCATCATCGAGACGCTGCGCGATCGCTCAATCGGCGTTCGCGCAGCCTCGATCGCGGTTCCCCGTTTGGAGGACCCCGGGCGCATTGCCAAGGGCGCCGAGCGTTATTCGGAGCTGTGTGTCGGGTGCCATCTCGCACCTGGCATAACCAAATCGGCGATGCGGGCGGGACTGTATCCGCATCCGCCGAATCTCGCGCAAGAGGACATTCGAGACCCGCGCCGCGCATTTTGGACCGTTAAGCACGGCATTAAGATGAGCGCCATGCCCGCGTGGGGCAAGAGCCTGGACGATGAGACGATCTGGGACATCGTCGCGTTTGTGCGCCAATTGCCTACCGTGTCACCAGAGACGTACCAGAATCTCTCGCAGGCACACTCACCAAGCAGTGGCACCCCAGCAGTCTTGGACTAAATCCAGCGGTCAGCGCGGCGCATTTTGATGATGGAAGGACTGCGGAGCTTGCCCCGCACAGCGGTTTGTTCTCTGATAGATGGAATCGATCGCACCGACAGAAACAAGTGATCAACTCTATGATCGATCACCGCTAGGATTCTTGGGGAGGCTCAAGTCTCTTTCAACTTCTCACGAGGACAAACCATGCGGAAATATCTACCCCGGATGTGCGTAGCGTGTGCGCTCACGGCTGCCGTCCCCTTGTTGCCGGCCCATGCCGAGGCTCCCCAAGGCGCACCTCAAGCAGCGAGTTTCTGGTGGCCTGACCACCTGGACTTATCCCCTCTGCGCCAGCATGACGATAGATCAAATCCGCTCGGTGCGGAATTCGACTACGCCAAGGCTTTCGCCAAACTCGATCTCAATGCTGTCAAGGCGGACATCCGGAAGGTCCTGACTAACTCACAGGACTGGTGGCCTGCCGACTACGGCAATTATGGCCCATTCTTCATCCGCATGGCTTGGCACGGTGCCGGAACCTATCGGATCTTTGACGGACGCGGCGGTGCAGACGGTGCCGATCAGCGCTTCGAGCCGCTCAACAGCTGGCCAGACAATGCCAGTTTGGACAAGGCCCGGCGGCTGCTGTGGCCCGTCAAGCAGAAATACGGCCAGAGCATCTCCTGGGGCGACCTCATGGTACTCACCGGCAACGTGGCGATGGAGTCCATGGGATTCCAGACGTTTGGCTTCGCCGGTGGCCGCACGGACGACTGGGAGCCGGATCTTGTCTATTGGGGCCCGGAGATGAAGTGGCTTGCCGATGAACGCCACAGCAACGGACAGTTGCAAAAGCCTCTGGCTGCGGAACAGATGGGCCTGATCTATGTGAACCCGGAAGGTCCGAACGGCAACCCGGATCCGCTGGCGGCCGCAAAGGACATCCGCCAGGCCTTCTCCGCAATGGCCATGAATGACGAGGAAACCGTCGCGCTGATTTCCGGTGGCCATAGCTTTGGCAAGGCACACGGCGCTCATGATCCTGCCAAGTGCCTGGGACCTGAGCCGGCCGCCGCCGGAGTGGAGGAGCAAGGTCTTGGCTGGAAGAACAGCTGCGGCAAGGGCAACGGAGATGACACCATCACCAGTGGTCTGGAAGGGTCCTGGTCTGCGAGCCCCGTGTTCTTTACTACTCAGTACCTGGACAATCTTTTAAGGTACAACTGGGTGAAAACTAAGAGCCCGGCGGGTGCAACGCAGTGGATTCCGGATGATCCCACCGCAGCGGCACTGACGCCGGACGCGCAGGATCCAACCGTACGCCACGCGCCGATCATGTTCACGACGGACTTGGCGCTGAAATTCGATCCGGCATACCGCAAGATTATCCTGCGCTTCCACGATCACCCGGAGGAGTTCAAGCTCCAGTTCGCCAAGGCGTGGTTCAAGCTGACCCACCGTGACATGGGGCCGCGCGCACGTTACCTGGGTCCGGATGTACCGCTGGTGGACCTAATTTGGCAGGACCCCTTGCCCAAGGCGGATTATCGGTTGGTTGATGGCGCGGACATCTCTGAGCTGAAGACGAAGATTCTTGGCTCCGGGTTGACGGTGCCCCAGCTGGTGCGAACCACCTGGGCTGCAGCAGTCACATTCCGTGGCACCGACTATCGCGGTGGGGCCAACGGTTCACGCATCCGGCTCAGCCCCGAAAAAGATTGGGCCGTCAACGATCCGAAGGATCTGGCCGAAGTGTTGCAGCGCCTTGAGGCCATCCAGAAGGACTTCAACAAGGCACACACGGGTGGCAAGCAGGTCTCGCTCGCCGACCTGATCGTCCTTGGCGGTGACGCCGCGGTCGAGCAGGCCGCTCATTCCGCCGGCCACACCGTCCAGATCGCCTTCATACCCGGCCGTGTGGATGCCACCCAGGAGCAGACCGACGTGAATTCCTTCGCGGTGCTGGAGCCAACAGCCGATGCCTTCCGCAACTACTTTGCGCAGGGTCAGACGCGTTCCCCCGCCGAGCTAATGGTCGACCGTGCAAACCTATTGACGCTGTCGGTGCCGGAGATGACGGCGCTGGTCGGTGGCTTGCGGGCTTTGAACGCCAACGAGGGTCAGTCCCCTCAAGGCGTGTTCACAAGTCGTCCGGGCACGTTGAGCAATGACTTTTTCGTCAATCTGCTCGACATGTCCACAGTCTGGAACAAGTCCGCCACCACGCCGGGCCTCTACGAGGGACATAGCCGCCAGACGGGTCAGCTCAAGTGGACGGCGACACCAGTTGACCTGGTGTTCGGCTCCAACTCCGAGCTGCGCGCGGTCGCTGAGGTATATGCCGAGTCCGACGGTGAAGAGCGGTTCGTGCAGCAGTTTGTGGAGGCGTGGAACAAGGTGACCAACCTCGACCGCTTCGACCTGCACCGCTGAGCGGCTCGGGACGGGTCTGCCCCGGAGAATCCACCGAGAAGCGAGGCCTGATAGGAAACGGCGGTGGCGAGGGCCACCGCCATTCGTCGAAATCGGTCCAGCAGTACTGCCGACACGCCCTCCGAATCTGTTCCGTTCCGGGCTTGCCCTGGGCGTTCAGAGAAATAGCGAGCATCTACCAGTAAACACAGGATCTTCGCGTGGGACAGGGGTGACCCAAGGGGTAACCGCAATATTCCGTGCTCTGGAACCCAGCGGCGCGATGAGCGTGCTGCGAATCTCATGATACCCGGGGCAGCTGCCGCGGGGGGGCAGCAGCTCGTGACGCTTTTGGCGGGATCTTCGGTGAGATGTACGAGCCTGGCTTGCGCATTAAGGTCCGACGGGATCCACAGGCCAGATGACCGCGTCGTAGACGGCAGTGCCAAC
>DATHMK010000030.1:0-58828 GCA_035487155.1 Steroidobacteraceae bacterium
CAACGCCGCACCGGTCGGGTTCGCGCCGGCCACCCAGGCGATCTATGGCGTCTGGGACTGGAACATGACCGCCTGGAACAGCAAGTCGAGCATCCAGTACGCGGCATTGAGCGCGGCGGGCAGTGGTCTGACCGCGCCCAACTACACGCTCGGCACGGCCAATCTGCAGAAGCAGACCTTCACGCTCAATTCCGATGGCGTGACGCGCGACATCACCGGCACCAGCACGATCTGCTGGGCGGGCTCCTCGGGCTGCACCTCGACGCCGCAGTTCGGCTGGTACCTGAAGATGATCGGCACCCTGGAGCAGATCATCTACAACCCGCAGCTGCTGCAGGGCGTGTTCACGGTCAACTCGATCGTGCCGGCCAACAACCAGGTGACCTCCTGCACCATCAACACGGACACCGGCTTCACCTATGCGATCTCGGTGCTCAGCGGTACCGCGCCCCCGCACTTCTTCGTCGGCTTCCACGACGCGGCGGCCGCGGGCACCCAGACCGGGGCGGTGGGTATGTCATTCCCCGTGACCTCCTCCACCGGATCGCTGTGGCTGGTTTCCCAGACCGTCACCAACCAGCCGATTCTCACCCAGGTCAATCCTGGCGCCAACGGTAAGGGCCGACGCCTTACCTGGGTGCAGCTGCGATGAGGACCCACATCATGAAGCGCTCATGTTCCGCCGGCTTCACGCTCGTTGAGCTGATGGTCGTCGTGCTGATTACCGCGATCCTCGCCAGCATCGCGGTGCCGGCCTACAACAACTCGGTGCGCAAGTCCCGCCGCACCGAGGCCAAGACCGCCATCATGGACATGGCGGCGCGCGAGGAGCGCTACTTCGCCACGCAGCAGATGTATACGACGAGTACCTCCGCGCTCAACTACGGTTCGGGTGCCCTGCCGGTATCGATCGGCACCTATTACTCGATTACTGAAATCGATTCGAGTGCGCCAACCTCCAGCGCCCCGGGAACCTATAAGCTCTACATCATGCCCTCGGCCGGCAGCCCGCAGCTGCAGGACAGCTCATGCCAGACGTTCATGGTGGACCAGACCGGCAAGCAATCCTCGCAGGACGGCAGCGGCAACGATACGAGCACGACCTGCTGGCCGTGAGGGGCTTCAGCGGCCGGCTTTGAACAGCTGGTCCTTGAGCCGGAAGCAGGTGGAGATGTCCTCATCGCCGTGGCCTTGAGCGATGAGCTGCGCGTACTGCGCCAGCATGCGTTCGATGACCGGCAGCTGCACACCGTAGGCGGCGGCCATGTCATGGCAGATCCCGAGATCCTTGGCGTGCAGCCGCACCCGGAAACCGGGCGGATAGGCGCCGCGGATCATGTTGGGTGCGCGGTGCACGAAGTACCAGCTGGATCCGGCCCCCTTGCCCAGGGTCTCCACCAACCTCTCCAGCGGCAGACCATTGGCCTTGGCGAAGGCCATGGCCTCGCTGACGGCCTCGATGATGCCGGCACACATGATCTGGTTGGTCGCCTTGGCGGCCTGACCGGCGCCCACCGGCCCGAAGTGCGAGACCGTGCGGCCCATCGCCGCCAGCGCCGGCTTGGCGCGCTCGAAGCTCGCCGCTGATCCGCCGCACATGATGGCGAGCGTGCCATCCCGCGCGCCCTCGGTGCCGCCGCTCACCGGACAGTCCATGAATTCCACGCCCTCTCCAGCCAGGCGCTCGGCAGCAGTGCGCGCGGTCGCGGCGCTGACCGTGGAGCAATCAATCACCAGCTGACCCTGACGCAAGCCGGGGTGCAGTGCCTCGATCAGCGCCAGGACGTCCGGGTCCGCCGCGACACAAACCACCATGACCTCGCTCAGGCGGGCCAGATCGGCAGGGGTGGCCGGGGCAGCGCAGCCCAGCTCGGCGGCGAGGCCTGTGGCCTTGGCCGGGGTGCGGTTCCACACCGCAACCAGCACTCCGGCCTGGTGAAGGTTGCGGGCCATGTGAGCGCCCATGGCGCCCAGGCCCAGAAAGCCGACCCGCATCGCTCAGCCGTTGCTGCCGGCGCAGGCCTCATCCATGGCCTGGCGCGTCTTGACGCGCTCGGCATCGGCATCGGCTTCACTCATGTACTGCTTGGGCGCACTGGAATCATCGCCGGGCTGGGGCTGGTAGATGCGGCGCGCATGGATGACCTTGTCGTACTGTTCCTTCAGCTGCTTGCACTGCTCGGCGCGCAGCGCCTCCATGTCCGACTGCACCTGCTTGGCCGCGGCGGCCTTGGCCGGGTCAGGCGCCAGCGTATGGTCATTGGGAGCCGAGGTCGGCGCGGGCGCGTCGCTGGGGGCGCGCGCACGATCACCCTTGATGACCTCGGCGCCCGGGGACCACTGATCGCTGTAATGAGCCTGACCCTGCGCATCGACGGTCTTGTACACGTCCGCGTCGGCCGTGGCGATGACCGCGGCAAGTGCTGCCAAGGCGAATGAAATGCGGCGCATGAGAGGCCCTCCAGGCCCGCAGTGTAGCGCCGTTTGTGGCGCGGCAAACCTTGAACTCCGTCACATTCGGTGGCGGTGGCGTTGCGGAGGGCCCAAAAACAAAACCCCGGTCTCACCACAGGGGCGGGACCGGGGTTGAGTCCGCCGCGGTGTCCGGTCCCGCGGCAGTGCTAAGGCTCAGTGCCCGTAGGCGCGTTCGCCGTGGCTGGACAGATCCAGACCCTCGCGCTCCTCTTCTTCCGATACGCGGATGCCCATGACGAACTTCAGGACACCGAAGGCGATGAGGGCGACTACCGCGGTCCAGACAACCACGATGGCGACCGCCTTGGCCTGGATCACGAACTGTGCCCAGATGCCGGGATAGCCCTGCTTCATCGAGAACCAGTTGTCGTAGGATCCCGGTCCACCAAGGCTGGGTGCATTGAAGATGCCGGTCGTCAGAGCACCGAAGCATCCACCCAGGGCATGGACTCCGAAGACATCCAGCGCGTCATCCGCGCGGATCATCTTCTTGAGGCCCGTGACGCCCCAGAAGCACACCACACCCACGCCCAGGCCGATGATGAAGGCACCCGGGATACCGACGTTGCCGGCGGCCGGGGTGATGGCCACGAGGCCGGCCACTGCGCCGGAGGCGGCACCCAGCATGGAGGGCTTGCCCTTGACCAGCCATTCAATGCCCATCCAGGACAGCACGGCGCAGGCCGTGGCCAGATAGGTGTTCATGAAGGCCAGCGCCGCGGAGCCGTTGGCTTCCAGCGCCGAACCGGCATTGAAGCCGAACCAGCCGAACCACAGCATCGAGGCGCCGATCATGGTCATCGTCAGGCTGTGCGGAGCCATGGACTCCTTGCCAAGACCGATGCGTTTGCCCAGCAGGATCGCGCCGACCAACCCGGCCACACCGGAGTTGATGTGCACGACGGTACCGCCGGCGAAGTCCAGTGCGCCCATCTGCCAGATGTAACCGGCCTGTGAATTGACGGTGTCAACCACGTTGGCCGCGGTGTAGGCATCCGGACCCTGCCAGAACCAGACCATGTGTGCGACCGGGCAGTAGGCCAGGGTGAACCAGATCACCATGAATACCAGCGCGGCGGAGAATTTGACGCGTTCCACCAGCGAGCCCAGGATCAGGCAGCAGGTGATCGCGGCAAAGGTCGCCTGGAAGCCGACATAGACCAGCTCCACCAGCGGCGTGCCCTTGTCGAAGGTCGCCGCCATGCTGTAGCTGCCATCCGCCGGATTGAAGGTGCCGTTGAGGAACACCCTGCTCAAACCCCCGATGAAGGGACTGAGGAAACCACTCCCCTGGGTGAATGCCAGTGAATAGCCATACACGCACCACAGCACGGTGATCAGGGAGAAGCCCACGAACACCTGCATGAGTACCGAGAGCATGTTCTTTTCACGCACCAGACCGCCGTAGAACAGCGCGAGGGCCGGCACGGACATGAACAGCACCAGGGCCGTGGAGGTGAGCATCCACGCCATGTCGCCCTTGTTCGGGGTCGGAGCGGCGGCAGCGGGCGCCGAGCTGGCGGGGGCTGAACTGGCGGCGGAGGGAGCCGATGAGTCCGGAGCGGAGGCCGCCGGGGCCGAGGCCGTCGGCGCCGATCCTGCATCCGCATAGCTTGCAGTGGGGGTGAAGCTGACCGCAGCAAAAGTGACTGTTGCCAGGGCCATCAACAAAGCCGACCGCCCAGTGACGGCACGGAACAGGGAACTCAAGGGGGTGCCCGCCGTCGCCAGCCATTTCGGCTTGCGGGTGGGCTGCGAGGTCAGTGGAGCGGTGAGCATGGTCTCTCCCGGTGTAGTTTCGTTTTCGTAGAAATCGGATCCGCCAATCGAGCGTCTTGCGCCAGTTTTGCAAGCAGACACCGCACTTCATGCGCAGGTATGCTTGCGACAGCGCGCTGGAAGGGTGCAGATTCCGTGCCATTGGAATTTCCTACGGAAATTCTAGGAGTTACGAGCGTTTGGGAGCCTGTTTTGCACCAATATGGAGCCCACTTCGGGGCATGTGCGTCAATCAGGGGCAGCTTTCGGGAGAGGCCGATGGAACCGTTATCCGTGAACGAGATTGCGCAGCGATTGCTGGAGAGCCTGCCGGCCGCGGTGCGCGGCGCGCAGGCCGATCTGGAGAACAATTTCCGGGTGGTGCTGCGCCACACGCTGGGCAAGCTGGATCTGGTCACCCGCGAGGAGTTTGACGTCCAGACCAAGGTGCTGGAGCGCACCCGCGCCCGCCTTGCGGTGCTGGAGGCGCGCCTGGTGGAGCTGGAGCAGGCGCAGCGCCGCAGCAGCGGCTCGGCCTGAGGCCCGTGCGCAGCACCCCCTGCTGGGTGCGGCGCTGACATCGCCGATCTTGAGGGCAATGATGTCGGGGCCGGAGCACAGCGCCGCAGCGCTGCAGATGCGGCGCACCGCCGGCGCCTTCTAGGTCTGAGCTTGCGCCTGCGCCGCGAGCGGTTCGACCACCTTGCCGAAGCGCCGCTGGCGGCGGGCAAAGTCCTGCAGTGCGCGGCCCAAGTCCGCGGCGGCGAAATCGGGCCACAGGCAGTCGGTGAAATACAGCTCGGCGTACGCGCATTCCCACAGCAGGAAATCGCTCAGACGCTGATCCCCGCCGGTGCGGATCAGCAGATCCACATCCGGGGCCGGCGCGGAGTGATTCACAGCATTGAGCCGCGACCGAAAGCGCGCGAACTCATCCTCCGTGGCGCCAGGTTCGATGGGCGCGTCGGCCGCCGCCTGCAGAATGCTGTAGCGCGCCGAATAGTCCACCGCCATGCGCAGATGCATGCCGGTGCAGTGCGCGGTCTGGCGCTCGCCATGTTCAACGGCCCGCAGCAGGGACGGTCCCAGACGGTCGCGGCGACCGATGATGTTGAGGCGCACCTGCTGTTGCTGGCAGCGCTCGGTCTCGGTGAGCAGGTAGCGATTGAAGAGTTTGAGAAGGGCGGCGACCTCGCGCGCGGGTCGGGCCCAGTTGTCCGAGGAAAAGGCATAGAGCGTCAGGGTACCCACCGCGGCGGCCGCCGCGGCCTCGACGATCCGCCGCACCGTGCGCGCGCCCTCGATATGCCCCGCGCTGCGCAGCAGCCCGCGGCGACCCGCCCAGCGTCCGTTGCCATCCATGATGATCGCCACGTGCATAGGATTGAAAGAGTACTCTACATTGCAAAGCAGATGGGCCAAAAAAAGGCAAGTTGTGGACTATGCACGGCGGGTCGCCAGGATCACGGCCTCGATATGCTGAAGGTAGCGCTCCAGTGCCTTCCTGCCGGTGTGGGTCAGGCGGTACTCGGAGCGCGGCCGGCGTTCCTCGAAGGTCTTGCGGCAGGATATGTAGCCGGCATCCTCGAGCTTGCGGGCGTGGGCCCCGAGATTGCCATCGGTCACCGCAAACAGCGCCTTCAGGTCATTGAAGCTGAGCTGCTCGTTGACGGCCAGCGCACTCATGATGCCCAGCCGCACCCGCCCATAGATCAGCCGGTCGAAACGCTCGTCGTCGGCGGTACTGGCGCGCACCGGCGCTACCGGTCCTGGGAGCGCCTCAGGGGGGTGCCGCCGGGCGTGGCTGCGGGTACTCATGGTGATATCTCCCGGGTCCGTCCGCCGATCAGGATACCAAACAGCAGGTGCAGGCCGCCGAAACCCAGCCCCAGCACCGCATTCTGGTAACTGGCGGGTAGCTGCAGGGCGATGATGCCCAGGCCTGCCAGCAGCGCGCCCATCACCGCCAGGGCGCGCCGGGTCAGGGTGCTGGCGGCCATCACCGCGCAGCCGTACATAAGCAGCCACATGCCGGGGATCAGGGCGCTCTGGGCGTGCAGCCACAACTGCCAGGTCAGAACCGCGCCCACCAGCAGCGGCGGGCACAGGCACATCAGGAAGCGGCGCAACGGCCCGCGGTACAGTGCGGTGCCGCGGCTGATGACCTGGTGCGCCATGAGCACGGTGCCGAACGCTATGGCCACGAGACCTGCCATCAGCCAGATCTGCAGCCAGTGCGCCGCCAGCGCCTTGAGTGAAACCAGCAGCGCGGCCAGCACTCCCACCGCCCCCATGGCGATGCCGGCGGAGCCCGGCACGGCCAGCAGTCCGGCGGCGTCGATGGAGGCGCGGATGTACTGCAGGGTGCCCAGGGCATGAGTGTCCAGGGCCACCGTATTGGGGCCGCGCGACTCCCGATCGATCATCACCTTGCGCATCGACTCCCGCCAGGTTCAGTGCTTGACCATGCTCATCATCTGGTCCACGCCCGCTTCGATGATGGCGTCCGGAATGTCGGGTCGGTTGCCCTTCGCGGGCATGGTGCCGGCGCTGCCGGTAAAGCCGTGCAGCGCGTGGTCATACAATACATTCTTGCCCTTGGCGAGGCGCGGTCCCCAGGCGGCGGCATCCCCGGCCTTCGGTGCCCCGACCAGCCCCAGGCCGTGGCAGGACGAGCACACCTGTGCATACACCTCGGCCCCATCCTTGGGGATGGGCAGCGCCGCACCGGCGCCCGCCGGCGAATCAGGCTTGATGGCCAGGGCGGTATTGTCCTGCCCGGCAATGGCCTCCTGTGACAGCGGCTCGATGCGGCTGGCGACACTGCGGGCGAAGTCGCGCTGTTCGATCACGTCGGTTTCCTGGGTGTGCCCGGCGACCACCCGTGCCAGGACGATGATACCGATGGCCACCAACACCAGCAGGCCGATGACCATGCTGAACGTATTGACGAAGTGCGTGTCCTGTTTGCTCATTCGCGCTCGACACTTTCCGCCCAGACAGTGGGCGGCGAAGTATAACGAAATTGGCCGGGGTCATCCCCATGCCATGAAGTACATGGCGCGCCCGGCGGGATTCGAACCCACGACCTGCAGCTTCGGAGGCTGCCACTCTATCCAGCTGAGCTACGGGCGCACGTGACGGTAATTCAGTACTTTACCGCAATGCCTAGTGCCTGTGCTCGCTGGCCGCCAGGTCATTGATCTCGGCGATGAGGTCTTCGTGGCTGCCGGCCTTGCCCACGTCGGTCTCGTACTTGCCGTTGATGATGACCAGCGGTACGCCCTCGACATGGTAGAGCTGGGTGATCGCATCGGCGCGCTGCAGATCGGCGTTCACGGCGAAGGAGTTGTAGGCCTTGCGAAATGCCTCCTGGTCGATCCCGTTATCCTTCGCGAACTGCAGCTGCCGCGTCAGAGTCTCCTCCGGGGAGTTGCCCACCAGGGGATTTTGCTGCTGGTGCAGGGTCTCGAAGACCTTGTCGTCCAGGTCATTGCGACCCAGCTGCTTGAGCGTGTAATACAGCTGCGCATGGGCGCGATGCACCGGTCCCCACATGACCGGGACGCGCACGAATTCGACGTAGTCGGGCTTGGTCTTGCGCCACGCCGCAAGGTAGGGCTCGAGCGCATAGCAGTGCGGACAGGCGTACCAGAAGACTTCCAGGACTTCGACCTTGCCGGACGGCACGGAGGTGGGCTGCGAAGGCACCACAGGATCGTAGTTCACGCCCGGCTTCCATTTGCCGTCAGGCAGCTGGTGCTGCGCGGGCAGGTCGGCGATCTTCTCCAGCGAGGTGGTACCCACGGGCGCATCGTCGCCCTCGTCCGCCGCCTCCGGAGCGCTGGCCACGGCGGCCGTACCGGCGGCGTTCGGCGGCGCATTGGCCAGCGTGGTAGGCGCTGCGCTGGCCGCGCTGCCGGCCAGATCCGCTGCCTGACCGGATTGAGCCGGCTCGGGCGTGCTGGCGGTGGCGGCGGCGCCCTGGGTGAGCGCGGGTGCACCGGCTTCGCGCGCGCAGGCGCTGAAGCTCAGTGCAAGCCCCAGGAGCAGCAGGATGGGTCGTTTCATCTATGACTCCGTGGCCTAGCGCATGCCCTGGACGTAGGCCGCGAGTTCCTTGATGTCATCGGCGTTCAGACGCTTGGCGATGGTCGCCATGATCTCGCCGTTGCGACTGGTCGGCGCCCCAGGCTTCGCGCCGCTGTAGCGGGCGCCGCTGGCGAAATCGGTGAGCTGCTTGGCCACGTACTCGGCGAACTGGGCGCGCAGCGCCGGATAATCCGCCAGCGTATTGCCCCGCCCCACCGGACCATGGCAGGACGTGCAGGAGGGGATTTCACGGGCAGCATCCCCGAAGCGATACAGGTTCTCGCCGGCCTGGACCACCGTGGCATCGGCCTCACCGCCCACCGGCGTCTGGGCCTGGAAGTACACCGAAACGCTGTCGATGTCCTGGTCGTTGAGGGTACCGGCCATCTTCTGCATGTCCGGATTGACGCGCACGCCGGCCTTGAAGAGGTGCAGCTGCTCGGCGGTGTAGATGGCGTTCTGACCGGCGATCTTCGGCCATTGCGTGCTGGTGCTGTTGCCATTGGGCCCATGGCAGGCCGAACACATTGCCACCTTCGCCGCTCCTGCATCCACGGTGCCATCGGCGAACGGCGTACCCTGTCCCAGGACATCCACCGCTGCGGCGGACTGACCCGCGGCGCCGGAAATCAACATCAGGGTCGCGGCCAGGCCTATGCAACCGGCTTTCGTGAACGGCGACATGCTCATCCGTGCTCCGCAAGCGTGAGAAGTCGCGAATTGTACACTACAGATCTGCGCTACTAAGAGGTCCCCAACAGGTGAGCCGGTTCCCCGAAGTGAGTTTCATGCTCAGCGCCGCCGCCGGCGCCCAGTTTCCACCTGACCACGGTGTGGAGATTGCCGTGGCCGGCCGCTCCAATGCGGGCAAGTCATCCGCGATCAACGTCATCACCGCGCGCCATGGCCTGGCGCGCACCAGCAAGACCCCCGGGCGCACGCGCTTGCTGAATTTCTTCTCGCTGGGCGCCGACCGGCGCATCGTGGACCTGCCCGGCTATGGATTTGCCGAAGGACCGCGCGTGGAGCGCGCCGGCTGGGCGCCGCTCATCGATGCGCTGCGTCCCCGGGTCAGCCTCAAGGGTCTGTTCCTGGTCGTGGACTGCCGGCGCGGCGTGTCGGACAGTGATCTGGAACTGATTCAGTGGGCGGATCCGGCCCGGCGCCGCATCCATGTATTGCTGTCCAAATCGGACAAGCTGACGCGCGCCGAAGGCATGAAAGCGCAGGCGTCGGCGGTGGCGGTGCTGGCGGGGAATGCCACGGTGCAGCTGTTTTCAGCCCTGCGGCGCATCGGCGTCGAGGATGCGCAGGAGCGCCTGCTCAGCTGGCTTGAAAGCGGCGCTGCAGCGGGGGGAAAATAAAGGACCCCGGTGAACTCGATGAGCTCACCGGGGTTAGACTAACCCGGAACAGGTCTCGTGAACCGGGTTACCCGCCCAGGGAGGGAAGCGGGGAGTGCTTGGGACACTCATAGGATTGGATAAGGGCGGGGGCGGGAAGTTCAACAGAAGAATTATTAAAAACTGTTGAACTTTCAAGTGGTTGCATTGCTACATGTTGCAACCGCGCAACATTCTGAAAGGCCCGCGATCAATGGGCTTCGTCCCAGTTGGCCCCGGTGCCGGTATCCACTTTCAGCGGCACTTTCAGTGCCAGCGCCTCGACCATGTGCGTGCGCACCGCTGCGGTCACCTCGGCCACGGCGTCGGCCCGCACTTCCAGCACCAGCTCGTCGTGCACCTGCATGATCAGTCGCGCCGGCGGCTGCTCACGTTCACACCAGGCGTCGACGCTGATCATGGCGAGCTTGATGATGTCGGCCGCCGTGCCCTGCATGGGCGCGTTGATCGCGCTGCGTTCCGAATACTGCTGCAGCTGGCGGTTGCTGGAACGGATGTCGGGCAGATACAGGCGCCGACCGCATACCGTTTCCACATAGCCTTCGTTGCGCGCCCGCTCGCGGGTCTCGTCCATGAAGCGGCGCACACCCGGATAGCGCGCGAAGTAGCGGTTCACATAGTCCTGTGCGGAGCCGCGGTCGATGCCCAGCTGTCGCGCCAGGCCGAAGGGCGACATGCCGTAGATGAGACCGAAGTTGATGGTCTTGGCGGTGCGCCGCTGGTCCGCGGTGACCGCGTCGGTCGCGACGCCGAAGACTTCCGCGGCGGTGGCCACGTGTACGTCGAGGTCGGCCGCGAAGGCGGCCAGCAGGCCCGGATCGCCCGACAGGTGCGCCATGATGCGCAGTTCAATCTGCGAATAGTCCGCCGCCAGCAGCACCGAGCCCGGCGGGGCGATGAAGGCCTGGCGGATCTTGCGACCCTCGGGCCGGCGGATGGGAATGTTCTGCAGGTTCGGGTCCGTGGAAGACAGGCGCCCGGTCTGCGCCACGGCCTGGTGATAGGAAGTGTGAACGCGCCCGGTGCGCGCATTGATCTGCTGCGGCAGCTTGTCGGTGTAGGTGGATTTGAGCTTGGCCAGGGTGCGGTAATCCAGCACGATGCGCGGCAGCGCATGCGCGTCGGCCAGTTCCTCCAGCACATCCTCGGCGGTCGAGGGCTGCCCGGTCGGGGTCTTGCGCAGCACCGGGATCTGCAGTTTCTCGAACAGGATCTGCTGCAGCTGCCGGGGCGAATCGATGTTGAATTCCATGCCCGCTTCGCGATGCGCCAGGACCATCAGCTCCTTGAGCTCCAGGTCGATCTGCCTGCTCTGTGCCGCCAGCAAGCCGCCATCAATGAGTACCCCGCAATACTCCATGCGCGTGAGCACCGGCACCAGTGGCTGCTCGATCTGCTCGTACAGGCGCTCCAGGGCCGGCACCGTGCGCAGCTTGGCCGACAGCACCTGGTGCAGCTGCAGGGTGACATCGGCGTCTTCGGCGGAGTACTCCGCGGCGCGCTCCACCGGCACCTGGTTGAAGGTCAGCTGCTTGGCGCCCTTGCCGGCCACATCCTCGAATTTGATGGTCTTGATGCCCAGGTACTTCGCCGCCGTAGAGTCCATGTCGTGGCGCGTGGCCACGCTGTTCCAGACGTAGGACTCGAGCATGGTGTCGTAGCGCATGCCCTGGATGTGGATGTCGTAGTTGGCCAGCACATGAGCGTCGTACTTCAGATGCTGGCCGAGCTTCGGCAGCGCCGGATCCTGCAGCAGCGGCTTGAGCGCCGCGAGCACCCGCTCGCGCGACAGCTGCTCGGGCGCGCCGGCGTAGTCGTGCGCGAGGGGTACATAGGCGGCGACACCCGGCTCGATGCAGAACGACACCCCGACGATCTCGGCATTCATGTAGTCCAGGCTGGTGGTCTCGGTGTCGAACGCGAACAGCGGCGCCGCGCGCAGCCGCTCGAGCCAGGCCTCCAGCCGCTCCCAGTTCACGATGGTTTCGTAGTGGCGTTGCGGCGGCGTCGGCGGCGCGTCCGCGCCGCTGGGCGCCACAGCGGCGGCGACGCTGCCGCCGGCCGCTTTGGCGTCGGCGCTGCCGCCGGTCAACTGGCGCAGCAGGGCGCGCAACTCGTAGCGGGTGTACAGCTCCTGCAGCTGCGCGGCATCCACCGGCTGTGGTTTCAGATCAGCCAGCGTCAGCGGCAATTCGACGTCGGTGTCCAGCGTTGCAAGCTTGCGCGACAGGGCGAGGGTCTCAAGCCCGCTGCGCAGATTCTCCCCGACCTTGCCCTCGATTTCCGCAGCGTGTTCGATGATGCCATCGGCCGTCCGGTACTTCTCCAGCCACTTGGCCGCGGTCTTGGGCCCGACCTTCGGGACACCCGGGATATTGTCCGACGCGTCGCCCACCAGCGCGAGGTAGTCGATGATCTGTTCGGGCCAGACATCGAACTTGGCTTTCACGCCAGCGCGATCCAGACGCGTGTTGGTCATGGTGTTGACGATGGTGATGGACTCATTCACCAGCTGCGACATGTCCTTGTCGCCGGTGGAGATGATCACCTTGTGACCCGCCGCTTCGGCGCGCCGCGCCAGGGTGCCGATGACATCGTCCGCCTCGACCCCCTGGATACGCAGCAGCGGCAGCCCCTGGGCCTTGAGGATGGCCAGCAGTGGTGCGATCTGCGAGCGCAGGTCATCCGGCATGGGCGGCCGGTGCGATTTGTAGGCCTCGAACAGATCATCGCGGAAGGTGCGGCCGGGCGCATCGAAGACGATGACCAGTTGCGCCTGGGCAAAATCCTGCGTCAGTTTCACGACCATGTTCAGAACGCCCAGCATGGCGCCGGTGGCTTCCCCGGCCGAATTGGTCAGCGGGGGCATGGCGTGAAAGGCCCGGTACAGATACGAGGAGCCGTCGACCAGGACCAGGGTGGGTTTGCTCATTGGGGGTGTTTGACATTAAGTCATGGCCGGGGGGCGAATTATATAGATGAGTGTCAACGACCGGGTCGCGTGCCGCGCTGTAGGCTTACAGCGCTCCCAAAGGAGGCCTGCCGCGCATGCGTGATTCCACCGCCGCCGCCATTGCGGCCAACCGCTTCGGACTGGGGGCCCGCCCGGGTGAAATCGAGGCCTGCGCCGCGGATCCGCGCGCCTGGCTGCAAGCCCAGCTCAAGGGGCCACCGCCGCTCATCCAGGATCCGGGTCTGCAGAGCAGCGCGGCCATGATCACCGCAATCGACAAGCTGCGCGCGCAGAACCGGCTGCTGAAGGCCGGCAACGCCGATGAGGCGAGCACTGCTGCGGGCGCCGGCCGGGCAGTCCTGGATGCGGTGGTCAAGCTGGGCGAGCTGTATCGGCCCGCCTATGTAGGGGAAGTGACGGCGCGGCTGCGCCTGGCCGCCGCCACCGACCGCCCGTTCCTGGAACGCATCACGCAGTTCTGGAGCAATCATTTCGCGGTGTCGGTGGACAAGGCGATCGTGCTGGGCGTGGCGGGCAGCTATGAGCGCGAGGCGATACGGCCCAATGTGCTCGGCTCATTCTCCAATCTGCTGCTGGCGGTGGAGAGCCATCCGGCGATGCTGCTGTACCTGGATAATTTCCGCTCGGTGGGCCCGGACTCGATGCTCGCGGGCCGCGCGCTGCAACGCGCCGGCAGGACGCTCGGCATCAATGAGAACCTGGCCCGCGAAATCATGGAGCTGCATACCCTGGGCGTGAACGGCGGGTATACCCAGGCCGATGTCACCGCGTTTGCCAAGGTCATCACCGGCTGGTCGATCGGTGCCATGGGCAAGGGCATCACCGGCGGCGGCGAGCCCGGTGAATTCATGTTCCGCACCAATATCCACGAGCCCGGTACCCAGACCATCATGGGCAAGCGCTATGCGCAGGAGGGCCAGGGCCAGGGCCGCTCGGTGCTGCTGGACCTGGCTCGCAACCCCGCCACCGCGCAGCACATCGCTACGCAGCTGGCGCGCCATTTCATCGCCGATGAGCCGCCGCCGCAGGTCGTCACGCGTCTCGCGCGGGTGTTCACCGACACCGACGGCGACCTGCCTTCGCTGTATCGCGCGCTGATTGGCGAACAGGCCGCCTGGTCGCAGTCGCTTGCCAAATTCAAGACGCCCAATGACTACCTGATTTCCGCGTATCGCGCGCTCGACCTGCCGATCGAGGAGGCGCGCAAGGTACCGCCCCTGTTTGCAAACCTCGGCCAGCGCGTGTGGTCGCCGAACTCACCGGCGGGCTGGCCGGATCGCAGCGCCGACTGGGACGGCGCCTCGGCGCTGATGCAGCGCCTGCGCTGGGCGGATGAGATCGGCCAGCGCGTCGGCGCCAGCGTCAACGCCGCGCAGCTGGCGCCCAGGATCCTCGGCACCACCCTGAGCAACGACACGCGCGTGGCGCTCGGCCGTGCGGCCAGCGCCGCGCAGGCCGTGACCTTGCTGCTGGCGGCCCCCGAATTCATGCGGAGATGACCATGGACACCAGGCTGTTGAAGCGACGTGGATTTCTCAAAGCCGGCGCGCTGGCCGTGGGGGGCGCACTCCTGACCACGCGCCTGTCCTTCGCCGGCAGCGGCGGGGATGCGCGGCTGATCGTCATCATCATGCGCGGTGCGGTCGATGGCCTGGCGGCCGTGCCGCCTTACGGGGATCCGGACTATGCGCGCCTGCGCGGCAGCCTCGCCATCGCGGCGCCCGGCGCCGCCGACGGCGCGCTGCGCCTGGACAACCTGTTCGGCCTGCATCCGCAGTTCGCCTTTCTCATGGAATCATTCAACTCAGGTGAGCTTGCGGTGTTTCATGCGGTGGCAACCCCGTACCGCGAACGCTCGCATTTCGACGGCCAGGATGTGCTGGAGAGCGGGGTGCTGGTGCCGCATGCCTCACAGACCGGCTGGCTGAACCGCGCGCTGGCCAGCGCGCCGCAGACGGCGCACGCCGGCGAGCGCGGCGTGGCCCTGGGGTCGAATGTGCCGCTGATGATGCGCGGTCCGGCGGCGGTGGCCTCCTGGGCGCCCACCAAGCTTGCGGAACTGGATCAGGACACCTTGCAGCGCATCGCGGATCTGTATGCGCACGACCCGGTGCTCGGAGAGCGCCTGAGCGCCGCGCAGAGCGCGGACGCCATGGCGGCCGATCAGTCGCAGGCCATGGCGGGGGGCGGCGCCAACCGCTACGAGGAAGTCATTCGCGCCACGGCCGGATTCCTCGCCAACGACTCCGGGCCGCGCGTGGCGGTGTTCGATACCACCGGCTGGGATACTCATGCCAATGAGGGCGGCGCGCGCGGCGCACTGGGCAACCGCTTCGGGGCATTGGATGGTGCGCTGCGCACCTTGAAGACCCAGCTCGGAGCCACCTGGCGCAACACCGCCGTGCTGGCGGTGACCGAGTTCGGGCGCACGGCGGCGGTCAATGGCACCGGTGGCAGCGATCATGGCACTGCGACCGCGGCCTTCCTGCTGGGCGGGGCGGTGCATGGCGGGCGCGTGATCAGTGACTGGCCAGGCCTGGGCTCCGCGCGCCTCTACCAGCAGCGTGATCTGGCGCCCACCCTGGACCTGCGGGCGCTCCTCAAGGGCACGCTCGCTGAGCATATGAATGTCCCGACCGGCGCTCTGGAGAATGTGTTTCCGGACAGCGCCGGCGTCAAGCCGCTGCGGGACCTGTTCCGCGCCTAGGTGCTGTGCGGTGAACGAAGCTCGGGAAATGTGCCTGGTCCCCTGGCGCGATTGGCATTTCCCTGCCTTTGGAATAGAGTCAAAAAGAGCGAGGATTGACCTTCGCGGATAGATTGCCGTTCGCTGTGTGTTGCAAAATATGTGCGCACAATGAAATCACGCCCCTGCTGTGTCGCGCCAGTGGCGCTGCTGGTAGCCATGAACCTTTGCCATGACCAATGCATGGCGGGGTCGGTAGCGGAACCGGCAACCGCGTCAGCCAAAGCCCCGCCTGATATTCCCATCGCCATCACCGAATGTGAAAACAGCGGTTGCCCGGCAACCAATCTCGGTATTTGGACTTTTCAAGGGCAGCACGGTTTTGCCACCTGGTCAGATAGCGGTGCGATATCGAGCCTGAGCGTCGAACGTTTTGATAAAGATGGCATCGTCATCCGCCGCCTTAACCTGCCGAACTCGTCCGCGCCCAACCTGACAGCGGTGTATTCGGGTACGGTTGATGCGAACCATCAGATCAGCGGCACAGTGATCTGGACCTGGTCGGGATTTAAGGGTGGCGTGGCCCACGGCCAGTGGCACGCCATCATCGGTACTGCTCAAGACCAGCAAATGCAATTGCAGGCACAGCGGCAGCGCGTGCAGCAGATGCAGACCCAGAACCAGATGTCCGAAACCAGCAGATTGCTCATCCTGACTCTCGTCGGGGCCATGCTGCAAGGCAGTGGCGGGGGCGATTCGGCTTCTGGTGGTACAGACCAACCCGGAGTGGTAACGGGACCTGAACAGGAAGCGATCCAAACCCATCAGAGCTACATCGAAAAGCAGGGCTACGACCCGGGTCCTGGAGGTCGTTAGCCCGGCCTAGCGCGGCGCGGAGGATGGCGCGGAGGTTGCCGCCGAAGAATCCGCGGGGGCCGAGGAGCCGGCCTGCGGTGCCGAAGCCGCCGCCGGATGAGTCACCACCCGGGCATTCTTGTCGGGCATGTAGAGCGGACCGCGTTGACCACAGCCGGCAATACCGACCACCACGCCTGCCATCAGTGCCAGTCGCCACATACGCCTCACCCTTTGAGCTTGGCGGCCACGCGCCGGTAGGCCTCGCGGAAGGGAATGCCCTCCTTGACCACCATGGCATAGGCCTGCTCGGCGGCGTGAATGGAAGCATCAAGCTTGATGTGCTGCGGCCTGAATGACATGGCTGCGATGGCGGTCGGCAACAGGTCCAGGGTCTGAGCGGCGAGGTCGATGCCCCGGAACAGCGGCGCCTTGAGCAGCTGCAGGTCACGCTGATAACCCGAAGGCAGCTTCGCAAAGATGCCCAGCGCCTCATCGAGCGCGGCATGCGCCGTGGCGCTGCGACCGCGCAGCAGCTCGAACACATCCGGATTGCGCTTCTGCGGCATGATCGAGGAGCCGGTCGTGAACGCATCCGGCAGCGTCACGAAACCGAACTCCTGGGTATAGAACAGCAGCACGTCGGCGGCGAAGCGTCCCAGGTCCTGCATCAGCAGCGTGATCTCGAACAGCAGATGCGCTTCGGCCTTGCCACGCGACAGCTGCGCCGCGGTCACAGGCTCCTGCGTCGAGTCGAAGCCCAGCTCGCGGGTGGTCGCGTCCCGGTCAAGCGGCAGTCCCGGCGCGCCATAGCCGGCCGCGGAGCCGAGTGGATTGCGCCCCAGGCGCCGCAATACCCCCTCGAGGTTGTCGGCATCATCGCGGATCTCGGCCGCGAAGCCGCCCGCCCACAGCGGCACCGAGCTCGGCATGGCCTGCTGCATGTGGGTGTAGCCCGGCAGCACCGTTGCAGACTCGCGCGCGCCCAGTTCATCCAGGGCCTGCGCGACCCGCCGCGCCGCGGCCGCCAGCTCCAGGGTCGCCTCGCGCAGATACAGTCGCAGCGCCGTCAGCACCTGGTCATTGCGCGATCGCCCCAGGTGGATGCGGGCCCCGGCCTCGCCGATCTTCTGGGTCAGGCGCGACTCGAGCGCGGTTTGCCCATCCTCATCCGCGAGCTCAATGTGCCACTCGCCGCGGGCGTGGGACTGCGCCAGTTCATTCAGACCACCGGTGATGGCGGCCAGGTCCGCGGCCGACAGCAGCTTGCGGGCATGGAGCATGCGGGCGTGGGCAAGGGAGGCCAGCACGTCATAGCGCACCAGGCGCTCATCCAGCTGGTAATCCTCTCCGGCCGTGTAGGCGAGCACGCGTGCGTCAAGCGGTGCACCCTTGTCCCACAGGCGGCTCATTGTTCGTGGGCCGGCAGGGCGTCGATATCGGCCACGATCAGCGTTCCGGTGCCCTCATTGGTGAACACCTCGCCGAGAATGCCCTCAGGAGAGGCGTAGGACACCACGTGCACCCGGCGCACGCCGCCCTTGATGGCGTTCTCGATGGCGCGTGTCTTGGGCAGCATGCCATCGCTGATGCTTCCGGCATCACGCAGCCGCTGCAGGCCTTCCAGGTCGGTGTACGAGATCAGCGATCCGGAGTCCTCGAGGCGCTCCAGGATGCCCGGTGCGCCGGTGCACAGGATCAGCTTCTCGGCCCCCAGCGCCGCGCCGATGGCGGCGGCCACGGTGTCGGCATTGATGTTCAGCAGCACGCCATGCTCATCAGCCGACAGCGGACTGATCACCGGCAGGTAGCCGCCGTCGAGCAGGTTGCGTATGGATGTGGTATCGATGCGGTCGATATCCCCGACCAGGCCGTAGTCCACCAGCTCCGTGCCCCCTTCGAGCTTCATGGGCTTGCGCTTGTGGGCCTGCACCAGGCCCGCATCCACCCCGCTGATGCCGATCGCCTGCACGTCAAGTTCGCGGCAGATGGCCAGGATGCGGGTATTGATGAGGCCATTGAGCACCATCGAGGTCACGTCGATGGATTTTTCATCGGTGACGCGCCGGCCCTGCACCATCTGGGTCTTCACGCCCATGGCGTCGGACACTTCGGTGACCTGCGGGCCCCCGCCATGCACCATCACCACGCGTACGCCCATGTAGTGCAGGATGCTGATCTGCTCGATCAGCGAGTGGGTCAGCGCCGGATTGCCGAAGACACCGCCGCCGGCCTTGACGACGAAGGTCTTGCCCTTGTACATGCGGATGTAGGGTGCGGCGCTCTTGAGCGCGCGGATGGCGGCCGTCTGGTCGGTCCGATGCATGATCACTGCTGGTCTCCTTTGAGCATCCTGTAGAGCACCGCCATCTGCACGAGCAGGCGGTTGTGGGCCTCGCGCTGCACGATGCTGCGCGGTCCGTCCAGCACCTCGTCGGCGACGGCGGTGTTGCGACGCACGGGCAGGCAATGCATCAGCCGGCAGGCCGGATCGGTGGTTTCGAACCAGCTGTCGCGCACGCACCAGTCGGTGAGTGAGGCGCGCAGCCTGGCGTCTGCTTGCGCATCGCCGTAGCAGGCGGTGGCGCCCCATTCCTTGGCGTAGATCACCTGCGCGCCCTCCAAGGCTTCGCGCCGGTCCGAGGTCTCGCGTACCGAGCCGCCATAGCTCGCGGCCGCGCGGCGCGCCTTGTCCATGATGGGTGCGGGCAGGGCGAAGCCCTCCGGCCGCAGCACCGTGACATCCATGCCGCGCATGGCGGCCATGTGCAGTGCCGTCGCCGGCACCGCCAGCGGCAGGGCGCGCGGATGCCATACCCAGGAGAGCACGAAGCGGCCCTGGCGCGGCACCTCCACATCGTCCAGGGTCTTCCAGTCCGCGAGCGCCTGGCACGGATGGCTCATGGCCGACTCGAGATTGATCAATGGCTTCTCGACCAGCTGCGCCATGGCGCTGAAGGTTACTTCGGCAAGGTCCGCCGCCAGGTCCTTGCCATCGGCGAAGGCGCGCACACCCAGTGCATCGCAGTACGAGGCCAGTACCGGCAGACCCTCACGTATATGCTCGGCCGCGGAGCCGTCCATGGTGACGCCGAGCCGCGTTTCAATCTGATAGGTGCCCTGGCCGGGGGTGATGACGAAGGAACTGCCGCCAAGGCGCGCCATGCCGGCCTGCATGCTGGCCAGCGTGCGCAGCGAGGCATTGAAGAACAGCAGGCCGAGAATCTTCCCGGCGAGCGCCTGCGGCTCGGGGCGCGCGACCAGGCGCTGCGACAGCTGCAGCAGGTCGACGATTTCCTCGCGCGTGAAGTCCGCGAGATCCAAGAAGCGCTTCATTGGGGAAGATCCAGCAGCGCAGCCCGCAGCAGGTCCACATGCTGTTCCTCGAGAATGAAGGCCGGCAGCAAACGCAGCACATTGGGATCGGCGCTGGTGCCGGTGAGAATGTTGCGTGCCAGAAGCTCGCGCTGGATGTCCTTGGCCGGACGGCTGGTGCGCAGCCCCGTCAGGTGGCCCGCGCCCTGGTGGCCGATGATCGGGCCGACGATGCAGGTCGCACGCACATAGGCGCCGACCCGGCGCACGCGCTCGAGCAGGTTCTCGGATTCAATGGCCTCGATGACCGCTTCAATGGCGGCGCAGGCCAGCGGGCCCGCGCCGAAGGTGGTGCCGAGCGCGTCCAGTTTCACCGCCGCCGCCACTTTGTCCGACATCATGAGTGCCGCGCACGGGAAGCCGTTCCCCAGGGCCTTGGCGGTGGTGATCATGTCGGGCGTGACGCCGTACATGTTGGCGGCGAAGGGATAGCCGGTGCGGCCGACGCCGCATTGCACTTCATCAAAGATCAGCACCGTGCCGGTGGCATCGCAGCGCGCGCGCAGGGCTTGCAGGAACGGTGCGCCCAGATCAAAGGCGCCACCCACGCCCTGCACCGGCTCGACGATCACGGCTGCGGTGTGCTCGGTGATGGCCGCGGCGAGCGCCGCCAGATCCGTGCGCGAGGTGAACTTCACATCGAACGGTGCGCGCGGAAAGCCATACCAGGTCTTGGCCGCGCCCCAGGTAAGCGCCCCAGCCGCGGCGGTACGCCCGTGAAAGCCATGCTCCAGAGCGAGCACCTGTGAGCGGCCTGTCACGCGAAACGCCATCTTCAGCGCATTCTCATTGGCCTCAGCGCCACTGTTGATGAAGAACACCGTGTCCAGGCCCAGCCCGGCGAAACGCACCAGGCGCTCGGCCGCGCGCAGCCGCACGTCCATGGGCACCGCGTTGCTCTGGAACTGGCAGGAGCGCGCCTGCTCGGCGAGCGCGCGCGTCCAGCCCGGATGACCATAGCCCAGCGCGGCGACGGCATGTCCGCCGTAAAGATCCAGCACGCGGCGCCCGTCGCGCGTGTTCAGCCACACTCCCTCGGCGCTGACCAGGGGCAGCGGATATTGGGCGAACACCCGGGCCAGATGATCCGGCAGGGCGGTAGGGGCTGCGGACAGTGCGGCTTTTGCGTTCATGATGTCTCTATTAGGTCCAGCCTGGCGCGGGTGCCAGCAAACCACTGGTCTCGGGCAGATCGAACAAACGGTTCATCCACTGCACGGCGCCGCCGGCGGCGCCCTTGGTGAGATTGTCGACCACGCACATCACGGCGACGGTGCGCCCGTTGGCGACCGCGGACAGATGTGCATAGTTGCTGGTGGCGACGTTCTTCACCCGTGGCGCGGCTTCGGTCACGCGCACGAAGGGGCAGTCGGCGTAGAACTCGCGCAGCGCCGCGAGCACCTGGGGCGTGTCGCGCGCAGCCTTGAGCGCGCCTTGTACGGTGACGTGGATGCCGCGGGTAAAGGGCCCCGAATGGGGCACGAAGGCGAAGTCCGCTTCCACCCCCGAGGCCGCCAGGGCGCAGGCGCTGACTTCGGGCGCATGGCGGTGGGCGAGCGCGTTGTACGCATACAGGTCGCCATGGCGCAGCGGGTGGTGGGTGCCCTCGACGGGCTTGCGGCCAGAGCCGGTGCTGCCGGTGATGCCGCTGACGAACAGCGTCGGTGCGACCAGTCCGAGCTTCAGCAGCGGCACCCCGGCCAGAAGTATGGCGGTGGCAAAGCAGCCCGGGTGCGCCACATGCCGGGTCGGCGCTTCGGCCAGGTGCTCAGGGACTGCGCAGGTGAACTCGCGCAGCCGCTGCGGGGCCCCGTGCGCGTGCTGGTACACCTTTTCGTAGGCCTGCGCGCTGGCATAGCGGTAGTCGGCCGAGATATCCACGACCCGCGGGGCGTTGCCGGCGGCGCCGGCGATGTTCAGCAGCGAGTCGACCAGGCCGGCCGCGGCGCCATGCGGTGCGGCGCAGAACACCGCCGGACGCGGCAGCTCGCGCATCAGGTTCTCGATCTGCGACTGGGACTGGAAGCGGGTATCCGGCCAGGCGCTGGCCAGATGCGGGAACGCCTTGGCGATCGGCTCACCGGGCTGACTCTCCGAGAGGATGCCGGCGAGTGTGAAATGCGGATGCGCCGCGAGCAGGCGCAGCAGCTCCCCGGCCACATAGCCGCTGCCGCCGAGCACGACCGCGGGAATGGAGCCGGTGCTCATGCTGCCGCGTCCGCGGTCCGGGTCTGCAGCCCAAGATGCTTGATGAGGTGATCACCCAGCGCCGCGCCATTGCCCAGCGCGTTGAACGCCGCGACCTTCATCTGCTGTTCGATGATCTGCACGCCCACCGCGTTATCCGTGGACGGGCCGGTGACCACGCACGGGTCGATGCCGAAGCGCTCGCGCAGCAGCGTGACGCCACCCCAGGCGGCCACCGGATCGTTGGCCGAGAGCACGACACCGGTGAGGGCGGCGCGGATATCGGAACATTCCAGGATGGCATCCACGCCATAGGCGCCCAGCAGGCCATCGCCCAGCTCGAATACGATCACATCGGGTTTGTTGGCGGCGAGCTCGGTGAGCATGGAACGGGTCAGCGCCGGGCCGTTGGCGCGGGTGGTGGTGACAATGCCCATGTCGGTGAAGATCAGCGAATTGCGTGCTCCGGCATCCTCCATGGCGAGGATGTCGCGACGCAGGGAGACCCCGGTGGCCTTGAAGGCATCGATGGTCAGGCCGCGGTGGCGCATGCGACTGATGATGGCGCAGGCGGCCGCGGTCTTGCCGGCCTCCATGCAGGTGCCCGCCAGCGCGATCACCGGCACGCCGCCGGTATCGAGCCGGCAGTTCTGGTCGAGCTTGCGATCACCGACGCGCGCCGGCACGCCGATGCGTTCACCCAGATAGGGGAAGGTCAGCACGCCACCCAGTACGCGGCAATCAAAAGGCTTGCCCTTGTCGGGGTTGGCCGAATCACACACGCCCAGCACACCGCCGATGTTCAGCATCTGGATGATGTCGCCGGGCTTCACGCTCTCCGGAACATGACCCGAATAGCCGAACAGGGCCTTGCGGTGACCCAGCGCGCCGATCACCACATCGCCCTTGCCCACCTTGGCCATGCGGCCGCTGGTCAGCTCCAGGGTGTTGTAGTTGGCCTTGTTGGTCAGCACCTCGACCACCACGACCACGCCTTCCTCGGCGGGGATATCCGCCGCGATGCGCACTTCACGCGCCAGGCCGCAGGCCTGGGTGATCGAGGCAATCTTGTCGACGACGACACTTCTCACGGGGGCACTCTCCTTGGAAACGGGCTCTCAGGTGCCCTGGCCGGCGCGTCGGTGGAACACGCCGGTCAACGACACGATTTTCGAAAATCCAAGTGCATCGGTGGCGGTCCACTCGCCGGCCGCCTCGCCATAGACACCGCGCGAGGCGGCGAGCAGCGAATACGGTGAATCCACGCCCTCGACAAACAGACTCCCCGGCCGCATCAGCACATGGACATCCCCGCTGACGCGCTCCTGCGAGGACAGCAGCAGGGCCTCGATGTCCCGGCACACGGGGTCCAGCAGCTGACCTTCGTGAACCAGGTCGCCGTAGGGATTCGCGACCAGCTCCTTGATGCGCTGCTGACGCGCGGTGAGCACCAGCTTTTCAAGTTCGCGATGCGCATTCAGCAGAACTTCGGCCGCCGGGGCTTCAAAGGCCACGCGGCCCTTGGTGCCGATGATGGTGTCGCCCAGATGAATGCCGCGACCAATGCCGAATTTCGCGCCCAGCGTCTCGAGTTCCTCGATCAGCGTCACCGGATCGAGCTTGCGGCCATCCAGAGCACTGGGACGCCCTTTCTCAAAACTGATGGTGTGCCGCTCCGGTGGCTGCGGCGTGCTGAAGGCATTGCGCGACAGCACCCAGGCCTCATCCGGAATGCTGCCGTGGGAGTTGAGAGTTTCCTTCCCGCCGATGGTGACGCCCCACAGTCCGCGGTTCACGGAGTAGGCTGCGCCCCAGGGCGGCACCGGCAGATTGCGTTCCTCGAGGTAGGCCAGTTCGTCCTTGCGCTGGAAGGCATGGTCGCGCACCGGTGCCAGCACCGTGAGGTCGGGGGCCAGCGTGCGCAGGGCGACTTCGAAGCGCACCTGATCATTGCCGGCGGCCGTACAGCCGTGCGCAATGGTGTTGGTGCCGAGCTTGCGGGCCATCAGCGCAATGGTCTGGGCCTGCATGACGCGCTCTGCGCCTACGCACAGCGGATACAGCTGTCCGCGCCGGACATTGCCCATGATCAGGAAGCGCAGCACCTGTTCGAAGTAATCCTTGCGGGCATCGATGGTGTGATGCTCGATGGAACCCAGCGCCCGGGCGCGCGAGGCCAGAGTGCTCGCCGTCGCCGCGTCGATGCCGCCGGTGTCGACCGTCACGGTGATCACCGGGCGGCCGGTGTTCTGCGCCACCCAGGGCACCAGGAAGGAAGTGTCGAGGCCGCCCGAATAGGCGAGGACAATGGGCTCAGCGCCCTTGGAATCAGTTTTGGACATGGTGATCAGACTCTGAAGTTCGAGCGAAGGCGCGCGATGAGCTGGCCCTGGGCCGGCTCACCGTGGGTGGCGACGAAGATGGTGTCGTCGCCGGAGATGGTGCCCACGACTTCCGGCCATTCGGCCTTGTCGATGGCCACCGCAACACTGGCCGCCGCCCCGATGGTGGTCTTGACGACGGTCAGGCAGGCCCCGGCGGGCAGGATCTGGCGGACGAACTGCGCCAGCGTGCCGAAATCGCCATTGGCCCGCGTGATTTCATCGGGCGGCATGACATAGCGGCCAGCGGCCTTCAGAACGCCAAGATCGCGCAGATCACGGCTGATCGAGGACTGGGTGACGACGAAACCATCGCGCTGCAGCATATGCACCAGGTCGCCCTGCTTGCGCACCATGCCATTGCGCAGGAGGCGCACGATGGCATTGCGGCGGTCGAATTGCTGGGTGTCTGAAAGCACGGGCGGCCCTGCTGCATAAAGTTGCGCGTATTATGCATATAAATGCATAAACGTCAAGGGACTGGCCATTCACCCGGCGCCAGCGTCCAGCCGCTCTGGCCAAGGGTTTCACCGTGCGGGTCAAAGTGCCGCTCCTGCACGTACAGCGACCCGTCGTAGCCGATCATCACCAGGGTCGAGCAGCGGGTGCCGAAGGTCGGGTGAACCACGAAGGGTGAGGACAGTATTTCCACCCATTCCGGCGGCAGCGGGCGCGCGCCCGAGGCGGGCTCGGGAAGGCTGCGCGTGCGATCGGCGAGCAGGCCGAAGAGGGGTTCGCTGGCGCTTTGCGCCGAGCTCTCCTGTGCCGGCTGCGCGGCCAGCCATTGCTCGAACTTCTCCCGCACGCGCGTCAGTTTCGGCCACGGCGTGTCCAGCAGCAGATTGCTAAGCCCGTACACCCCGGCCGCCAGGCCTACGGAGAATTCAGGGGCGCGATTGGAGGCGTAGTGCAGGCTCTCGGCATCGTTCAGCAGCAGATTGAAGCCCGCGTAGCGCTGCGCCTGGGGTTCGACCTGCGCCAGATATTGCTCCGGCGCCAGAGCTGTCTGCAGCCATGCCGGAATCAGGCCGCCGCGGCTGGGTGCTTCAGGCCGTCGTGCCTGCAGATCCCGGAAGTTGGTGATGATGCCGAAGCGCCGCCGCCGGTCCACGGCAAGCCAGGTGCCCTGGGCGGACAGGTCGCGGCCGCCCAGTAGGTCCGGGGCGTCCGGCCACACGGCCATGGGCGCCGTGGGTCGCGCGTGGAACTCGTCGCGATTGGCGGCGACGATCAGGCGGTAGCGCGGGTGCGCCCGCCAGGCCATGACCAGCAGGCACATGAGCTAAATCAGCTCTCGTCCAGCCACGCGCCGATCAGGCGATGCGCGATGGCCTGCGGTGGCGGCAGCAGCACCTTCCCGGACTTGAGCTCGGCGCGCGAGAACCATTGCACGTCCTCCAGTTCACTGCCGCGCTGGATGTCGCGGCGCGCGCCGGCCGAGGCCCGGAAACCCAGCATCAGCGAGGCCGGGAAGGGCCAGGGCTGGGAGGACTGGTAGCGCACCTCCTCCACCACCACGCCGGTCTCCTCGAGCACTTCGCGGGCCACCGCGTCCTCGAGGCTTTCGCCGGGTTCGACGAAGCCGGCAATGGTCGAGTAGCGCCCGGGAGGCCAGCTCGCCTGACGGCCCAGCAATGCCTGGTCGGCATGACTCACCAGCACGATGATGGCCGGATCGATGCGCGGGAAAAAATCGTGGGGTGTGCGCGGATGCGTGCATTGCAGGCAGTGACCCGCGCGCGTGGGGCGCGTCGGGTAGCCGCATATTCCGCAGAAGCGCTGGCGTGCCCGCCACAAGGACAGGCCCCGGGCATAGGCCAGCAGCGCTGATTCGGGCGCGGGCAGGATGGCGGCCAGCGGCCGCAGCTCCGCGAGCGTCGTCCCCGGGGGCAGGCTGACCGCGCTGTCGGCGGCAAGATCGATGAGAATGCACCAGGCATCCTCAAAGCGGCCGAGCAGCACCAGGTCCGCGTCGGCGCAGTCGCGCACCAGCGGATCCTCCCCGGCAAGAAAGGCGATACGGGCCGGCCTTTCGGGTTCCGGCGTGTACAGCAGCTGCAACGCGCCCACCGACAGCAGATAGCGCGTCCCGACATCGGCGCGGATGTCGCGCCAGGCGAGCGGGTCCTCGCGAACTTCCGAGCGCCGGTCGATGTGCGGTCCGGCGAAGAAATTGGGCGGGTACATGGGGCTAGCGCTTCACGGCAGCGACAACGCGACCAGTTCGCCCGGATGATCCCTGGCACCGGCGGCCACGACGATGTACTGCCGCCCGTACACCGCGTAGGTCATCGGCACGCCGGATTGATTGGCCGGCAGGGTCAGCTGGCTGATGATGGCTCCCGTGGCCTTGTCATAGGCGTAGAACTTGTTGCCACCGCCGCCGGCGCGGTACAGGCCACTGCCTTCACCGGCGAACAGCAGGGTCTTGGTCACCAGCAGGCCCACCTGGTCGAAGGAGCCGGTGCGCGGCAGAGTGATGCCGGCCAGCGCCTTGTTGTCAGTGGCCCATTGCGGAGTCTCGCTGTTCGGAATCATCCACAGCTGATCTCCTGAGTTCAGGTTGATGGCGGTGATACGCCCCCAGGGCGGCTTGATCAGCGGCAGGCCATTGGGTCCGCCCAGGGAGCCGTGCGGGAAGCCTTCCCCGTACACACCAACGTAGCGCTCATCGGAGATCTTCGGGTCCTGGTGCAAGCCGATGGGACACACCGAGGAGATGGAGCTCACATAGAAGATGCCCGTTTCCGGATCCACCGCCGCGCCCTGCCAGTTCGAACCGCCGGACAGACAGGGCCGCAGCAGCGTGCCAAGGTTTCCGCCCTCCACCACCACCGATGGCGGCATATAGGCGGGCCCGAAGCGGTAGTCCTTGACGATGGCCTGCGCCTGGCGCTTGAGGTCCGGTGTGAAATCGATCAGGTCCTCCACCCGCAGACCCTGTGGCTCATAGGGCGCAGGCCGGGTCGGATAGGGCTGGGTGCGCGAAGTCTTCTCGCCCGGCACGTCGCTCTGCGGCACGGGGCGCTCCTCAATGGGCCAGACGGGTTTGCCCGTGACGCGGTCGAAGACGAAGATCAGGCCCATCTTCGTGACCTGCACCACGGCCGGAATTTTCCTGCCGCTCACCGTGATGTCGGCCAGCACCGGGGCGGCCGGCAGATCGTAGTCCCAGATGTCGTGATGCACGATCTGGTAATGCCAGATGCGCCTGCCGGTCTTGGCATCGATGCACACCAGGGCGTCGGAGAACAGATTGTTGCCGGTGCGATGTCCGCCGTAGAAGTCAGCGGTGGGCGCCTCGACCGGCAGGTACACCAGGCCCCGGGCGGCATCGGCGGAGAAGGGCGCCCAGACCGCGGTGTTGCCGGTATATGAGTTGCTGTTGTCGTCCCAGGTCTGCGAACCGAATTCGCCAGGCTGCGGAACGGTGTGGAAGGCCCAGAGCAAGGCGCCGGTGCGGGCATCGTAGCCGCGGATCCAGCCAGGAACCGCCACTTTGGAGGGTGGGGCGCCGCCGGCGGAGAAGGAAACTCCGGCCACCACCACATCGCCCACGATCACCGGCGGAGAACTGTTTCCCGGTGGCGTCTTCGGCAGATCGGCGACCCGCGGCAGACCCTCCTTCAGATCGACGATGCCCGCCTTGCCGAACGCGGCCACCGGCAACCCGGAGAGCGCATCGAGCGCGACCAGCTGAAATCCCGGCGTGATCGTGAAGATGCGACTGCCTTCGCCGCGGCTGCCACGCCAGTAGGCAACGCCGCGACCCGAGTTGCGTCGCGGTGCCAGCGCGCCGCGCTCACCTTCATCGAGCCGATACAGCCACAACGTCTCACCGGTCGTGGCATCGATGGCCACCACATCGCGACGAATGCCCGCGCTTATATAAAGAATGCCATCGGCCATGAGCGGCGTCGGCCGGTAGTAGTACTCCGGCACCGGCCCGAAGTTGTCCGACTTCCAGCGCCAGGCAATGCGCAGCTTCGCGACATTGTCGCGGTTGATCTGATCCAGTGGCGAGTAGCTGCTGGCGCCAAGGTCGCCGCGGTTGTTCAGCCATTCCACCGTGACGGGGATTTTGCCGGCGCCACCCACGGGCGGCGGCGCCGGCGGCACCACCCAGCCGTTGGCGCGACGGATGTGCGTCAACGCCGCCACATAGTCATCGTCGCTCAAGGAACCCGGAGCGGTGGGCGGCATGGTCCGGCGCGTGAACTCATCCAGCCCGACCGGCGGCACCGAACCCCAGTGTTGCTGAAAGCCGCTGCCGATCAGAGCCGGGCCGGTCTCCCCGCCGCGCAGCTGCGGACCATGACAGGCCGCGCAGGTGCGCAGGTAGGCATCATCCTGCGTCTGGGCGTGCGCCGCGACGCTGGCGATGAGCAGCGACAGCAACGCACCGCACGCGGCCCAGGAGCCACGATGGGTGTGGATATGTAGGTGCGCACTGAGAGGCCCTTGCGACATTCGCCACTGTCCCCTGCAACCTGCCCGGGTCACGATTTCCAACAAGATACCCCCGTAATGGTAGGGACAAGGAGCTGATAATGACAACGAGGAATTCACTGTGCGCGATTATCGGTGCCGGTGCACTGATGGTCGCGGGGATGCTCAGCGGCTGCATCAGCAGCTCCAACCCCTCGCCTCCGGCGAAGACCACCGTGGTGGTTCCGGCCAACAGCCCCGCGCCGGTCGTGGTCTGCCAGAACGGGAATCAGCCGCCCTGCGATTGAACCTGCCAGTGCCCGCCGGCGCTGCCGGCGAGCCGCAGCGCCTGCGACCAAAGCTGTCCGGCCAGGATCACGCCCCTGGCGCGGATGGGTTCGGCGCCGGCCTGCAGCGCCTCCGCCGCCCAGGTATTGCAAGTATGCACCGCGGAGTATTTCGGTTCGGCGGCATAGTACGCGCTGTCCGCATACGGCCCAGGCGCCAAAGGGCTGAGCTGTGCTCCTGACAGTGAGGCCCGGATGAATGCCTGGACGGCGCGTGCCTGATCCGGGCGCAGCGCAAGTTCGATCAGCTGCGAGGCGCCGAACGCCGCCTCGGGATCATTGACCGCCGTCACCAGCACCGCTGCGGGCCCGGGCCACAGAGCACGCAGCATCGATGGCGTCTTCCTGCTGCCCGCCAGCAGGTAATGGCGGTCGCCGAATCCGAAGAACAGGTATTTGTCGCCGGCGAAGCGGGCGCTAACCGGCGCCAGCGAAGGTTCCAGATCAGCCGCGGCGAAACCCACATCCACATGCCATTTGCGACGCGCCAGATAGACGATCACCGCAGCGCCGTCGGGCCGGAGTCGCGCCGCCTGCGGCGGCGGTGCGGTGGTGGCGCAACCTGCCATGCTGGCCCCGGCAAGCCCCGCGAGCAGGACCATGACCAGCCGCGCCCTGCACGCCAAGAGTTCGCTGACAGCAAGCATCATCAGCCGTATTCTGCACCACTGTGCCGACACTGTGCGTGAGGGGGGCTCCGTGACATTCCACTGCCGCAGCATGAGCGTACTGGTCCTGCTGTTGCTGGCCGGCGCGGCGCGCGCCGCGCCGCAGCACTCTGAGGCGAAGGCGGGAGAAGGGGTGTATCAGCGAACCTGCGCCATGTGCCATGACCATGGCGAGGCGCTGCGCGCGCCGACGCTGGCGACCCTCAAGGGCATGCGCTATCAGCAGATCTACTACGCACTCACGGTCGGCAAGATGCAGGCACAGGGTCGTACCCTGACACCGGGCCAGCGCTCGGATCTCATCGATTTTCTGATCGGCAGGGCACGGGTGAGCGATGCCTGGACGGCGCAGCTGCGCTGCACGCCGGGCCGCCGCAAGGTCGATCTCAGCATGCCCGCGACGGTCGCCGATTTCGGCTTCGACCTGCAGAATCACCGGCACCTCAGCGCGCAGCAGGCGGGCATCAGCACCGCCGACTTCCGCCACATGCGGCTTGCCTGGGCGCTGGCGTTTCCGCGCGCCACGACCATGCGCGCGCAGTCAGCCATCGTCGGCACGACTTTGTTCCTGCCGGTCGCCGATGCCGCGCAGCTGTACGCCATCGACATCGCGCAGCAGCCCTGCCTGAAGTGGATTTACAGGAGCGATGTCCCGTTGCGCACCGGCATTGGCTATGGAGAGTTGCCCGGGTCGCATCGCAAGGTGCTGGTGTTCGCGGACGTGGGCACTCGCATACACATGGTGGATGCGGCAACCGGCGCGCCACTGTGGCAGCACGCCGTGCATCTGACGGCGCTGTCAAACACCACCGGCACACCCGTGCTGCTCGGCGGACGCGTCTATGTGCCGCTGTCGGCCTCCGAGATCAATGTCGGGGCCGATGCCGGGCATCTGTGCTGCACCACCCATGGCGCAGTGATCGCACTGGATGCGAAGAGTGGGCGGGAGATCTGGACGGCGCACACCATGCCGGACGCCAGGCCCCTGCACGATCGCGGCGATGGCCAGATGATGTGGGGACCCTCGGGCGCGCCGATCTGGACATCACCCGCCATTGATGAGAAGCGTGGCGTGCTGTACGTCGGAACCGGCGAGGCCACCTCGGCGCCGGCCGCGCCGACCATCGACTCGGTGCTGGCCATCGATCTTGCCACCGGCGCCATCCGCTGGCGCTTCCAGTCCACGGCCGATGACATCTTTCTCACCGGCTGCATGATCCGGCACGACGGCCTGAACTGTCCTCACGAGGGCCGGCTTCTGGATCACGACTTCGGCGCCTCCATGGTGCTGGCCCGCAGTCCGGACGGACATGACGTGGTGCTCGCCGGCCAGAAGTCCGGAATGCTCTATGCCCTGGATCCGGACGCACAGGGCAAGGTGCTGTGGAAGCACAGCTTCGGCGCAGGCTCGGTCATCGGCGGCATCCACTGGGGCCTGGCATTCGATGGCGCGCGCGTCTTTGTCCCCATGAATACCTTCCCGGGCCCGGATGGCAAGGATCCGGGCGAGGTCGCCGGGCTGCACGCCGTGGCGGTGGATTCAGGAAAGGTTCTGTGGTCCTACTACCCGCAGCCTGACTGCACGGGCGATCGCAAGGCGCGGGTGCGCACCTGCGCCAGTGTGATCGGAATGACGGGCGCGCCCGCGGTCATTGCCGGGGCGGTCGTGGAAGGCAGCGCCGATGGCTTCCTGAGGGCCTTCGATGTGAACACCGGGGAGCTGCTGTTCCAGTTCGACACCACCGCGCCCCTGAGCACCGCCAACGGCGTGGCGGGAACGGGTGGTGCCCTGGACAATGCCTCGATCGTGGCCGCGAATGGCTACCTGTTCGTGAATTCAGGCTATGGAATCATCGGCGGCCAGACACCCGGCAACCTGTTCCTGGCGTTTCACGCGACTCATTGATAGCTCATCGTGAAGGTGGCCTGCGCGTGGATGCTGCCGGCGGACAACGTGGCTGGCGCGGTGCCCGCGGGATTGGTGTCATCCCGGTAGTACTGAACGGTCAGCGGAATGCCGTTGATGGTGCTCGAGGTACCCAGAAACCATTGATTGGTCGTACCCGGCGCCGCCGAATCTGGTCCGAAGTTAACCACGCCGGCGCTGTTGAGGATTCTGAGCTTGATGCCCTGGGCCGTCGAATTGGAGGCGAGCGTGAGCAAGGAGGTGGTGTTGGTGGGAGTCGTGGCATCGGTCAGCGTGATGTAGACATTGGCCCCCGCGGCGCAACTCAGGCCGATCGGAAAGGGAGTGTCGCCGGCGGTTTTCCCGACTGTGCCGAGCGCCACCAGCGAGACGATCGGCAGGTTCACGCTCACGGTGGGGGTCGTGACGATACAGGTGATGGGTACCACGGCACTGTTGCTCGCGCTGGTGGCGAGCGTATTGGCGATGCCGGAACTGAAGCCGCAGCTGCCCGTGGGAGTGAAAGTCACCGTCACAGTGGGCAGGCTGGTGAGCGAGTAGCCGGAGACCACCGGCCCGGTCACGACCAGGTTCGCCTGCACGCCCGGCAGCGAGCCATTGCCCGGCGCCCCGAGGGTGCCCGAGGTATAGCCGCCACCGGTTGAGGTGATCAGCGTCTGGCTGCCGCCATTCACCACATAGAAGCTGACGCCGATGCCGCTGACGCTGGTCTGATAGACACCGCTGCCAGCAGAGACTTCCGTGCCGTTGACGGTCGCGGTCTCGATCAATGCACAGTTGACTGCCGTGGCGGTGGCCGTGCTCTGGGCCCTGGCAACCTGGCTGCCCACGGCCGCATCGCGCGGCACCGAGTAAGGCCCCGCGGGTGAAAACGACAGGGTGGTCGGTGAGAAAGCCACGGTCTGGCCGATGGCGGGGCCGCCAGCCATCAGCAGCAGGCCGAGCGCGCCGCGCGCGAACAGTCGGTGCCACCCATGGGTCGGTCGCCCCGTCATTGACGCTGTCCTATGATGCTGTTCAAGTCCGACTTGCCGTCGTTCTGTGTGTTCAGCGACGGGCCGTCGAGTGTGCAGGATGCATCAATGCGCACGAACGGACCATCCGCATTGGCTTTCTTCTTCGGCGGCAGCTGGTACCTGAATGAGCATTTCTGATCGGGGGCGTCACCCCAGCGGGCCGTCAGGATGCCGTTCTCGGCAATGCCGCGCAGATAGATGCCACCGTCCTGTCCCGCCAGTCCCACCTCGCTCCCCTGCGCATCGTAGACGCTGGAACCGAAGGGAATCACCGATCCATCCGGCAGATGCGCGGTGATCAGGATGGCGCGTCCGCCCACCGTCTGGAAGCGGATCAACACGACGGAGTTGAGCCGGGGGGCGACGGATTCGCTGGTGCTCTTGAATTCCACATCCGGTGAGACGGCATCGCCCGGGTCGATGTTGACGCTGTTCAGGCGATAGGGAATCAGGAAGGGCAGCACCGCATAGCCGGATGAATTGATCGTGGTACCGATGCTGTTGGTCACGCGGGCGCCCGCGGCGCCGAGGGCCTCGACCACACCGATGGTGTCGGCCATCTGGTTGGCCAAAGTGATGCCGCCGGGATGCACCACCAGCCCTCCGGAGGCGCTTGCGGATTGCTGCGAAAAGCCGCTGCCCTGGCTCACGCTCGCCGCGACGCTGGCATCGGTGCCGGTGTACTGGGCGCTGGCCGAGTAGGAGTCGTCCGCGGAGGACTGGGTGGCCGAGGCGGTGTAGCTCAACTGGTTGTTGGCGCCCAGGGTTCCATTGATCGATTCCTGGGCGCCGCGGGTACGCGCGCCACTGGTGGTGTCCTGGTTGAAACTGGTCGAAAGCTGGGGTGCGTGTGGAGTGTGTCCGAGGGGCAGTGAGAAATTCGCCTGCACGCGGGTATCGGGTTTTCCGGTCAGCACGTTCTTCTGGCGCGCGGCCGAGATGCTGTAGCTGAGGCTCGTTCCGGGAATGCGCACATGATTGGTGTAGCCGCTTTGGAACTCGGTGCTGGTGCCGGCGGTGTACCAGTAGTCCAGTACCGAAGCCGTCAGATAGAAGTTGCCCCACTTGCCGGGCAGCGTCTGATTGATGTTGAACTGCCACTCGCTGCGCGCACGTTCCACCGTGTCGGCACTGGCGCCGGCCTGCACGGCAGCCTCCGCGGACTGCGCATCGCTGAAGGAATAGAAGCCGCTGGAGGAGTAGCGGTAGGTGGAAACCACGAAACTCGTCTGGGTTTCGTGCACCAGCTTGCTATAGCTGATGCGCAGGCTCTGGCCGCTGGAGGAATAGGAGTCTGTGAGCAGCGCCTTGGCCGCGGTCACGTCGGCCGCGACCGCGCCGGCTGCCGTGTTGAGCGCAACACCGAGGAGTCCCGCGTGGTAATGCTGTGCGCCGACGGCGCCGGTATAGCCGGTCAGGTAGTTGCTGAAGCCATGCTGGAGCGTGCCCTGCACGAAGCGCTCGTTGCCACTTTGCGAGGGCTGGTCCACTTCCCCGGCAGTCAGCGAGTAGCGCCACACACCCGGGCGCAGCAGCTGCACCAGGGAGGCATAGGGAACGGTGAAGCTGTTCTGGGTTCCATCGGCCTCATAGACGGTGACATGCAGGTCGCCTCCGTAGCCTGTGGCATACAGGTCGTTGATCTCGAAGGCACCGGGCGACACGGTGGTTTCCAGGATGGTGTTGCCGTTTTGCGTGATGACGACGCGCGCATTGGTCTGCGCAATGCCATGCACGACCGGCGCGTATTCAAGCTGTGAGTCCGGCAGCATCTGGTCATCGGTCGCCAGCGACACCCCGCGGAATCCGAAGCTGTCGAACACCGCGCCATCCGTGAAGCTGTCGCCGACTGTCAGGTCGCTGCGGATGGCGGGGATGTCGTGCGCGAGATAGGTGGCGACATTCTGATAGGTCGTTGGCCCGGTCGAGGTCACGTCGATGGAGGACCTCTGCCGCAGGTGCCAGCTGCCGAAGTTGATGCCGGTCGCAAGGTCAAGGTGGCCGTCGGTGGTGGTCACAAAGGAAGCCGCGGAGCGATAGACGTTGAAGTCGTAGCCGAGCGTCGCCGAGGGGATCCCGCTGTCCCAGTATTCCGGGCTGACGTAGCCGCGCGGCTGGTGCTGCATCATCGCCTGCGGCACCGTGAGATCCAGACGCAGCTGGGACAGGTCGAAGTCCACGGTGGCTTGCGGAATCATGGTCTTCAGATCGACGCAACCGCCGGACAGCGTCTTGCGCAGTTCGGCCTGCGCGACAGCCGAGAGCTTCTCGAAGTTCAGCCCGATCCGATCCACCAGTGGCCGGTCGATGCAGGGCAGGGCGATGTCACTATTGGGCTGGGCGATGAAGCGCACCGTGGCATGGCCCATCCACTTGCCATTGACCTGCAGGTCGACCGCATAGTCCCCGGGAAGCACCGGATTGCCGTGCGAGAAGCGCGAAACGTCGACCTTGGTTGAGCCCTGCAGAAAGGCAGGATTGAACTCCACTTCGGTGGAGGTAGAGTCGGCGGCGGGGCAGATCGCGGGAAACAGCGTGACCAGCGCGAGCACTCCGCGCCTCGTGGAGCGGCTCAGCAGGTTATGCAATATCGGCCGGGGGTTCCCGTCGCAAATGGACACGGGACACCATGCGTATCAGGGCGCCGCCGACGCGGAAGCAGTGCCGTTTACGGTGCCGCCATAGTCGTTAACGAACCAATATTCGACGGCAACGGCTCCGCTGGGCGCGGTGACCGGATCGGGCAGATCGAAGGTGCGGCTGGCGAACGGGTCCACCATGTCGGCCTTGGTGGTGAGCGGCTTGCCCGCCACCGTGGCGCTGACCTGGGTCAGGGAGACGTGATAAGCGGTCGGGTTGCTTGCCTGGATTCCCACCAGCTTGCCGTCCTTGTACTGAAGCTGCCACTTCACCTGCGCCGGCGCATCGGCGGCGGAGCCGACCAAACCGGTCGGCCTGAAGAACACCTTCATGCGGTGCCTGAAGGCCAGTTCGAGCTGATTGGGCAGATCCGGATTCGGGCGCACCAGCGGCGGAATGTCGAGCACGTTGAGCCAGAACAGCGTCTCGCGGTCCTGGGGCAGCGGATCATGCGTGTAGACCAGGCGCAGGCTTTGACTCTTGGTCGGATCGAGCCTGAACAAGGGCGGCGTCATGACAAAGGGGACTTTTGAATCGCCCGGCTTGGAATGCGGATCCCCGGAATCCAGCCAGGCCTGAACCAGCGACGGCTTGTCGCTGGGGTTGTGGATGTCGATGGTGACTTCGCGTTTGACCGCCGGATACACCACTCGCGTGCCGGTAACGACGACTCCAGCCGAAGCGTGTGGGGCGGCAATGAAAAAAGTTGCCGCAACCAGTGCTGCGGCGACTTGAGAGATCAGGCGCAGCCAGTGCGGCTGCGCCTGATCAGATCGGACAGGTACGGCAGTCGTCACTTACTGATAGACCAGCGAATACGTGACCGAGGTGGTCACCGTGCCGGCCGTTGCGGCGAGGTTGTGGCCAGCAGTCGAATACCCTGCAAAGTAATACTGCGTGCCACCCGTGGCGGCAGCCATGCCCGAGCCGGTGGGATTCTGACCCGTGGTCGTACCGGGGAAGATCTGAGTATTGATAATGCCGGCGGACGAGGCGTTGTAGAGGTTCACCTCGACATTGCTGGTACCGGAGTTGATGAGGCCACCGGTCAGCACATCGACGTTCGGACCTGCTTCAAAGTAAATGTTGACGTAAGTCGGCACGACACCGCCGATATCGGCGTGTGATGCCACGCAGGCACTGAGCGTCATGCTGAAAAAGGTGCCTGCCGCCGTGGTCTTCGCCGCCACCGCCGGGGGGCCGACAACGGCCGCTGCGTTGGTGAGGGCCGCGGTGCTGACGATGGGCAGAACCACCGTTGCATCCGCCGCGCCGCCCGTGGCGCCGGTGATGCCGCTGTTGACGCTGACCGTGCAGGTGTTAGCCGTCACTGCGCCTGAAAATGAAATCGTTCCATCCGATGCCTGGCTCGTCAGCGGCAGCGCCATCGCTGTGCTGATGCCAGCGACAATCATCGCTCGCTTGATCAAGGTGTTCACGTCCTGTCCTCCAAGTTGAAACTCGTATGCTCTAGCCTGCGGTGTGACCCGTAGACGCAGTATCGACTGACTCACGATTTACTTAAGATCGAATTGAACGCCGGCCAATCTGTGAGTCAGGTCTCAATGTTTGAATGACTGGCGCGCTGCAACAGCGCGCAAATACGCGGAAATTCGGGGTGACGCGCGTCACAGCGTGAAGCACGCTTGACGTGTGTCAGATGTAAAGGTACCTTTACATCCGACACACCGCGCGTAGGTACCTTTCAAGAGGATCCGATGATGAATCCGGCAATCCGGGCCCGAATCCTGGTGATGGTGTTCTGGGCGGCAGGCCTGCCGTTCATCGCGCTCAGCGTCGTCGCCATGGCGCGCGCGGCTGAGCCGATGAGATGAAGAATTGCGTGGCCGAGCTGCGCGCAGCGCGCGGCTGGACCAAGGTGCAGCTCGCCGACCGGCTCAGCATCTCCAGGCAGTCGATTCACGCCATCGAGTCCGGCAAGTACCATCCGAGTCTCCCGCTCGCGCTTGCCATCGGCAAGCTGTTTGGCAGGCCGGTGGAGGAGATTTTCGGCGAGGGCAGTGTCAGGCGGCGTTAATCCGGATATCATAAGCAGCATCGTCGGACACTGAAACAACAAGCTGCCGAACAATCGTGTCGGTCGATCCCATTCGGAACATCGTGATCGTCGGCGGAGGAACCGCCGGGTGGATGAGCGCGGCAAGCTTAGCCAAGCTGCTGCGCAATATGAACTGTCGCATACGGCTGATCGAGTCGGCCGAGATCGGCATCATCGGCGTCGGCGAGGCGACCATCCCTCCCATTATCAACTTCTTCAAGGTGCTGGAGATCGATGAGAACGAGGTCATTCGCAGGACCCAGGCTACCTTCAAGCTGGGGATAGAGTTCAAGGACTGGACGCGGCCGGGGCACTCCTACATACACCCCTTCGGGCCTACCGGCCTGCCGCGCGAGGATGTGGAGTTTTCCGCATACTGGATGAAGTGCCAGGCGGCAGGCCACGCGGCCGCCCTGGATGACTACTCGCTGCAGGCGGTCGCGGCGCGCCAGGCGCGCTTCATGCGTCCCATCGCCATGGAGAGATCGCCATTCTCGACGATCACCTACGCGCTGCATCTGGATGCGGCGCTGCTCGCCGGGTTTCTGCGCAGCTACGCGGAAGGCCGTGGCGTCACGCGCACCGAGGGCAAGCTCAAGAGCGTCGAGCTGCGGCCGCAGGACGGCTTCATCGACTCGGTGACACTGGAGAGCGGCGAACGCATCGAAGGCGATCTGTTCCTCGACTGCACCGGATTTCGCGGCCTGCTGATCGAAGGGGCGCTGCAGGCCGGTTACGAGGACTGGACGCACTGGCTGCCATGTGATCGGGCCGTGGCGGTGGCCTGCGAGCGCACCGGGCCGCTGTCCTCGCACACACTCACCATGGCGCGGGAGGTAGGCTGGCAGTGGCGCATCCCCCTGCAGCACAGGGTGGGCAACGGCTACGTGTATTCAAGTGCGTTCCTGGACGATGACAAGGCCCAGCAGATCCTGATGGCAAGCCTCGAGGGCCCGGCGCTGCGCGACCCGCTGCGGCTTCGGTTCACGACCGGGCGCCGGCGCAGCTGCTGGATCAGGAATTGCGTCGCCATCGGACTGGCGGCGGGCTTTCTCGAGCCGCTGGAGTCCACCGGCATACATCTGATACAACGCGGCCTCGCAGTGCTGCTCAGTTGCTTTCCCGACCGCAACTTCAGGCAGGCCGACATCGATCTGTACAACCGTCAGCTCGCGTTCGAATACGAGCGGGTTCGCGACTTCATCATCGTGCACTACAACAAGACGGAGCGTCAGGAGGAATTCTGGCGCCACTGCCGCAACATCGAACTCCCGGACAGTCTGAAGGAACGGCTCGAGCTGTTCAGAAGCTACGGCCGCATCGTCCAGGACCGCGACGAGCTGTTCAAGCCGCAAAGCTGGCTGCACATGTTCATCGGCCAGGAAGTGCCGCACACCGGCTATGATCCGCTGGCCGATCGGCTCTCAGGGCAGGCAGCCAGGCGGGCGCTGGAAGAGATACGCGGCGTGACCGCCCGGTGTGCGGCATCGATGCCGTCGCATCAGGACTACATCGCGCAGAACTGCGCGGCGCCACCCCTGTAGCCTCGATCACCTGCCGCGCAGCAGCTGCATCACGCGCGCGCGGATATTGGCGTAGTTGTCGGGCTTGAGCGGCCCGAGTACCCCGCGCTCCTCGGCCGGTAAATGCGCCAGCGGGTGCCCGTTGCTGCGAAAGACATAGTGCTCGAAGAATGCCTTCCAGGCCTGGCGCTCGGCGGCCGGGCGCTCCGCGATCGTGATCATCGCCAGCAGCAGACTCGTGTAGGGCGAATCAGGTCCTGCGGCCAGCGCATCCCACCAGTAGTTGACCAGCCCGTTGAGGGGCGCCAGCGACTCCACCTGGTGCCACCACAGTTTCGGCAGATACAGCGCATCGCCCGCCTCCAGCTCGCAGACCCAGGCCTGGTCGCGAACCTCGCGGAACAGCGGAAAGCGCTCATCATCCGGGGCTGAGGAGGCCGCGAGGCTCACCGGCGGTCCTGCCATGGTGCGGTCGATGGGACCCACGTAGAGCCGGCCGATGAGCTCCGGCGCATAGAGCGTGAAACGGCGCCGCCCGGCGACCACGCAGGCCAGATTGTCGAAGGTGTCGTAGTGGCTCGATACATTGGAGGCCGTGCCGAGCCAGATCCGCGGGGAGGTCTCCGGCGCGAGCAGCGGCATGGGGTTGTCGGGGGCGAAGCCCGGCAGACACTCCTTGCAGGGCAGCGACCCGGCATAGACGGACTTTACGCCAGGCGCCTCGACCGCATCGAGGATGGCCTGCAGCGCCTCGCGGAAGCTCATCATCCGGCGCTCGAAATTGAAGCCCTTCAGACCCTCGCCGTAATAGTACTTGCCGGCGATGGCAGGGTCGCCGAAGAACACCTCGACGCGAACGCCCGCATCGAAGGCCGAAAGGTAGCTCATGAGCGCCCGCGGCGAGCCCTGCGCCGCGCGCACCACCGGCCAGTCATTGATCAGGCCGCGAAGGATGACCGGCTGGCAACCCGCGACGACCTCGGCCGCGAAGCGCTGCTGCGAAAGCTCACGGCCGGCGGTCTCGGTTGGCGCGCGGGACATGCTTGGCCCCTTTGAGATTGCGGCTATGCGCGAATGCCCGCGAGGCCTTCGGTGGCCTTCAGGATGCGGGCATTCTTCTTGCGCGCCAGGACCGGGAACTGCTTGAGCGAGGCGATCATCAGATGCACGAGGCGCAGGTAGCCGAGCCTGAACAGATCCACCACCACGTTATCGGGAAGCGCGGTCAGGGCGTCCTGGTTCACGGTATAGAGGCCGGCGCACTCGCGCGTCGTGCCATCGTCGAATTCGGCCTCGAGGGTGACCGGTTCGATGAGCTTCAGCTGCAGAAGGGCGGTGATGAAGGAGCGGGTGATTTCAAGTCCATTGGCAAGGTCCTGGAACGCCCAGATGATGCGCTGCATGTAGCGGGAGGGCTCTCCGACCTCGGTGAACAGCGCCACCCCGTCCGCCACGCCGACGCGGGGGTGATCCAGGTCGATCGCCACATCAGGTCCCTGGGCGTAGAACGGCACGCGTTGCAGACCCAGCGGCCGGTAGAACTCCAGGTCACGCCATTCCTCGAGAAACAGGTTCTCGCCCTCGTCAAACCCCAGCATGACACCGCAATAGAACTCGCCGGTCTTGGCATCCTTGGCGAACACGATGGGGTAGTGCACCAGCAGCAGCGGAAACTCCTGCGCGACCACGTGGGTGAAGCGCTGGTTGTCCCCATAGGCCGCCGACGCACGGGCATCGACCTTGAGTGATCTGTGGGTCTCTTTGCTTAGCGGAACGATACGCGTCATGGAAAACTCAGACAGGCTGCAGGCCGTATTGGTAGATCTTGTTCAAAAGCTCGCGGTTCTTCGGCAGCCGCGCGCGCATGTCACCGGTGGCCTGATCGTTTTCACGAACCAGGCGGGCGGCGGCCATGGCGGTGTCGATGGTTTCCTCCGGCGCCACCTTGGTCTTGAAGCCCATGCCATACAGCACGTACTGGTAACTGGCCGCCGGAAAGACTTCCTCGAGGCGGTCGAGTTCGTCGAAGAACCAGGGAGAGTGGTAGCTCCAGAGCGTCAGCAGGTCCCGCAGCCGCTCCGGAACCGAGGCCGGATCGGTGTTGTCGCGCCAGAAGGCGGTATCGGTACGCCGGGTGAGCACGTAATGCAGCTTCAGGAAATCGATGATCCGACCGAAGCGATACATGGTCACGTCATTGAAGCGCTTGGCGACGATGTCCATGACTTCACGACAGGCGGGCATCTGCTCCGCCAGCAGTTTCGCCGAGAGCTCCACCAGTACGATGGCGGAGGACTCCAGTGGTTCCAGAAAGCCACTGGCAAGGCCGATGGCGACACAGTTGTTCTTCCAGAACACCTCGCGATGACCGGCGCGGATCGGAATCTTGCGTACCGGCAGATCCGCGTGCTGCGCACCGATGTAGCGCAGCAGCGTCTCGCGTGCCTGCTCCTCGGTGGTATGCCGGCTGGAGTAGACGTAGCCCACGCCACGACGCGTCGGCAGACAGATGTCCCAGGTCCAGCCCGCACCGTGCGCAGTGGCGATGGTGTGCGAGGCCATGGGCGCATCCGGCGTCGCGAACGGCACCTGCACGGCAAGCGCGGTATCGCAGAACAGGACATCGCTGCAGGACTTGAAGGGAACCCCTAAGGTCTTGCCGATGAGCAGCGCCGAGAAGCCGCTGCAATCCACGAACAGGTCACCGGCGATCGCGCCCGCCTGTCGCGTCAGCACGCTGTCGATGTCACCGGATTCGCGCTGCTTGACCTCGGTGATGTCCGCCAGCACATGGCGCACGCCGAGATTTCCGGTGCAATGCCTGGCAAGAAACGGCGCGAACTTGCCGGCATCCAGATGATAGGCGTAGTTCGCTGGGCCGCGGTACTCGGCGTTGGAAATCGTCTTGGGCGCCAGGCCCTCATCGCACAGCCGCCCCTGGGGCGTCACGAAATCGCAGAAGCTGCGCCCCTGCCCCTCGCGCAGCCAGTGCGGCACCAGGTTCACCTGCGCGAACCCCTGCGGAAACATCAGGGGATGATAATAGGAGTCATCCCTGGCACCGGTGGTCCAGCCGGCAAACTGTCCGCCCTGCTTGAAGGCGGCGTCGCACTCCCTGAAAAACGCGGTCTCGGATACGCCGATGCGTTCCAGCGTCGCGCGCATGGTCGGCCAGGTGCCCTCGCCGACACCGATGATCTTGATGTCCGGGGATTCAACCAGCGTGACGGAAAAGGTGCCCGCCTTGATACGCGCCTGATGGCGCGCGGCGATGATGCCCGCGGTCAGCCAACCCGCCGTTCCACCGCCCACTATTACGACTGACTGTACTGCTTCCACGACTGTCCAAAGCTCCGCAGATCCCGCGCGCAAGGGTATCACGTAAATGAAAAGGGGCCGCCCTGCGGCGGCCCCTGAAGTTGCAGAACGAGGAAGTCTCGGACTAGAACTTCGCGCGCACACCTATCGTGAAGGACCTTCCATAATCCACCAGATTCAGGGTCTGGTTCGAGAAGCGTCCATAGCTGTGATAGATGTTGTCGGTCAGGTTCAGTGCCTCGAAATACCCCGACAGATGGCTGGTGAACTGGTACTGCGTGCTGAAGTCCAGTTCGGTCGAAGCCGCCACGTACACCGGCTCGTTGCCGAATGCACCACCGCCCTGCTCCTGCCCGAGGCCCTCCAGCTGAGCACCCTGCCACTGCAACGCGAGTCGGGCCTGCAGCCCATGTGCGTCGTAGAAGCCGATCAAGTTGGCCGAGTTGCCCACGCCGGTCAACGCGAACTGGTTCGAAGTCAGCAGTTCATTGTTGAAGTTCTTGTTGGTATGCACGTACGTGCCATTGACCAGGACTCCGAAGCCATAGCCCAGCATCTTCTGGACGATGAGTTCCACACCGTGCACATCCGCGTTGAGCGCATTGCTCACCGTGCTTTCCTGGAACACCAGCGGCTGGCCGGTGGTATTGGAAAGCGGGCCGCCCGATTGCGGGTTGATCGCCGGGGCCGGATCGATGATGCCCGGAACGGTCACGGGCTGCACGCTCGAGGCGGGGAAGTTCGTGACGTGCTTGGCGAACAGGTCCAAGGACACATAGTCGTTCGCCCCGAAATACCACTCCGCACCCAGGTCGAAGTTGTCGGACAGATAGGGCAGCAGGCCCGGATTGTTGCCCGTGGCGCTGAGGGCATTGACGCGTCCGCCATAGGTCGTGTTCGGAGTGAGCAGGCCATTGGGCGGTGCGTCCTCCGTACGTGACAGGTCAGCCCGCAGCTTCAGTTCCGGCGTGATCAGGAGGTTCAGATCCAGAGACGGCAGGAAGTAATGGTACGAGTTTTCGACCGTCGTCCAGGTGTTGGTGCCCGTAGTGAAGGCATAGGCGGTCGGGTCGCCCGCTCCCTCCCACGTGACCGCGGTGAGCGGTGCCGAAATGCCGGCAATGTTCTCATCCGTCTTCTGGTAGCGCAGGCCGGCATTGATGACCAGCTTCATGTCGCCGAGCTTCACGTCCTGAGTGGCCGTCACGAACGGATCATAGTTCAGGCGGTCGACGCGCTGCACCGATCCGGGGCTCAGTACCTCCTGCGGAATGGTGCCCGGCTGATAGGGCGCATAGCCGTTGTAACCGATGGTGTCGATCGGCTGGTTGATCAGGTAGCTGAGCACTGAATACGGATTGAACTTCACGATGCTGGAGGGCAGGTTGCCCGCGCCGCTGTATCCGGGCAGCCAGGGCGAGATGTTGACCGCGCTGAACAGATTCGCCGGCAGCACCACGCCGACCGCGTTGCCCGAGGCCGGGCCGTAACCACCCCACAACTGCCAGTAGTTGTTGGTGAAGGTGTCGCTTTCGTGGGTATTCCACAGATCATCGGTGTACTGGAAGCCGAAGTTGATCTTCGTGTCATCCGTCTTGAACGTGCCTTCGATCTTGACGTTGTTGATCTTGTCCGTGTTCTGCTGGGACTGCAGCGGGAAGTCGTGCGATCCGATGATGAACGGGCTGAGCCCGTTGGAATTCGCCGCTGCCACGGCCCCGGTGCCCGATGCCACGGCCCCCGGACCATAGGCGCTCCAGTAGGGCAGCACGTTGCTGTTCGGATTCAGAACCAGGCCGCCGGTGTAATTGTTGGTCGTGCCACCGTAGCCCACGTCGGAATCGACGTCGGTGTAGCCATTGTTCGGGTTGAACTGCGATTCGGACTGGTCGGCATCGATCATGGCCGACCAGTGATCGGCGATGTCCCACTTCACGTTCATGCCCGGCGTATTGGTGACGATGTAGTTCTCGGCGACGAAGGCATTGAAGTCGGTCGGACCGGTGTAATCGAAGTTGGTGAGGGTGCCGTTGCCATCCTGGGTTGCATTGGGGAACGCCCCGAACCAGGTGCTGCGCTGCCAGCGTTCGTCGTGCTCGTTGTCGGAGGAGTAGTTGTCATCCACCGTCACCAGCACGGCATCGGAGGGATGCCACTGAACCGCCACGCGCCCGTCCTTGCGCCGCGAGTCGGTGTTCTCCAGGTACATCGCCATGTCCTGGGGGAACCAGGTCGGCACGGTACTGGTGCCCGTGGCGCCGGTGCCTACCGTCGCGCAACCTGAACCGGCCGGGTTGGTCGCGAATGAGGAGCAGGCCAGATGCGTACCCTTCCACCCCACGATGTCCTGGTGGTGGCCCGTGATGTGGCTGTCCAGGTAGTCGAAGTCGGCCAGGAAGCCCCAATCGCCATCGGGGCTGGTGTTGCTGATCAGGGCGCCGAAGCCGGGGCGGCCGCCGCCGTTCATTTCATACTCATTCTCCTGATAGAACAGCTGAGAATGAAACCCGGGGTGGTCGAACGGGTTCGGGAACATGACGTTGACCGTGGCGCCGACGGTACCCGTCGACAAAGCCATGTCGGGGGTCTTCAGGACGTCCACTTCGCCGACGTATACAGCGCTGAAGTCGGAGAAGTTGAAGGTCTGGCCGTTGCCCGAGGCGATGGGGCGACCCTCGAGCAGTACCTCGTTGAAGGAGCCGCCGAAGCCGCGGACGTTGATGCCCTGCGTGGCGCCCGTGGACGTGGGGGCACCGGCAGCGCTGGCATAGTTGAGGCTACCGCGATTGACGGTGACGCCCGGGATGCGCGCGATGGCATCGCCGATGTTGGCGTCCGGGAACTGACCGATGTCCTCGGCGGAGATCGCGTCCACCACGCCGATGGCCTGTTCCTTGATATCCATGGCCCGCTGCAACGAGGCACGGATACCGGTGACGGTGACCTCCTGCAGCTGGTCGTCCGAAGGTGTCGTGCTGGCGGGCGCTGGCGCGGTCTGCGCGAAGAGCGGAGTGCACACAGCGGCGGCCGACACACCACCCAGAATGGCGTGTACTACCCCACGGACCTGTCTATTCGAGCTTGAATTCTTCACTTGAAACTTCTCCCCGATACTCTTGCGACACATTTGCGACAGACGGATCGGCAACAGACTTGGGCAAAGGGCGCAAGGCTGGCCATACAGTTCATAAAACCAACAGCCGGCATCCGGCCGCGACTGAGGCCGAGCCCTGAGCGAAACGCATGTTTAGCCCCCCTGGTGCCCCCTAAAATCGAGTAGCTGTCCAATACCCAAATGGTAGCGCTACCTTCTTAGGCGCGAGTATAGGCATGGTTGTAAAGTCAAATCAACAACATTTTGATAGCGCTATCCCCAAATCAGGCGCGCGGTTGTGAAGTCAAGTGCGCTGCATTGCAAGCAGGCTCAAGGGCCTGCGCTATGGATCGGGTTCCCTTACAGGGCCCGCAAAATGAGGCTCGAAGACTGTTGCGTTAGCCTTACATAGTCTGCCCGCGGCAGCATGGAAGGGCCCGATCGAGTCGGCTCAACTCCTGACCTTTGGCAGCTTCTCCCAGCTGGCCGCCAGCTTCGCGGCGAAGGCGTCGATCGACTGACGCGCGTCGGCCCAGGCGTCCAGGGACGGCGCGCCGGCCGGCAGCACATCCGCAAAGTTACGGTAATCGACGGTGGCGAGGACCTGCTGCTGCGAATCCAGCAGTTCACCCACCAGGTCCGCACCGCCCAGGTAGCGGGTCCGAACAGGACTCAGGGAGGGATTGTCGAGCTGCTGCTTCATCGTCGGGTGGGTGGGCATAAGTTCGCGCACCGTTACCTTCACCGTGAGCCCGTCCGGGAGCGCATCGCGGCGCTCCTCTTTGGAGAGCGCGGCGAATATCGCCGAGCGCAGCACGTCGGCCTCCCGGGTGCCGAAGTCCTTGTGCAGCTGCGCGCGCACGGCAGGGGCAAAGTCCACGGTGGTCGGCGCGGCCCCCTGCGCGCACAGCCCTTGGCTCAGCAACACCGTGGCGCTGATCACGATGCAGGCCACACGCACTCGAGCAGACATGGTTCGCTCCGGTTCGCGGTCCAGGCAACAGCATAGATCCGTTCTTCCATCCAGGGGTAGTGAATCGGGCAAAATCACCAAGGCCAGCGCCCAAGCTTGCAGGTGCCCGGACGCGTGCCGTCGGCCGATGGCCACGCACTGCCGTAGTGAAACGGCAGGCTTGCACAACGCCGCGCCGCCGCCAGCAATCGCGCATTGCGTTACTTCATATTGCGAATTGTCCACGTGATTGCGACCGACAAGGAGCTCTACTACCCTCGCCTCGCACCTGCACGCCGTGTTGCTGAAGCCGAGTGGTGATGTGAGAGCTGAACGCGCTTCGCTGGCGAAAACCGCTGAATGGCGCAATGTCGATCTGAAGACGCTGCGCGAAGAGATCATCCCGCGCGATCGGCCGGCCGTACTGAAGGGGTTGGTTGAGAATTGGCCCATGGTGCGCGCCAGCATCCAATCGGATACGGCGCTGTTCGACTATGTACGGGCGCGCGACCAGGGACGTCCCGTCCGAATTCTGGTCGGCAAGCCGGACATCAAGGGCGTCTATTTCTATCGCGAGGATATGGCGGGCCTGAACTTCGAGTTCGCCCAGCAGACGATTCGCGAGACCTTTGCCAACATCCTTGCCTGCAAGGATCATCCGACCCCACCCGCCATCTATACCGGTGCCACCCTGGTGTCCGACTCGTGTCCGGATGTTGCCCGGGAAAATACTCTGGACATTCTGGACCGGCCCGCCCGACCCAGGATGTGGCTCGGCAATGCCGTCACCGCGGCGACGCACTACGACAACATGGACGGCATCAACTGCATGGTCGCCGGGCGCAAGCGCTTCACCTTCTTCCCGCCCGAACAGCTGCCAAATCTGTACATAGGACCGCTGGATCTGGCCCCGGGTGGGCAGCCGACCAGTCTGGTCAAGCTCTCCGCACCCGACCTTGAGCGTTACCCGCGTTTCGCGCAGGCTCTGGCCGCTGCGGAAACGGTGGACGTTGAGCCTGGTGATGCGGTTTACATCCCGAACCTCTGGTGGCACAACGTCGAGGCGCTCGATCGCGTCAATCTGTCGGTGAACTACTGGTGGCTCGACGCGCCGGAGAAAGCGGAACCCTTTGCGGCGCTGGCTCACGGGCTGCTGGCAATCACGCCGCTATCCGCCAGCCGCCGCGAAATCTGGCGAAGGATGTTCGAGCACTATGTGTTCCAGACCGGCGGCGACCCGGTTCCCTATCTGCCGGCAGATCGCCGCGGGATGTTGGGGAGCCTGTCTCCGGAGCTTCAATCGCACATGAGAACGCAGCTGATCCGCTCGCTCGCAAAGCCGATGCCCGGTCCACTGCGCGAACAGATCCTGCGCCTGCTGTGGCCCATGCGCTGATCCTGTAAGAAAATCCGGCAGGACAAAAGCGGACCCCGGTCACAGGTTTCCGGGCGCCGGCAGGCATAATGACGATGTGGAGTCAGCGGGCAAAAAAATCAACAGTTGGGGCTACGAGCCTAAGCCGGCCCCAAGCGCCAGGATCTTACCGCCAAGCGCGGTAGCGACCGACCTGAGCGTGGAAATCGTCGACAGCATTGAACGGCTGGCGACGCTGGGCCTCGAGTACGAGACCGTGCTCGGCACCGCCGGTAACAAACTGCCCTTCTCGCTGCATGACTGGCACCTCGCCTGGTGCAATAACCTGCTGATGGTGTCGGGAGCCGTACGCGATGAGCTGCGGATCTGCGTCGTGCGTGACATGGCACTGGCCGGTACCTGTGTGGCCATAGTGCCGATGATTCTGACCCGGCGCACGATGTGGGGCCTGACGGTAAAGTCACTTGCCCTGCTGGGCGGCGACCCGGCCATGACCGAGATCCGCGAACCGCTCATCCAGCCCGGATACGAGGAGTCGGTGGCATTGGTCATGCTGCGTACGCTGGATGAACTCAAGGGCTGGGACTGGATCGACTGGTCAAGCGACGGCAGCTTCGGCCGCACGCTGGCGGCCAATGCGAAGTTGCAGCGCCTCGACCCGCTACCCGGCTACATCCTCGACCTGCCGTCCTCTTGGGAGGAGCTGCGCGCAGGCCTCAAGCGCAACATCCGCGAGTCATTGCGCCATTGCTACAACTCCCTGAAACGGGATGGCCTGGATTTTGAATTCAAGGTCATCGACGCGCCTGCGGAGGTGACGGCTGCGGTCGAGCAGTTCCTGGTATTGCATGCCAAGCGTGCCGCTGTGAGCGGAACGGTCGCACACCGCGACTACTTTGCTACGGACCGATCCCGGGCATTCCTGCGCGAAGTGTGCGCGCGCCTTGCGCAGCGAAGCGCCCTGCGGATTTTTCAGCTGATCATTCGCGGCGAAGTGGTCGCCTCACGCATCGGATTCATCGTGGACGACAGCCTGTATTTCTATTATTCGGGATTCGATTCGGCCTGGGCGCGCTACAGCGTCATGACGACGACGGTCGCCGAGGCCATCAAATACGCCATCTCCCAGGGCCTGCGGTACGCGAATCTGTCAACGGGTCGGGATGTGAGCAAAATGCGCTGGGGCCCGCGCGAGGTGGGCTTCGGGCGTTCCCGCCAGGTCGCAAACCGGTGGCGCTCGCACCTGGCGCTCGCCTGCTACAGCCGCCTCAGGGCAATCGATACGCTGCCGGGATTCCTCAAGCCGTTGTTCGTGTCAGCCAGGCGTGCCTGGGACTGAAGTGCCCGCCGCGGCGCGGCGCACGATGCTGACCTGGGCGGCGCGGCAGACTCGCGAGGCCAATACCCATAGCTTCCTTTCTGCTCGGGGCCAGACCAGTGCGATGCCAAGCTGCTGGTTGGCGGGATTCCAGTGACTGAGAATTGATGCCACGTTGGTGGCATTGATGTAACCCGCGGTGCCTTTGCCGGCGGGCGCCGCCACCAGCTGTCCGGCCAACAGCACCGAGCAGCGGTTCAGACCCTTGCCGCGATGACTGGGCGCGGTCAGGGAGTTGTAGCCATACAGATAGTCGGATCCGAACCCGATCCAGATGTCGTCGTAGGCCAAAGTGAGACCCTCGGACAGCCACTGGAAGTTGACGACCGCGCCCTGGTCCAGAACAACCACGCAATGGTCATGGCGTGCGATGGCATCGCCAAGGAACTGCTCAGTCAGGCTGGCGCCGCAGAAGCCGCCCACGTTTTTCATTTCCTGCGCGGTGCGCACGGCGACCGTGACCTCCGCCGGCAGCGTGACCGTCTCGCGCAGGATCTGATCCCGTTCGCGCAATATGATCACCAGGATGCGCGCCTTGCCAAGGCGCGCGAGAAGCTTGTCGGCCAGAAACAGGACCGTTGCCAGGATCCCGAGCCGACGCAGCAGCGTGATTAGCGTCCTGGCTTCTCGGCGCACCGTGGTCATCCTTGAGTCGACAGCAATTTCCAACCGGCCCGCGACACCTGCGGGCGCAACGAAATCTAGCATTGCAAAGCGTTGGATGACTGTGACTTGTGCCACGACAAGAAGCACTCGCCGTCGCAACCGCCGTTACCGTGCTCCACCGCCGCTGCTGTCAGCTGGCAGTAAGTCATAGCTGACGAAGGCGAGGTGGTGGTCGTCCCCCCAGCCATACATTGAAAAGCTGTCGCGATCGCCCTGCAGCTGCGTCAAGGTGCGGATCAGACCGTCGTTAAGAGTCACAATCCTGATGGACGCCGGGCCGATGGCGTCATCAGATCCGGGCGGCTGCGCGAGAAATGCCAGGCTCTTGCCGTCAGGGGATAGATGCGGCGAGGAGTTGCGCGAGTCATCATCGGTGATCTGCTCGGCAGCACTGCCGTCGGCGCGCATGCGCCAGATCTGCAGTTGCCCGCTGCGCGCAGAATCGAAATAGATGAACTTGCCATCGGCCGAATAATCCGGCCCGTCATTGATCGTATCGTGGGTCAGCTGCTGCGCCTCGCCACCGGTTGCAGGCACGGTGAAGATGTCGGCCTTCGAGGCGCGGCCGCGCGTGAAGGCAATGGTCATGCTGTCCGGTGACCAGGCGTGAAAGAAGCTCTGCGCGCCGTGTGTCACCTGGCGCGGTGTGCCGCCGCCGCCGGGCGGCAGCACATAGACCTGATGCGGTCCGCCATGAACCTGCGCACAGCTCACGGCCAGCGAGCGGCCGTCCGGCGAGACGCCGTAGTTGCCCGAGCAGTCCACCAGCGAGCCGGTATCGATCATCCTGGCCGCACCCCCCGCCGCCGGATCCAGGTAGGGTATCGCCAGCATCTGGCCGCTTTCGTAGACATAGATGTCAGGGCTATGCGGTAGCCAATTGGCCGACTGCATGACGGCGGTGCCGGTGCGGATCACCATGGCGCGGCGATACTGGTCCTCGGTCTGAATGGTACGCAGCGTGCTGTAGCGCACGCGCGCTGCGCCCTTGGTCGGCGCTGGCAGTGCCAGCACTCGTACGCGACTGAACTCGACCTGGTCCACAGTCTGGACATCGTGCGAGACCACGCCCAGGCCCACGTAGAACGGGGCCTGCAGATGCAGCTCGATCGATGCGCCGACGGGGTGCAGCGGCTCGCCCTGCTGCGACAGATACAATGTGAACACGTCGCCGCGCTTCTCGATGCGCACGACCTGCGGAGCATCGATATTGAGCTCGATGTCCTCCGAGTTCGCGCCGCGCTCGCGACGATATTGCAGCGCGGTCATGCCCGAGCCGTGCACGGCGGCGGCGGCGTAGATGCCACCGCTGTCGAGGCTCTGGCGGAACATCAATATGCCCTTGCGATGCGGATCGGGCGGGTGCTGATAGGTGACCGCCGGGAAGCGGATCTCGGCCGTCAGCGCCACATCCCCCGACATCTTCTTCCACAGGTAGTGAAAGTCATCCACGTGGTACCAGGTGTTGGCCCCGGCGCCGGTGAGCGTGTAGGTATCCTTCGCGGCGCTATAGCTGGCGTTGCCAGGCGGGCTCACCGACCCGATGTCGGATTGCACCGTGAAGTCGCCGAGCCCGCCCGGGTTCTGCGCCGCAGGCGCTGCGGCGGCTGCGTATACCGCCTGCGCCAATACGCCCAGCATCTGAATCAATCTGGTCGCCCGAACCGTTGTCATGTGAGCGCTCCCAAAAGGCGTGCGGATCTTAGCGCAACGGCAGACGCAAAGCCGCATCGGCCGACTGTCACGGCAATAACATGCGGTTGGGTTAAATGAGGGAGCCTCCAGCTACCACAACAATGGATGTCGCAGGTGACTTCAGCGAGTAGTGAACCCGGCGCGCTGCCCGCCGCGCAGCCGCAGGCCCAGGCGCTCACCATCGTCGACAACTTTCTGCCGCAAGCGCTGGCGGCGGGGATGCGCGCGGACATCGATGCGCACTTTTCCGCACCGTACCGGCATCGCCCGGAGACCCACCAGGTGTGGAATTTCTGGTACGTACCGCAGGCATATACCTATCTGCGCACCCAGCCGGAAAAGGTGATCCGGCGGGCGAGTGTCGAGCGCTTCCTGGGCCTGCTGCAAAGCTGGTCCAGTGAGACACTGGGCCTTGCCCGGGTCAGCTGGCCCTACCTGAGTTTCTATACCAGTGGCTGCCGCCAAGGGCTGCACAACGACGCCCAGAATGGGCGCTTCGGCTTCGTATATTCGCTGACGCGCGACGAACGAAGATCCACCGGGGGCGAGACGCTCATCATGCGGCAGGGGGATCCCTTCGTGCGCAATCTGCGCAAACCGAGCGCCGGCACGGCGCTGTATGATCTGGTCGAACCGCGCTTCAATCGCCTGGTGGTATTCGATGACCGCCTGGTCCATGGCGTGCAGCTGGTCGAGGGACCCATGGACCCGCTCGAAGGCCGCTTCGTATTGCACGGGCACGTGGAAGAATCGGCCCCGATCGTGGCCGGGCCGCTAGCGCCGCAGCAGGTGCTGCAGGTCCTGGCTCGCCCGCTGCAGATCTTCGACCAGGAATTTGCCGATCAGACAAGATGGTATGACGGTCCTCTGGTGCTGCGTTTTACGATCTCACCGGCGGGCCGCGTCAGCGGTCTGCGCGTGGTTCTGGATCGGGTGTTCGCAGACCGGGAAGCCGACGTTGGTTGGAGCGCGATCACAGGCAGACTGTTCGACCTCCTTGGCGCGGTCGGGTTTCCGGCGGGCACCGCCGAGACCAGCGTGACGCTGCCGCTGCGCTTTGGCAGTCCGGCGCGATCCGGTTAGTATTCCTGTGTGATCGAAAGCCCAAGATTCGGTGCCACCTATGCGCCACAGCGTGCCGAAGTTGAGGTTCGGGATTGTGAGGTGGAAGGGAAGCTGCCTGCGGATCTGAGCGGCGGATTCTATGCCGTCGGCCCGGATCCGCAGTACCCATTGATGCCCGGCAATATCGCCTTTGACGGCGATGGGCACATCCGGCTCTTCAGGATAAGGAACGGTCGCGTCGACTACCGCAGCCGCTACGTGAGAACGGAACGCTACCTCGCACAGGATGCCGCGCGCAGGAACCTGATGCCGATGTACCGCAATCCTTCCTTGGATGATCCAAGCGTAAAGGGTCTGAGTCGCAGCACGGCCAACACCCATGTGATAAATCACGGCAACCTGATTCTGGCGCTGAAGGAGGACAGTGCGCCAACCGCACTGGACCTGAACACGCTCGAAACCCTTGTCCCCGTCTACACCTTCGACGGCCAGCTGCCTCGCGACCAGCCCTTCACGGCGCACCCGAAGATCTGTTCGAGCAGTGGCAACCTCGTCGCCTTCGGTTACGAAGCCGGAGGTTTTTGCAGCGACGTCATTGCGGCATTTGAAATCGACAGGAACGGCAGGAAGATCTGGGCTGCGCAGGTGCGGATGCCCTTCGTCAGCAGCGTGCATGACTTCGCCGTGACGCAAAATCATGTCGCATTCTTCCTCACTCCCCTGGCGATCGATCACGAACAGATGCGACGCGGCGGCATTCACTGGTCATGGGACCAGGACCAGAAGAGCTATTTCGGATTCATGCGTCGCGATGGCGATGGCACGGATCTGAAGTGGATCGAAGGTCCGGCGCGCGGCGGCAGCCACACCCTTGGCGCCTTCGAAGACCACGGCAAGCTGTACTTTGATCGGGAAATCACCGCCGGAAATCCCTACCCGGTAATACCCAACAAGGACGGTTCGCCCTACGACGCCAGTGCCGGCATCAGTTATCTGCATCGTCTGACGGTGAAGCTGAACGGCCGCAACAGTGGCTACGACATCGAAAGGATGTACCCGCTGATTGCGCCGCTGCCAAGGCAGGATGACCGCTACCACAGCGTGCCATACCGCTACGGGTTCATGGGTTGCCCGGATCCGGCCGATCCGGTGCGCTGGAAAGCTGCCTGCTATGCGCGCGTGGACCATCAGACCCGGTCACATCGGCTGTGGAAGGCTCCCGACACCGTCTCCCTTGGCGAGCCGCTGTTTGCTCCAAAGAGCGCCAGCGCCGCCGAAGGAGAAGGCTATATTCTCGGGGTCGCCTGGCACCTGGATCAGAACCTGCGCGCCGATCTTCTGATCCTTGACGCCGAACGCATAGAGGAGGGACCCATCGCCACCGTCCACCTGCCGACCCAGGCATCGCCGCAGATTCATGGTTGGTGGGTACGGGAGGACCAGTATCCGGCCCGGGTCTGAGCCGCGCTGCCTACAGATCGCGTTTCATGTAGATCCGATACGAAACGAAAAGCAGCACCGCCACCCAGGCGGCCGCAGCCGCAAACAGCAACTCCGTCTGCGACTGGCCGAGGGGGCCGGGCGCGCTGGAGCCGTGCGGCTGGTATCGGACATAGACCGCCAGGGCGCTCTGGATCTGCAGCGGCAGCCACTGGGCGATGTCCGCGAGCCGATGGGTACGAAGAATCACGGCGGCGATATTGTCGATGACCTGATACAGCAGCGCTACGGCAAGGCTGGGGCCGGTGCTGCGCACCGTCACGCAGATGAACAGCACCACGCTGGCATAGCACAAAATACCCAGCAGCACCCCGCAAGCAGCGAGGATATAGCTGGCCGCCGGATCAAAAGGGACCTGCGTATGCAGATGCGAGGTGGTGACGACGGCCAGGATAGCGCCCGCGGCCAGGCGCGTGAGGTATAGCACCAGGGCGATCGTCGGAAGAAGCAGCATCTTGCCCACGAACCACTGATGCTTCGAGAGCCCGTCGATGATGTTCTGGCGACTGGTTCTCCAATCGAATTCGCTGCACAGCATGAGAATGATGATGACCACACCGAAAGTGCCCGCGAGCAGGGCGTCGCCGCTGAGAACTTCCGGGAGTGCATCCGGAAATTTGTGGTCATTGGGCGGCAGCGCGCCATAGCGCTGCGAAGTGAGCAGCAAAATCGTCAGCGCCAGGAAACACAGGTAAGCCACCCAGGTGGCCGGGCGCCTGAGCATCTTGAACAGTTCCAGGCGATACGCCGTGAATATCATGGGGCCGGACCCGCATCAGGGTTGCCCGAAGCGGTGACCCGCAAGAAGGTTGCTTCCAGCGTGGGGCGCTGATTGCTCAGTTCAGCCAGATAGATGCCAAGGCCGGCAAGATACCTGGACAGCAGTGCAGGATCGGAATCGGCAAGCTCGGTGTACACCACCTCGTTTTCGCGCCGCATCTGCCGGGCCGCCGGATAGTTGGCTACAGCTTCCCAAAGCGCTTGCGCGTTATCGGCGCGCAGCCTGAACACCGGTGCTCCGGCGGTCAGTTCGGACACCGCGCCGCTGCGCAGCAGACGCCCCTGCTTGAGGATTGCGACGTGGGTACAGACCCGCTCCACTTCGGCCAGCAGATGCGTACACAGCACTATGGTCCGGCCGGAGCGCGAGAGCCTCAGAATGAGTTCGCGGATTTCCTGCATGCCCTCCGGATCAAGCCCATTGGTGGGTTCGTCGAAAATCAACAGCTCAGGATCCCCGAGCATCGCGGCCGCCAGCGCCAGGCGTTGTTTCATACCCAGGGAATAACCCTTGGTGCGACGGTCGGCCGCAGCCAGCAAGTCCACCGAGCGCAGTGCCGGCTCGATGTGGCTGTCGTCGAGGCGCTTGATGGCCGCAACCAGGTGCAGGTTCTGCCGCCCGGTCAGATACGGATACAGGTTGGGCTGCTCAAGCGTGCCGCCCACTCGCCGTCGGGATTGCGCCAGCGCACGCGGATCATCGCTGCCGAACAGGCGCAGATGTCCCGCCGTCGGGGTCACAATCCCGAAAATCATCCCGATGGTTGTCGTCTTGCCGCTGCCATTGGGACCGAGGAAGCCGAAAACCTGGCCGGAATGCACGTCGAACGACAGGTCATCGACGGCCTTGAGCATTCCGTAGTGCTTGGTCAATCCGGCGACGGAGAGAATGTTCATGACCCCCGATTCCGTGTGCGAGAAGGAGCGGCCGCCTGTTCTCGATGGTCTTATAGAGTAATACTCTACTATTACTCTATATCACAGTCAAATCCGCACGAGGGGAGGGCTGGGCTCCTTTTTTGCCAAGAATACTTGTCAACCCGGGCCAAATGTGACAAGTTTGCTGTGCGTTTTGGGAAGTACACAGTGCATCAGCAAAGGAAGATTCCCATGCCCAATGTTCTGCGAAAGATCGGCCGGGGTGCCCTGTGGTTTTCGCCGGTGGTCGTCGCGTTCGGCGTTTTCGTCGCCGTGACGCCGTGGTTGACGCGGCACAGTCCTGCGCTGGCCCAGGTTCTCACCGCAACGTTCGGGCTCTTCGTGTTGGGCTACGCCCTTTTCATCGGACATCGGATGACGCAAGGCCTGGATGAGGTGCAGCGAGCGGCCGGAGCGTTCGCCAGCTCCAACGGCTGGGTGTGGGGCGGGTTTGCCACCCTATTGTTGCTGATGCTGCCCCCGGTCATGAACTCACTGATCGACATGGTGAACGCGCTGGCGATGCCCCGCACGCTCGTCGGCTCGCCGGGCATCACCGATCCGCGTGTCGCGGCGACGGTGGCGTTTTTCAATCGCCGCGCCGCGATAACGATGGCATTTGTCTTGGGCGCCGCGCTGGTCATGGTGATTCAAACGCTGGCCATCGTCTTCTTCTCCTTCATCTGGCAGCGGCGCATGGGAGGCAGCGGGGAACTGTCATGACGCATAGACAAAAAGCGTCATGAAAAACCGCATCCGCGTGCTGCGCGCCGCGAAGGAGTGGAGTCAGGCCGAGCTGGCGCTACGGGTGCGCGTCTCGCGCAATTCCATCAACGCCATCGAGAACGGCAGGTTCGATCCCTCGCTGCCGCTCGCCTTTCGCATTGCCGACGCCTTCGGCCTCAGCGTCGAGGAAGTGTTCGACAAACCGGAGATCTAAGAGGCGGACAGCCGCAGTGCATGCCGCTGGGTGCAGCGAAGGCGCTGCGGTCGGATCGGATCAAAGCGCCGCCCGGCAAGTCACGCCGCCTCAGCCTGATTGGCGACGCCAGCTGGAATTGACCGGCGATAGATCCGGCGTGTGCAAGGCAGACAATGCTGCTCCCGGAACCTAGATCGGTCGACGGAACTCGGGACCCCCAGAGCGTATACGGCAATTTGACGTCTCGGCGTGATTGGGGCGGGAAGCGTACGAAGGCGAATGCAGCGCCATGATTGTTGTGTCGGCTCTTTGGTTCAGCTCGGGCTCGATTCCTGCCGGTGCGGCGCGACCAGTTGCGGCAAGGGCTGGACCGCCGTAGTCTCGATGAGCAAAGCATCTAGATCGACTCTTCGATGAGAACAAATAGCGCGCAGCGCCATAAGACGCCCGATACCAGGGTCACGAATCCGCCAGAAGCTGCGTCCGGTCGTGCTGGCCGACGCCGCTGACAGTCCAGACCGTTCCGTACCTGCTCGGGCGCTGTTTTGGTTGTGACAGCTTCGCCGGGCCTGCCGGCGTCGGAGCGACTCATTCGAAGGGCCGGTTCGCTGCGTGAGCGAACGGCGTTCCAAAATCCGGAGGACTGCGAATGATTTCAGCCCGGCGCACGGTTGCCGCTTCTTCCGCCGTCATGTTCTGCGCTCTGATGGCCGCGGTCACTTGGTCTACAAATGCGGCAGCGCAAGAGGCGCCGGCGGCCGCTACCGACAACGACGACCGGCAGCTGCAGGAAGTCACCGTCACGGGTACGCGCATCAAGCGCACCACAGATTTCACCACCCCGACCCCCACCACCGTCATCGACGCTGCGACCCTCGAGAACCTCGGCGTCGTCAATGTCGGGCAGGTCCTTGAGGTGACGCCGGCCAATACTTCACTGTTCACGCCGCAGACCACCGGCGGTTCGAGCTTTTTCACCGGGGCGTATGTGGCTGATCTGCGCGGTCTGAATGGCTTTTTTGGTACCCGCACACTGACGCTGATCGACGGCCGTCGCGCCGTGCCGACCAATACCGGCGACAGCTTCGACCTGAATCTGATTCCCGGGGTGCTGCTCAAGCGCATTGACACGGTGACCGGGGGCGCCTCGGCCGCTTACGGCTCCGGCGCGATCGGCGGTGTCATCAATATCATCCTCGACCGTCAACTGGAAGGCGGCAAACTCAATGCCGACAGCTATGACACCCGCTACGGCGATGCCGCAGACCGACATGTCAGCGCCGCGTATGGTCACGACCTGTTCGACAATCGAATGCACCTCGTGATTGGCGGCGAATTCGAGAAGAGCGGTGCGGCGGAATGTCAAACCTCGAATCGCAGCTGGTGCAATCGCGACGTTGGCTACTACCAGATTGGCACCCTGGCGAACGGCGCACCGCAATATTCTGACTATCCGGTCCCCGGCCTGACCGACAGCCTGAACAATCCGAACGGCACCTTGACGAACTTCGTAATGACGGCTCCGGGGACGTTCAACCCCGTCGGGCCGAGCCTTGTGGCCAACTCTCTCGGCAACGCATTCGGGCCCTACGTGACCAATGGAGCCTTCAATGGCGGTAACGGTGTGGCGCCCGGGGGCCAAGGCACTGCCGTCAACCTGTACTACAACCTGATCACGCCGGTGCAGCGCACCGTTGGCACTGCGATGCTAACCGCCAAGGTGAGTGAAAACATCACTGCCAGTCTCGATTTGAACTGGGGCACTGTAACGGCGGTGCAGTTACTGGGTAACGGGGGCGAATCAGGTTTCATTGGTTACGACAACCCGTACCTGACGCCCGCTGCGGTCTCTGTCCTGGGGCCTGCGACCAGTGGCAACGGCTACCTGCTGACCAAGGATTTTTCGAGTCAGCTGCCCAATACCCAGTACGCGGATACCACCGTGAAGCGCATTTCGGGTGGCCTGGACGGCAGGTTTGGCAGCAGCTCGTGGACCTGGGACGCGTATGGCGAATACGGTCTGACGGAGCGCCAGCAGGGCTCGCCAACTGATCAGAGCACCATCCGCGAACAGATGGCACTGGATGTGGTCGAGGGCCCGAATGGGCCGGAATGCCGGGTGACAGCCCAAGGTGGTGCTTTTGGTGCCGCGCTGAATGGCCTGCTCGGTATCGGTGAGCCGGGCGGCCTTGCGCCCTATGGATTCTTCACCGGACCGTCATACCTGACCACGGCCTTTCTGAACGAAGAATCGGCCCTGGCGGGCGTCGCTCCGCCGAATCCGGCCACCGGACTGGACGGCATTGACCAGGCGAATCTGCTGGCGCAGGGCTGCGTACCCGTCAATCCCTTCGGCACTCAGCCGCTGACC
>DATHMK010000031.1:0-120308 GCA_035487155.1 Steroidobacteraceae bacterium
TGAAGCAGTTCATTATCGGCAAGCCGCTCATGGCTGTGGTGAACTCTTAGGCTGCCGGGTCTGCCACCGCAGGGCGTGGCAGCACAGCCGGTTGAATCGTCGTCTCGATCTTCTTCCCAGTCTTCTGGCTAGCAACCTCAAGGTCGTACTGGGTCTGAAGATTCAGCCAAAGCTGCGCGCTGGTGCCGAAATATCGCGCGAGTCGCAGGGCCATCTCGGCCGTAACCGACTTGCGACGACGCACGATCTCATTGACGGTGGGAGCGGACACGCTCAGATCCTTCGCCACCCGATACGCGGTCAGCTTCAAGGGCTCCATGAAGTCGTGACGCAGTATGTCCCCTGGGTGAAGGGGCCGAAGCCGCTTCGTAGCCATTCCAGTATCCTCCTCAGTGGTAATTCAGCTTCTCGCGCGCCCGTTGCTGGATCTTGTCGTCGAGCCCCTTCACGAACTTGCCCTCATCCACCGTCGGGATCCTCTTGTCCTTGAAGGTCCGGAACACAGGCGCTACATTAATGCGTCACGTTATTAACGTCACGCATTAATATGGGACAAGGTGTCGTATGGGAAATCGAACAGACAACTCGTAACGGAAATCAAGACCCCTGCGACTCCATGCCCAGTTGCGATTCCCGACCGGCTCAATGGCTTTGATCCTTAGTCTTTACCTCCAATTAATATCAACAGTATATTCAATATCCTGTACTGGCCATTCCTAGTCACCAGCCGAAGGTCCAAGGTTCAGATCCTGCCCCCGCGACCATTTCATTTGTCTCTACCGAATACTTCGGTAATGCCCGACAGCCTTGCGATCAGCACCTTGGGCGAGCGACTCGATGCCCTCACGGGGCGCGCAGGCACATGGCGTCTGGTGATACTGCTGTCACTGGGCGGCTGCTTCGAATTCTATGATCTGTTCCTGACCGCGTACCTCTCCCCCGGCCTGGAGCAGGCAGGAATCTTCCACGCGCATGGGATACTGCTGGGCCTCTCGGACCAGGCCGCCTTTGCGGCGGTCACCTTCGCCGGTCTGTTCGTCGGTACCATCGCCTTCAGCCAGGTCGCCGACCGCTACGGACGACGCACGATCTTCACCGTATCGCTGCTTTGGTACTCGGCCATGACCTTGCTCATGGCGCTGCAAAATACCGCTGCCGGAATTGATCTGTGGCGCTTCATGGCGGGTATCGGTATCGGCGTTGAGCTGGTGACGATCGACACCTACCTGGCCGAGCTGCTGCCGCGCCGCGTGCGCGGTCGCGCCTTCGCGTTCAACCAGGCCATTCAGTTTACGGCCGTGCCCATCGTCGCACTGCTGTGTGCGCAGCTGCTGAACACCCATCCGCTCGGAATTTCCGGATGGCGCTGGGTCGTGCTGATCGGCGCCAGCGGGGCCTTGTGCATCTGGCAGCTGCGCCGCAGCCTGCCCGAATCCCCTCGCTGGTTGCTGCAGCAAGGCCGCGGCCAGGAAGCCTGGGCGGTGGTTCGCTATTTGGAGCGCCGCAGCGGCATCATCCCCGACCCCGCGCAGCCTGTTGATAACACCCCACCGTCTGCGGCGGGCTCAGGCCAGCTCGCCGAGATCTTCCGTCGCCCGTTGCTCGGCATCACCTTGATGCTGTCGGTGTTCAACTTCTTCCAGACCGTGGGCTTCTATGGTTTCAGCAATTGGGTGCCTAAACTGATCCAGTCCGGTGGCGCAAGTGTCGTGCAGAGCCTCAATTACGCCGTGGCGATTGCGGTCGCCTACCCCGCAGGACCACTGCTATGCCTGCTGTTCGCCGACCGCTTCGAGCGCAAATGGCAGATCGTCGCCGCGGCCGTAGGCACCGCGGTCACAGGACTGCTTTTCGTACGGCAGCACGGTGCCATAGCGCTGATCGTCTGCGGCGTGCTGATCACGGTGTTCAACAATCTGCTTTCCTACGCCTATCACGCCTATCAAAGCGAGCTGTATCCCACGCGTGTAAGGGCTCGCGCCGTGGGTTTCGTCTATGCCTGGAGTCGCCTGTCGACCGTGTTCACCAGTTTGATGATCGGTTCCGTGCTTGGGCATTTCGGGACCAGCGGAGTGTTCACGTTCATTGCCGCGAGCATGGGCGTGGTGTGTCTTTGCATTGGCGTCTTCGGTCCACGCACGCGAGCGCTGTCGCTGGAACAAATCGCTGCCTAGGGTCCCGGTTTACCCAGGGGACCAACGTCGGACGCCGCCACTGATGGCGCCCGCCTCCGGTACTGGGAACCGCTGCTAGTGAAAGTGCAGATTACCGGTACCGAACAGCCCGACCAGACCAACAATGATCAGATACAGCGCCACGATGTAGTTCAGCAACTTCGGCGCCACCAGAATCAGGATGCCGGCAATCAACGCGGCCAGGGGACCGATGGATAGATGCAGGTTCATGACAGGATCTCCGTGTGACCAGCCGTGTAGGGTACGCCTAAGGAGGCGCCCGACCCTATCAAATAGCATCGGCCGTGCCGCGTTGCAGCGCACTTTCGCTTCTTTCTGGCCGCTGCGCGCCAGTCACTTCACAGGAGCCGCGCCATGTAGGGAATACCCTACATCCACACGCGCCCCAACGGGGAGTGACTCAATGGCAGAAGCGATATTCCCGCTGCCTTGATATGAACGAAGCCGATGTGATTGCGTAACTACTGCGCTGCCGTATCTCGACGGGAGCGAATAATTTTCTCCCAAGGCCAGTGGCGATGCCTGGCACGACATAAAAAAATACAGTTTTTAAGGTTGTGACACGAGTTCGCGCAGGGCTCTCGCTTGTGTATCCTATTTCTGGAAGCAGCACAGACGTCCGTTATTTCTCGGATAAGAAAGACTGTCGCGCATGCCTGCCAAAATATTCGATCAACACAAGGATCCACGAGCATGAGTGCCTTGCGAGTTTCCAGAACCGGTCCCGTGGTTGTGATGCTGACCTTGGCCGGCTGCGGCGGTGGCTCCAGCAACCCCGCCGCGACTACTTACACAATCGGCGGTACCGTCATGGGACTTGCGAGCAACGGCTCGGTGGCGATTGAGTACGGCTCAGGGAGCCTGACCGTATCGAAGAATGGGGCGTTCACGCTGCCGACAGGCGTCGCCAACTCAACTTCCTACAGCATAACGGTCGGCTCCAGCCCGACGGGGCAGAGCTGCGGCGAGGTGGATGGCGCGGGCGTCATTAGCGCAGCCAATGTTACGAACATTGTCGTCGCCTGTACCGACAATGTATCGGACGCGACGCTGAATGGGACCTACGAAATCGCGAGCCTAGAGATCAACAGTGATACCGATGAACTTTACACCGGCGTACCTTTCAACGGCGACGGAACCCAGGGCCCCTCGACCCAAATGACAAACCAGGCGGGCACCTCCTTCAGTACCACCACGAATGGGGGCGGCGCATACAGCGTCACCACCGCGCTGGCTCTGCCGACGCTGGCGGTCGGGGCCAACAATGCTGGCGCCATTGCCGGCGCGGATGGCGATGAGTTCTATTGGCTTGAGAATGCCGTCAATGCCAATGGCGCCGGGCCGGGGCTGGCCCTGGGCGTAAAGCCACTACCAAGCGCAAATCTGGCCTCGCTGAGCGGTGATTGGATCACCGTGGCGTTGACACAGGCCGCGACACCCTACAGTTCCGAAGCTACGGTCACCATTAACACTGATGGCAGCTTCAGCGGCAACCAGTCGACCCTGGATGTCACCGGCGCAGTCAGTACCCAGGCGGTTTCCGGTGCAGCCGGCAGTTACGCCGTCACCGATGGTGTCGTGACTTTTGGAGCAGACAGCGGGTACATCAGCGCGAATGGCGAGTTTGCGGTATTGACCGCCGTCACGCAGCAACCCGGTGGCGCCGGTGCGAACCCCCCCGGGCTGATTGCGGCGGTCAAGCAGGGCACTGGAGTGACGCTTGCGACCTTGAGTGGAGTCTACTCAATTGGCAGTCTGAGCTTCTCTACAGCCACGATTGGCGACGGTGAGACTTTCACGCTGTACTTCGACGGCGCCGGGGATTTCAACGGCACCGCATCGGAGAACCAAAACGGCACCTCCGAGATCATCAGCTGGTCGGGGACCTACGCTGTGAGCGGGACTGGAGTGCTGACGCTCACCGACACCAGCGGCGATGTGTATACCGGCGGCGTGAGCGCGGATGGCAATATCGTCGTGGCCGCGGCACTTACCGGAGGTGGAACAGAGCCGCCCAGAATCTTCGCCGGTTTCAGGCAGTAAGCTGCCGCGATTGCGCCGCGCGGCATGCTCGTCAGTGTACGTGCTCCGCTGCAGGCGTTCCGTCCGACCAGGTTGGTACTCGAACAATGAATGTCGCCAAAGATTCGGGAGCACCCTGAAACTGCGGATTGAGCAATACCGGGGAGCCGGGCACGTCCGCGCCCCAATCAGTTCCATCTGACTTCGTGGAAAAGAACATCAGGTGTGGGTGCCAATGCCCGACTGCATCGCCAAGTTGGCCATCCTTGGACATCATGTAGGACATCGCGCCCGGTTCCAGTGCCGGAAGTTGCTTGTTCCGGACAGCGTTCTGCATGCTGGCGAGCAGCTGGGTCCTGGACTGACCCGCCAGAGCCAGGTCTGTGCGCTTAAGGGTAATCGGCAAAACCGAGCGGACGGCGGGCGGATTGAAGCAAATTGGACCGCGCATTTTCGGATTCCAGAACTCGGGGCTGTCAACCGGACCCATCCATGAGCGCTCCACGAGGCACACAAAGCCATTCTTGCCATGCGCCGCGGTTTCGTAGCCGTGTTCCTTGAGCACCAGGATCGTCGCATCGCCCGAAATGCCCGCCGGCGCCGCGCTACGCGCCAGGGCGATTTCCGCTTTTTGATCGCTCATGAGGTATTGAGCCGTCGGAGCCATGCGCGGATAGGTTGCTTTTGCTTCCTGCGCGTAGCCCTGACCCGCGACGCTGAGCATGCTCAGTGCCAGCGCCTGAATCGCGATAGTCTTGGCGATCATGTTGCGTTCCCTTCTTGGTATTGCTGAAAAGCGTTTGAATATACCGATGCAGATGATCCAGGCAGGCAGCAGCAACTGCGGGTCCCTGCTGAGCCTTCGCCAGAACGAAGGCACCCTGGATAACTGCTTGCATGTAGGTAGCGAGACTCTCGGCGCTCCATTGTCCGTCGCCACCGTGAACGCGCAGCGCTTCAGCAATGTCCAATTCAAGCATGGCGACATGCTCGCTGAGACTTTGTGCGCAGACGTCTCGGATTGCAGGATGCGTCTGGTAGGTCTCCTGCACCAGGGTACCGAGCAGACAGGTGAATTCGGGTAGCTCCCCGCGCAGCAGCACCTTACGGAACTGCACGTACCCCAAAAGTCGCTCGACCGGGTCGGCCAGTTCCCGGTAGGCAACGGTGGCGAAGAGGCGCTCCGCCTGCGCGGCAAAATGCCGGGCTGCCGAGACCGCGAGCTCTTCCTTGCTCTGGAAGTGATGAAAAAATGCGCCCTTGGTAACACCTGCGCTCTGGCAGATGTCATCCACCGTGGTCGTCGTATACCCCCTGGCGCGGATGACATCCACGGCGGCGTCCAAAAGCTTGGTTTTTGCGCTTTTCTTCATGGCATCGGGCTAACATACCAACCAGTTGGTATGGAGTCAAGCCGCCAACCAACCAGCAGCGACCCAGCCGCCTAAGAGCCCTGGCTACCCCGTCATGCGCCCCAACCGCTATTGCTCACTGAGGGCCTGACTCACGCGCATGCGCCCAGCGCGAATCGCCGGTAACAAGCCGCCAAGCAGTCCGATCGCCAGCGCCCCGCACACCGCCTCCAGGATCAGTCGGACGGGAACCACGAACTGGAACGCGAACTGCGAGTTACCCAGAAAGTTCGTGTTGGCCTGCAGATCGTTCAACGTCAAGTAGATGATCGCAGCGCCGCATACACTTCCGGTCAGGGCCAGCAGCACCGATTCCCCGACTACCGCGGCGCTTACCGGAAGAGCCGCAAAGCCGATTGCTCTGGCGGTGCCGATCTCGCGTACCCGCGCAGCGACGGCACCGTACATGGTGTTGAGGGCGCCGAAGATCGCGCCAATGCCCATGATGATGAGTAGCGGCAGGGCGAAAAACCTCACTGTGCCGAGCAGATCGCGCGCCATCCGCTGGTAGTACTGTGACTCCGACAGTGCGTAGACACCCAGAATCCCATCCGCCTTCAGCGCAGCTTGAAAGCGGGTCGCGGCGGCGTCGCTGGAAAACTTGACGCGAACGCTGTGCACGTCAGGCCCTAAGCGAAACGCGGACTGCAGGATCGGCAGATCGGCCCACAATTCCGACTCGATGGCGCCCCCTCCCTCTTCAAAGACGCCAACGATAATCCAGTCCGTATCCGCCAGACGCAAATGGTTGCCGACATTCAGGCCGGCAAATTGCCGCTGGCTGCTGCGGCCCACCATCAACTCGTAGCGCCCCGGCGCAATCGCCCTTCCGGCCGTCACCTTCAATGCCTTGCGGATCCTCAATGCCGCTGGGGTCACGCCCCTGACCGACAGATCCACGTAGTCACCCTGGCTGATGCGCTGGACGCTGATCGAGCGAGCGCTCTCCGGCGACACGATCGCCGCTGGATCCACGGTGGTTGCAATACCCGCCACGCTCGCGGCAGTGTCGGCGCTGAGATCGCTCTGGTCTTCGGAGTCCTGGCCTGTCTTGAGAACCATGAGAACCCCGTCGTCCACGCTCGCCATCAGCAATGAATGAAAACTGGCGGCTATGGAGAACAAGCCGATGAAGACCGCCGCGATGCACGCGACACCAAAAACATCGATGGCGACGCTTGCCCAGCGTTGCGGCAACGTCAGCAGGTTCAGCCTCAAGAGGGTCCAGGTCTGACGGATCATCGCCGCTCGGTCCTGATGGCATCGACCACCGACAGGCGCGCGGCACGGCGCGCGGGGAACCAACCGACCAGACAGCCGGTGACCACCATCAGCACCACACCGGTGACCAGCTGTGTCCCCGACAGCTCCAGGCCGCCGATCCGCTTCTGCCCCAGCCGAATGAGCTGCGCGGCTGCCAGCAGGCCCAGGCCGCCACCCGCGAGCAGCAATATGTTGGCCTCGGTCATCACCAGCCACCAGATCCGCTTCGGTCCGAAGCCTATGGCTCTCAAGGTGCCAATTTCTCGGGTGCGCTCGCGGAAGCTCTGCGTCAGGCTGTTGCCGGTCGCCAGCAGCATGGTCAGGAAGACCACTCCGAGAATCAGGTACGCGATGAGACTGACGTTGCCGACGCGCCGGTAGTAATCGCGCTCAGTACCATCCTGAGTGCCCGACAGGGTCTCGGCGCCCGAGTTCATGTACAGCTGATCCACCGAGTGCGCGAACCGGGACGGATCCACGCCGTCCTTCAGGATTGCAACCAGGAAGTCGATGGTGCCACGGTCGGTAGCCCGGCTCTCGTCCAGATAGGTGTAGTGATAATAGAACTGGGTATGGCCCTCGGCCGGGTCGCGGTAATGCCATATGCCGCGGATTGTGAAATAAAAGACGTGCGTGCCGTCCAGCTTGGTAATGCCGGGCATCGTGATGGGCACGATGTCGCCAAGCTTCCAGCCGTACTTCTGCGCCATGAACTCATTCACCAGCGCGCCGCGACGGTCCGCGAAATAGTCGCGCACCTGCTGCACGTTCCAGATGAACCTGCCGGTTGTGTCCGGCGCCTGGGGGAAGTCTTCGTTCATGGCCAGGGGGCCCAGCCAGTTCTTCGGATCCTGGTAGTACCCGCCGCGCCCCACCGCAAAATCCACCTGGCCCTGTCTGAGCCCGGGAATCCGGCGGATCTGATCCAGGTAGTACATCGGAAGCGTATTGGTGTACTTCGGATAGATGAAGATGCGCACATTGTCGGAGTACTTGTATCCGCCCCGGAAGAATGCGCCGACCGCAGACAGTGACCCGAACAGCATGAAGGCGCTGACGATGGTCACCGCCAGAAACACCAGCCGCGTCTTGTCCCGAACGAGGTTCGCCAGGACGAATCCCAGAAATTTCACTGAGCCCCCTCTCCTGCGCCAACGTCCCGCGCGCTCCGAGCGCACCGTATTTCCTGCTCCCAGACTTAGGATAGCGCCCAAGGCTTAAAGTTGCAGATTCTGCGGCGTTGCCTCCGCGGCCGCAGGATGACCCTCGCGCCCATCACAAGAAATCACTATAGGTCAATGATTTAAAAGCGGAAATACAAGTCCATTTTGCACCCCGGAGCGCCCCGGGTCTGAGGCCCGCCTCAAATGAGTACGTTGATGATGGCGTTGCCGATGCCGAGCAGTGCGGAACCGGATATGAGTCCGGCGCAGATCGATTCGCAGCCCTCCTTCCAGATGGCATGGCCGCGGGTGCCCGGGCTGGAATGGCGCCGAGCTTGGAACCAGAACAGCATCGCGCCAACCCACATCGGCAAGGTGTATTCAGGCGGCAGCACTACGCCGAGTCCGATAGAAACCGCCGACAGCGGCAGTCGCCCCTTGGAGGCGATATTGGTGATCTCGATCGCGGCCGCACAAATCGCGGCGACGATCATCGACACCACTGCCGACAGCGGTAGGCTGCCAATGCCCCTGGCGATGAGTTCCGCCACGCCCTGCCACTGTACCGCGGCGGGCATCGCAAACTTGTCGGAGACGATGGTAGCCGCCGAGCGCACGCCCGCCTGTCCGGGCGGCAGGAACAGCAGGAAGTACAGCGGCACGCATACCAGTGCGCCGGAAAGAACGCCGATCACATGTCCGATGGCCTGTTGCCGCGGCTTCGCCCCAAGCATGTAACCAGGCTTGATGTCCGACAGGAGGTTGGCGGCGTTGGCGGAAATTTCCGCCGTCATCCCCGCTGGGATCAGATTGCTGGCCGGATTGGTGCGATCGATCGCACCCATCGTGAACTGGGTGATCTTGGCCAGGGCGCCGGTCGGCGTCCATGAGGTGAGCGCCATCGAATTGGCGCAGATAACCGTCAGCACCAGGATCAATGGCAGCGAGATGAAGGCCAGCAACCACGGCACGCCGAAGAAAAAGTGCGTAATGCTGCCACCCAGAACGCAGAATATCGGCACCCCGACATAGGAGACGCCCAGTGGCAGTTCTATGAAACGCAGCGGATCGTTGGCCGCATCGACGGGCGAATGAGCGGTGCGGGGGCCGCCGCGCAGCGACTTGAACGCCGTGGTAAAGATCTCAGGCCGTCCCAGCAAACTGACCAGCGAGCCCACCACCATCATGGTCACGCCCCACCACAGCGACCACTGATTGACGATCTCGACGCGGGAGATCGGGACCAGGGCACCCCCTGGACCGAGGCGTCGTACGATTTCCCCGTGTGTGATCATGATGGGAGCAAGGACTGCAAAGTTGACGAATGCCCCGAGCAGACAGCTGGTCGCGACGCGCACACCGATCAGGCCGCCGACGCCGAGCATCGCGGCATCGAGCGTAAGACGCAGTCCGAGCTGGCGCACATCGGTCCCCAGAATCCTTGGGATCGCTAAATTGAACCGGGTCGCCGCAGCGTAGTAGTAGGTGTCGAGCTGGTCATGGAACGTCCAGGGTTCCTTCAGTCCGGCCCAGCGATCCATCCTCAGCAACCTGAACTGAAGCAATTTCATCCAGCCATCGCTGATCAAGATCTGATACACACCAGCGCCCAGTGCCGTAACGCCCAGCAGTCGCGCCCTGAACAGCCCGACGGCGGCGGCGCCTGTGTACAGCGCATCGAGCACCACGCCGCAGGCGCGGCCCTCCGGAAACGGCAGCTGGTCCTGATTGATGAAGCGGCGCTTCAGTGGAAACGCAACCAGCACGCCGAGTACCGCGACCGTGACCATCCATGCCAGCATCTGCCACCACGGAATGATGCGCCCGGTCACCATCATGTACGCCGAAAGACTCGACACCAGCGGGGCGGTCATGTAGCCCGCCGCGGTCGCAATCGACTGCGTGCAGTTGTTCTCAAGGATTGTGAGGTCTCGTCCCAATCCGGCGGCGTACAGCATGCGATAGATCGCAAAAGACAGGATGACCGACGTCAGCCCCACACCAATGACAATGCCGGCCTTGGCGCCTATGTACAAAGCCGTGGCGGCCAGTACACCGCCAAGCAGGAATCCGGTCACGCCGGACCGTATCGTCAGCTGCGGGACATTGCCGCGATACACGTTCTTGAACCACCAGGCATCCTTCTCGCCACGTGTCCAGGTGCGAACCTGATCCTCGCTCAATTGTTGGATTGCCATGCCCCGCTACCCTCACATCGCAAACGGCCGCCGTGTGGATCCGCGCGCTCCCGAGCCGGCGGCCTGGGCCACAGCATAGCGCAGCTTTCGATGCCCCTTGTGCAACGGACGTCTTGCCGGCCAGCAGCGCCTGCCTGCACACTCCCTCAGGGCACAACCTGAGGAGTCCCCAATGGATGGCACGCTGACACCTTCCGTATTGGCCGCCGCCGATGTTTCGGCCATTACCCAGCTGGTGCTCACGGAGCGAGAGAGCCGTGATCTTGGGCGATGGGAACGCCTGGGAGCCTGCTACCTGCCGGACTCCCATGTCGAGATCAGTTGGATGACCGGCACGGGAGCGCAGTTCGTGGCCGGCTCCATGGACATGGCCCGTCGCGGCGTCAAGGCGCGACATCGACTCGGGCCGGTCCTGGTGCGCTTGCACGGCGAGCGCGCGCTTGCCAGTCTTTCCTGCGTGATCGACATCCCCGGCGAAATCGACGATGTGGAGTTCTGCCTCTCCAGCCATGCCCGCCTTCTGTATCCGGTGGAGCGCCGTGACGCAGCGTGGGGCCTGATGGGCTTTTACGGCATTTACGTACGCGACGAGATCATCACGCGTATTCCGGGACAACGACTACCCATTCTGCCGCAGGACCTGCAGGGCTTTCGGCATTCCTACCGGATGCTGTCCTGGTTGCTGACGCGGCAAGGCGGCTACGTCGTAAACAACGATCTACCGGGAATTGACCGGCCGCAGGCGGCGCAGGCACTGGAGCAGAAGTTACTCGCATGGGCTGGAGTGGAGCCTTAGGTTCCGGCGCTGCCTGAACCGGGATAGACTGCGCCACTCGCCTGATTTGGAACCTTGAAGATGTTCAACACTGACACCACTGCCCGCCGCCACGCCCACCTGGCGCGCGTGGGTCGTTCGCTTGCGAGCACCCTCTGGGCCGCGCTGATCCTTGCCGCCTGCGGCAATCAGACCCCGGCGCCCGCGCCACCTGCGCCAGCGGCCGCCCCGGCCGCCCAGGTTGATTCGGGCCGTCTGCAGGACATTGCCAAGGAGCCCGGTGCCTGGTTGACGACGGGCCGGGACGCCGGCAACACGCACTACTCGCCGCTGGCGCAGATCGACCGTCAAACGGTCGCCCGGCTCGGCTTTGCGTGGCAGCTGAAAACCGGCACCAATCGCGGCATGGAAGCGACCCCGATCGTCGTCGACGGCGCCATGTTCACCTCCGGCGTCGCCGGCCGCGTGTATGCGATCGATGCCGCAACCGGCCACCTGCTGTGGCAGTTCGAGCCGCCGCTAAAACTCAAAAACGCCCGCGGCAGCTGCTGCGACATCGTCAATCGCGGGGTCGCGGTCTGGCAAGGCAAGGTCTACGTGGCCTCCTTCGAAGGCATCCTGTATGCGCTGGACGCGAAGGACGGCAAGGTAATCTGGCAGGTGGACACCTTCGTCGACAAGGGACGTGCTTACTCCATCACGGGCGCGCCACAGATCGCGCATCGGGTGGTCGTCATCGGCAACGGCGGGGCTGAGTTTGATTCGCGCGGATACGTATCTGCCTATGACCTGCAGACCGGTCAGCTCGTTTGGCGCTTCTACACCGTGCCCGGTGATCCAACCAAGCCTTATGAGAGCAAGGCATTGGCAATGGCGGCCACGACCTGGGACCCCAAACGCGACGCCAGCGGCGGCGGTGGCGGCAACGCCTGGGATGGCATCGCCTACGATGCGAAAACGAACCTGGTGTTCTTCGGCACCGGTAACGGCGCTCCGTGGAACAGCGCGTACCGCAGCCCCGCGGGCGGCGACAATCTCTTTCTCGCCTCGATCATCGCCGTCAACGCCGACACCGGGGAGTATGTTTGGCATTATCAGGAGTCACCGAGCGAGCGTTGGGACTACGACGCGACACCGCCCATTATGCTGGCGACTCTGAAGATCAATGGCGCGGACCAGGATGTCCTGATGCAGGCCTCGAAGAACGGTTTCTTCTATGTCCTGGCGCGCGCCAGCGGTCAGCTGTTGGCCGCCGACAAGTTCGTCGATGCGAACTGGGCCACGGGTGTCGACCTGCACACAGGCCGCCCGGCCGAGAACCCGGACAGCGACTACACCAAGGGCAAGCCCGTCATCGTGTTTCCATCGGGTGTGGGTGGCCACAATTTCAATCCGATGTCGCTTTCAGGGCGGACGGGCCTGGTTTATATCCCAACCGCACACAGTGGCGAGGCGCTGCTGGCGGCGCCGCGGACCCCCCACCTGCAGGAGCGCATGAATACCGGGGTACAGATCGCCTTCGCGACCCAGCTGCTCGCGCCGCCTAAGACCCTTCCTGCAGCCCTGAGGCCGGTGACGGCGCCGAGTTACCTCAAGAAGGTACCGAGCCTGGACATGCACGCCTCCTTGAAGGCCTGGGATCCCATCGCGCACAAAGTGGTCTGGGAGCACAAGTACCCAAGCTTCATGGATCATGGCGGTGTCCTCTCAAGCGCCGGCGGTATCGTCATCCAGGGCAGCATTGATGGCAAATTGCGGGTGTTCAACGATGAGACCGGTGCCGTCATCAAGGAGATAGACACGGGCACTCCGCTGATTGCCGCGCCGATGACCTATACCGTCAACGGCGTGCAGTACGTGGCCGTCCTCGCCGGCAGCGGCGGTGGCGGGTGGAACCTCTGGATGCCCGGCAATGTCGCGGCCACGCGCGGCAACGACAATCGGATATTGGCCTTCCGCCTCGATGGCGGCGCTACACCGATGCCGCCGGAATTAGCGCCCATCGCCGCGATGCCGGAACCGCCGGCCCAGGTGGGCACGCCCGCCGACATCGCCGCCGGCGGGAGCCTGTTCGCCCGCAATTGCGCCGGATGTCATGGCAATGCTGATCGGGCGCCGGTGCCTGACCTGCGCCGCTCCGGGTTCCTTCATGACAGCGCCGCATTCGCGTCGGTCGTGCGGGGTGGATTGCTTGAAAAGGCCGGCATGCCGAGCTGGGATGATCTTCTCACTGTCTCTCAGGTCGAGCAGATCCGTTCAAACCTGATATCCGTCGCACGTGACGCGTACGCCAACCAGAAGGCCGGAGTCTCGGCCGCGCCGGCGCCCGTATTGAAGGAAGGCCACCCGTAAGTTCACGACTCTGTCGTGATTGCGACCTTGGCGATCTGCTGACCGATGGGGCTTCCCAGGCCAGTGCACGCATCCCACCCGGCCGAGGCTTCGAAGGCTCCGTTGTTTCCCTGGGTGATATCGCGCAGCGCAGCAGGGTGGGCATAGAGCAAGGGATTCAGGTAGCCGGACGCACGGCCGTTGAGTGCGTTTGCCAGTGCAACGAGTCCCGCCCACAGCGGCGCCACGGCGCTCGTGCCACCAATGACCGTGTCGGTGCCATCGATACGCACGTCATAGCCCGTCTCTGGATCGGCATCGCCCGCGACGTCCGGGACGCCGCGTCCCGAGAGGGCACTACGGGCTCCAGCTGCCGTGGTCGCCGCGAGCCCTTGCTGCCAGCTCGGTACTGGAAAGAAGGCGCTTACCCCGCCGCCCCCGGCTCCACCGTCCGTGCTCGCATCATTCCAGACCACCTCACTCGCGATTTGGGTGCCGGCGGCGCGCAGGCTGGTACCACCGCAACCCAGTACGAAGGGACTGGAGGCCGGAAAATCGACGTGCGCGGCGCTACCGCTGGCGCCGTCGCTCGACCCGCCATCGCCGGACGCGGCGCACACGGTAATACCGAGCGTCGCGGCGGCCTGGAACGCCTGATCCATCGCGGTCATCGCCTGCGAGGTCCATGAGGACTCCGGACCTCCCCAGCTGATCGAGATGACCGAGGGCTTGCGCACCGTATCGTGCATGGCTGTCGTCACCGCATCAAGAAAGCCGGCATCGGTGTTGGGCGCGAAATACACCGCGATGCTCGCACCCGCGGCAACCGCGCCGACCACTTCGATATCGAGCATGACCTCTCCGTCTGGCCCATTGGCGTCGCCCGTGGGCTGATTTGCGCCATGGTCCACCGAAACGGCGGTCACCACCGGGGCCGCCACCCCAAGGCCGGCAAAGTAAGTCTGAAGGTCCTGCGGGCGGAAACCACCACCGAGCTCGATGAGCGCCACACATTCGCCCTGCGCCGTTTGCTGCGGGAAGTCATACAGAGAGGCCAGCTGACCGGGCGAGTAGGAGACGGCTGAAGCCGACGCCTTCGCCGCGGATGACGGCTGAGCGGGCGGGGATCTTGCGCCGCTGCGACGCTTTGGCGCGGGCTTGCGGATCCGGAAATGCGCCAGCGCCTGGGGCCGATTGTCCAGACCAAGTACCGCTTCGATGATGGGTTCGAGCTCTTCGGGTATCTGAATCCCGCCCTCGCGGCCACGGTAGGTTCCATCCGGATATTCGTAGCGCTTGAGTTCGACGCTGAAGGCTTCAGTGAATTGCGCCACGGTCCCCGCCAGCACCACGGTCCGTCGCGCCGCATGCTCCTGCACGACGCTGAGCCCGTGCAAGTGCGCGAACGCCTTGACCGCGGCCAGATCCGCGCTACTCGCCCCATGCGCCGCGGCGAACGCCTCGCGCGACAGCGGGCCCTCCGATCGATCCGCACGAGTCAGGCGCGAGACCCGTTCGGCGAGCGCTTCCCGGGCCTGTGGCCGCACGATCACACTCACCTCGAGCCGCTCGTGTTGGTCGGCGGGCCCGATCGCGCGCGCATTGGGCAGCGCGCTTTTCTCGCTTCCTTTGAGTCGACGCGTCGCCATTGCCGGTGCCTCGCAATCCTAGAATGACAAGCGGAAGCCTACCCGATAGGACAGACCTAGCCCCTCGAAGGATAGCGGATTCGTGTCACCATGACCCTTAACAAGCGCGGATAAGCTCACGATCAGGTGAGCGCAACGACGGCGATGGTTACGGTCGTGGTCGGCGAGCGCCGACGCCCTACGACAATCGATAGTGCCCTATGAGCTCGGTGAGGCTCGTCGCCTGCTCGTTCAGGGCCGTGGCCGCCGCCGCCGCCTCTTCAACCAGCGCTGCGTTCTGCTGGGTCATTGAGTCCATGGCAATGACCGCGCTGTTCACCTGCTCGATGCCCAAGGCCTGCTCACGGCTCGAGTTCGCGATGTCTGCCATCACGTCTGTGACCTTCTTCACCCGCGTCACAATCTCGCCGAGCGCTTCGCCGGATTCATCCACGAGCCTGGTGCCCTCGTTCACCTTGCGCACCGAGTCCTGGATCAGCGCCTTGATCTCCTTGGCGGCCTTGGCACTGCGCGAGGCGAGATTGCGCACCTCGGAGGCCACCACCGCAAAGCTCTGACCCTGTTCGCCGGCCCGTGCCGCCTCCACCGCCGCATTCAACGCCAATAGATTGGTCTGAAACGCGATCTCATCGATGACCCCGATGACTTCGACGATCTTATTGCTGGCGGTATTGATTTCGCCCATGGCCGCAACCGCCGCGCCAACGACTCGGCCGCCACCTTCGGCCTTTTCACGCGCCGCCACTGCCAGCTGGTTGGCCTGCGCCGCATTGTCGGCGTTGTTCTTCACTATCGCTGTCATCTCCTCCATCGTGGATGTGGTCTCCACCAGGCTGGAGGATTGCTCCTCAGTTCGGTTGCTCAGTGCCTGGTTGCCGCGTGAGATTTCCTCCGCTCCAAGCTGCACCGCGCGCGAGGTCGTCGCCAATGTGGCGACCACTTCCATCATGGCCTGAATCATCGAGTTTACCGAGGTGGCCAGGACTTTGAAGTCTCCCATCTTGGACTTCAAATCCATTCGCGAAGTGAGATCCCCGTCGACGGCGCGCCGCATCACTTGCATGGTCTCGGCAACGGTCCTTGAAACGCTGTCGATCAGCTCGTTGACGCTTTGCGCCAACAGATGCAGATTGCCGGTCTTGCCGTGCATCCCGATGCGCCGATCGCTCGCTCCGCCAAGTACCGCCTGGATGACCTCCCTGGATTCGCGTACCGCATCATCCAAGGCCCGTGCCTCGTTGACCCGCAGAGTAACGTCGCGCCCGATTCCCACCAGACCGACCACCGTTCCAGCCGCATCTCGCAGCGGTATCTTGCTTGTCTCCAGGCGCACCAGATTGCCGGCCGGATGCCGGCATTCTTCCTCACGCGCCAACAGCGGCCTGCCGGAGCGGATCACCGCCTGTTCGTCTTCGTGATAAAGAGTCGCCAGCTCCTTGGGATGGAAGTCAAAGTCATTCTTGCCCAGCAGGTCACCCGGCGCCTGGGCGCCCATGATGCGCGCTACCGCGACATTGGCCAGAAGAAAGCGACCGTTGACGTCCTTGACGTAAATCAGGTCCGGAAGATTGTCGATGAGCGTTCGCAACATCGCCCCCTCGCTGGCGGTGGCAAGCTCCCGCGCCCGCCATTTGCGGGCGAACAGATATCCGACCACGGCGATCGCTGCCGCGATGACAATGCTCGATGCGTAAACCAGGTGTTCAGTCATGAAGCATCCTTCGGCCCTTGCGCAGGTTTATCATTCCGGTTGCAGCTGAATTCCAAGGCCCGCCGCCGCACCTCGAACCCGACCGTCGAGACTCAGCAGCGCCAGACCCGAGATCGCCGATCGTGCGACCAGCAATGAGGCGAGGTGTATTGCGTCAAGGGTACGTACCGGCTGCCCGGGAAAGGACTGACGCGCACGCTCGAACACTTCCGGACCGAGGCGCAGGACAGTCCAGTGTGCAGCAGCAGTGGCCAGGTGGGCGCGCCGATCGGCCGCTTCGGCCTCGGTGAGTTCCCCCAACGCCACTGCCCGGTGCAACACCCGATCGCATTCGATGAGCGTCAGATCCGAGGCCACGATTATCTGCTGGGCCGCCAGCAGCTCGCGGATGCCTGGCGCGGATTCCTCATCAAGAAGCCATGCGAGCACGGCACTTGACTCTGCGTACAGGCTCACCGCGAGCCCCGCTCCTCATCGAGCAGCCGGGCTGAGGTAAAAGTGCCGCGTCGTTTGCGCGGCAGTGGCCGATACAGCGAGGGATCCGGGCCCGTGCCCACGGTGGCCAGGCCGCGTCGGGCCAGTGCCGCCAATCCGGGTGGCAGCGCAGGGTCCGCCTTGCTGGTGCCCGGTGCCGACAGTTCCGCCACGATCTCCCCGCGATCCGTCACCAGCACGGTCTCGCCGGCGCGTATGCGGCGGATGTATTCGCTAAGGCTGTTTTTAAGCTCGCGGATGCCGACGGTTCTCACCGGCGCAATGTAGCCTCATGAGTCTACATTGTCAATCGAGCCCCCAAAGCGGGCGCTCCGCTGCCCCTGCGGCACCCAATGTGCCCAGGCGTACAGACGCAGGCCACGCTGTCGCGTAGGCTGCCCGACACGGCGGACGAGAAATGCTGACGGTCCGCCAACCGCACCCTTGCACGCCCCGTGGAGCTGCCAGATGAATGAACTATTCGCACCCAGGCACCGTGGACAGTAGTGTATGACCTATTGTGTGGGCATTCTGCTGAGGGACGGCATCGTCCTCGCATCGGACTCTCGGACGCACGCTGGGGTCGACAATTTCGCTACCTTCTGCAAGATGACCGTTTTCGAACGCCCGGGTGATCGAGCCATTGTCCTGCTGAGCTCAGGGAACCTGGCGGGAACGCAGGCCGTGATCAGCGTGCTCAAACAGCGTGGCGAAGTGCAGGATGACGTCACCAGCATCTGGAACGCTCGCACCATGTTCGACGTGGCCGTCATCGTTTCGGACGCCGTGCGGGACATCGAGCGCCGCGACGCCAAGCACCTGGCGGACAGCGTCAGTCCGTTCAACGCCTCATTCATCATCGGTGGCCAGATCAAGGGTGAACCGATGCGGTTGTTCCGGACCTTCTCCGAGGGCAACTTCATCGAGGCCAGTGCCGATACACTGTTCTTTCAAACCGGTGAGGCAAAGTACGGAAAGCCCATCCTCGATCGGGTGATCACCCTAGCGACGAACCTCGGCGACGCCATGAAATGCGTCCTGGTGTCGTTCGATTCCACAATGCGCAGCAATCTTTCGGTGGGCATGCCCATCGATCTGGTGTTCTGCGAACGCGACAGCATCATGATCAGCGGCCGTCACCGCTTCGAGCAAGGCGACGCCTACTTCACTGCCCTGAGCCGAGAATGGCGCGAAGGTGTGCGCGACGTGTTCCGCCGCCTGCCCGAAGTGCCGGCGCCCCAGCCACCCCCGTTATGCACCACTGCGACCTCCCCGCCCCCAAGCGAACGATGGCTTGGGTGAGCACGGGCCCGCCAGCCATGGAGCTTTGATGCTGAACATTCGTTTAGGCTACGAACTGATATATCAGTGCCCGCAGCCAACGCCGATGATCATGAACCTGCACATCCATCATTCGCGAGTCAACGATCTGGTCCGCCCGGACAGCATGATCACCGATCCATGGATGCCACTGGTGTCGTACCACGACGGTTTTGGCAACCTGTGCACCCGCCTCGTGGCTCCTGCCGGACGCACCCGTATCACCACGGACGCACTGATCACGGATCGAGGGTTGCCGGAGACCGTGATGTTGGACGCGCAACAGCATCCCGTGGAAACCCTGCCGCAGGAAACCCTGGTCTATCTGCTTGGCAGCCGCTACTGCGACACCGATAATCTAAGCAGCGTGGCGTGGACCCTGTTTGGCACCACGATGGGCGGCTGGTCACGGGTGCAGTCGGTATGTAATTTCGTCAACAGGCACATTACATTCGGCTACGAGTTCGCACGCGCCACCAGAACCGCCTCGGAAGCATTCCATGAGCGCAAGGGCGTTTGTCGGGACTACGCGCACCTGGCCATCACCCTTTGCCGGTGTCTGAATATTCCCGCACGCTATTGCACCGGCTATCTCGGCGATATCGGCATTCCTGCGGCTGATGCGCCCATGGATTTCGCAGGTTGGTTTGAAGCGTATGTCGGGGGCACCTGGTTCACGTTCGACGCCCGCAACAATGAGCCGCGAATCGGCCGGGTATTGATCGCGCGAGGCCGCGACGCCGCCGATGTCGCGATCAGCATGACATTCGGGCCAAACGTGCTCGAAGGCTTCCGAGTCTGGGCAGACGAAGTGCGGGCGGCCTAGGGCCAAGCCTCAACGCTCTTCGGCGAACACCGGTTCCAGAGCGGGCGCACCGAGCATGGCGCCCGTGATCGCGAGATGCTCACTGTCAACATACAAGGGGCTTGCATCAGTTTCGAAGGTGCAACGGCCTTGCGCACACAGAATGTCCTGCGGCCTCAGGATCGTGAATGCGTAGTGCCGCTGCAGACGCGCAAATATTTCCATGGCACTGCGCTGCTGCGTCTCATAGTCGGCCCGGCTGATACTCAGATCACGATGCAGTTGCAGCCGCCGCCCGGCAGCCAGCAGATAGGGCACGCTCAGGGACTTCTGCGGAACATCCGCCATCAGGAACACTCGTACATGCTGCTCTTGCAGCACCGCCAGCAGCCGTTCCAGCCCGCGCGCGAACACCACGGCGTTTTGCTTCACGGAATAATTGCCCGGGGTCTCGGCATCGGTCAGTGTGCTTAGAAACCGACTCTCGGTATTTGCGATCCAGTGGCCTATCAGAATCACTTTGGGGATCCGGTTCTGAATGACCCATTGCAGGACCAGGTCGTTGTGCCGCTTGCAGCCTGCCCCATGGCCCACGCCGGCCGCGTCCATCCATGAACGCAGGCCGATCCATTGACCGGGCGTGCTATCGCGCACATAGGTTCCCAGCAGCGGCGGGCAGCGACCGCTCTGGGCAAACATTGCCGCTTCGTGATGTCCGGCAAAGGCTGCCTCGAGCGCCGGCAGCATGGCAACTGCGTGCGAATCACCCCAGACAACGGCGCTGATGCGCGCCGACCTGTCCCCCAATACGCATACAGGGCGTTGCACAAGCTCCGGCGAGCTGCCCGTACAGCGTAGCTGCTCAGCCGATTGCGTCGGAAAGCGCAGACGCTCAGTGGCGTCATAGCGCACCGGGTCCGTGGCGCGATGCACACCCGCCGTGGCCAGCATCAGCACCCCGCCGCAGAGCGCTGCTGCTGCAAAGAGTGACCGTCGATCCAGCCACGCGTTCGCTCCGCGAAACGGCTGCTCCACCAGGCGCCACGACAGCGCCCCCAGAAGCAAAGTCGCCCCCAGCAGTAGCCCACGCATTGGCGCCGAAAGCGGATCCAGGGCGTAATACTGAACCAGCAGCAGCAATGGCCAATGATACAAATAAAGCGAGTAGGACCACTGACCGATGCGGCGCATGAAGCCGATGCCCAGTACTCGACCCACGGTCATACTCTGATCGCATGAGGCGTGGATGATCAGGGCGGCTCCGGCGCAGGGCAGCAGCGTCAACTCGCCAGGGTATGGACTGTCCGTGCTCAGCAACCCATCCGCGGCGGCGATGAGCACCAGGCCCGCAACCGCAGCGCCGGCGCGCGTGCTGCGCTGCTGCGGCGGAGGCCACTTTCCCACCGCCAGCAGTGCGCCGGCCAGAAGTTCCCAGGCGCGAAACGGTGCCAGATAAAATGCCGCCAACGGCCAGATGCGCACCACGACCATGCAGGCCAAGAGTGATAGCAGGGCCAAGGGCCACAGCACGGCGCCATAGCGCCCGCGACACAATCCCCAGATGGTCAGCATCAGCAGCGGGAACAGCAGATAAAACTGCTCCTCGACGGCGAGCGACCAGGTATGCAGCAGCACCACATGGTCGGCGAATTGGCCGCCGTAGACTCCCGCGTTGCGATAGAGCGCGAAGTTGGCGAGAAACGGCACCACATAGCCGCCAATGCCGCTGAAGAAATGCAGATCGGGTGGAAACAGCACCAGCGCACCCGCCAGCAACACGAGCGCATACATGACGAATAGAGCGGGAATGATGCGGCGGACGCGACGTTCGTAGAACGCCAGAAGCGAAAAATGCCCGGCCAGAAGGTCGCGCTCGATATGGGCGGCGATCAGATAGCCGGAGATGACAAAGAAGACATCGACACCGGCGAATCCCCCGCCGAATCCGGGTATACCGTAGTGATGGAAAATGACCAGGAGGACCGCGATCGCCCGTAACCCATCGATATCGCGCCGGTAGATCGGCGCCGCCTCCACCGCCTGAAATGACTCGCTCAGCATCTGTCCGGGTGAGTTCCGTTAAGCGGGCAAAAGGTTCAGCGCGTCAACACGGATGGACTTCACCAAACCCAACACTTAGGATTTTCACGTGAAATCGTGCAACGTCCGTCAATTCAGCTCCCGTGCCTGCGCCATCTGGATGTGGGCTTTGCTCGCGCTGGCACTCAGCCTCTGCCTTTCGAGTTGCACGCCGCCACCGCCCGCGGATCCGCAACTGGCCATCGACCTGCGATGGGTCAGGAACTACCCCAAGGAGCACCGCAGCAACGTCAATACCGGACTTTACTGGGCCCTGTCCTTTCTCGGGGCCAAGCTGCCGGACTCGGCCAATGTCCTGACCTGGCATGGCAAGCTGGTAACACTCGATCTTGGCGCCGCACAGGTCCAGGAGGGCACGCAGGAGGCGTGGAAGAAGCTGCTGCGCGAGTTCAAGGCCAGCGAGGAATACCGCAGGACCGGCGCCATCGACATTGGCCGCTTCATTTTCGTGAGCCTGTGCAGTGCCAATCTTTATTACGAGCTCAGCGGCACCAGTCCTAGTTATCCAATGTTCCGGGCCAGGCATACATTTGCGCCCCGTCAGATCGCCGTAGTCGAATCGGCCGTGGCGCATGGCAATCGTCTTATCGAGATTGGGACCGGGGCCGGCATCGGCGGCGTTGCCTTTGTCGCATTCGAGGGGTCCGGCGCCTTGAAGGATGCAACCTTCAGGAAACAGGATATCGAGACCCTGGAGTTCATGGACAACGGGCAATTGCGCTTCGGACTGTACGATCTTGACGGCCATCTGAAAACGGCGACGACACCTGCGCTTACCACCGCCGGCAAGCCGAGCAAGTGTCTGTGGTGCCATGAGATCAATCTGAATCCACCCTTCAGCAATGTCACCGATGTTGCCGGGTACTACACCACCCGGCAGTTCCGTGAACTTGTCACCAGCCAGATGCGTGTCGTGGCTGACTATCGACAAAGCCTGCGCTCGAAGGTGGATTTCAGGAAAACCCAGGATCACTCGAATGCGGAAAATCTCTATTTGTCGTTTGCGCACCCCACGGCGGAAAGACTGGCCGATGAATGGGGAATGCCGGTCGAACAGGTGCTGCAGAAGCTACAGACCCTGCACCTGAAGCCTCACCCCCATAGCGCCTACGTGGATGACGGAATCCTGGGGGATAAGCTCTACGATCGCAGTGAGGTGGAGGCGCTTGCGCCATACCATGGCGTGGTCGGACCCTCGGATGTCCGGGAGGCCTCCAGCTACGAGCCCGCTGCCTTGCAGTGACCCGCCGACCCGTGCGTCACTGTATGGTGCAGATGGCGGGAATCTGCCAGTGACCTCTGGAGTCCCGTATCAGCCAATAGACGGCATCAATATCCTTAAGAGCATTCACGTTGTACATCACATGAACCGGATAGCCATAAACGCTGTCTCGTCCCGGTCCCGCAGGCGCATATAGGGCTTCGTAGCTGTTGCGGGGGTGGCGGGGTGCGCCGATTTCCACGAGTTTCCAGCTGAAGGTCCATTGGTCCTTGAGGTCCATCTGCTTGATGCAGGCCTTGATGGCGGGCACTGAGGGCGCAGGCGGGGGCGCCTCATCCGCCACCGACCGTCCGGACAGACACAGCATTGCCAGGGCCGCCAGCAGCTTGCCGGGGCGCACGCACTTCATGGATAGTTCTCGAGATTCAGGTAGGCCGCCTCAATGTCCACTTCCCGCAGCATGTCGTAGTAAGCCCAATCCTTGTATTTTTCGAGCAGCAGAGTTTTCTTCAGCTGCGCCAGACTTTTTCCCTGGGCCATTCCCTGGGCAACACCGGCGCGCAGGTCCTCGAAGTACTGTCGGCCCTCGGTCACGTCCGCCTTGGTGAAGGTGACGGACCCGTGCCCTTGGGCCAGGATGTCGAAGTCCAAGGCCTCGATGGTTCTGTAAGACCTGATCCATTCGGCAAGCGGATGCTGGTCGAACATGCCACAGCCGCTGGGCAGTGAGCGCATTGATGTGCTCACCAGTGCGTCGGCCGGAAAGTCGGCCGAAAACACCACCCGCTCCGCGGGGAAGTACACGACAGTGCCATCATCCGCATGGTTGAGACCCGGAAAGATCAACTGGATGGTGCGGCCGCCAAACACCAGGGTCATCCGTTCCGAATAGACGATGTCGGGTGGCACCACCCCCTGGGTCGCCCACCATTGCGCGGGAGTGATGTGTCCGGTGTGATCGCGATCGACGGACTCGAAGTAGCCCCGGCCCATGCCACAGATGCCGGGATGCTCCAGAGTGGGGATGGCGATCTCCTCGGACTCTATGGTGCCGTTGTGATTCAGATCGATCATGTTCCCGGGCATATGCGGGTAGCGGCCATCCATGTTCTTGAGGATGCGCTCCTGGCCCACGATATGCGGATGACTGTCGGCAAACACCGCAGCGCCACCCACATGGTCCCAGTGACTGTGGCTGTAGATGATGTAGCGCACCGCCTTGCCCGGAAACCGGCTCGCGAACTCACTCTTCATCCAGCCTGCAAAATCCGCACTGATCGGATCAACCAGCAGGATTCCCTCCGGTGTCACATAGACCAGGCTCCACCAGTTTCCATTGCCCACGCGCCACAGGTCACCGGTGATCGGGACAAAGACTCGCGGCGGCCCGGAGCGTCGCGTCACCGGGGCCGGGGCACCCTGGGCATTGCAGCGCGCCGGGCACAGCACCAAGGTCGCAGCAACCAGCAGTAAAGCACTAGTCAGCCGCATGGTTCTTGCGTGATTCCTCGACGAAACCGGGCTCCACCGCCGCCATCGCCTCCATGAGGTGAGTGGTTTTGTTGAACAGTGAAAGCTCGCGGTAGCGACCTTCGCGCACCTTGTTCACGAAATCATTGTTGGCGATGTGCATGCGGCCGACACCGACCAGGTCCAGCGTCCCACGGCCCACACGATCTGCCAGGAAGCGCAGATCGCCTTCAAGAGTCAATTCGGATGGCTCCTCATCGTCAAACAGGTTGGCGAACATCTCAACATTGACCCCGACGCTGCCGCAGGTCATGACGGTCGCGTCGGTCATGGATTTGACCCACTCGGCGATGGTGAACAGCGGCTGTTCGCTGTCGGGCCACTCCGGTTTGTGAAAGCGCCGTGAGGAGACGTTGAAAAGGTCCACGCCACAGCTGCGCAACAGCGTCAACATGTCCCGCAGGTCCTTGGGGCTCTGCGCCACCACGGCGCCGTAGTCGACTTCCTTGAACTGCGAAAAACGATAGGAAATCACGAAGTCCGGGCCGACGGCCGCCCGGATCGCGGTGACGATCTGTGCCGAATAACGGGCGCGTTCCGCCAGCGAGCGACCACCATACTCATCCTCACGCTGGTTCGTCTCGGCCCATAGAAACTGGTCCAGGAGATAGCCATGGGCGGAGTGGACCTCGATGCCATCGGCGCCCAGTTGCTGCGCCTGCTGTGCAGCACGCACATACGCCTGCTTCAGGTCCTGCAGATCCTGTGGCGTCATGGCGCGCCCATGCGGCCGCCCGGCCTGGATCAGGCCGGAGGGACTCAACGCCGGAAAGCCGGCCAGCGGATGCCCCGGCGCTACCTTGCGCATGGCTCCCGGATGCCACAGCTGCAGCAGGAAGGCGGCCCCCTGCCCGTGCACGGCCTCGACCACCGGCCGCCAGGCGGCAAGTGTCCCAGGTTCCAGTCGACCCATGACGGGCTGCCAGTACGCTGATGGGTGGTCCGGGGAGGTGGATTCGCTGATGATGAGACCGACACCGCCGGCCGCACAGCGGCGCATGTACTCCACCATCTTCGGCGTCGGCGCTCCGTCGTTCATGAATCCGCGCTGCATGCCCGGCATCACGAAGCGATTGCGCAGCACCAGGCTGCCGACACGCTGTGGTGTGAAGAGAACGTCCAGTTGCTGTGGCAATGCAATGCTCCCCCGACTGGGGTGAATGTACCACCAGGGGATGGCCGCGCCCAAGGCGGCTCATGGATGCCTCGGCGGCCCTAGAACCTCTTAAGCAGCGACCGCAGCAGCGGGGCGAGGCGCTCGAGCTCATCGCGGTGGGCCACTGTCAGCTCGCGCAGCAGAACATCGGCAGCGGCGGTGAGTTGGATCAATACCTGCCGTCGATCGCCCGGCACGGCGCCACGGTGGATGAGTCCCTTGAGCTCGAGCCGATCGATCAGTCCGACGGCACTGTGCGGCTGGATCGCCAGGCGCTCAGCCAGGATGCCAGAGGTGAGCGGTTTGGGGCCTCGGTGACCCTTTATGGCAAGCAGCGCCTGATGCTGCTGCGCCGTCAGGCCAGCCTGCTCCGCGGCCGCCTCGCTGAAGATCAGAAAGTGCCGCAGCAGATAACGGAACTGCGCCAGCCTCTCATAGTCTGCCTGGCCCAGGTCCGGGCCGGCGGCCCGCTGGGCGGTTGCAGCCGCGGTTGCAATCCTGCTGCGCATAACACTTCCAGGTATATCGTATTACGATATATTAGCGCCCCCACCCCTGACCCGCAATTCGAGGCCGCCGCATGCAAGCGCACGTTCATAAACCTGGCATTGGCCACACTGACCGGCTGCGCGATTTCAGCGCCGACCGCCGTCTGCTGCTCCTGGGAGCCATGGCGCCGGTGGTGGGGAGCGCGGGCGCGGCAGCCGCCTGGACCCTACTGCATCTGATCAATCTGGCCACGAATCTTGCCTACTACGGCCACTTCAGTGCCACGCAGGCCTCCATCGCGGGCAACAACCTGGGGCCCTGGGCGGTCCTGATTCCGGTGGCGGGCTGCCTGATCATCGGGGTAATGGCGCGCTACGGGTCCGAGAAGATCCGCGGCCACGGCATTCCTGAGGCCATGGAGGCCATTCTGATCGGCCGCAGCCGCATACAGCCCAAGGTCGCGATCCTCAAGCCATTGTCATCGGCCATCTCGATCGGCAGCGGCGGACCATTCGGCGCCGAAGGGCCCATCATCATGACCGGCGGCGCCTTCGGCTCCCTGTTCGCCCAGCTGTTCCATCTTTCAAACGCCGAGCGCAAGACACTGCTGGTCGCCGGCGCGGCGGCCGGCATGGCCGCGACCTTCGGCACCCCGGTTGCCGCCATCTTGCTGGCGGTCGAACTGCTGCTGTTCGAATGGAAACCGCGCAGCTTCGTACCGGTGGCGATTGCTGCCGTGGTCGCCGCTGCCTGGCGCCCCGCGCTGATGGGCGGGGGGGTGCTGTTTCCCATGGCCATCAGCCCATCACTGCCGACGCTCGGCCTACTGTTTGCCACGGGCCTTGGCGTGCTGTGCGGCCTTGCCTCGGGGTTTCTGACACTGATGGTGTATGGCACTGAGGATCTATTCCAGCGCCTGCCCATCCATTGGATGTGGTGGCCCGCCATCGGTGGCTTGGTGGTCGGGCTGGGTGGCCTCATCGAACCGCACGCCCTGGGCGTGGGCTATGACAATATTGCAGCGTTGCTGAATGGCGATCGCACCGTGCACGCGATACTGATGCTGCTGCTCGTCAAGGCCGTGATCTGGTCCGTCGCGCTCGGCTCAGGAACATCAGGTGGTGTGCTCGCCCCGTTGCTGATCATGGGTGGTGCGATCGGCGCCCTGTTCGGCGGCTTGATGCCAGGGGCACAGATGGGACTGTGGGCGCTGCTGGGCATGGCGGCCATGATGGGCGGCACCATGCGCTCGCCGCTGACGGCCACCCTCTTCGCCCTGGAACTCACCCACAATGTGGGGGCACTGCTACCCCTGGCGATCGCCTGCACCGCGGCTCATGCAACCACCGTGCTGCTGCTGCGGCGTTCGATTCTGACCGAGAAGGTGGCGCGCCGCGGTCATCACGTAACACGCGAATATGTCGTGGATCCTTTCGAGACCATGCGTGTAGCGGACATCATGACTCACCCCGCCGCGACGCTCCCTGACAGCATGCCGGTGGAGGATGCCGTCGCCTTCTTCGCCAACCAGCAGGCGCCGGCACCCCATCAGAGCTATCCGGTCGTGGATCATGCCAACACGCTGCGCGCAGTCCTCACCCAGGCCGATGTGCTGCGCTGGGCAAGCGAGGGCCGACCGCACGGCAAGTCGCTGGGAAAGGCGCTGGGCACCCACAAGTTCGTGACCGGCTACAGCGACGAACTTGTGGGCGAGCTGGCGGACCGCATGCACGAGACTGACGCGGGGCGCGTGCCGGTGCTCAATCGCGGCGATGGCAGCGTCGTGGGCTTCGTGTCACGGCGCGACCTGCTGCGCATACGCATCATGACCGTGCGCCATGAACGACATCGCGAGACTTTGATCCGCTTCGGGAAATGACCGTCCAAAGAACGGCCTGCACGAAATCCTACGATTCCGTGCAGGCCGCGTGCTACCCGTACCTAGTGCCTGGTGTTACCAGACCCAGTGATACCAGGCCTTCTGCGTTACTTGATCCTTCTGGGTCTCCTTGTTGCTCTTGGCCGCGTTGTTGGCCAGATTGCTCGCCGTCAGCTGCTGGCTCGGCGTCTTGACCGTGGTGGTCGCAGGCTTGGTCTGATTGTGCGCCACCTGCTGTGCCTGAACCGCGCCGGGCTTGCGCAAGTCCTGGTTGTCAGCACGCAGATCATGATGATCGGCCCTCAGGTCCTGGCGGTCCGTACGCATATTGCTCGCATCCGTGCGAATGGCACTATGGTCCTCGCCGATGTCCTTTCGATCGGTCTGGATGTTGCTGCGGTCCGTCCTGATGTTATTGGCATCAGTGCGGATGGCGCTTCGATCCTGCCGCATGTCCTGGTGGTCGCTGCGGATGTCAGAGCGCGCCTGATCGATGGCACTCTGCTCATTGGTGCCAGCACGCTCCTTGGCGTAGTCCTGACGCAGGTCATGCCGCTCGGAGCGTACATTGGCCTGATCCTGAGCAATGTCCGACTTGTCAGTCTTGATGTCCGCCCGGTTCTGGGCAATGTTGCTCTGGTTGGCGCTGATATTCGCCTTGTCCTGAGCGATGTCCTGTCGATCGGTGCGGATGTCAGCCCGGTTTGTGGCCAGGCTCTGTCGGTCGTCGCGGGCATCCTGACGGATGTCCTGCTGCGCCTGCGCGCTGTTCTTCTCAGCGTCCGCCCGGTCGGTCCTGGCGGTGGACAGGTTCTGGCGGTCCGTCTGGACGTCGCCACGTTCCTGCTTTATGGCGCCCTGATCGTTGGCCCCGTTCTGCTCCTTCTGGTAGTCCTGATGCAGCGTGCGTTGATCAGTGCGCAGGTCGGCCTGGTCGGTACGAATGTCCTTGTTGTCGGTTCGGACATCCGCCCGGTCCTGCTGGACACTTGCCTGGGCCGCATTGGGATTCGGGCCGGCCTGGCCAACGGCAGGCGCGGTGCTCTGCGATGGGCTGGGGCCCGCGGTGCCAGTCACTGGCGCGCTTGACTGCGGCAGGGGCTGGGTCTGGGCATATGCACCCGGCAATGCCGTTCCGAGGACGGCCCCGACGGCGATTGCAACTAACGTAGTGCGTTTCATAGAACCTCCTTCCATCACTCAACAAGAAATTGATTCAGTTGTTCGGCTGAACATCGTTGCGCGCCGCAGGCGGGGAGGCGCTGGGAAGCGGCTCCGCCGGATGGGCGACTGCGGGCGCGGATGCCTGGGAGAGTTTTTCCTGGTCGACGAAGTTCTGAACCAGGCTGAAGAACTGGCCATAGAAATTCGGATCGGTGATCGTTTCCCGTCTGACCGTTCCTAGAACCTTGGCCGATCCGGACGGCAAGGTGAGCGTCGCAGGTCCGACGCCCATGCTCGTGGTCTGCGACATCTTCTGCAGCTTGTTTTCCTCACGCGTGGCCGTCACGAAAACACTGCTGGTGCCGTTCTTGTTGTCGGCACAGGTGGTCTGCAGCCGGGTCGTGACATTGAGCTTGGGCGTGGGCTGCTGATCGCGCGAGCCGGTCATGACACCCGAATCATTGGGACGATCCAGCATGTATCCCTGACTGAGCAGTGCGCGCTTGACGCTCCAGCACACTGAGTCTCCGGTTCCGGAGAAATTGCGGCTGAAGGGCGCATCCGCGGTGAATTGCTTGGGCGGCGGCTGGTGCGCGCAACCGACCAGCAGCGCAGTCGCGGCCGCAACGGCCCACATCGGCCCGGACGCTTTTGTTTGTCGATTGCTCATCTCTACCTCCGCCTTAATTCCCAAATTTCAACGTGCAGCCAGTATGAGCCCCGCAAATGGCCGCACTGTCGTCGCCCACCCCAATTCCAGGGCAAGACCTCCTGCCACGGACCTGTAGGGTCGGGACTACCATTGGCAAACGCCAACACGGGCGCGGCGTAATCCATTTGGCAGCGTGCGCGCAAATGCCGCATTCTGGTGCGCATGGCCGTACTCAAAGGGTTTGCAAAGCACCCACACTCGCTGTGGCTGCGTCGGGCTCTATTTCAGATTCATCTGTGGTGCGGCATCGCAACCGGGCTGTATGTCCTGATCATCAGCCTGTCGGGCAGCCTGATTGTTTTCCGGCGCGAATTGGACCGTGTTCTTTGCCCAGGCACTTTGGCCCTCACCGCTTCGGGCCGTATGGTGAGAACGGTTTGTGAACCCGCCTTCATCAGCTGGATGGCCGAATTCCACGATCACCTGGGCATCGGCCGCCCGGGCCTGCTGATCAATGGCCTGGGCGCCATCGCCGTAATGCTGATGTGCGTGACGGGCGCCATATTGTGGTGGCCCGGTCGCGCTCGCTGGCGTCGCAGCCTCACACTGCGTCGCGATGTGAGCGCCCAGCGCTTCATCTGGGACCTGCACAGCGTCCTGGGTTTCTGGATGCTGCTGCTGGTGTTGATGTGGGCCCTGACCGGAGTGTACTTCGCCTTTCCCAATAGCTTCGATGCCGTGGCCGACGATGCCATCGCATGGCTGGTGCGCCTGCACTTCGGCCGTGCCTATGGGCCGTTCATCGAGGCGCTATGGGTGGTTCTGGGACTGGTACCCTGCGGCCTGTTCGTGACCGGGGTACTCATGTGGTGGAATCGCGTGGTGCGCGTGCGCTTCACGAAACACGGCGGCCCGCCTCGCGAAGCAGCGCGCCCATGTCATCGATTTTATCGTCAAGCAGATTGAGTTTGCGTGCCAGCCCCTGGATATCCGAGGCGGCACGACGGTTGACGTCGAAGTCCAGTTCGCCACGCAGCCGGTCCTTGGTATCCTGACGGTTCTGACTCATCATGATGACCGGTGCCTGAATCGCCGCCAGCATCGACAGAAACAGATTGAGCAGGATGAAAGGATACGGATCCCAGGCCCTGCCACGTAGCGCGATGTTGATCGCGGTGTAGACCACCATGATCACGCCAAAGGTGATGATGAAGATCCAGGAGCCGCCAAAACGCGCGACCTGGTCGGCGAGGCGTTCGGGAAATGTGGCTTCGGTTTCGATGAACTCATTGGGGTTGCGGCTTGCGCGCATGCGCACCAGATCGTGTGCCGCATGAAACTGCCGCCCGAGCGTGGTCAGCAGATCCATGCCGGCATGTGGCTTGCGTTCCAGCAGCACGGCAATGTCATCGCGCGCGACCTCCAGACAGTCGGTCGCCTCCAGGGCAATGGCGCTGGTGCGGTGAGGGGTCTGCTCGAGCATCGAGGCAAAGCCAAAAAACTCGCCGCTCGCAGGCTCATCGACGATGACCTCCTGCTGGTCCTCGTCAACCGTCGTCACGCGCACCTTGCCGGACAACAGCACGTAGGCCTGGCCGCCGGGACTGCCCGCTTTGTAGATGCGTTCCCGGGCCGCAAATTGTCTGACTTCAACCTGGGCGGCGAGAACCGCCGTCTCCTCCTCATCGAGCAAGGCAAAGAGCGGGACGCTCTTGAGCACGTCTGGATTGCAGGCCATGAGAATCTCCCGGGATCAGCGGTTCGAGCTTACGAAGGCAGTGGCAGGGGCTCCAGTTCCGCCTGAACGACAAAGCCCGGCCGCCAGCGCAGAGACATCACGGCGAAGATCGCTCCCAGGATCGCCCCGGCGATCACGTCGAGCACCACGTGTTGTTTGGTGGCGAGTGTCGAATAGACAATGAGCGCGAACCAGAGCGCGTTGGCCCCACGCAGTGCCAACGGCAGGCGCATGGTGCGCATGACCTCATCGATCCGGATCACCGTGAAGATCGCGACGGCCACATGCATCGACGGACAGGCATTGCCCGTCTCATCAACCCGGCGCAAGGTGGAAAATCCAGGGAAACCGTTCGCGACCGCGATGAAGATTGGCACTCGGGTCGGCCAGAAATAGAAAATCGTGAGCCCGCTGGCACACAATCCGCACAGCCACGCACCATATACCGCGAACTCCCGTACTCCACGCTGCAGCCCCGGTCCGATGCCGATATAGATCCACAGCGTCATGTAGGCCAGCAGCGCCACGGGCTGAAAGGGAACGGCCGAGTCGAGCGGGGTCATCGGCATGACGAGCGCCGCATGGGACGGATGGCGCTGCACGGCGAAATAAGCAACGAAGAAAAGACCGGTGAGCAGACTGGTGCAAAGCGTCGTGCGAATGAAGCCCCGACGCAGCCGCGTACCGAATTCGGCCCAGAGCGGCGCGGGCGGCAATCGTGTCGCGCCCTCAGCGCGGGTTGTCGTGATGCGTACCATCGACCACGTGGTTGAGATCCTTATCGATGCACGGAGTTGCCTCGACCAAATCGACATCGGTGAGCTTGGCGGTCCGGTTGACCTTCCAAGGCTCAGTCAGGACTTTGGGGTCGGTTGCGACAGCCTCATACCGCAAGGTGTCCCCCACGCGCCACAGCCGTTCGGTAACGGTCAGTTCCACGGAATGGAATGCTCCATTGTCAGTAAGCCAGCTGTCATCATTGAACTGGTTGGCCTCGACCACCAGCGTGTCGCCTTCCCAATGCCCGATCGAATCGCCAAGCGTGCTCGGGTCCACGTCCTTGCGATGGGGGCGGCCGTCGACGGGAATGATGCGGAAGAAATCTCCGGAAACATCATCGTACAAAAACACGATCTGACCGGGCTGCTGAACGATCTTGTCCGGCGGTCCGATGCGCGGCAGGCCCGGCGAACGGCAATGCAGAACCGGGTCAAACTTCAGTTGGTTCTTGTCCAGGTCGGCCACTTTCGCCAGATATTCGGGGCGGTAGTGCGGAAAATTGCGCGGCGGTCGTGCGGCCGGCGGCGGCGTGCCACTCGTGGCGACCGGTGGCGGGGAATCGCAGCCTGAGACGCACACCGAGCCGCCCGCCAGATGCTGGGGCTTCACGAAATCGATACCCGAACCGTTGTCCCAGGTGCCATTGAGATCCGGATGGCCCGCCGCATCCCGCGGCAGCGGCGGAGTCTGCGCGAACAGCAATGGGGCGGCGCAAGCCAGGACCGCGGCCAGAGCCGCCGTGACTGAAGGTTTCATGCGACACCTGCCTGGCATGCGCTGGCCTACTTATCCGAGGCGAACTGGTAGTGGTGCCCGTCCGCGTAGGTGACATTGACGAGGTAGCCCAAGTGCGGGGTACCGTCCCGCGCCAGGTAGGCCTCGACATTGGCCGTCTGGCCATTGCCGAGCAGCAGCACCTTGCTCAGGCCCGCCTTGCGCATCATGGCGACCGGCACGCTCTCCAGGCGCCAGGTCGTGATGGCCCCCTTCGCATCCTTCACGTCCACGTGAATATAGATATGCGGATTCGCCCATTCCACATCCGAGACGACCCCGCTGAGGGTTACGATTTTGCGGACATCAAACTCGCCGCCAACCGAATGATGGGCCAGCGCCACGCGTCCCGTCAGCCCCAGGATGGCCACAAGAACAGTCGCGGCATCTCGAATCGCCATGGCCATCGACCCCCAAGAAATCACGCGCTGGGAACAATACTCTGATCCGTGGCCGCAGGTCTAATCCAGCAGCGGATGGCCCTTGGGCAACTGATGCGCGTACCAGGCCGCCAGGCGGTGACGAATGCTCTGGTCCCCGACCTGCTCTTCGGGCATGGGAGAGATGACCTTGTCATGAACCAGCAGGCGATAGATGTACAAAGCCTTGTCGCTCGCCGAGTCCGTGGCCTCGAATTCCACCGCCTTGCGACCTTCGGCATAGGCAACGCCGGCGCTCAAGGCCGCCTTGAACAACTCCGCTTCGTGCCTGAATTTCTTCATGCCTTGACTTCAGTCGCGGCGCCGCGTGACGACAAATGCCTCATCGTTGAACCACAGGCCCCCGTGCTTCTGCAGAACCTTCTGCGTGGCCGCAAGATACGCGCCATTGGTGACCACTGCATCCAAGCGCTCATCCTCGATCTGATTGACATAGATCGCAGCGTTCCAGGCGGCGAACAGGGTGGAGGTTCCGATCCGATCACCGATCTCGGAGGGCAAGGTGTGCATGTCATAGCGGAACACGGCCTTTTCATCCGGCAAGGCGGCTAGATTGTATTCGCGCGCGTCTCGCCCCAGCTCCCGGCGCAGCGTGCTCAGCAGCTCATGGCGGTCCACCTTGAAGGGTCGCTCCTCGGGCCACAGCTGCTGGATGATTTCCAGGCCCGGGTCGTTGCCGCAGGACTGTATCGCCAGCAACCGGCCACCATGGGCGAGGCTGCGCGCGAGCGGCATCAATACCTTCTGGACCTTGAAATCCGCACCCATGCGCGCCCGCCAGGGCTGGGAGGCCAGCACCAGGTCGTAGTGTTCGAACAGCCTGCCGGGCTTGGGAATGGCCGCATCCAGCAAAAACTTGCGGTCCTCGCGGTAAATCACCAGCACCGTGGGGCGCACCACCTTGGGATTGCCGGTCTTGGCACTCGGTATGGTCTGCCAGCCGCTGACCAGCGTGTTGCCCAGTTCATCGATCTGGTCGGCATAATCGTGGGAGGTCGATCCCGTAAGACGAACTTCCTGCCAGTTGAGCGCCGCAGCCGCCTGCGCATCGCGCGGCATGAGCCGCGGGGCCTCGGCGTAATTGAGATTGGTCGCGACGAATACCGTCGCCGGGTGCTCAAACAGCCGGTCCGGAAGCTTCTCCAGGCCCAGCCGCACATCCTCCAGGCTGATTTCCTTGGCCACGACCAGCAGCGGGACATTGGGAAACAGTCGGTGCGTGGCCCGCATCACCCGGGTAATGACGGTGCCATCCCCCATGCCGGCGTCGAATATCCGCACCGCAGGCGGTGTCGGGCGCAGCAGGCTCAGTTCATGGGTCGCGCGTCGCGCAATGGCCGATTTCTCATTGCAGGTGGTGACAAAGGCCAGATACTTCTGGCGGTTATCGTAAAAACGGAACGGGGTCGTAGAGTCCTCTGCCATGCCTGAACCTCAATGACCGATGATCGATTGACCGACATATGAACATTGACCGATGATGCACCGGATAACAATTCGCGCCAACTCACAGCAATCATGCTGCGGGCCAACATAAGGCGCGTGAGCCAAGCGAGGGGGGAGCATGTCTACCGAGAAGCCCTGGGATACGTCCTACGAGTGGAAGTCTCTTCTCACGATGAGCCTTGCCTTCGGTCTGGTCGGTATCGATCGCTTCATCCTGCCACCCCTGTTCCCGGCAATCATGAAGGACCTGCCGCTCACCTATCAGAATCTGGGCGACCTGGTTGCCGTACTCGGCATCGCCTGGGGCGTGTCGGCCATCGCCACCGGATTCATGTCGGATCGTCTCGGTCGGCGCAGCATACTGGTGCCTGCTGTGATCGTCTTTTCGCTGCTCTCGGTCCTAAGTGGCATGGCGACCGGGCTCATAAGCCTGCTGGTGATCCGTGCCACCATGGGTGCATTCGAAGGACCGGTCGCCTCCACTGGCGTCGCGGTCGCCGTCGAAGCCTCGCATCCCAAGCGGCGCGGCATGAACAATGGCATCTTCCAATGTACCGTCTCGCTGTTTGGCAGCGGCGTCGGGCCGATCCTTGCGACCCAGTTGTTGCTGATCACGACCTGGCGCCATGTGTTCTGGATCGTGGGTCTTCCCGGACTGGTGATCGCGGCCATCCTGTGGTTCGTAATCCGCGAACCTGCGACCCTCGCTGCCCAGCGCGGCACGACCGTGGTGGCGCGTGCGTCGCTTGGGACATTGTTCAGGCACCGCAATGTGCCGCTGGCCATGGTGACACTGCTGTGCGCGATGACCGGAATCTTTGTACTGTCGGCAATGATGCCGAACTATCTGGTCGACTACGTCAAGTTGACCGGCACTCAGATGGGCATTGTCACTTCGGCCATCGGCTTCGGCGGCGCACTGGGCCAGTTCGGGCTGCTCACGGTCTCGGACTTCATTGGCCGACGACTCGCCACGCTGCTGTCATTCGTGATTGCCGGCATCGCTTTGTGGCTGTTCATCCACACCGGGTCCAACATGCCCATGCTGTTTGGCCTGCTGTTCGTGGCGGCCATGTTCAACTTCGGAGCGCTGGCGATTCTGGCAGGTCCGATCCCGGCTGAAGCCGCGCCCGCGGGCCTGGTGGCCTCTGCAGCCGGCCTGGTCATTGGTGCCGGTGAGATCTTTGGCGGTGGTGTTGCCAACCACGTCGCCGGCGCCATCGCCCAGCATTCAGGCATCCAATACACGCTGTACTTTGCGCTGGGCGGCCAGGTGCTCGGCCTGTTGCTCGCCCTGTTCCTGCGTGAAACCGCGCCACGGCGCACCCGCAATGCGCCCGTGGAGCAGGTCTCAGCGTTGGATCGCGCCCCAAGCGTGAGCTAACCGCTAACGGGCGCTCCCCAAGGATCAGGTCAGGCTCAGGTCCGTCCCATCAGCGAGCGCAGCAGGCGCTGCTCAGCGCCATAGGGATCGTTGAGCAGCTCGCACTTGTCGTTGAAGACCATGGTCGCGCGGCGCGTATTGTCGTACGGCACCCAGACGTCAGTCAGACCGGGGTGATTGGGATTTCCAGTACGGGCGAAGGCCACCCAGGCCTTGCTCATCTTGTCCGCGAGCGGCAAGCGGTCCGCGCCCGAACCGGTCATGGACTGGCACTCGTCCACATTGTCGAACACGAAGGGAATTTCCAGCGTGTGATAGGTGCGCAGCTTGCCGTCGCGTACCGGTGAACGCCAGGTGAAGTAATACTGGTACACGGGACTTTGGGTCTGCTGCGCCTTGCGTTCGGCCTCCAGCAGGATGCCGGCGCGAAAGCCGCCATCGGAGGCCATGATGAGATACAGATCGGTATTCGCCCGGTCAGGGCGTCCCTTCCTGTAAGCGGCGATCACCCGCTCCACATCGGCGTCGCTGGCAGTGCGCAGCAGCTGCTTGACCCGCCCATGGAAGGTCGCATCGTCCATGGGCTCCAGTGGCTGACCCGGGAAGAACGTCACTTCGGTCTCGACCGTCCCGATCATCAGCGGCACGTTGCCGGACACCGCGGTGGCCACCGGATCGAACGGGTCCGCCGGCAAAGTCTTCCCATCCACTACCGGACCCCAGTTGATCGGCGGACCACTGCCCTCGTTGCTGGCCTTGAGCAGCTGCTCCATCGGCACGGTCAGCAGCTGATCGGCCTGCTCCGGCTTGAGATTCAGGCGCGCCAGGAAACGCTCGGCATCGCGGCTCGCGACGTCGCGCGCAATGCCCTTGATGGACGCCCCGCTTTGGGCGATCGCCCGTACGAACAGGCCATGCGCGGCCGGCATGGCCATGAGCGAGCTCACCTTGCCACCACCCCCGGACTGACCAAAGATAGTCACATTGCCCGGATCGCCCCCGAAGGACGCGATATTGTCGCGCGCCCATTCCAGCGCCGCGATGATGTCCAGATTGCCGACATTGCTGCTGTTGGCGAAACGCTCCGCACCCAGGCCGGCCAGATACAGGTAGCCCAGCGCCGCCAGGCGGTGATTCACGGTCACCACCACCACATCGTGGTTCTTGGCCAGGTGCAGGCCGTCATAGCAGATGAATCCGCCTGACCCACTGGTGAAGCCGCCGCCGTGCAGCCAAACCATGACCGGAAGCTTGCTGGCGCGCTCCAGCGTCGGCGTCCACACGTTCAGTACCAGGCAGTCCTCTCCCATCGGCTCATCGCGGTCCATGACCTCGACTTCCGGCGGTACGAAGCCGTGAAACAGTGACAGCAGCTGCGGTGAGCGATGGCCAAGCTGGCTGGCATCACGAACTCCCGCCCAGGGTTTTGCCCTGGCCGGTGGCTGGAAGCGGCCCGCCCCGGCGGTGCTGGCGGCATAGGGAACGCCCTTGAAGGCATACACCCCGGAGTCGCTCACGCCGCGTATTTTCCCGGCGGTCGTCGCCACGATCGGCGCCGTCGCAGGCGCCTCGGCCATGACACTGGGAATTCTCGGGGCCAGCACGCTTGCAGCCAGCGTATACCCCATGAAACTGCGCCGGTCAGTCATACACTCCCCCGCTGTTAAAGCCGCTGTATCGAATGGGAACAAAACGTCGCGAACGCTTCGCGCCCTTGCTTCTTCTGAGCCGCAGTGTAGTGCAATCGGTGCCATTTGCATCGCGTTGAGATCACAACGGACTATCACCGCAGAGGCACAGTCAGGTTAATCTGTGATATTAACGGGCACGGCGCGCAGGACGGATCGTGCACCGCAACGATACAGGGGGACTCCATGCCCGGCATTTACGGCAGGCGCAGTTTGACCGCGACCGCGATCGCGCTGCTGCTAGGCCTGACATTCAGCTGGGCGGCCCAGGCCCAGATGGATCCTTCGGGAGAATGGGGCCCGCGCTTCGATGAGGATCGCTTCGAGCGCATACCGGGCCCGGAAATCGGCGACTACCTCGGCCTGCCGATCAACGACGCGGCACGATTGCGCGGCGACAGCTGGGATGCCGCCCTCATCGAACTGCAGGAAAACCAGTGCCGCGAGCATGGCGCCGACTACGGCTGGCGCGGCCCCTCCAATCTGAGCATCTGGAAAGAGGTCGACCGCGCCAGCCAGAAAGTCATCGCCTACCATACCCACCTGTCGGCATACGGTGCGGAACAGACCATCTGGATGGACGGTCGGCCGCCTCCGCCGGACTACGCGCGCCATACCTGGCAGGGTTTTTCCACGGGGGAATGGGACGGTGACACCCTCGTCATCACCACCACCCATCTGAAGGAGAACTGGATCCGGCGCAATGGGATCCCGCGCAGCGACCTGGCCACGTCCCGTGCTCACCTCATGCGCCACGGCAACTATCTGACCGTCGCGGTGATTGTCTATGATCCCGTATATCTGACCGAACCCTTCATCCGCACCACGGATTTCGTCTACGCGCCCCAACAGCAGATGGCGCCCTGGCCTTGCGAACCGGTGGATGAAGTGGACCGGCCAGCGGGCGTCATACCGCACCACCTGCCCGGCACCAACACCTTCCTCAATGAATTCCCGGCGAACTACGGCATACCGCCCCAGGCCACGCGGGGCGGCGCTGAGACCATGTATCCGGAATACATGCTGAAAATGAAGACCATGCCCGTGCTGCCGCGGCCGCCGAAGAAGGCGGCGACACCATGACGCGCCTCCGCCGGTGGTGGCTTTTGGTAGTGGCCGGGATGGCGGGGACGGCGCCCGTGGCCTGGGGCGCGAACGCGCCGTCCGTGGTACCCCCTGCAGCGGCACCCTCGGCCGAGGTGCACATCCTGCCGGTACAGGGGAATATTTTCATGCTGGTCGGGGCCGGCGGGAATATCACCGTGCAGACCGGCAGCGACGGGGTACTGTTGGTGGACACCGGGCTGGCCCCCATGAGTGACAAGGTCCTCGCGGCCGTACGCACCCTGTCCGACAAACCCATCCGCTACATCATCGACACGCATGTGCATGCCGACCATATCGGCGGCAACGAGGCCATTGCCAAGGCCGGTTCGACCATTGCCGGCGGCAATGTGGTGGGTGATATCGGCAGCAGCGCCTCCAATCAGGCCACCATCATCGCGTTCCAGAGCGTACTGGACCGCATGAGCACCCCACCTGCCGGCACGGCCGCGGCGCCGCAGGGTGCATGGCCCACCGATACCTACACCACCCCGGAACGCAAGATCTATTTCAACGATGAGGGCCTGGAACTGATCCACGAACCGGCGGCGCATACCGATGGCGATACCATGGTGTTTTTCCGCCGCTCCGACGTGATCAGCACCGGCGACATCTTTGTCACCAATGGCTATCCGATCGTCGACCTGGAACGCGGCGGAAACATCCAAGGCGTGATCGCAGGTCTCAACCGCGTGGTGGAACTGGCGATTCCGGCGGATGAACAGGAAGGCGGCACCCTGATCATCCCCGGCCATGGCCGTCTGTGCGACGTGGCCGACGTGGTCTATTACCAGGAAATGGTCATCATCATCCGCGACCGCATCCAGGACATGATCAACAAGGGCATGACCCTGGAGCAGGTCAAGGCCGCGCAACCGACCCGCGACTATGATCCGCGCTACGGTTCAAGCACGGGAAACTGGACCACTGACAAGTTCGTGACCGCCGTCTATAAGAGCCTCAGCGGCTTGGGGAGTAAGCATGAGTCGCAGTAGCCTGGCACTGCTCGCCTTGGCCGCCGTTCTGACGTGCAGCGCCGTGCACGCCCACCATTCCTTTGCCGCGACCTACTTCGTCGACAAGGAAATCACCATCGACGGCACGCTGACCCAGTTCATGTATCGCAATCCGCATTCATTCGTCAAAGTCACGGCCAAGGACGACAAGGGAGAGCCCCAGGTCTGGTCCATTGAATGGGGTGGCGGCGCGCAGCTGATCCAGGAGCACGTCACCCGCGACACGCTCAAGCCCGGGGACCATGTGATCGTCACCGGAAACCCCGGACGCGATCCGAACGAGCGTCGGATCCGACTGCACAAGATCGTGCGCACCTCGGACAACTGGACCTGGGAAGGGGTGATCATGTGAGCGGCCGAACACGAGCAACATTGGCCCTGGCGCTGCCGCAGCTGCTCGCAGGGCTCTTCATTGCCGGCGCCGCCCATGCCCAGGCGGGCGCGGGTGCGCCTGCGCCCGATGCCCGCAGCCGCGCCCCGGTGGATCTGACGGGGTACTGGGTGGCCGTGGTCACCGAGGACTGGCGCTATCGGATGATGACGCCCGACAAGGGTGATTTCACCGGCATTGCCCTCAATGGCGCCGGGCGTGCCCTGATGCAGAAATGGGATCCGGCGCGCGACCAGGTGAATGGCGAGGAATGCCGCGCCTATGGCGCCGCGGCCATCATGCGGCTCCCGACCCGCCTGCACATCACCTGGCAGGACGGCAGCACCCTGAAGGTCGACACCGATGCGGGCGAGCAGACGCGGCTGCTGCATTTCAGCGCTACCGCGCCCCATGATGTGCCGCCGACCTGGCAGGGCTACTCGGCGGCGGACTGGGAGGGCTTGAGGGGGCGCGGCGGCTTCGGCGGGGTGACCGCCGGCCTGCCCACCACCGCGGGTCTTGCCAATGGGGCCCGCGCTCCGACCCAGGACGGCTACCTCAAGGTCCTGACCACACAGGTGCGCCCCGGCTACCTGCGCAAGAACGGCGTGCCTTATGGGGCCAATACCGCCGTCGAGGAGTACTTCGACAGCTTCCGCGAACCCAATGGCGATACCTGGCTGGTGGTGACCAGCATCGTCAACGACCCGGAATACCTGGACCAGCCCTTCATCACCAGCTCGCAGTTCAAGAAGACGGACGCGGCTAAATGGAACCCGACACCGTGCCTGGCGAAGTAGGCGCGCGAGCCGGCCGCCGGCGGGGTCGCGGATGATGCTGGATGGCGCCCTGGTGTGGCTGCATGACACGGCCTTCGGCACGCTCATCCGCGAATCGACCTGGGGCGAGCCGGTCATCGAGACCATTCACGTACTGACGCTCACGGTGTTTCTGGGCTTTGTGATTCTGCTGGACCTGCGCCTGTTGGACCTGGCGTTGCGACGCACCCCGGTGTCCATGGTGTTCCGGCAATTGAACCCGTGGCTGTTCGGCGCCTTCGCCATCATGCTGCTGACCGGGATTTCGCTCTTTGCCGGTGACCCGGTTCTGTTCTACGGCACCATCTTCTTCAAGCTGAAGATGATCATGCTGCTGGCCGCGGCACTGAATGTCGTGGTCTTCAATCTCACTCTGGGTCGGCGCCTGATGCAATGGGAGCGCCTGCCGGTGACCCCGGCGGGCGCCAAGCTCACCGGTGCGCTGTCGCTGGTGCTGTGGATTTCAGTCGTGGCCTGCGGACGTGGCATCGCCTACGTTCTGCCGCCGCCCTAGAGAGCGTCCATGCATGCGCTCGCAATCTGGACGCTGGACTTCTGCCGCTGGTGCAATGGGTCCTTTTTCGGTCACACCATCCGCGACTCCGCCTGGCTCTTTCCCTTCGTCGAAGTGTTCCACCTGCTGGCGCTGGGATTGCTGGGTGGCATCCTGGTGATGCTGAACCTGAGCCTCATGGGCGTTCGCTTCGGCCATGCGTCGACGCGCGAGCTCGCCCGGGAGCTGCGACCGTGGCTGCGCGGCTGTATCGTGGTGATGCTGCTGTCGGGATTTCTGCTGTTCTCCACCGAGGCGGTGAAGCTCTACGGCAATTGGGCGTTCCAGCTGAAGATGATATGCCTGCTGCTGGCCCTGCTGTTCACCGCGACCCTGCACCGCCGCGTGCTCGACCGGCCCAAGACCGGGGCGCCGGTGCGCGCGCTGACCGCGCTGGTCTCGCTGCTGCTGTGGCTGGGCGTGGGTCTGGGCGGACGCGCCATCGGCTATGTGACGACCGCGGCATCGGCCGTCGCCGGCTCCTAGACGCGCTCGAGCAGCAGCGCAATCCCCTGCCCGACGCCGATACACATGGTGCACAAGGCCAGGCGGCCGCCGCTGCTGTGCAGCTGATTGAGCGCGGTCAGAACCAGGCGCGCGCCGCTGGCGCCCAGTGGATGCCCGATCGCAATGGCGCCCCCGTTGGGATTGACCTGTTCGGCATCATCGGGCAATCCCAGCTCGCGCAGCACGGCGAGGGCCTGGGCGGCGAACGCCTCGTTGAGCTCGATCACGTCCAGCTGTGACAGCTTCACACCGGTGCGCGCCAGCAGCTTCTGAGTGGCTGGCGCCGGTCCGCGCCCCATCACCCGCGGCGCAACGCCCGCAACCGCCGCGTCGATGATGCGCGCGCGCGGTGTCAGACCATGGCGCTTTGCCGCCGCTTCGCTCGCCAGCAACAGCGCCGCGGCACCATCGTTGATGCCGGAGGAATTGCCCGCGGTCACCGATCCATCCGCTCGTACGACTCCCTTGAGCCGCGCGAGCCCTTCAAGCGTCGTGTCCGCCCGCGGATGCTCATCAGCGGTGATGACCACCGCTTCCTGGCGCGGCAGCGTCAGGGTGAACGGGCTGATTTCGCGCGCGAAAAACCCGCCTGCCAGGGCGCGTGCATAGCGCTGCTGGCTGCGCCAGGCGAATGCATCCTGAGCCGCGCGCGTGATGCCTCCCTGCGCGACCAGATTCTCGGCCGTCTGGGCCATGGAATCGCAGCCCACGAGCGCCTCCAGGCGCGGGTTGACCAAGCGCCAGCCCAAGGTGGTGTCCTCGAGCCGCGCGCCGCGGGCGAAGGCACTCTCGGCCTTGGCCATCACATAGGGCGCACGGGACATGCTCTCGACGCCCCCAGCTATGACCAGTTCCGCGGCGCCGGTCTGGATGGCGCGCGCAGCCGTGATCGTGGCGTCCAGGCTCGATCCGCACAGCCGGTTGACCGTGGCTGCGGGCACGCTCTCGGGCAACCCGGACAGCAGTACCGCCATGCGCGCGACATTGCGGTTGTCCTCCCCGGCCTGGTTGGCGCAACCGAAGCACACATCATCCAGGCAGCTCCAATCAAGCTGGGGATGACGCATCTGCAGGTCGCGCAGCGGCTGTGCTGCGAGGTCATCGGTGCGGACGCTGGACAGCACGCCCCCGTAGCGCCCGAAGGGCGTCCTGAGGTAATCGCAGACATAGGCCTGGGTGAGCCGCTCGCCGGACATCAGCTGGCCTCCTGGTGCGCGGCGGCGGAGCGCGCCTGCAGGTCACGCAGCACCTGCAGCTCCTGTGCCGTGGGCGCCGCCGTCACCGCCAGGCTTGGTGAAAAACGCAGCGGCCAGCCACAGGCCGCGCGCGCCGCCTCCTGGGTGACTCCCGGGTGCAGGGAGGTCACCACCAGCTCGCAGGAGTCAGGATCCGGCTCGAGCACACACAGGTCGGTCATGACTCGCGTGGGACCCTGGGTGGTAAGCCCCAGGGCCGCGCGCGAACCAGGCCCGCTGCCGTGACCGAGTGATGTCACGAACGGCAGATGCTCCACGAAGGAGCGCCGCGACATCGGAATGGTGATGAAAATCTCCTGGCAACTGGAGGCAATCTCGGGCGCCCCGCCACCACCGGGCAGGCGCACCTTGGGTTTGCGGTACTCCCCGACCACGGTGGTATTGAGGTTGGCATGACGATCCATCTGCGCCCCGGAGAGAAACCCGACCGTGATGCGGCCGCCCTGCAGCCAGTAGCGGAACATCTCCGGCACGCTGACCGTGGTCAGGGCGGTCTCACACAGCTCACCGTCGCCGATCGACAGCGGCAGCACCGTCGGCCGCGCGCCGATGGTCCCGGATTCGTAGATCAAGGTGATCTCGGGCGCGTGCGTCAGTCGGGCAAGATTGCACGCCGCCGAGGGTGCGCCAATGCCAACGAAGCACACGTCGCGATTACGCAGGGCGCGTGCGGCAACCACGGTCATCATTTCACTGGCGCTGAAAGTGCCGGCGGGTGCGTCCATGGCCATGCTAACGCGCCCGCGGGCTGTAGGCCCGAAAGACTTCAGGACCACGCTCCAGCACCTGCTCCTGCATCCAGGCCCGGAAGCGGTCACGGTCCCGGGAGATCTCGTCCCATTGCGTATAGAACGAGTTGGCGCGCCGATAGTAGCCCTGCGCGTAGGAGGGGTAGGCTCCGCCGGGAACCACCGCGATCGCGGTAACGGTCCACGCCGGCAGCACCACGCAGTTCAATCCCGGCGCCGCCAGCTCATCCACCGTTTCCTCCACCGTCACGATGGCGCGCTTGGCGGCCAGCACCGCCTGCTTCTGCACACCGACAATGCCATCGAGCAATACATTGCCGGTGCGGTCGGCGCGCTGCGCGTGGATGATGGTCACATCCGGTCGAATGGCCGGCACCGCCGCCAGCCGCTCCCCGGTAAAGGGGCATTCGATACTGCGAATGCGCGGATTGACCTTGGGCAGGTCGACACCGATATAGCCACGAAATGCGGCAAAGGGCATGTTGGCGGCGCCCGCCTCATAGGCGTTGGCCATCGCGGCGTGGGAATGCTCCTCCAGCTGCAGGGGCTGCGGCCAGTCATTCTCGACGGCATCGCGCAGGCGGTGCAGGGAACCCACGCCGGGGTTGCCGCCCCAGGAGAACACCAGGCGATCCGCGACGCCCATGCCGATCAGCTGGTCATAGATGAGGTCGGGTGTCATGCGCACCAGCGTCAGGTGCCTGCGACCCTGCCGCAGCACCTCATGGGCCGCGGCAAAAGGGATCAGGTGCGTGAAGCCCTCCATGGCCACGCAATCGCCATCCCGCACATTGGCGGCGACGGCTTCGGCGAGAGAACAGAAATCAGGCATGGACAGGGCTACTGCCCGTCGCTCAATACCTGAGCGGCTCGATCTTCTCCAGCAGCTCCTCACGGCGATTGGCGAAGAACGGCGGGATCTGCATCGCCGTGCCGAGCTTCTCGTACGGCTCATCGACCAGGAACCCCTGGGGCTTGGAGACCGTCGCTTCAAACAGCGCGCCGCCGGGCGTGCGCACGTAGACCGAATCAAAGTAGCCGCGATCCTTCATCTCCGAGACGTCGGTAAATCCCAGGCCCTCCAGGTGGAACTTGACCTGGCTCTGCGCCTCATGGTTGTCAACTTCAAACGCAACGTGATGCGGCACGCCCTCGCCGTAGGTCCAGCTGCCAGCGGCCACATCCGGTTCGACGCGAAATTCGACCATCGCGCCGCTGCCGCCATTGCCAACCTCATAGCGCAGGTGCCGTCCATCGGTGCCCAAACGGCGCCCGTTCCAGCCGTTCTGCATGAACTCCTCGGAATTGTCCGCATCGCGGACGGAGACCACGATGCCATAGGTGCCGCGCAGGCCATGCTCTTGTGGCACCGCACCATTGCTGTACGGCTTGCGCGCATCGACCTTCGCCTCGATCAGCTCGTACTCAATGCCGCAGGGGTGGTGGAATGCGACCAGGCGCTCGCCGAAACGCTCCCCGAGGCTGGCCTGGAAACCACGGCCCTGCAGATAGCTGTGCCAGAAAGACGCGGAGCCCACCGGAATGGACAGCGCGACCGTGCAGATCTGGCCGGTACCCTTGCGGGCCTTGCGCCCCGAATGCTTCATCGGGAAACAGGTGATCAGGCGGCTGACATCGCCGGTGTCGTTGCCGTAGTACAGATGCAGGATCGGCTCTTCGCCGTCATACAGTGCGGTCTTCTTGACGCTCTTCAGACCCAGCACCTTGGTGTGAAAGTCATAGTCTTCCTGGGCGTTGCCGACACTGAGCGTCAGATGATGGTGGCGCCTGATGTGGTTGTTCACGCTCATCTTCAGTTCCCCCGAAATGTGGTACTTCCGCGCTGGATGGGTGAGTCTACCGCAACCGCGTGGACCCGGAAATGATCACTCCCGGGTGTATAGTTAAAACACTCAATTCAAGGCTGGATATGCACAACACAGGCCACGGGATCCTGACCACCCACGTCGGCAGTCTGCCGCGCAGTCAGGCTGTCACCGATGTGATCTTCGGACGTGAGCGCGGCGAGGCCCGCGATGCAGCCCGGGACGATGAGGTGATCGCCGCGGCGGTCGCGCAGGTCGTGCAACGCCAGGTACAGATCGGCATCGACCTGGTCAGCGACGGCGAGATGAGCAAAATCAGCTATTCCACCTATGTCGCCGAGCGCCTGTCGGGCTTCGCCGGGGACACGGCGCGCGAGGCGGGCCAGGACCTGGTGGACTTTCCGGCCCTGCTGCGCAAACTGGCGGACCGCGGCGCCACGGCCAAGTATCGTCGGCCGCGCTGCGTGGGCGAGATCAAGGTGCGCAATACCCGTCCGCTTGAAACCGACATCCGCAATCTCAAAGCGGCCAGTGCCGCCGCAGCGCCCACCGGCGCCTTCATGAACGCGGCCTCACCCGGGGTCATCGCGTTCTTCCAGCCCAACGACTACTACCGAACCCAGGATGAGTATCTGGAAGCCGTCGCGGCCGCCATGCAGACCGAATACGAGGCCATTGCCGGGGCCGGGATCATCCTGCAGATCGACGCCCCGGATCTTGCGATGGGCCGTCACACCATGTATCGCGACCGCAGCCTGGAGGAATTTGACACGCTGGCCGCGCGGCACATCGAGATCCTCAACCATGCGCTGCGCAACGTGCCGGCCGAGCGCGTGCGGATGCACGTGTGCTGGGGCAACTATGAAGGCCCGCATCACCACGATGTGCCGATGGAGCGCCTGTTGCCCATCGTGCTCAAAGCCAAGCCGCAGGGTCTGCTGTTCGAGGCGGCCAATCCCCGCCATGCCCATGAGTGGGTGGTATTCAAGAACGCCAGGATTCCGCAGGACAAGATTCTGATTCCCGGAGTGCTCTCCACCACCACCAATTACGTGGAACATCCACAACTGGTCGCCGAGCGCATCGAGCGCTTCGCGCAGATCGTCGGCCCGGAGCGGGTGATCGCCGGCACCGACTGTGGTTTCGGGACCTTCGCCGGTTTCGGTCCGGTGGAGCCGGATATCGCGTACATGAAGCTTCAGTCCCTGGTCGAAGGGGCACAGATCGCATCGCGTCGCTTCACCGCCTAGGAATCCGAACCATGCTCACACGTTCGCGCCGTACCCCAGCCGCGCCGGCGCTGGCCTCAGCCCTCGTGGTTCTGCTGAGCGCCTGCGGCCCCGCGCAACAATCACCGAAGGTGGCCGCGGTGGCCCCGGCAACCGCCTCGGCACCCGCCCCGCTGCCCGATGAGGTTGCGCCCAACATCGATCCGAGCGTCAATCCGGGAGATGACTTCTTCGCTTTTGCCAACGGCGCCTGGCTCAAGGCCAATCCCATTCCGGCCTCCGAGTCCAACTGGGGCATCGGCAAACTGGTTGAAGAGGACCTGTACAGCAAACTGCGTACCATCAGTGAGGCCGCGGCGGCAAACAAGAGCGCCGCTGCCGGCAGCGATGAGCGCAAGGTCGGGGATTTCTGGGAAACGGCGATGGACCAGGCGCTGGCCGACAAACTCGGTATCGCACCCCTGCAGGATGATCTGGCACGCATCGATGCCATCCAGGATACCGGTGGCGTGCTCGACATGGCATTCCAGATGCAGCGCCAGAACCTTGATCCGTTCTTCGACTTCGGCATAGCGCAGGACGAGAAAGCCAGTGACGTGATGGCCGTCTACGTCATGCAAGGTGGCCTCGGTCTGCCCGAACGCGACTACTATTTCAACAAGGAAGCAGGCGTCGCCAAGGCGCGCGAGGCCTATGTGACCCACCTCACCAACCTGCTCAAGCTGCTTGGTGTGGAGGCCGCCGGCGCCGCGACCCGGGCGCAGGCCGTCATGGCCTTCGAGACCTCGCTGGCGAAGGTATCCCGGCCCATCGCCGATCTGCGCGACCCGCAGAAGAACTACAACAAAATGACGCCGGCCGAGCTGATGCGCAAATTCACCCCCTCGATCGCCTGGCCGCAGCGCATCCAGCAGTGGCAGCTCGCGCCGGGCTACCTCATCGTCGGGCAGCCGGAGTTCTTCTCCGGCCTTGAACTGCGGCTCGCCCAGACTCCGGTGGCGACGCTGCGCGACTATCTGCGCCTGCGCCTGGTGGATGCCTATTCCCCCTATCTGAGCAAGGCCTTCGACGACGAGCATTTCAGCTTCTATGGCCAGGTGCTGTCCGGACAGAAGGAACAGCGTCCGCGCTGGAAGCGCTCTTTGGATGCCGAAAACCGCGCCGTGGGCATGGTGCTCGGACGTGTTTTCGTCAAGGAGTATTTTCCGCAAGCCACCAAGCAACGGTACTCCGACCTGGTGGAGGCGATGCGCAAGGCCTACGACGAGCGCATCGATCGGGTGGACTGGATGAGTGCCGCGACCAAGGCGAAGGCGCATGAGAAACTCGCGCGCATGACCAAGAAGGTCGGTTATCCGGACAAATGGAAGGACTACTCGGCGCTGATCGTTGGCCGCAATTCGTATGCGGAAAACATTCGCAATGCGGACATCTGGCTGTTCAACGACGCGCTGTCGAAATTCGGCAAGCCGGTGGACCGCACCGAGTGGGACATGACACCGCAGACCTACAACGCCTACTACAACCCCTCGAACAATGAAATCGTGCTGCCCGCGGCCCAATTCTCGATCCCGGGCTATAAGGACTCGCAGGTCGACGACGCGATCGTCTACGGCTATGCCGCCGCCTCGACCATCGGCCATGAAATGACCCATGGCTTCGATGATGAAGGCCGCCAGTACGATGCCTCCGGCAACCTCGCCAACTGGTGGACCAAGCAGGACGCGCTCAGGTTCAACCAGCGCGCCGCGGTCATGGTCAGGCAGTTCGACGCCTACGAGCCCCTGCCCGGGCTGCACATCAACGGCAAGGCCAGTCTGGGCGAGAATATCGCAGACTTCGGCGGTCTGCTGATCGGTCTGGACGCCTTCAAGAAGACCGCGCAGTACCAGGAGGGCAAGAAAATCGGCGGCTATACCCCGCTGCAGCGCTATTTCCTGGCCTACGGCCTAAGCTGGTTGTTCGAGGAACGCGAGGCGCTGCTGCGCAGAACGCTCTTGAGCGACGTGCATGCGCCGCCAAAATGGCGGGTCAACGGCCCGCTGTCGAACATGCCCGAGTTCTACGAGGCCTTCGGTGTGAAGCCCGGCCAGCCGATGTACCGCCCCGAGACGCAGCGCGTCCATATCTGGTGAACGGCATATCCCGGCCAGGAGTGTTAGGAAACGCACAGTTTCGGCAGCCATGGGTGGGTTCCCGGGATCCAAACTGCCAAACTCCCGCCGCACACCGAAGCGGAGAGTGAGCTGTGATAGCCCTGGTCATCGGTACCTTCATACTCGTAGTCATCCTCGGCTACGCGACCGTGATCTATAACGGCCTGGTGCGCGTGCGCAATGAAGTCAAGCTCGCCTGGTGCAACATCGACGTGCTGCTGGTGCAGCGCCACGACGAACTGCCCAAGCTGATCGAGGTCTGCAAGGGTTACATGCACCACGAGCGTGACACCTTGGAGTCCGTCGCGCGCGCCCGCACCAACGTCGAAGGCGCGCGCAGCGCCGGCAACATTCCCAGGGTGAGCGTGGCGGAGGATGCCCTGCGCAGCGGGCTGTCGAGTCTGTTTGCGGTCGCCGAACGCTATCCAGACCTGAAGGCGAACGATCTGTTCAGGAACCTGCAGACTCGTATCAGCGCCCTGGAGACCGCGATCGCGGATCGGCGCGAGATCTACAACGATGCGGTGAATGCCCAGAACGTGCGCCTGGAAACCTTCCCGGACATGCTGATCGCCCGGCTGTTCCACTTCCCGCCGGCTGCCATGCTGAAATTCACTGCCAGCGAAACCAGCGACGTCGACCTGAAGCCCGCCTTCGGAGGTTGAGGATGGCCGGCCACGCGGCGGCGGGTTGGTGGATCCTGTGCGCCGTGAGCGGGCTCATGGCGCTGGCCGCGCTGGTGGCGTGCCTCTCGCGCCTGCGCCGCGACCGGTACATGGCCGACACCCCGCTGGTCAGGATCCGTTCGGCCGCGCAAGGCTATGTGCGCATCGAGGGTATCGCCGCCCAGCCCCCGGGTGAGGCCATGCGCTCGCCCCTCACCGGCCGCGCCTGCGTGTGGTGGGATTATCGCATTGACTACAAGGAGAAGACCGAACGGGGCGCCACGGTGTATCGGTCCATCGAAAAAGCCACCAGCGTGACCCCCTTCGTGCTGCAGGACACCGACGGCGAGTGCCTGATCGGCCCGGTCGGGGCCGAAGTCACTGCCACCATCAATGACCGCTGGCGCGGCAACACTCCCCATCCGACGGGCCTGCCCTATTTCCAGTCCGGATTCCTGCTCGCAGGAACCGGGGACTATGTCTACCACGAACGGCTCATCTCGCCCGCCTCGCGGCTGTCGGTCCTGGGTGAGCTGCGCTCGCACACCGAATTCGGCGCGGTGGATGAGAAAACCAAGGAAATCCTGCGGCAATGGAAGCTGGATCAGGGCGCGTTGCTGCGCCGATTCGACCGCAATCACGACGGCCAGATCGATGCCGCCGAATGGGATGCGGCGCGCGCCGCGGCCCACAGCGAAGCCGAAGCGACGGTGCTGCACTCACCGATCGAACGGATCGGGGTCGTCGGGCAAACCACGCATGGCGAACCCTTTGTGATCGCACCCCTGGACGCGAGGCGCCTCATTCGCCGCGAACAGCGCAACGCGGCGCTGCTGCTGCTGGCAAGCCTGCTGCTCCTGAGCCTGTGCCTGTGGGGGCTTTCGCAGTAGAATCGGGCCGATGACGCCCACCCCCCGGCCCGCCTCCCAAACCCGCTCCTTCACCACCATCTTCCTGATCGAGATGTGGGAGCGCTTCGGCTTCTATGGCATGCAGGTGCTGATGGTCACCTACATGATCAAGAAACTCGGCTTCGTCGACACCCGTGCCAACCTGGTTTTCGGAGCCGCTGCGGCCCTGATCTACGCCACCCCGGCAATCGGTGGCTGGATCGGCGACAAGCTGATCGGCACGCGCCGTACCATGAAGGCCGGCGCCCTGGTGCTGGCCGTCGGTTATGCGCTGCTGTGGCTGCCCACCAACAATGCCTTCTTCCTGTACTTCGCGCTCGGCGTGATCATCGTCGGTAACGGACTGTTCAAGCCCAATTCGGGCAACCTGGTGCGCAAGATCTACGAGGGCGACGACACCAAGATCGACAGCGCCTTCACCATCTACTACATGGCCGTGAACATAGGCTCGATGGTTTCGATGACCTTGACGCCCTGGCTTCGCAACTATGTCGGCGCGCGCTACGGGGAGTCGGCCGGCTGGCACACCGCCTTCGGCGTGTGCTCCATCGGGCTGGTCATCGGTCTGATCAACTATGGCCTGATGAGCCGCGCCATGGCGGGGCTCGGATCGCCACCGGATGAAGCGCCGGTGAAACCGGCGCGCCTGGCGGCGGTGCTGGGCGGTGCGGTGCTCATCGTGATCGCCGCGGTGCTGATCCTGCAGAGCGAAACCGTCGCACGTATCTGCGTCTATGTCGCCAGCGCGGTCATTCTCGGCATCTTCGTCAAACTGATCGCCTCCAGCCGCCGCGACGAGCGCGCCGGGCTGATTGCAGCGTTCGTGCTGGTGGTGCAGACGGTATTCTTCTTCATCTTCTACCAGCAGATGTCCACCTCGCTGAATCTGTTCGCGCAACGGAACGTGGATCTGGCCTTCAGCGTCTTCGGCTGGCACCTGTTCACCTGGATTCCCGAGCAATACCAGAATCTGAATTCGATCTGGATCGTGGTCCTAAGCCCGGTCCTGGTGTTCATCTACAACTCCCTGGGGCGGCTGGGCAAGGATCCTTCGATCGCGGCGAAGTTCGTCTGGGGCTTCGCGGCCGTAGCCATCGGCTTTTTCATCTATGGCGTGGGCGCCCGCTGGGCCATCAATGGCCAGGTCTCCTCCTGGATCATGGTGTGGGGCTATGGCCTGTATTCATTGGGCGAGCTGCTGGTCAGTGGCCTGGGGCTGGCCATGATCGCCCGCTATGTGCCGGAGCGTATGGGCGGTTTCATGATGGGCGCCTACTTCGTGGCCTCGGGACTGTCGCAGTACCTGGGCAGTGTGGTGGCGAACTTTGCGCATATCCCGGCGAATATCACCAATCCGGTCGAATCGCTGACGATCTACACACGACTGTTCAACGAGCTGGGGCTTACCGGGGTGGTCTGTACCGTCATCGCCATCGCGATGCTGCCATTCATGTCGAAACTGTCGGCCAGCCACGCCGACACGGCGGCCGCGGCCGCCGCGCTGCCGGCCGTGCGCAGCGAAGAATTCGACCTCAGTTCATGAGCGCAGCGCATCAGGAACCACGGGATATCCTCAATGATATCGCCCGGCAGGCCATGCTCGATTACGACCTGCTGCCGGACTTCTCCCCCGAAGCGCAGGCGCAGGCACGCGCCATCGCCCTGCCGAGCGCCAAGCTCAGCGGCCGGGATCTGCGTAGCGCGCAGTGGGTGTCCATCGACAACGACGACTCCCGCGATCTGGATCAGCTCTCGGCGGCCCAGGTGCTCGATGCCACGACCACCCGTTTGCTGGTGGCCATCGCCGATGTGGATGCGAGCGTCACGCGCGGCTCGCCCATTGATGATCATGCGCGTCACAACACCACCTCGGTGTACACCGCGGGGCGTATTTTTCCGATGCTGCCGGAACGGCTGTCCACGGACCTGACTTCGCTGATTGAGGGCCAGGAGCGCCTGGCCGTGGTGATGCAACTGGATGTGACGGCCGAGGGCGCGATCAGCGGCTCTGACATCTACCGGGCCACCGTCATCAACAAGGCCAAACTGGCCTATGACAGCGTGGCCAGCTGGCTCGAAGGTGGCGCACCTGTGCCGCCGGCGCTCGCAGCCGCCGGACTTGAGGAGCAGCTTAGGCTGCAGGATCGGGTCGCTCAGGCCCTGGGCAGGGTGCGTCATGCGCAAGGAGCCCTCACGCTTGAGACCATTCAGACCAGTGCGGTCTTCGAGGGCAGCTTGCTTCGGGACCTAGTACCCGAACGCACGAATCGGGCCCATGAGTTGATTGAAAACGTCATGGTCGCCGCCAACGGCGTGGCGGCACGCTGGCTGCAGGCCAAGGGCCAGCCCTCGATCCGGCGCGTGCTGCGCACGCCGGAGCACTGGGATCGGATCGTGGCCCTGGCGGCCGAACACCAGGGACAGCTTCCGGCCGCACCCGATCCGGTGGCTCTGAATGCCTTTCTGGCGCGCTGCCGGGAGCAAAGCCCGGACCAGTTCCCGGATCTGTCGCTGGCGGTCATCAAGCTGCTGGGCCGTGGTGAATACGCGCTGGAACTGCCGGGTGCGCCGGTTGCCGGCCATTTCGGCTTGGCCGTCACCGACTACATGCATTCCACGGCGCCCAACCGGCGCTTTCCGGATGTGATCGTCCAGCGCCTCATCAAATCCGTCCTCGATGCCACGCCGGCACCGTACCCGCAAAGCGAGCTTGCGGCGCTGGCGAACCATTGCACGCTGCAGGAGGACAATGCCGCCAAGGTGGAGCGGCGCGTCGCCAAATCCGCGGCCGCGCTGCTGCTGCATGCCCGGGTGGGACAGAGCTTCGACGCCATCATCACCGGTGCCGCGGACAAGGGTACCTGGGCACGCACCGTGGCGCCCCCGGTTGAGGGCCGGATCGTGCGCGGCTTTCAGGGCCTGAAGGTGGGCCAGAAGGTGACGGTGCGCCTGTTGAGCACGGATGTCAGCCGCGGTTTCATCGATTTCGCCTGCGAGAAATAGCTCATGGCCTTGGAACCCGCCAGCCCCAGGATCGCCTACGAGAACACGGATTTCCTCATCAGCGAGGAGGCACGACCCCTGCGGATCCTGGCCGAATATCTGGAGCCGCTGCACCGCTTCGCCCACGCCGGCGTGCGTGACACCATCGTTTTCTTCGGTTCGGCGCGGCTGACGGCGCAAGGCCCGATGGGTCGCTATTACGAGGACGCGCGCGCCCTGGCGCACAAGATCACGCAGTGGTCGATGGCGCTGCCCACGCATGCGCACCGCTATGTGATCTGCTCAGGCGGCGGCGGGGGCATCATGGAGGCTGCGAACCGCGGCGCCTCGGAGGCGGGCGGCAAGACCATAGGTTTGAACATCAGTCTGCCGCACGAGCAGCAGGCCAATCCCTACATCACCCGCGAACTGGCTTTCCAGTTCCACTACTTCTTCATGCGCAAGCTCTGGTTCGCACAGCTGGCGCGCGCGCTGATCGCCTTCCCCGGGGGGTTCGGCACCCTGGATGAGCTGATGGAGATTCTCACCCTGGCTCAGACCGGCAAGTTCGGCCGACGGGTGCCCGTCATCCTGTACGGCACGGAGTACTGGAACGAGATCATCAACTTCAAGGCCCTGCTCCGCCACGGCATGATCAGTGCCGCGGATCTCGATCTCTTCAAATGCGTCGATACGCCGGAGGCGGCGCTGCTGGTGCTGCAGACCACTCTGCAGCCCTAGCAGACGCCGTTCCGGACGCAGGGTCGATCAGCGGCAGTGTTCGTCGCCGTCGACGCAGGTGACCCACACATGCTCGTGCCAGTACCGGTGATGGTCGCGGTCGTAGTACCCCTCGGAGGGGCCGGCGACGACGCAGCCCGCCATAAATACGGCAAGACCCACAAGAATGCTGCCCATCACGATGCGCTTGATGTCTTTCATGACCTGTCCTTTGGTGTCCAAAATCGAAGCCAGATTGTCGACCGGGTCGGCCAAAGTGGCTGCCAGGCTTCGGTCTGATCTTGCGACCCGACTTCCCGCCGGCTGCTGTAGGACGCCTTACCCGCTCGTAGGCGCAGCTCCCGCTCCCGCTGTTGCGCCGCAGCGCGATTAATGTCCAAACGGAAGGGCCCCAAAACTGTGCCTGGGGTCCCAGTCTTAACGCGGCGATCCGAATTTCACCGCAGGTTGGCCGATACTCAAGCAAATGGCCGCCGTGATGACAGCTTCCCTAGCCGATATTCCCCCCGCCCAGGAGGAAGGCGACTCCCTGGCGCTGCTGCGGGAGGACCCGGCCTTCGCGGTCGGTGCGGACCCCGAGTTGGAACGCTGGATCGCTACGGCGCGGCGGCAGTCGGATGTGAGCTGTGTGGCCCTGTCTTTGGTGCGTGGCCCCCGCCAGGTGGTGCGCCTGGTGGGCGAGGCCAGCGGCACCAGCGAGCGGCTGTGCGAGCTCTCCAGCGCCGTGCCTCTGGAGGATTATCTGCTCGGAACCGGCGCTACCCCCGGCGATGGCCGCGGCGCCTTCGCCGAAGTCCAGATCACCGTGAGCGGCAAGGTGGTCGGCCAATTGGTCATGACCGACCCCATGCGGGCCAGCTGGTCTTCTGATGACCTCGCGGCCCTGTGCGACGCCGCGGCCGGCGTGGCCACGGAACTGGAGCGACGCCTGGCCTGCGCCCAGGTGGTGCGGGTTCAGGAACTGGTCAGCTCCCACAACCGCGTTCACGACATGATCGGCAATGGCGCCCCATTGCGCGATGTCCTGATCGAGGTGTGCCTGATCATCGAACGCTACGACCCCTCCTTCATCCCCTCGGTACTGCTGCGCGACTCGGTCTCCAATACCCTGCACTCCGGCATCGGGCCCTCCCTCCCCAAGGCCTACCTGGACTCCGTCGATGGGGCGCCCATCGGCCCCAATATCGGCACCTGTGGTCCGGCGGCATGGTTTGGTGAACTGGCGATCTCCGCAGATCTGAGCCAGGACCCCAAGTGGACCCCGATCCGCGCCATGGCCGAAATGGCCGGTGTCGCGCACTGCTGGTCGATGCCCATCAAGGATCACTCCGGCGAGGTCCTGGGCACGCTCGCATTGTACGGACGGCGCCCGCGCTCCCCCCAACCCGAGCATGTGGCGCTGATGCGCGATTGGGCCCGCGTTGCCAGCACCGCGCTGGAGCGAACCCGATCCATCGAGCGGCTACGGCACGACGCACGCCATGACAGCCTCACCGGACTGCCCAATCGGGCGGCCATTTTCGAGAAGCTCGATGCCGCCATCGAGCAGGTCCAGGCGGAAACCCCGCTGGCCGTGTTCTTCGTGGATCTGGACGGCCTGAAGGCGTTGAACGACACGCTCGGACATGACGTTGCGGACGAGATGATTCGCGAGGTGGCGCAGCGCCTGCTGGCCAGCGTGCGCATCGGCGACTTCGTCGGGCGCTTCGGCGGCGATGAGTTCATCGTGGTCGCCGAAGACATCGGCGATCCGCTGGAAGCGGGACACCTGGGCGAGCGTCTGCTCAGCGCCATCGCCCAACCGCTCCCCGGTCTTGGCGCGCGGGTCATTACCGCCAGCATCGGCATCGCCCTGATCCGCACCAGCGCCATCGAAGCGCGCGAAGCCATCCGCAGATCTGACGCCGCGATGTATGAGGCCAAGCGCACCGGCCGTGACCGGTGTGTATTCGCGGAGATCGGCGAGACCGCCCGCGCCGGTCGCCGGCTCGAACTGGCCAGAGCGCTGCACGGGGCGGAAACGCGCGGCGAGATGTCACTGGTCTATCAACCCGTCATTGCCCTGCCGAGCCGGCGCATCATCGGCGTGGAAGCCCTGCTGCGCTGGAACAGTCCCACCCTGGGGGAAGTCCTGCCCAGCGAGTTCATCCCCATCGCCGAGGACAATGGCACCATCCTGCAGCTGGGCGCCTGGGTGCTGTGGGAGAGCTGCACCGCCTTGGCGACGCTGGCCCAGGGCGGTCACCGCCTGGAACTCGGGGTGAATGTGTCGGCACGGCAGTTGTCGCAGCCGGATTTTCCGCTGTGGGTGCGGCAGACGCTGTCACATGCCCAGTTCAGCCCTGCCATGCTCAGCCTGGAGCTGACCGAGACCTCCTTGCTGCGTCCGGACAGCGTCAGCGTCGGCAATGTGCGCACCCTGGAAAAGATGGGCGTGCGGGTCGCCCTGGATGATTTCGGGACCGGCTATTCCTCCCTGACCTGGCTGCGCGATCACCCCTTCGGCTCAATCAAGATCGACCGCAGCTTTGTGGCGGGCATCCAGAAACAGGACAGCAGCCGTGCCATCGTCTCGGCCATTATCCGCATGGCCAAGGACGTGGGCTGCACCGTGACCGCCGAAGGTGTCGAAACCGAAGAACAGCTGCGCATCCTGGAGTCCTTGGGCTGCGATCACGCGCAGGGCTTCCTGATCGCCCGCCCCGTCAGCCCCACCGCCCTGCTCGACTGCCTGCACGCCCCGACGCCGCTGCTGGTGCCCTGAGCGTTCTGCGGCCCGGCCCGCGGATCCTTGCATCCGGGATGACCCCGGCTGCGTACATCTCCTGCCAGCCACCACCAAGCAGGGGATCTCAAGCCTATGAACCTTCAACGTCAGCGGATCGTATCCGCGGTCGTCGCCGCCGTCCTTCCACTAGCGGCATCCGCCTCCAGTCATCGCGAGGCACCCTTCATCACCACCCGCCCGAAGGTCGACGCCACCGACCTGTACATGTTCAACAGCTACGAAGCGGGCCGTAGCGGCTATGTGACACTGATTGCGAACTATCAGCCGTTTGAAAATCCTCAGGGTGGTCCGAACTACTACACCATGGACCCGAACGCGCTGTATGAAATCCTCATTGATAACAACGGCAGCGGCCACGAGGCACTCACCTTTCAGTTCCGCTTCACCACCGTTGATGCCGGCCTGACCGTCACCGCGGGTAAGAAAGCCATTCCGGTACCGCTGACCAATATCGGGCCGGTCGATGCCACCAACACTGCGGCACAAAATGTGGCGGAGACCTACACCGTGACGCTGATGGGCGGGGATCGCCGCTCCGGCACCGCGCGTGCGGTTGTGGATGCGACCACCGGCTCGAAGACCTTCACCAAACCGCTCGACAACATCGGCGCCAAATCCATCGCCGACTATGCGGCCTACGCCGGCGCGTTCGTGCACACCATCAACATTCCCGGTTGCAGCACGCCGGGCAAGGTGTTTGTGGGCCAGCGCCAGGATCCCTTCGTGGTCAACCTCGGGGAGACCTTCGATCTGGTCAATATCAAGTACCCGGTCGAGGAACTGGCCCCGGCGGGCGTGAACGCGCGCAACCTGGCGCCAAACTCCCTGGCCGGTTACAACGTCACCTCCATTGCCCTGGAGATTCCGACCGGCTGTCTGACATCCGGCAGCGATCCGGTGATCGGCGCCTGGACCACCGCCAGCCTGCGCCAATCGGCGGTGCTCAATCCCCTGCCGCAGAGCGCCTACAGCGTCAACAGCGTCGGAGCGGTCGTCGGGCCGACCTTCGCCGCCGTCGAGGGCGGCGCCTGGTCCCAGGTTTCACGCTTAGGGATGCCGCTGGTCAATGAACTGGTCATCGGTTTGCCGGACAAGGACCGCTTCAATGCCTCGGCCCCGAAGGATGACGCGCAGTTTGCCGACTACGTCACCAACCCGTCGCTGCCGGTGCTGCTGCAGGCCCTGTTCGGATCAGCCGGCGTGCTCGCGCCGAATGTCTATCCGCGCAGCGATCTGATTGCGGCCTTCCTGACCGGCCTCAAGGGGCTCAACCAGCCCAAGTCCGTCACCCCGGCGGAGGAGCTGCGGCTGAACACCAGCATCCCCGCAACGCCGGTGGCTTCCCAGAACGATCTGGGCGTGCTCGGCGGTGATACCGGGGGGTTCCCCAATGGCCGCCGTCCGATCGACGATGTGGTCGACATCGAGCTGCGCGTGGCCATGGGTGTGCTGCTGTCACCGTTCAACGGCAGTGCCCAGGACCCGGATCCGGCCTCGGATGCCTCCCGGCAATTGCATTACACCGATGGTGCCGAGCCCAATCCGGCCAACTACCTGCCGGTCTTTCCGTACCTCAACACGGCGCTGGCCGGCTCGCCCACCAGTGCCAACGACTAAAGGTACCCACACATGAAAACCAAACTAGCCATCATGACCAGCGTCGGGCTGGCCGCGGGCCTGGTCAGCGGCTGCGGCAGCCAGAGCGGACAGGGCATGGCCGGCAGCACCGCGCCGGTCAGCACCTCCCAGGCGCTGGACACTCAAAAAGTGCTGGCGCAGGCCCAGGTGCCGACGGAAACCGCCACGCCCTATGCAGTGGACGGCGGGATGCTGACGCTCACCGACACCAGTGAGACCAGCGAACCCATCAGCATCAACGGGATGTGAGTGTCATGCGCCGGCAGGCTTTTGCACTCCTGAGCCTGCTGGCGCCGCTCGCCGGCGTTTGGGCAGCACCCTACGTGCCGCGCAGTGATGCACAGGTTCTGGCGGATTTGCCCGCCGGAGCCCGTCATGCCAGCGTCGCCACCCGCGAACTCACGCGCACCCGCCTGGATATCGCCCTGCCGCTGGCGCAGTTCTACATCGCCCGCGCGCGCGCCACCGGGGATCTGCGCTTCCTGGGCTACGCGGAGGCCATCCTCACGCCCTGGATGAACCGACCTGAGGTTCCCACTGCGGTGCTGGTGCTGCATGCCACGGTACTGCAGAGCCGACACCTTTTCGACGCTTCCCTGAGCGAACTGGAGCGCGCACTGGCACAGGATCCCACTGATGCCCAGGCCTGGTTGACCCGTGCCACGGTGCTGCGGGTGCTGGGTCGCTACGCCGAGGCGAACGCGGCCTGTGGCCACCTGGCCGCAACCGCCGACCCGGCCATCACCACGCTTTGCGTTCAGGGACTCCATGGTCTGACCGGCCATCTGCCGGGTGCCTATGCGGCCATCATGGCGCTGCCCCAGCAGGCGCTGCCGCCCGAAGCGCGTGCCTGGCGCTATTCGGAGCTGGGCGAGATGGCCGAGCGCCTCGGTGATGACCGCGCCGCCGAGCACTGGTTGCGTGAGGGACTGGCGGTGGCGCCGGATGACTTCTACATGCGAGCGGCGTGCGCGGATGTGCTGCTGCGCCAGCGGCGCGCCCCGGAGGCCCTGCAGCTTCTCGCCGGCTACGAGTCGATGGAACCGATGTTGCTGCGGATCGCCATTGCCCAGCGGATGCTGCGTGACCGCGGCAGCGTCCGCACCAACGATCTGCTGTCCACTGCCTTCAGCGTCGAACAGCAGCGCGGCGATGCCGTGCATCGCCGCGAACAGGCGCGCTTCTTGTTGGATGTGTCCTGGCAGCCCGCCGCGGCGCTGGCCGCAGCCCAGCAGAACTGGCAGGTGCAGCGCGAGCCTGAGGATCTGCTGATCCTGCTGCGCGCCGCGCAAGCCGCGCGGGCGCCCGCGGCGGCCGCGCCCGCCCGCGAGTTTCTGCGCAGGAATCAACTCCAGGACGCGCGCCTGGCCTCCCTTGGGGTCAGCCCATGAGGCGCCTGTGGCTGCTGCTCCTGCTGGGCCTTGGCGGGGTTGCGCAGGCGCACATTGCCAGCAACGGCTTTCTCGTGGCCCGGGTGCAGGGACCGGAAATCAGCGGCTCCCTGGAGCTGGCGGTGCGAGATGTGGAGCTGGCCATCGGTGTGGATGCCAATCACGACGGCAAGGTCACCTGGGGCGAGTTGCGCGCCAGTCAGCCGCAGCTGCTGCGGTATGTGGGGCAGCATCTGGGATTCCTGGCCCAGGGCGGTGCCTGCACGGTGCAGCTGGGCGCGTTGCAGGTGAACGACCGGGTCGATGGCAGTTACGCCTGGCTGCCGCTGTCCGCGCACTGCCCGAGCGCCGTGCAGCGGCTGAGTATCCGCTACTCGCTGATGGCTGACATCGATCCCTCGCACCGCGGCCTGCTGACCCTGACGGCCGGTGAGCTCGCGCAAACCGGCGTACTGGGCGCAGCGGGCAACGCGGACTTCGAGGTCTACTCGCCCTCCGCCTGGCGCACCCTGCTGGATTATCTGCGGGCAGGCATCTGGCATATCTGGAGCGGCATCGATCATCTGCTGTTCCTGATTTCACTGCTGCTGCCGGCGGTGCTGATCCGTCGCGGCAGGCGCTGGGAGCCGGTGACGCAAGCCCGCCCGGCCGTGTTCAGCATTCTCAAGGTGGTCACGGCATTCACTCTGGCGCATTCCATCACCCTGACCCTGGCCGCCCTGGATGTGGTGCGCCTGCCCAGCCGCCTGACCGAATCAGTCATCGCCGCCTCGATCATCGTCGCCGCACTGAACAATGTCTTCCCGGTCGTCACGGACAGCCGCGCCCGCATTGCCTTCGCCTTCGGCCTGCTTCACGGCTTCGGTTTTGCATCCGTTCTCGCCGACATGGGGTTGCCCTCCGGCGCCCGGTTGCTGTCGCTGCTGTCGTTCAACCTCGGCATCGAGACCGGCCAGCTCGCCGTGGTGCTGGCGGTCATGCCCGTGGTCTATGCCCTGCGCGCCACCCTGCTCTACCGCCGGGCGGTGTTGCCCTGGGGGTCGGCCGTCATCGCCGTGATCGCCCTGGTCTGGCTGCTGCAGCGAGCGTTGCCGCCCATGGTTTGAATCGCGGCGGCGCAGCGGTAGACTCGCTCACCAGAAACGGGAGGGGGTCATGGCGGCTACCGGAATCGGATTAGGTGCCTGGGCGAGCGCAATGCTGGCAGCGGGCCTGGTGATGTCAGGCCTCGAGGCACGCGCGCAGACGCCAGCCGCGGCACCAGCGCCGCTGCCCGGGGAACACGGGCCACAGCGTCCACCGCTGTTTTGGCGCGAAGAATGGCAGCAAGGACCCAAGGGCGGAGAGAACTCCGTGACGGGCGCCTCGCTGGGGAACCCGGATCTGGAGTTGACGCCCATCGTGCCGGGTGGACAGATCATGCTCACCGGCGCCGCGGGCGATGAGAACAATCCCATCCATGTATGGCTGGGGCTGTGCACGACGCCGTGTGGACTGGCACTACGCAGCAAGCAGCACCTGGCGGATCTGACCGGGCTGGCGCGCATCCGCCTGAACACCAAGATGTCGGGCTACCATCAGATCCGGCCGATCGTGAAGTTGGCCGACGGCACGTGGCTGGCGGCGGATCGTACCGAGGGTTCCTCGCGCGACTGGATCGTCAGTGAGCTGTCCTTCGCGGATCTGCACTGGCTGAAGCTGGATATCGCGCGCGCCGTGACCACAGGCACCCCGCTCGAGCATGTCGATCTGTCCAAAGTGGACCAGATAGGCTTTGTCGATCTCATGCCCGGCAGCGGTCATGGACCCGGGGGCTGGTCCGATGTGGCGCAGATCGAGGTGTTTGCGAAGTCCGTCCCGCGCTGAAGCGCGCCGCATTCAGTTCGGCGTGGTCAACAGCCGCACCTCATGCTGCGCCAGCGCCAGATTGACATGATGTGCGCGCAGCGCCTCGAGCGTGGCGCGCGTGAGTTCCGCGCTCGCCGCCCCGTAGTCATCCACGGAGACCCAGGGCTGGATGCTGATCTGCGCCGCGCAGTCCGCCAGCCGCGCCACGCCGATCACCGGCGGCACATCCTTGAGGACCTTGGGGTTGCAGTTCACCACCTCCTGTATGACCTGCAGCGCCTCACCCAGGTCCGTGTCGTACGCGACATTGACCTGGATGCTGACCTGGCGGACATGACCGTAGTTGTGGAGGATCTCGCCGACGATCTTGCGGTTGGGAATCACGACCTTGGAGCGGTCGGAGTGCAGCAGCAGGGTGCTGAACAGGGAGACATGCTCGACCTGTCCTTCCACGCCCGCCACCTGGATGTACTGCCCCACGCGGAAAGGCTTGGTGAGGATGATCGACAGCCCCGCGACGACATTGCTGAGCACGCCCTGCATGGCAAGGGCGATGCCGGCACCGGCCACGCCCAACCCGGCGATCAGCGGCAACAGCTGCACCCCGAGGTTCTGCAGCGCCATGACCAGGAACAGCAGCAGCACCAGGCCGCGCACGACCCGTGACAGCAGCTGGCGCAGCGGCGGCTCCAGATCAAAGCGTCGCAGCGCGCGCGTCAGCCAGCGCTCGGCCCATCCGCCCACGATCACGCCGGCCACAATGATCAGAATGGCCGTGAGCAGCCTGGGGCCGAACTGAATGAGCAGATCGATGATCTGCTGACGGATATGGTCGATCGTTGACAGATGAATATCCATGGCGGCGCCGCTAGCGAGTGCCGTAGAGCCGATCCCCGGCGTCACCCAGGCCCGGCAGGATATACCCGTGATCATTCAACTGCGAATCGATGGCGGCCGTCCACACCGGCACATCCGGATGCTGCCCATGCAGTCGCGACAAACCCGCCTGACAGGCCAGCACGCACACGAAGCGTACTTCGCTGGCGCCGTGCTCCTTGAGCCGATCGATGGCCGCAACCGCGGTGTTGCCCGTGGCCAGCATGGGATCCACGGCGATCACGACCCGCTTCGCAAGCACCGTGGGTGCTTTGAAGTAGTACTCCACGGCGGCCAATGACTGCGGGTCGCGGTACAGCCCCACATGGGCCACGCGGGCCGAGGGCACCAGGTCAAGCATGCCGTCCAGCAATCCCATGCCGGCTCGCAGAATGGGTGCGAACACCAGCTTCTTGCCCGAGAGTTTGTAGGAGCGCATGGGCATCAGCGGGGTTTCGATCTCGACCGGATCCAGCGGCAGGTCCCGCGTCACTTCGTAGCACAACAGCGTCGCGGTCTCGCGCAGCAGTTGCCGGAAGGTCTTGGTCGAGGTGGTCCGGTCGCGCAACAAGGTCAGTTTGTGCTGCACCAGCGGATGGGTCACGACCGTTACAGTGTTCATCAGAATACCCGGCACCTTATTGATTTATAATAGGATACCCTCAGCCATCGCAGCCTGCGCCGATGTCCTCATTCCAGACCTCGGGGTGCTGCTTGATGTAGCCGCCCAGAAGCTGCACGCACGCCGTGGAATCAAGGTCGACGACGCTCACCCCGCGCTCGCGCAGCCAGTCGATGCCACCGCGAAAGGTACGCGACTCCCCCACTATGACGGCTGCGATGCGAAATTGCAGAATCAATCCGCTGCAGTACCAGCACGGCGCCAGCGTCGTCACCATCACGGTGTCCTGGTAGCCGCGGCGCCGGCCGGCGTTGCGAAAGGCGTCTGTTTCACCGTGCAGGGAGGGGTCGCCCTGCTGTACCCGGCGGTTATGGCCGCGCCCGAGAAGCGTGCCGTCGGAGGCGAACAGTGCGGCGCCGATGGGAATGCCGCCCTCGCTGAGCCCGAGGCGGGCCTCCTCGAGCGCGATGTCCAGCATCGCCGTACAGGAAGGGTCACTCATATGCCATAACGGCCGCAGGTGCGGTTTCTTTAGCCGTGGTGCGGCAATTTTTCGTTGCTGTGATTCGGGTCGATGTCATGAAAATTGCCGCTCCATTGTCGCGCAATCCAGACGATAAATGATTCAACGCCTGAAGAGAATCTGGAGATCGCGTATGTCGAACAATCAAACCCTCCGCCCTCCCGCGGTAGCGCAACTGGGCAAGGTCATTCACGATCCGCGCGGCAACGCGATTTGGGACTGGACCATAGAAACCGGCGTGCTGGCCAAGGCGACGGTCGCCGAGCTGCTGGGCAAACTGGTCGATCCCATGCCCATGGCGCTGGAACACGAGATGGATCGGGGCGCGCACTGGTGTGGTGACCCGTACAACCGTTCGCGTTGACTTCGGCGCAGGACAATTCCTACAACGCCGCCGTGGCACCGCTCGTGGTGCCCGCGGCCTCAGCCGGAAGGATAGTTGCTTAGGTTAAATCTTCAGTCCCCTGATATGCCTGCCGGCGGCTATCTTTCGCTGTGCTGACAGCGCTCTGTCGCCAATCGGTGACAATCCCCAACAAAGCGCATCATTTGTTTGAAGTGCGTCAACCATATCCAGGGTCATTCGCTTCTGACTCCCATTGCCAGGTCTGATTACGCGAGCGCTTCGCGTAACAGCAGTGTATCTATCAAAGGGAGACAGGCATGGATACCAGGAAGCTCAACTATGCCGTTTGCGCAGCAATTGTTGCCGCACTGACGGCCTGCGGTGGCGGTTCTTCAGGCTCTTCAGGATCGCTGGGTGCGGGTGGCAGCGGTGGCAGCACCGCCCAAACCGCGAACGTGCCGATGGTGATCAGCGATGCATCCTCGGATGATTGGGCGACCATCGGCGTGAAGGTATTGAGCATTGCGCTGATCCCGCAAGGTGGCGGCAGCAATGTCACGGTATATACCGCGCCCGCTGCTGCGCCGTTCGTGAATCTCGAACAGCTCGACCAGCTGGGTGAAATCCTCGGCAATGCCACCGTTCCGGTCGGCACCTACACCGGTGCCGTCATCACGGTGAGCGGCAACCCGGGCGACGTGCTGCTCACGGCATCAGCCGATCCGGAAGTGGGCTTCGCGCTGAACGCCGGCACGGTGGTGTCCACGGCCAACATTCATGTGGTGAATACCCAGGGCAGCGGCTCAAATCTGACCGTCCCGGTCACAGTGAATTTCGTGTCCCCGCTGGTCGTCAGCACCACCGCCACCTCGGCGCTGGACCTGGAATTCGATCTGTCCCATCCGGCGTTCATCATTGGCCATAACCCGCCAAGCGCCACCGCCACCCAGTGGGCGATCAACTTCAATGGTCCGATACGGCATCATCCGCTGGCTGACCTGCGCCGCCTGGTGCTGCGCCACACCTATGGCACCGTCACGGGAATCTCCACCGACAATAGCTCGATCATCATCGACAAGGATTTCCCGACGCTGCCCGCAATCTCCCCGGAAACCGAGGTCACCGGCACGCAGACACTGACGATCCAGGCAGACGCGACCAATGGCACGCTGTTCTACGATCTGGATGCCAAGACCACCACCACGATCATGAACTTCTCCAGCGAAACCAGCTTGAGCGGCAAGTATGTGCGCATCGCCGCGCGCTACCAGGTGGACGGCACGCTGGTGGCCACCCGCATCTGGGCCAGCAGCACCTTCAACAACGTCTGGGTGAGCCCCGAAGGCCATGTCCTGAACGTCAATCCCAACACCGACATCATCACCGTCACCAACGAGTCGGGTGTCGGGGTGCCATTGACGGTGAACTCGAGCACCCAGTTCTTCTTCCGCCAACCCTGGAATGCGACGGCCGATGCCACCCCGATCGGCACCGGGACCGGATTTCTCACCAACCAGGACATCGTGCGCGGTTTCAAGGTGCACGCCAGCGTCGTGGACCCGCTCGCGGTGCCGCTGGTCGCCCAGTCCATCGACATCGAAACCGCCGAGTACTCGGGCACGATCTCCGCGCCGAGCGCCAGCGGCTTCACCTACACGCACGACTTTGTGCGCACCATTGATGACTACACTGTCACGCTGCCCTATATCGCCGCGGCGACCGCCAACGGCAACGATCCGCTCAGCGCCGACGCCATCACGGGCTACAAGTGGTGGAACTTCGCCTACCCGACCGTGGTTGATTCCGGGGCCAATGCGGTGAGCGACTTTGTGTCGGCCACCAACGGTACCGCCAGTTTCGGCGGCACGGCCGGCGCGATCGTGCCCTGGGGCGTGAGCTACGTGTTATGGGCCGACCCGGCCAATGCCACCGGCTGGAGCGCGGCCGCCTCGATTCTTGAACCCACGCCACTGCCGGTCGCAACGGTGGCCAGCGTCCCCACCGCCGGCGCGAGCGCCGACACCTTCACCGTCACGGCGGCCAATGGCGCCAATCCGGTGACCGTCAATGCCGGCACGGTGAAGGGCTCGGCCACCTTGGTGTACCAGGTGGACGTGAATGGTGGCGTGGTGACGGTGAGCCCGATCGATCTCACCAGCGCGACCGGTCAGACGACATTCACCGGCATCCCCAGCGGCACCAAAATGCTGGTGTCGGGCGTGCCGCAGCCTGATGGCTCGGTCAAGGCCTATGTGATCACCTACTTCAGCGGCACCACACCGATGATGCCCTGAAGCAGCAGCGGCGAGAAACCGGCGGCAGACAGTCAGCTCTGCCGCTGGTACTCGGCCAGGGTGATGATCCGCTCGGCACGCATATCCCACAGAATGCACCGCATGGCGGCGCACACTTCCGAGAGCTTCACCCGCGCCACTTCCGGAAACAGGTGCTGGTACTCGTTGTGGCAGGCGACCAGGTGGTAGCTGGGAATGCTGGAGGACAGGTGATGGATATGGTGATAGCCGATGTTGGCCGTGAAGAAGTTCAGCCAGCCGGGCAGCACCAGAAAACTCGTGCCATGGATGGCGCCGGAATCGTAGTCCCAGGCGTCGCATCCGGTGGCGTAGGAATGTTCGAAATTATGCTGCACCGTGAACAGCACGATGCCCAGGCCGCCGGCGATCGAGACGGTCAGCAGGTAGATGGTAAAGAACAGTGCCGCACCGCAATACCAGCACATCAGGGCCCAGGCGCTCAGCAGCACCAGGTTGTTCCACAGCATGTGCCGATACTCTCTGGAATTCTTCCAGAACCGGGTCTGGTAACTCGCCGACAGTTCGCGCACTGACAGCCCTGAGCCGTGGATCTTGCCGCGGATGACATGCGCCCACAGTCCCAGGGTGCCCCGGATCCAGGTCAGGCGCGGATTGAGAATCAGGTAGATGAAACCGGCCAGCGGCGCCGCGACGATGCTGCATTTTTGCCGGTAAAAGCGTTGTTTGCCGGCACTGAGCGCGGCGTATTCGTCCACTGACAATGTTGCGTACGGCCCACGGTAGCGCTCCCAATTGCCGTTATGCGCATGGTGGTAGTTGTGGTGCTGTGCCCACACGTACTGCGGCATGCCCGACAGTACGCCCAGGATGAATCCGACCCAGCGATTCAGCGCGATGCTGCGGAACAGACTGCGATGCCCACACTCGTGCATCAGCGCGAACACGCGCAGCGTGAACAGAATGAGCAGCGGCAGCGCGGCGAGCACGAACCAGTAGGAGACGCGCCCGAAGAACACTGCAATCCCCCACAGCAATGCCAGGGGCACCAAGGTCAGAAGCACCTCGAAAACCCCCTGGATGTCATCGGACTTGGCATAGCGTCCGATCATTCCCTGCTTCTGCTGCTTGATGCACTCGATCAGCGTTGTGATTGAGCGTCCCCCATGGCGGATCTATCGGGCAGTTCGAATAGCGCGGACGTCTTTATTGTTGCTTTCGCCGAGCTACGAGCGCGCAGTGTACCATAGCGTACATAAGGATTCTTGCGCGCCGTCACGTTATCGGAATATTTGGCATAGGTTCACGAGCCGCATCTTAGCGGTTACGCGGCCAAGCGACGCGAATGAATTACGGCGGGCCCGCCGGCCGCAGCCGAAAATCGTAGTTGACCGTGTAAAACGGCACTTCCACACGCTCACCGTCCGGACCCGTGCCCGGCGGGTGCCGGTCAAATTGCGCCACCAGCGACTCCTTCATGCCGAATACCGCATCGGAATCCAGGTATTGGCTGCCGGCCACGAACAGGTGCGTGGTCACCGGCCGATGGTTCTGGGCCGAGACAATCATGTGAATATGGCCGGGCCGATAGGGGTGGCGCCCCATCTTGCGCAGCATTCGGCCCACCGGACCATCGGTCGGCACCGGGTAAAACGTCGGGCGGATGGAGCGGAACCAGTAACGGCCCTGGGCATCGGTGCGGATCCGGCCGCGCGCCTTCATGCCCGTCTCCCCGGGGATCTGCATGTCGTAGTCACCGTCACCGTCGCCGGACCAGATATCCAGCAGCGCGTTCTCCAGCGGCCGGCCATCGGCGCTGAGCACCCGCCCGGAATAAAACGCCGGCTCACCCTTGACGCCCACGGCCAGATTGCTGCCGCGCGGCAGATCCGGCGCGCCCTCCCAGTAAAAAGGGCCCAGAACCGTTGATTCGGCGCTGCCCTGCTCGGCGGGATGGTTGAGCGTTATGACCAGTACCGACACGCCCAGGGTGTCCGAGAGCAGGATGAATTCCTGGCGCTTCTCGGTGCAGGTCTTACCCACGTCGGTGAGGAACTGAATCGCGCCGATCCATTCCTCTTCGGTCAATCTCACGTCGCGGACGAAGTCATGAAGGTGCGTGACCAGGGACGTCATGACCTTCTTGAAGCGTGGATCGTCGCTTTGGGAAAGGCGCTCGATCACGGCTTGAGTGATGCTCTTCTCATTGAACTCGCGCATATCCCCCTCCTCCGGCGCCTCTCAGCGCCACAGCCGGCTCGAGGCGATCTGCGCCCCTTCCACCAGCGATCGCAGTTTCAGATAGGCGATGTCCGGCTCCACCGGCCCGAAACCGGCGAAGGTCCCGAATCCACAGTCGGTACCGGCAATCACCCGCTCGCGCCCGACCACCTGGGCGAATCGTTCGATGCGCTCGGCGACCAGCCGCGGATGCTCGATGTAGTTGGTGGTGGTCGCCAGCAGGCCGGGAATCATGATCTTGTCATCCGGAATCCTGATCTGGCTGAACACCGACCATTCGTGCGCATGGCGCGGATTGGCGGCCTCGAACAGCAGGCCCTGCGGCTTGGCCTTGATCACCACCGGCAGCAGGCGCTCCAGGGCAATATCGTGATGATGCGGCCCCTCGTAGTTGCCCCAGCACACATGCATCCGCACCCGGTCCGCCGGCACATTGCGCAGCGCATGATTCAGCACCTCGATGTGGCGCGCGGCGAGCACCTCGAATTCCTCGAGCGTGCGGTCGCGGTACATGGTGTGCCGACCCATGGCGAGGTCCGGCGCGTCGATCTGCAGGATGATGCCGGAGCGCACGATGGCCTCGTACTCGACGGCCAGCGCATCGGCCAGGGCCTCCAGATACGCATCCTGGGTGGGATAGAAGTCATTCGGCTGGAACAGCGCAATCACTCCCGGGGACGCCGAATTCATGAAGGCGCCGTGAGGCTTCACCGTGGCGACCGCGGCGTTGAGGTTGGCAATGTCGGTCTGAAGCGGCCGCAGGGTCTTCACCGCCACCGGTCCGACGCAGCGCGGGCGCCGGTACTTGGCGGTCGAGCCGCGCTCGGCGAGCTTGCGCAGCAAGGCCGGAAACTCCACCAGATCCTGACCCGGCTGGCGCGGCGAATCCCCGTCAAAGCCTGAGCAGCGATCGGCGATGTAGGTGGCATAGCTGATCTTGCTCATCTCGCCATCGCTGACCAGGTCGATGCCGACTTTTTTCTGATGACTGACCACCTCGGTGACCGCCGCGGCGATCACCGCATCGTCCCGGGCCAGGTCGCGCTGCGCATCGGTCTCGCGCCCGAACACCACGTCTGTCACCGCCTGGCTGCGCGGCAGACTGCCCACATGGGTCGTCAGAATCCGGTCGATTCGGCTGCTCATCTACACCGTACCCCTTCAGGCCGAACGATAGGTATTGTTGGAATGGTGGTCACCGGCCAGCCAGCGCTTCAATTCCTGGTGCGCATCGGCACGCCGGTCCTGGTTGATCTGCGCGACCTGCGGCGCATCCAGCGTGAACTCCAGGACCAACCCGTTCGGATCGTTGACGTATACCGAGCGGCAGTAGCCGTGCTCGAGCACATAGGTGTCCGGTGGCTTGATGCCCGCCTTCGCGATACGCGCTTCGATGCCGGCCTGGGTTTCGGCATCCACCTGCAGGGCAATGTGATGAAACGGCGACTGCGGCATCTTCGGGCCGAACTCGGCCTGATCCGCGGCATCGGCGAACTGGAAGAACGCCAGCGCTCCGCCATCGCCGATGCCGTAGAAGGTGTGCACATAGGTGCGTTCCTTGCCGAACAGCATGTCGGTTTCGCACCAGGTCGCGGTCAGCGGCAGGCCGATGACCTCCTCGTAGAACTGTCGCGTCTTTTCCTGGTCCTTGGTCACATACGCGGTGTGATGAAGACGCGCCGGAAGCTTGTTCACCATGGTTATCCTCCTATATCCGGCCATGCCGTATTGCGGGCCAGGGCGGCGCGGATCGCATCGCCATGCTGGTCCAGCAAGGGTGCCGGATTGACTGACTTGGCACGATTGCCGTCAAAGCGCACCGCCGGCCGTACCGCCTCGGTCGCAGTATGCGGCGAGTCAATGGGTACAACAACGCCCAGGTGTTTTACCTGCGGGTCATCGACGACCTCATTGATGCGGTTCACGGCGGCATGCGGCACGTCGGCGGCGCGCAGCCGCTGCTCCCAATACGCCAGCGGCTGGCGCGAGAACCGGGCATCCAGTTCCAGGCGCAGGGCATCGTACTCGGCGATGCGGCGCTCGCGCGGGTTGAAGCGCGGATCGGCTCCCAGCTCCGGGGACTCCAGCGCAGCGACCAGTCCGGTCCAGAATTTCTCCAGCGAGGACAGATGGATGGCGATCAGCCTGTCATCCCCGGTGCGCAGGATGTAGGCCTGCGCCAGGCGCGGCCGATCCGCCGAGGTCGGCGCCTCGCCCAGGGCAAAGAAGGCGGCGAACGGCTCGATGGCAAAATGCGCCATGGCCTCGAGCATCGAAATCTCCACCAGACCCCCGGCACCGGTGCGACCGCGGCGTACCAGCGCGGCGAGGATGCCCTGCGCGGCATACATGCCGGTGATGGCGTCGGCCAGGGCCGGACCCAGAAACTGTGGCCGGCGATAGTCCACGACCACGCTGAGGAAACCGCTCAGGGCCTGGGCCACCGAGTCGTAGCTGGGCCGGTCGGCATAGGGGCCGGTGGCGCCGAAGCCGCTGATGGAACAGTAGACCAGTCGCGGATTGATTTTCAGCAGCTGCTCGGCGCCAGCCCCGATGCGCTCCGCCGCGCCGGGACGGAAGTTCTGGATGTAAACATCCGCCTCGCGGATCAGCGTCGCGAACAGTTCGCTGTCACCGGGCTGCTTCATGTTCAGCGCCAGGCTGCGCTTGTTGCGGTTGTAGGCCTGGAAATGCGGCGAGTATTGCCCGCCCTGATAGGTACGGTAGGGATCACCGTCGGGACTTTCGACCTTGATGACATCCGCGCCCAGGTCGGCCAGCAACATGCCGCAGCACGGACCGGTGATGAAGGTTCCTTGCTCGACAATGCGGATTCCGGTCAGTGCGGATTGCATCAGCCTTCCTCGTTGGGCACAAAGCCCGGTGGCACCGGCCCATCGTAGGTGATGGCACGCGCGGCGGCGTCCGACATCACAAAACCGATGCCGCGCTGCTGTTCCTCGAGCAGGTGCCCGACCAGACCTGCGGTGCGCGCCAGCAGCGGCACGCCCTTCAGGGCCAGCAGCGGATAACCGGCGTCCAGGAGCACCGCTGGAATGGCGCCGGAGACATTCAGCGCCAGGGTTCTTCCGACCACCTCGGGCAGCAGCTGCTCGATGTGTGTGGCGATCTGCTCATGCAAGCCGGCGGTGCCGGCTTCGGCCGCCACCGCAAACAGCCGCAGGGCGCGCGGGTCACGGCCCTTGTGCAGGGGATGGCCGAAGCCCGGAATGGCGCGCTTGGCGGCGCGGTACTCGCGAATGACCTCCAGGGCGGCCGCGCGCAGGCCGGTACCCGCGGCACTGCGCGCCTGAACTTCCGCAAACAGCCGCCCTGCCGCCTCGGAGGATCCCAGCACCACCGAGCCGCAGCCGAGGATGCCGGCCGCCACGGCACCCTGCAGCGCCTCAGGCGCCGCCGCCAGGGTCATGCGCGCCGCCTGCACGCTCGGCACCATGCCGTGCTCGGCAATCGCCACCAGCGTCGCATCCAGGATCCGCCGCTGGGCGGGCGATGGCAGCGCACCGGTCAGCAGCAGCCAGAAATGCTCGGTGAAGCTGATCGAGCCGACGAGTTCTGCCGCGAGGTCATGGCCGCGCACCAGGATGGTGTCGGGGTTGGAGGTGGAGATCGCGGAACTGCGTTGGTCCTGGCGGCCGATTTTCACTTTCACCCTCGGTGTGTTATTTTCGGATATCGAAAAATTTGTCGGTATCCGAAACGATACTGGACCCGCTCTCCAAAGAGTGTCAAGGCCATGGCAAACACGCGCACCTCAGTCGTCCGCCGCGAAGCGATGGGCGGCCTCGCCAAGGGTCTGGCAGTGATCCGCGCCTTCGGCCGTGATCATGCCGCGCTCAGTCTGAGTGACATTGCCCGCGGCGCCGGCATGCCCGCCGCCACCGCGCGGCGCTGTCTGCTGACGCTGGAGGAGTTGGGTTATGTGACGCGCAACGCGCGCACCTTCCTGCTGCGGCCCAAGGTACTGGAGCTCGGGGCCGCCTACCTCGAGTCGATCAATATCGAGCAGCTCACGCGCACCCACCTGGAGGAGCTGGCGCGCGCGACTTCCGATTCCGCCGCGCTGTGCGTCCTGGATGGCACTCAGATCGCCTATGTGGCGCGCACCTCGGTGCGCACACTGCTGCGCCTGGAGGCTCATGTGGGCAGCCGCTTTCCCGCCCACGCCACCTCCACCGGCCGAGTGCTGCTGGCGGGCCTTGGCGCGGAGCGGCTCCGGCTGTATTTCGAGAGCGGAACATTCGCCGCTCTCACCGAGCACACGGTTACCGACCCGCAGCAGCTGCGCGCCCTGATCGATGAGGCGCGACGCAATGGCTATGCGGTGGTCGAAGATGAGCTCGCCTATGGGGTCATCGCCCTCGCCGTGCCGGTGGTGGACCAGCAGGGGCGCGTGGTCGCGGCCCTGAATTCCTCGAGCCATTCGGGCCGCATGACCCGCACCAAACTGCTGCGCGGACGGCTGGCGATGCTGCAGCAGGTCAGCCAGCGCATCTCCGCCTCGCTCGCAAGCGTTCCCGGACTGTCGTTGAGCGCTCAGATCTGATCAGCCCGCGCCGGCTCAGGCCTGCGCTTCGATGATCTGGAACTCGCAAGGGGTCGCGATGCGCCGCAGCTGCTTCAATCCTGCCCCCGCCAACAGGGCCAGCATCTGCGCCAGCGTGCGCTCCTGGGCCCCCAGCGCCACCAGCATGTGCAGGTCGACGCGCGCCAGCGCCCGGTTTTCGGCCGACGGCTCCAGCCGCTCGGGCATGAGGCGCTCGATGATGAGCAGGCGTGCACCCGGACTCATGGCTCGCCGGCAGCACTGCAGAATCTCCCGCGCCCTGTCATCGGGCCAGTCGTGGATGACGGTTTTCAGAAGATAAAGGTCCGCGCCGGATGGCACGCTGGAGAAGAAATCCCCGGCGATGAATTCGCAGCGCTCCGCGACCCCGCGGCTGGCCAGATACTCGCGCGCCCTGGAGATGGCATGCTCCATGTCGAACAGCACGCCTTTGGCGCCGGGATTGGCCACCAGGATCTGCGCCAGCAGCGCCCCATACCCGCCGCCCACATCCACGATCCTGCGGTCGGAAAAGTCGTAGGCCTGCGCGATATCCACTGCCGCCAGGCGCGTCAGGTCCACCATGGCCTGGTTGAAAATCTGCGCCGCCTGCGGGTCGCGATCCAGATGCCCGAAACCCTCATTCCCGGTGACCAGCGAACGCGCGCTGCTGCCGGTCTTGATGCTGTGAAGCAGATTGGCCCATATCTGCCAGGCCTCCCCACCCCATTGCAGGGCCCAGGCGCGCATCGAGCAGGGGACATCCGCGCGCAGCAGCGTCCCCAATTGCGTCATTTCGAATGAGCCATCGTCGCGCTGGCGGCAGATGTCCACGCTCCCCAGTGCGTTGAGCAGCCGCCCCAGCGCCGCGGCATTGGTCTGGGTCGCAGCGGCCAGCTCCTCGCTGCTGCGCGGCCCCGCGGCCAGCAGATCGGCAATGCCCAAACGGGCGATGACATAGCAGGCCTGCGCCACCCAGCTGCCGTTGATGAGGTCGAGCAACCGCCGGGCGGCTGCCGCGTCAGTGTTGGCGTTCAACGGTACTTCCCCTAAGGAGCGCTGGGGGGCTGCAGAAGCAGTCCGCTGATGATGCCCTTCGAGTCGATCACGATGAGAATCTGCAGCACACCATTGTCGAATTGCGCCTGGTAGATGTCCGCGCCATTCGGCGCGACATTCTGGAATGTCAGGGTCTTCAAGGATCCCAGGGAACTGATGCCGCTCGCCAGCCGGTCGGCGTTGGACCTCATGAGCCCGGCCAGTTGCGCCGACATCTTGCTGTAGTCCGGTGGCTGGCCTTTGGCCATGCGGCTGAGCCAATCATTGATGGCTGCCTGGGAGCCGGGCCGCGGGGTGTTCGATTGCACCCTGGCGGCGAGGTCCGCAGCAAATTGCGCCGCCGCGGCATCGTCCATGCGTGCCATGGTCACATTCTGGCCGTTCTGGTGGACGATCAACGCCGTCGCGGGCTTTTTGCCGTCGGTCACGAAGTCCAGGCCGACTTCGGCCCCGCCCACCTGCAGCAGGAAATGCGTCGCTGACTGCGGTTTGATTTCCAGCAGCGGACCTCCGGTGGGCTGCATCGTCAATTGCGTACCCGATAGCGCGACCGTCACGACGCCCTGGATGTCGGTATCCCCTACTCGGTAGTGGCCGACATAGCGCCGCAGCATGGCGGCACTCAAGGAGTATTGCGGTGCGGGCGCGGAGCTGGGCGCACCCGGTGCGCCGACCTGGGCCACAGCCACCGCGAATACGGGCGCCAGGCATAGCAGTGCCGCGGCCCGGGCTTTGCACCGGCGAACCCATTGGCCTGACAGGATGATCTCGGACATCGTATTCAAGACTCCTCCTAGGGAGCGGGCAGCATCTGCATCCCGGTGATGATGCCCTTTGAATCCAGGGCAATGACGACCATCAGCGTTCCATTGTCGAATTTCGCCTGAAAGATATCCGCACCGTTGGGCGCCACGCGCTGGAATGTCAGACTCTGCAATTTACCCAGGGAACTGATGGCGCTGGCCGCCTGATCGGCTTGGGCTTTGGCGGCCTCAGCCAGTTCCGGCCCCATCTTTGTATAGTCGGCCGGCTGCCCGTTTTCCACCCGCGCGATCCAATCGTTGATGGCCGCCTGTGCGCCGGGCTGCGGCGTATTCGCCCGAACCCGCGCCGCCACTTTTGCATTGAACTGCGCGGCGGCGGCATCGTCCATGCGGGTCATGGTGAGATCAGGCCCGGGCGAGTGCAGGATCAACCTGGTCGCCGGCCCTTTGCCGTCGGTTACAAAGTCCAGGTTGGCTTGCACTCCTTTCATGGCGAAATGCGTCGCGGACTGCGCCGTCACCTCCGCCGGTGGCTGCCCGGTGAACTGTATCGCCAGCTGCGTACCTGACAGCGTGACCGTCATGACGCCCTGGATGTCCGAATCACCCAACCGGTAATGGCCCACATACCGCTGCAGCGTCGCCACATCCACGACGATGGGCGCCGCGGGTGCGGAGCTTGGCGCGGCCGGCGCGCTGTCCTGGGCCACTGCCAGCCCGAACACCGGCAAGCAGCACAGTGCCGCGGTCGGGATGGTCCACCCACGTGCAGATTTACCGAACATGTTGCCCCCTGCCTATGAATCCACTAATGGTTCTGAACCTAGCGCCGACTCCACGCTGCGCGGCTGCCGTCCCAGCCATGCTAGCAGTGCTATCGACACCGCGGCAGTGAGCACCACGGCGGCCAGCGGCACCCGGAAGTTCCCGCCCTGCCGGGTCGCGAGCCAAGTCTGCAGTACTGCGTTGGATGAGGCGATGAAATTGCCGATCTGATAGACGGTGCCGGGAAAGGTGGCCCGCGCCTCCGGCGGTGCAACCTCTATGAGATACGCCGGCACCGCACCCCATGCACCCTGGACGCAGAACTGCATCAGAAACGCACCGGCGGCGAGGGTCACCGCTCCGGATGAGAATACCCACACATAGGTCAGCGGGATGGCCAGCAGTGCCGCGACAATCATCGCGCGGCCTCTTCCGACCCTCTGGCTCCAGATCCCGAAGGTCCAGCCGCCCAGGATCGCGCCAATGTTATAGACAATGGCAATGGTGCCCGTGGTGCGCGCATTGAAGTGATAGGTGGACTGCAGGAAGTTGGGATACAGGTCCTGGGTTCCGTGACTGAAGAAATTGAACGCCGTCATGAGCGCAATGGCGTACAGCGCCAGCGTCCAGTGCCGGCGCAGGGTCTGCAGCATGGGCACGGAACGCGCACGCGACTGCTGCCAGGCAGGGGACTCCGGTACGTGACGACGGATATAGAGCACCAGCAAGGCGGGCAGGAAGCCGATGACGAACATGCCCCGCCAGCCCACCCTGTCGTACAGCAATGCATAGACCACCGAGGCCAGCAGGTAGCCGGTCGGGTAACCGGACTGCAGCAGTCCTGACACCAACCCGCGCGCCTTCGGATTGACGCTCTCCATGGTCAGTGAGGCACCGATGCCCCATTCCCCGCCCATGGCCACGCCGAACAGTGCCCGCACGATCAGGAACACCGCGAGGTCCGGTGCCAGGGCACTGGCCAGTCCCATCAGCGAGTACAGGCCCACATCCAGCATCAGGATGGGGCGGCGGCCGAAGCGATCCGCCAGTCGCCCGAATACGAAGGCTCCCACCGGCCGTAGCGCCAGCGTCAACGTTACCGCCCAGGCCACCGTGTCGCGGGTCGTGCCGAACTCGCGCGCCACGTCCTTGATGACGAACACCAGCAGGAAGAAGTCGAAGGCATCCAGCGTCCAGCCCAGGAAGCTGGCCGCCACGACCTTGCGCTGAACGGCCGTCCAGCCCTTTAGACCCTCAAACATCCCCCCACCCCTGGCAGAACCGGCGCCGGCACAGTATTGCCAGGGCCGTCCGCCGCTGGCAATCCGCGCCATCGGACTGCCGATTTGCACCATTTCGGCCAAGGTCGCGCGACGCCCCAGGTTGGGGCGATTTTTGGCCGGGGAGTCGCGCATGCCCTGCCCGAAGAACTCACGTCCTGCACGCGGCCACCGACCTGCCCCCCCCCGGCATGGCTCGGAGCTGACGCGGTTGTTCTTCCTGCTCAGCTTCGCCGCGGCAGTTCTTACCATCGTTTCGGGCGGCATCGCCGGGCCTACGCGTCTCTTCGCAGCTGCTCGCCACGACACTGGTGGTCGGTTGGCTGTATCTGCTGTTCGCACGACCGCGGGCGGGTTCGGATTCAACCTCATGAGCGCGCAGACACCGGATCGGCTCTGAGGTCCGGTCGCCATCTGTGGCGGATCCGCTGCCGTGCATCCGGTGGGCGCGCGGCTGATCGGCGGGGTCGCAGCGACCCTGTTGGTGTTGAGCACTACAACGGCGCGGACCTGAGCGGCCAGCGCATCGGCGCCACGTCCGATCCGGCGTAACATCGCCCGGGTGGTGCCGCCTCACCTCGATGTGAAGGAAGGTGCAAGCCATGATGACAGATAGCCTCGCCTCTGACGTCCATGCCGAAATCCGTCGCGTGCGCCTGGAATGGCAGGCGCGCCGCATACTGCTTGACCGGACGCGCTTCACGACCACCATGCTGCTGTTGATCGTGATGATCGCGGCCCTGGGACTGCCCAGCATCATGCTCATCGACACGCGGCTCATCGCCCTGTGCGCGCTGGCCGTGGCGCTGGCGGCGCTGATGCGCGTCTGGTTCGCGAACCGGCGGCTGGAGGCGGCCATCACACTGCTTCAGCTGCGCTGGGAAGACGCTGGCGGCGAACCGCAGCTCGAGCCGCATCCGCAGGCCTAAACTGTTGATTGCGCAACGGCGTCCATGAGGCGGTCGCGCGACTATGGTATCGTTTTGCGGCACCTATCGAATAAGAACGGTCCGGAGGCCTCAGACCCTGGGAGAGTGCCATGTCAGAACAGTCAAACACACAGCATATGGTCCGTGCCTGCCTGCTCGGCCTCGCCGCTGCGGCGCTGGGCCTGAGCGCCTGCGGCACTGATTCCACGACCAGCCCGGCCAGCACCGATACCGGCCGCGGCACCCTGATCCATGATCCGCCGTTTCGCATCGCCTCGCTGGATGCGGCGACTTTCACCGCTGAACTCAACGCCACCACCTCCGGCGCGCAGTTGCTGCAGGTCGCCGGTACTCCCGCATGCGGGGTGGACTTCTACTACATCCAGTACAACACGGTGGGCGGTGACGGGGAGGCGACGACGGCCTCCGGTGCCCTGATGGTACCCACCGGCAGCGCGGCCCAGTGCAGCGGTGGGCGGCCGATTGTCCTGTACGCCCATGGCACCGATACCGACCGCAGCACCAATATCGCCGACATCACCAACACCAGCAACAGCGAAGGGGCGCTGATTGCCGCGATGTTCGCCGCGCAGGGCTATATCGTAGTGGCGCCCAACTACGCCGGCTACGACACCTCGACACTGACCTATCACCCCTATCTGAATGCCGACCAGCAGTCCAAGGACATGATCGATGCGCTGACCGCGGCGCGCACGGCACTGCCGCACACCCTGACGACCTCGACCACCGACGGCGGAAAGCTCTTCATCACGGGCTATTCGCAGGGCGGCTACGTGGCCATGGCGACCCATCGGGCCATGCAGGCAGCGGGCATGGCGGTGACCGCCGAGGCCGGCATGTCCGGCCCCTATGCGCTTGAGGCCTTTGCCGATGCGGTGTTCTACGGCCAGGTGAACATCGGTTCGACCGTGTTCACACCGCTGCTGGTGACCAGCTATCAGAAGGCCTATGGCAACATCTATCAGTCCCTGACGGACATCTACGAGCCGAATTACGCGCCGAACATGGCCGATGTGCTGCCGAGCACGACGCCGCTGGACACTCTGTTCTCCACCGGCATCCTGCCGGAGTCGGCGCTGTTCAATTCGACGCCACCGGAAACCGGCAATGCGAACCTGGATGCAGCGCTGGCGGTACCGGCCAATCCGGTGTTCGCCGCGGGTTTTGGCACCAGCAACCTGGTGACGAATGCCTTCCGCCTGGCGTATGTGCTGGATGCGGTGGCAAGCCCCGATGGCGCGGTTCCGACGCTCACCGCGGGCGTGCCGGTTGCCGCCAACCCGCAGAACACCCTGCGCATCGCCTTCAAGACCAACGATCTGCGCAACTGGACGCCGATGGTACCGGTGCTGATGTGCGGCGGGGATGCGGACCCCACGGTCTTCTTCCTCAACACTCAGGTGATGCAGCAGTACTGGTCGGGGCTGCCCACGGGCCTGATCACTGTCGTCGACATCAACGCACCCGTGACCGGCGCCAGTGATCCCTTTGCCGCCGCCAAGGTCGGCTATCAGCAGACCATCGCGGGTATCGCCGCTGCGCAGGGCCAGAGTGCCGCGGTCCAGGCGACCCATAGCACCGAGGCACCCTTCTGTACCGCCGTGGCCCGCGGATTCTTTGCGGAGTTTGGATCATGAGAATCAAGCACAGCACCGCAACCGTCCTGGGCCTGGCACTGACGCTCGCGGGCTTGGGCGCACGCGTGGCCCGCGCCGACAATGACGTCGGCGCCGGCGATCATCCCAATACCTTGGCGCTGGGCCTGTACTACGTCCAATTCCACGTGCACGCCGACGATATCTCGGGCCCCTTTACCCCGCCGGGCCTGAATGTCAGCAATCCCAGCGTCAACACCCTGTACATCGCCTACATGCGGCGGCTGTCCCCGCATTTCGATGCGGAACTGACACTGGGCGTACCGCCGGTGACCCGTTCGGTCGGCAAGGGGCCTGCGATGGTGGGTTCGGTGCCCTATAACGGCCAGACGATTGCCACCACGCGCTGGCTGGCGCCCAGTCTGCTGGTCAAGTACTACCTGTTCAGCCCGGAGGCGATGTTCCGGCCGTATCTTGGCGTCGGCGTCAACTACACCAAGTTCGATTCGCGGCAGGTCACCGCGGCCGGCGAGGCCATCAGCGGCGGACCGACCTCGCTGTCGCTGCCGGTGTCAGTGGGTCCGGTGGCCAATGTGGGCCTGTCCTACCATCCCTTCGCGCGCTTCGTGGTGAACGCGTCCTATTCGGCCTCGTGGGTGAATACCCGTCTGACGACGGACACCGAGGGCATCCTGCGCAGCTCGCATGTGGAGTTCAATCCCAGGGCCGTGGTCGTGGCCGTGGGCTATCAGTTCTGATCACACCAGCAGTCGGCTGCACAGCGCCAGCAGCGGTCCGGGCAGCACACCCAGCACCAGCACCGCCAGGCCATTGACGCCCACGGCGAGGCGCACGCCAGGCTGCCACTCCGGCAGCGGCTGGCCGGCGCCCGGCTCATCGAAGTACATGAGCTTCACGATGCGCAGGTAGTAGTAGGCACCGATCACCGAGACCACGACCGCGATGATCACCAGCCAGATATGGCCGGTCACCCACAGCTGCTGCAGGATCGACAGCTTGGCCCAGAAGCCGACGAAGGGGGGCACTCCGGCGGTGGAGAACATCAGCGCCATCATCACCAGCGCCAGCAGCGGATCGCGGCTGTACAGGCCCTTGTAGTCATCGAGCCGATCCGCTTCGAAACCTCGTTGCGTCATCAGCAGTATGACGCCGAAAGTGCCGATGGTCGCGAGCACATAGACCAGCGTATAGAACAGCGCGGCCCCATACCCGGCCTGGGTACCGGTGACGAACCCGAGCAGGATGAATCCGACATTCGAAATCGCCGAATACGCCAGCATGCGCTTCAGATTGCTCTGCGCGATGGCGACCACATTGCCCAGGACCAGCGTCAGCACCGCCAGCCCGGACAGCATCTGCGACCACTCATGCTCGGTGCCGGTCAGGCCGTGAGTGAGCAGGCGCAACGCCAGCGCGAAATAGGCGATCTTGGGCGCCGTCGCGATGAACTGCGTGACATTGGTGGGCGCACCCTCGTACACGTCCGGCAGCCACATATGGAAGGGCACTGCACCCAGTTTGAAGGCCACCGCGACCACGATGAAAGTCAGGCCCAGAACCGCGCCCACACCATGCGTCGTGCCCAGCCGCACCGCCAGCTCATCCAGCCCCAGGGTGCCGGTGATGCCATAGACGATGGACATGCCGTACAGCAGCATGCCCGAGGCAATGGCGCCCAGCACGAAGTACTTCATGGCCGCCTCGGCGGCAATGCCATTGTCGCGGTCGAAGGCCACCATGGCATACACCGACAGCGCCAGCAGTTCCACCCCGATGTAGACGGTGAGCAGGCTGTTGGCCGAGGCCAGCACGAAAATGCCCAGCAGCGCCGTCAGCGCCAGCACATAGTACTCACCGCGGCTGGTGCCGCGCTGGCTCATGTAGCTGCGCGAATACATCAGCGCAACGGCCACGAACAGCAGCGCCGCGAGCTTCAGCAGGCAGGAGACCGGATCGGCGACGTATAGACCGTCGAACAGCACCACCCGGCTGCCCACCTGGCCCACCCCGACCATCAGCGCGGCGGTGGCGACCAGCGCAACCAGCGTCAGCGTCGGGGTCAGACTGCGACGCTTCTCGCCGGCGAAGACATCGATCATCAGCACCGCGCAGATCGCAAAGGTCAGGCAGATCTCTCCGCTGGCGGGAGCAACCGAAGCCCAGGTCAATGTGGTATCTGGCATATCAGTTCAAAGCGGCAGCTTCGAATGCACGGCCTGCTGGACCAGGTGGTGCACCGAAACTTCCATGATGTTGAGAAGGGGCGCCGGGTACACGCCCAGCAGCAGCACCGCCGCCGCCAGCACGCCGAGCACCAGGAATTCACGGCCATTGAGGTCGGTGAGCTGGGCCACGTGGCTGTTGGCCACCGGTCCGAAGACCACGCGCTTGACCATCCACAGGGTATAGGCCGCCCCCAGGACCAGCGTGGTCGCCGCCAGGAAGGCATACCAGAAGCTGGCCTTGAAGCTGGCGAGAATGACCATGAATTCCCCGACGAAGCCCGAAGTGCCCGGCAGGCCGGAATTCGCCATGCCGAAGAACACCATCAGCGCCGCGAAATACGGCATCACATTGACCACGCCGCCGTAGCTTGCGATCTCGCGGCTGTGCATCCGGTCATACAGCACCCCGACGCACAGGAACAGCGCGCCTGAGACCAGGCCATGGGAGATCATCTGCACCATGGCGCCATCCACACCCAGCACCGCCCCACTCAAGCTGCCGGTGGCAGCCACGACGGCATAAATGCCGAAGGTGCCCAGGGTCACGAAGCCCATGTGCGCGATCGATGAATAGGCGATGAGCTTCTTCATGTCCTGCTGCACCATGGCCACGAAGCCGATGTAGACCACCGCGATCAGCGACAGGGCGATGATCAGCATCACCAGCTCGCGGCTCGCATCCGGCGTGACCGGCAGGCTGAAGCGCAGGAAGCCATAGCCACCCATCTTCAGCATGATGGCCGCCAGGATCACCGAGCCACCGGTGGGCGCCTCCACGTGCGCATCGGGCAACCAGGTATGAACCGGCCACATCGGCACCTTCACGGCGAAGGCCAGCAGGAAGGCGACGAAGATCCAGCGCTGCTCGATCAGGGTCAGCGGCAGTGCCTGCAGCGCCGCAATCGAGTAGTCATGTCCCTTCACGTACATGTAGATGAGCGCCGCCAGCATCAGCACCGAGCCCAGGAAGGTGTACAGGAAGAACTTGATGGTGGCGTATACGCGCCGCGGTCCACCCCAGATGCCGATGATCAGGAACATCGGGATCAGCATCGCTTCCCAGAAAAAGTAGAACAGCAGCGCGTCGGCGGCGCAGAACACCCCGACCATCAGTCCTTCCATGATCAGGAAGGCCGCGAAGTACTGGGCGGGCCGCTGCTGAATCACGCTCCAGCCGGCGATGATCACCGGAATGGTCATGAACGTGGTCAGCAGCACCAGCGGCAGCGAGATGCCATCCACCCCAAGGCTGTAGAAGGCGTTCAGCGTCGGGATCCAGGACAGCTTCTCCGTGAACTGCAGGCCGGCCGTTGCGGTATCAAAGCCGGTGTAGGCCGGAATGGAAATCAGGAAAGTAGCCAGCGCCGCGAGCAGCGCCACCCAGCGTCCCAGGACGATGGAACGTTCACCCAGCGCCAGCACCACCAGACCCGCGAGGATGGGCAGCCAGACCAGAACCGATAGCAGACCAAAACCGTGCATGTAAAGACCGCCCTTAGCCTTAGCGGACCAGGAACCAGCCCAGCAGCAGGGCAAGTCCGATCATGGTCCAGAATGCATAGGTGTACAGGTAGCCGGTCTGCAGGTGGCGCAGCAATCCGCCCAACCGGCCCACTGTAGTGGCGGTGCCATTCACCATGCCGCCATCGATGAGGATCTGGTCACCCGCCCGCCACAGACCCTTGCCCAGACCGCGCGCCAGCAGGCACAGGACGTTTTCGTTGAACCAGTCGAAATAGTACTTGTTGACCAGCAGCGTGCGCAGCGGCGCGAGCGCGTCGGCCCAGGCATCGGCCCACTGCGGCTTCTTCAGGAAGAAAACCCACGCCGCGATCACCCCGGCCAGCGCCAGCCAGAATGGCGCGCCCAGGAAGCCCTTGAGCGCAAACTTCAACCAGATCGGATCGTGCAGCTCCTCGCCGATCCTGCCCACCACATCATTGGCGGGCAGCACGAATATCGAATTGCCGAAGTAACCCCCGAACAGCACCGACTTCACGCACAGCGCACCGATGATGATGGAGGGAATGGCGAGCGCCACCAGTGGCCCGCGCACCACCCAGGGCGTCTCATGCGGTACGCCGCCATGATCATCATGGCCAGGCTCCTCATGAGCGTGATCATCATGTCCGTGGCCATGCGCCAGCGCCTCGCGAAAACGCTCAGGCCCATGGAAGGTCATGAACAGCATGCGGAAGGTGTAGAACGCCGTGACGAATACCCCGCTCAACACGCACACGTACGCATAGGTGTGGCCCCAGCGATGCGACTCAGCCACCGCCTCGATGATGGCGTCCTTGGAATAAAATCCGGCGAAGAATGGCGTGCCGATCAGCGCGAGCGAGCCGATCCAGCTGGTCACGGCCGTCCACGGCATGTACTTGGCCAGGCCACCCATCTTGCGCATGTCCTGTTCATGGTGCATGCCGATGATCACCGAACCTGCGGCCAGGAACAGCAGCGCCTTGAAGAAGGCATGCGTCATCAGGTGGAAGATCGCCCCGCTGTAGGCCGAAACGCCCAGCGCCACGGTCATGTAGCCCAGCTGCGAGAGCGTGGAGTAGGCGATCACCCGCTTGATGTCATTGGCAACCACACCCAGCAGGCCCATGAAGAATGCGGTGGTGGCGCCGATCACCAGCACGAAGGACAGCGCCTGATCGGACTGCTCGAACAGTGGCGACATGCGCGCCACCATGAAAATACCCGCGGTCACCATGGTGGCCGCGTGGATCAGCGCCGAGATCGGCGTCGGGCCTTCCATCGAATCCGGCAGCCACACATGCAGCGGCACCTGGGCAGACTTGCCCATGGCGCCCACGAACAGGCAGATGCAGATCAAGGTCATGGCCGGCACGGCGCTGCTGGAGCTCAGCGCGATGCTCTGCGTGGCGATATGCGGCGCCGCCGCGAAGGCCACCTGATAATCCAGCGACCCGGTGTAATAGACGATGCCGGCGATGCCCAGCACGAAACCGAAGTCACCGATGCGGTTGACCAGGAAGGCCTTGAAGTTGGCGAAGATGGCCGACGGCCGCGTGTACCAGAAGCCGATCAGCAGGTACGACACCACGCCCACCGCTTCCCAGCCGAAAAACAGCTGCATGAAGTTGTTGGACATCACCAGCATCAGCATCGAGAAGGTGAACAGCGAGATATAGCTGAAGAAGCGCTGGTAGCCCGGGTCATCGGCCATGTAGCCGATGGTGTAGACGTGCACGCACAGCGACACGAAGGTCACCACGACCATCATCAGCGCCGACAGCCGGTCGATCAGGAAGCCCACCTGGAAGTGGATGCCGTCACTCACCAGCCAGCTGTATACCGGAGCGTTGTAGTTGGCGACCCCGCCCCACACCAGGTCCTTCCACACCGCAATCGACAGCGCGCAGGAGATCGCGACGCCGATTATGGTGATCCAGTGGGCCCCGGCGCGGCCGACCACCTTGCCGCAGAGGCCGGCAATGATGGCGCCCAGCAACGGCAGCACGGGGATGGCCAGCAGCAGATTCGGATTCATCGTCTTGTGCTCACCCTTTGAGCGTGCTCAGGTCTTCGACATTGATGCTGCGCCGCTCACGGAACAGCACCACCAGGATGGCAAGCCCGATGGCGGACTCGGCCGCCGCGACCGTGAGCACGAAGAACACGAATATCTGGCCGTGGATATCGCCCAGGTAGCGCGAAAAGGCCACGAAGTTGAAGTTCGCCGCCAGCAGCAGCAGCTCCACGCACATCAGCAGCAGAATCACGTTCTTGCGGTTGAGGAATACGCCGGCCACGGCGATCGAGAACAGCACCGCCGACAGCGTCAGCAACTGCCCCAGGGTGATCATGGGCGCTTCTCCGCGTCCATCTTCACGATCCGCACCCGGTCGCGGGCGCGGGCGGCCACCTGCAGGTCCACGTTCTGCACCTTGTGGCCCTTGCGCTTGCGCATGGTGAGGGAGATCGCGGCGACGATGGCGACCAGCAGCAGCACCGCAGCCAGCTCAAACGGATAGGCGTAACGGGTGTACAGCATCTGGCCCAGTTCAGTGGTATTGCTGTAGCTCGCCGGCAGCGCCGCCGGACCCTGCGTGACATCCGGTCCGAGCGTGCGCCCGACGATGACTCCGACGATCTCGAAGATCACCGCGCCCGCGGTCAGCCAGCCAAGCCACGCAAAACGCGTGAATCCTTCGCGCATTTCCTCCAGGTTGATGTCCAGCATCATGACCACGAACAAGAACAGCACCATCACCGCCCCGACATAGACCAGCACCAGCACCACGGCCAGGAACTCCGCGCCGATCAGCAGCCAGATGGCGGCGCTGGTGACGAAGCACATGACCAGCGCCAGCGCCGCATGCACCGGGTTCTTCGAGATGATCATGCCCAGCGCGGAGGCCACCAGCACCACCGCAAAGGCGTAGAACAATATCTGAACGAGCACGCTGCCCTCCCCTTAAGGAACTGTTGCTGCCGGCGCTTAGCGGAACGGCGCGTCCGCCGCCTTGTCGGCCGCGATCATCGCCTCGTAACGCTCGCCGACCGCAAGCAGCTTGTCCTTGGACATGATGTTCTCGCCGCGATGCTCCATGTGGTACTCGTGGATACGGGTCAGAACGATGGCATCCACCGGACAGGCCTCCTCGCAGAAGCCGCAGTAGATGCACTTGAACAGGTCGATGTCGTAGCGGCTGGTGCGGCGCGTGCCGTCATCGGCCACTTCCGAGTCGATGGTGATGCACACCGCCGGACATACCGCCTCGCACAGCTTGCAGGCGATGCAGCGCTCCTCGCCATTGGGATAGCGGCGCTGGGCATGCAGCCCGCGAAAGCGCGGCGACTGCGGCGCCCGCTCTTCGGGATAGTTGAGGGTGTACTTGGGCGAGAGGAACATCCGCCACGTGACCGTCATCCCCTTGATGAGTTCGGGAAGCAGCAGGGTCTTGAGCAATTGACTAGCCATGGTTCGCCTTCAGCTCGTGTGCCAGGGGCCGACGTGAGCCCAGGACAGGACCCCCTCGACGAAGATCCAGACGATGGTCACCGGGATCAGCACCTTCCAGCCCAGCCGCATGATCTGGTCATAGCGGTAGCGCGGGAAGGTGGCGCGGAACCACAGGAACAGGAACAGGAAAATGAAGCCCTTGAGGAACAGCCAGCCGAAGCTCGGGGTCGCCAGCAGCGTCTGGCCCAGCACCGGCCAGCCATCAAAGGGGCTGAGCCACCCGCCCATGAAGAAGATCGCCGTGAGGAAGGAGATCAGGATCATGTTGGCGTATTCGGCCAGGAAGAACAGCGCGAATGCCATGCCGGAGTATTCGACATGGAAGCCGGCGACGATCTCCGATTCGCCCTCGGCCACATCAAACGGCGCGCGGTTGGTCTCCGCGACCCCGGAGATGAAGTAGACGATGAAGAGCGGAAACAGCCAGGTCCAGTTCCAGGTGAACATGCCGCCCTGCTGGTGGCGCACGATGTCCCCGAGGTTGAGGCTGCCGGCGGCCATGAGCACCCCCACCAGCGCGAAGCCCATGGCGATCTCGTAGGCGACGATCTGTGCCGCCGAGCGCATCGCGCCCAGGAATGCGTACTTGGAGTTGGACGCCCAGCCGGCGAGTATCACCCCGTACACGCCGGCCGAGGTCAGCGCCAGCAGGAACAGCAGTCCGGCATTGACGTTGGCGATGACCAAGTCCGGCGACAGCGGCATGACCGACCAGGCGGCGAAGGCGGTGACCAGGGTGATCATCGGGGCCAGGGCGAACAGGAACTTATTGGCCTTGGCCGGGACGATCACCTCCTTGGTGATCAGCTTGACGACATCGGCGAAGGGTTGCCCCAGGCCCGGGATCATGCCGAAGATGGCCACCCGGTTGGGGCCGCGGCGCAGCTGCATCCAGCCAAGGACCTTGCGTTCCCACAGCGTCGAGAGGGCCACGCACAGTATCAAGCCGATGGTCACCGCCAGGATCCACAGCGTCGAGATGGTGGTCGAGCGCACGATATCCGGCAGTGCGGCCCAGCGTGTTGTCAGATTATTGAGCACTCGCCTTGACCCTTCCCGGTTCAGTAGACTGCGGGGGCGCTGCGCCCCTCGGCGGTACGCTGCAGCGAGGGCGCACGCCTGACCACGGCATCGACCTGGTACATCGGAACATCCACCGTCGTGGCGGCGGCCTTCGAACCGCTCACCGTCCGCGATCCGGTCCAGGGCGGCGGCAGGCCATCGGCGCAGATACGCCGCAGTTCATCGCGCACCTCCTCCGAGGTCTGGTATTCGAAGCGCTCGATGCCCAGCTCCGTGCCCAGCACCCGCAGCACCTTCCAGCCCGGACGCGACTCACCGTAGCCGCGGGCCGCGGCGGTGAAGCTCTGCCACAGGCCCTCCAGATTCACATAGGTGCCGGAGGTCTCGGCGAAGGTGCCGATGGGCAGCACCACATGGGCGATCTGCTTCAACTGCTCGGTCATGTAGGGCGTGATGGCCACCACGAGCTCAGCCCCCGCCAGCACCTTCAGGGCTTCCGGGCTCAAGGTGTCCGCTTCGGGTTCCACGCCGCCAAACAGGATGTAGGCCGCAAGCGGCGCCTGCAGCATCTGCGCGGCGCTCTTGCCCACCGCAGCCAGGGCCTTGCCGCCGGCTTCACGATGCGGCACACAACCGGCCAGATAGGCGCCGGCGCCATTGCCGCCTTCGGCCAGCTCGCCCAGGGTCGCGCCGGCCAGCTGCGCAATCGCACCCGCCAGGGCGCGCAGATCAGCGTACTGCGGATGACGCAGTGCCAGTGCCCCGAGCCACACGGCACGCTTCGGGCCTGACAGCAGCGCCGTGGCGATGGCCTGGTGCGCCTGCGTGACGCTCGCGCCGGCGGCAATCCCCGCCAGGTGCGCGGGAATCGCCGCTCCGGCCTGGGCGGCCAGCGCGGCCAGCACCGCGGCCAGATCGCTCACCTGCGCCGCCGGCGCCGACTTCAGATAGGCGGCGACCTTGAATTTGTAATCGAAGGTCGCGGGGTTCACGAAGGCGATCGCCGCCCCTGCCAGGGAAGCCTTGCGCACCCGGTGCGCCAGCACCGGCACTTCGCGGCGCAGGTTGGCACCGATCACCAGCAGCCCGTTGAGCTGATCGACGGCCGCGATCTGCATGCCGAGGTTCGGATACGGCGCATCGGCGGCCTGGTCGCTGAAGTCGCGGCCACGCAGCCGATGATCGAGGTTCGGGGACCCCAGGCCGCGGGTGAGGCGGTTGAGCAGGTACAGCTCCTCGGTGGTGGCCGAGGCGCTGCTCAGCGCGCCCAGGCTTGCGGCATGGCGGCGCAGGCCATCGACGGCGACCGCCAGCGCGGACTCCCAGCTCACCTGGCTCCAGCTGCCGCGCTCGCGCAGCAGCGGCGCTCCGATCCGATCGGCGCTGTACACACCCTCGTAGCTGAAACGGTCGCGATCCGCGATCCAGGTCTCGTTGATGGTTTCATTGTCACGGGGCACGACGCGCATCAGCTTGCCGCGCAGCACATGGCCGAAGAGGTTGGTGCCCACCCCGTCATGCGGTGATACCAGCGGATGGGCGATCATCTCCCAGGCGCGGGCGCTGAAGCGAAACGGCTTGGAGTTCAGCGCACCCACCGGACACAGATCGATGATGTTGCCGGACAGTTCGTGATCCACGGTGCGCTCGACGAAGGCGCGCACCGAACTGTCCTCACCGCGCCCCACCATGCCCAGTTCCTGCACCCCCGCGATCTCCTGCGTGAAGCGGATGCAGCGCGTGCACTGGATGCAACGGGTCATGTCGGTGGACACCAGCGGCCCCAGGCTCTCGTCCTTCACCACGCGCTTGCGCTCGGCGAAGCGCGAAATGTCGCGGCCGAAGCCCACCGCAAGATCCTGCAGCTCGCACTCCCCGCCCTGATCGCAGATCGGGCAGTCCAGCGGGTGATTGATCAGCAGGAACTCCATGGTCGCGCGCTGCGCGCCGGTCGCCTTCTGCGACTGGGTGAAGATCTTCATGCCCTCGGCCACCGGGGTGGCGCAGGCCGGCAGCGGCTTGGGGGCCTTTTCCACCTCCACCAGGCACATGCGGCAGTTGGCGGCAATGGACAGCTTGTCGTGGTAGCAGAAGCGCGGGACATAGACGCCATTCGCATCGGTTGCGCGAATGATCATCTCGCCCTTGCGTGCCTTGACCGGCACGCCGTTCACTTCGATGTTGACGAACTCTTCAGCCATATATTGAGACTCGTTACGCTGCCGCCAGGCCCTGGGCTTCGACGATGCTGCGGCCGCCGTGATCGATCATGTATTCGAATTCGTGCCGGTAGTGCTTGAGGAAGCTTTGCACCGGCCACGCCGCGGCATCCCCCAGGGCGCAAATGGTGTGCCCCTCGATGCGGTTGGCGACATCCAGCAGCAGCCCCAGATCCTCACGGCGGCCTTGGCCGGCGAGGATCCGCTTGAGCATGCGATCCATCCACCCGGTCCCCTCGCGGCACGGTGTGCACTGCCCGCAGGACTCGGAGGTGTAAAAGCGCGCCAGACGTTCCAGCACCTTCACCATGCAGGTGGTCTCATCCATGATGATGACCGCGGCCGAGCCGATCGAGGAACCGGTGGTCTTCATGGAGTCGTAGTCCATGTTGACGTTCATGATGAGCTCGGCGGGCACCACGGGCACCGAGGAACCCCCCGGAATCACCGCCTTCAACTTGCGCCCCTTCCACACCCCGCCGGCGATCTCCAGCAGGTCACGAAATGGCACGCCCATGGGCAGCTCGAAATTACCGGGATTGTTGACATGCCCCGACACCGAAAAAATATTGGTGCCGCCGGCATTCTTCGGCCCCAGGCCGGCGAACCAGTCCGCGCCCTTGCGCAGGATGGCGGGAACCGAGGCGAAACTTTGCGTGTTGTTGATGGTGGTGGGCTTGCCGTACAGGCCGAAGTTCGCCGGGAACGGCGGCTTGAAGCGCGGCTTGCCCTGCTTGCCTTCCAGCGAGTCCAGCAGCGCCGTCTCCTCGCCGCAGATGTAGGCGCCGGCGCCGATGAAGGTGTGCAGGTCGAAGGTGATGCCGGAACCCTTGATGTTCGCACCCAGAAGGCCTGCGTCGTAGGCCTCCTGCAAAGCGGCCTCGAAGCGCGGCACCGGCTCGCCCAGGAACTCCCCGCGTATGTAGTTGTAGCCCACCGTGGCGCCCATGGCGAAGCCGCCGATGGCCATGCCCTCGATGAGCGCGTGGGGATTGAAGCGCAGGATGTCCCGATCGTGACAGGTGCCTGGCTCGCTCTCATCCGAGTTGCACACCACGTACTTCTGGATCGGTGAGGAGCGCGGCATGAAGCTCCATTTCATGCCGGTGGGGAAGCCCGCCCCGCCGCGACCGCGCAGGCCCGAGGCCTTCACCTGGTCGATGATCTGCTCCTGGGTCAGGCCGCCGCCGAGGATCTTCTCCCACACCTGGTAGCCGCCGATCTGACGATAGGTGTCCAGGGTCCAGGAGTTCGGCAGATGCAGCGACTCGAACAGGTTCAGATTGAACTTGCCGGCATACTGTTCACGGATGGCGCTCATTTCAGATCATCCAGCAGCTTCACGACGGTTTCGGGCGTCAGGTGCTCGTGGTAGTGATGGTCGATCATCATCATCGGGGCACCGGTGCAGGCGGCCAGGCACTCCTCTTCGCGCTTGAGCAGGATGCGGCCATCGGCGGTGCTTTCGCCAAGCTTGATCCCCAGGTGCTTCTCGGCGTGCGCGACCAGTTCCTCCCCGCCGCGCAGCATGCAGGAAATATTGGTGCAGATGCTGACATGGTGCCGGCCGCAGGGATGCAGCTCGTACATCGAGTAGAAGCTTGCGACCTCGTACACCTGTATCGGCGGCAGGTCCAGATACTCGGCCACCGCGTCCATGAGCTCGGTGGTCAGATGACCGTCGTTCTGCTCCTGAGTGAAGCGCAGCGCGGCCAGCACCGCCGAGCGCTTGCGGTCGGGCGGGAACTTTCCCACCCAGTGATCGATTTCCTGGCGCGTGTGCTCGGACAGCAGCGCCGTATGGGTGCCCACGGCAGACATCAGCGATCGACCTCCCCAAACACGATGTCCTGAGTGCCGATCACGGCCACGACATCCGCGAGCATGTGACCCCGCACCATCTCATCCAGCGCCGACAGGTGCACGAATCCGGGTGCCCGCACCTTCAGCCGGTAGGGCTTGTTGGCACCGTCTGACACCAGGTACACCCCAAGCTCGCCCTTGGGCGCCTCGACCGCGGCGTAGGTCTCCCCTTCGGGCACGCAGAATCCTTCGGTGAAGAATTTGAAATGATGGATGAGGGATTCCATGTCCTCCTTCATCTCCTCGCGACGCGGCGGACGCACCTTGCGCTCGGCCACCATCACCGGGCCCGGATGGGTCTTCAGCCACTCCACGCACTGGCGCACGATGCGCGTCGACTGGCGCAGCTCCTCGATCCGCACCAGGTAGCGGTCGTAGCAGTCGCCGTTGACGCCCACCGGAATGTCAAAATCCATGCGCTCGTAGACTTCGTAGGGCTGCTTCTTGCGCAGGTCCCAGGCCAGTCCCGAGCCGCGCAGCATCGGGCCGGTGAAGCCCAGCTGCAGCGCCCGCTCGGGCGTGACGACCCCGATGTTGACGGTGCGCTGCTTCCAGATGCGGTTGTCGGTGAGCAGGGTTTCGTAGTCATCGACGCACTTGGGAAAGCGCTCGGCAAAGGCGCCGATGAAATCCAGCATGGTGCCGCCACGGCTGGCGTTGCCACGGTCGGCTTCCTTCTGGCTGCGCCACTTCGAAGCCTGGTAGCGCGGCATGGATTCGGGCAGGTCACGGTGCACGCCGCCGGGACGGTAGTAGGTGGCATGCATGCGCGTGCCGGAAACCGCCTCATAGACATCCATCAGTTCCTCGCGCTCCTTGAACGCCAGCAGGAACACCGTCATCGCGCCGATGTCCAGGGCGTGCGCCCCCAGCCACATCAGGTGATTGAGGATGCGCGTGATCTCATCGAACATCACGCGGATGTATTGGGCGCGCTCCGGCACCGTCACACCCAGCAGATTCTCGATGGCCATGACATAGGCGTGCTCGTTGCACATCATGGACACGTAATCCAGCCGGTCCATGTAGCCGATGGACTGGTTGTAGGGCTTGGACTCGGCCAGTTTCTCGGTACCCCGATGCAGCAGGCCGATATGCGGGTCAGCCTTCTGTATGACCTCGCCGTCCATCTCCAGCACCAGGCGCAGCACGCCGTGCGCGGCCGGATGCTGCGGGCCGAAGTTCATCGTGTAATTGCGTATCTCGCTCATACCGCCTTCGGCGCATCCTTGAGCGCGGGGTTGTAGCGGTTGTCATCGCGGATCACCCGCGGTACGAGCACCCGCGGCTCGATGCTCACCGGCTGGTACACGACGCGCTTTTTCTCCTCGTCGTAGCGCACCTCGACGTTGCCTATCAGCGGGAAATCCTTGCGGAACGGATGGCCCACGAAACCATAGTCGGTGAGGATGCGGCGCAGGTCCGGATGATTGCGGAACAGCACTCCGAACAGGTCAAAGGCCTCGCGCTCGAACCAGTTGGCCGAGGCCCAGATGTCCACCACGGAGTCCACCACCGGTTCCTCCACATCCTCGCACTTGACCCGCACGCGCAGCCGCTGGTTGTTGCTGACCGACAAGAGGTGGTACACCACCGCGAAACGCGCACCGGCGGCGGGCCGCGGCGGCGGGGCATGTTCCTCGGCCGGGGCCGGGGCGATGCGCGCGCGGCTGAATCCGGTCTCGGTCGCCGAATGGGTCTGCCAGGTCTCCAGCCGGAACTGCAAGTAGTCGACCACGGTCACGTCGATGAGCGTCTCGAAGCGCAGCTCGGGCGCGTCACGCAGGATCCGCGCCGCTTCGAGCAAGGCGGCGGCGGCAACCTCGATGGTCAGTTCCGTGGCAAGTGCCGGCACGCGCGTGGCGCGACCCTGCAGCTGCGCGTCCACGTGGCGCGCGAGAGCCTCAATGTGCTCGCTCAATTCTCAGTTCTCCGCAAACTAACCGGCCGCGCGCGCACCCGGAAAAATGGTGCTGGTGCGCTGGATCTTCTTCTGCAACTGAATGATGCCGTAGATCAGCGCCTCGGCCGTGGGCGGGCAGCCCGGAACGTACACATCCACCGGCACGATACGGTCGCAGCCGCGCACCACCGCATAGGAGTAGTGGTAATAGCCGCCGCCATTGGCGCAGGAGCCCATGGAAATCACCCAGCGCGGCTCGGACATCTGGTCATAGACCTTGCGCAGCGGCGCGGCCATCTTGTTCACCAGCGTGCCGGCGACAATCATGACATCCGACTGGCGTGGGCTGGGACGAAACACGATGCCGAAGCGGTCCGTGTCGTAGCGCGAGGCACCGGCGTGCATCATCTCCACCGCGCAGCAGGCGAGGCCGAAGGTCATGGGCCACAGCGAACCGGTGCGCGCCCAGTTGACCAGGCTGTCGACCTGCGTGGTCAGAAAGCCGCGCTCGGCGAACCCCTCCGGTCCGTCCTCCGCCACTAGTCCCACTCCAGCGCTCCTTTCTTCCACTCGTAGATGAAGCCGACGACCAGGATCGCGAGGAAGATCGCCATCGCCAGCAGGCCAAAGACGCCTATCTTCGACAGCGCCACCGCCCACGGGAACAGAAAGGCGATTTCCAGATCAAAAACGATGAACAGGATCGCCACCAGGTAGTAGCGCACGTCGAAGCGCATGCGCGCGTCTTCATAGGCCTCGAAACCGCACTCGTAGGCCGAGAGCTTCTCCTGGTCGGCGCGCGAACGGGTCGAGAGCCGACCCAGCAGCGCGCCCAGGCCGAGCATGACGACCGCGAGGCCCGAGGCGATGATCAGAAAGATCAGGACTGGAAGGTAATTGCCCAGCATTCTTTAAAAACTGCACAGCCAGATGCTGCAATGATTGTACCAGCCATGACCCAGGATGTGGTGCCGACGGCGAGACTCGAACTCGCACGCTGTTACGCGCTAGCCCCTCAAGCTAGTGTGTCTACCAATTCCACCACGTCGGCATCGATCCATTACAAACTACTGCGGCGCGCTGGCCGGCGCGGTGGGCGCCACTGGTGCAGGCGGCGCGGCGGCGCCCGAATTTGCACCGGCGGCAGGCACGCTGAGCGTGTACGGGCTGCTCGCCGGCGCTGAGGCAGTCTCACCGGCGATATCCAGTAGCCCCTTGGGCTGCGCAACTTTCTTGGTGCCCATGTAGGCCAGCGCCAGGCTGTTCACCATGAACACGGCCACCAGCACCGCGGTGGCGCGCGACAGGGCGGTACCCGCGCCACGTGCGCCGAACACCGTACCCGAGGCGCCTGCGCCGAAGCCGGCGCCGGCATCGGCGCCCTTGCCGCGCTGGATCAGAACCAGCGCGATGATGCAGAAGCAGCTGATGAACTGCACTGCAGACAAAACGTAATGCAACATGTGCGAACCTGCTCCACGGGCGGCGATGCGCCGCCGTTGCTGTCAACGGCTGGCCGCTGCCAGGATGGCCAAAAACTCTTCTGCCTTTAACGAGGCGCCCCCGATGAGACCACCGTCCACATCGGGCATCGCGAACAGCTGTGCCGCATTGCCAGCGTTGACGCTGCCGCCGTAGAGGATACGAACCTCGTCGGCAATTTTAGCATCCTGCTGCGCCAAGTGCCCGCGGATGAAGGCGTGCACCTCCTGCGCCTGCTCAGGGCTCGCCGTCATGCCGGTGCCGATGGCCCAGCATGGCTCATAGGCGACCACCCCTGCGCCGAAGGCGCCCGCCCCGCTGCGCTCCAGCACGGCGTTGAGCTGCCGGCCGATCACCTCCAGGGTGCGGCCCTGCTGGCGCTCCTGCAGGCTCTCCCCTACGCACAGGATCGGGGTCATCTGCGTCGTGCGCACGACTTCAAACTTGCGCGCCACCAGCTGGTCGTCCTCCCCCAGATACTGGCGCCGCTCCGAGTGCCCCACGATCACAAAGCCGCAGCCCAGATCCTGCAGCATGCTGGCCGACACCTGACCGGTGTAGGCACCGCGCAGCTCGGCGCTGACATCCTGCGCGCCCAGCGCTATCGGCAGTTCCGCGGCGCTGAGCAGCTCGCCCACCTGCGCCAGGTACACGTATGGCGGGCACACCGCACAGGCCACATCGGTATTCGGGAAGCGTTCCGCGACGAGGTGGATGCGCGCGGCGTTGTCGACCCGCGAGCCATGCATTTTCCAGTTGCCGGCGACCAAGGGCTGTCGCATGTTCCACCTCCGACCCAGCCGTGGCGCGCCCTAAAAAAGGGCGCGCGATCATAGCCATGCGAACGGCGAGTTGCAATCGCCTTGAGCACAAGCTTGGCTATTGAAACCCCGGGCAGGCTCAGCCCACCGCCGCGCGCACGACCGCTGCCAGCTCATCGGCGTAGGCGCGCGTGGCGCGCTCGTCGCGCCCCTCCACCATGACCCGGATCACCGGTTCGGTGCCGGAGGGGCGCAGCACCACCCGGCCCTCGCCGCCCAGGCGCGCTTCGATGCTGCCTACGCTGCTTTGGATGGCCGGCACCGTGGCCGGATCGAAGCGCTGCGCCACCTTCACATTGAGCAGTACCTGCGGGAAGCGCTGCATGCCGGCGGCCAGCTCGGCCAGGGTCTGGTGGCTGCGTCGCATGATGGACAGCACCTGCAGGGCGCTGATCAGCGCATCACCGGTGGTGGTCTGGTCCAGGCACAGAATATGTCCGGAAGTCTCCCCGCCCAGGACACCGCCGGTCTCGCGCAGCAGACTCAGGACGTAGCGGTCCCCGACGGCCGCGCGCTGGAAGTCGATGCCCTGGGCTTTGAGGGCCTGCTCCAGTCCGAAGTTGCTCATGACCGTACCCACCACCGGGCCGACCAGGGTGCCCTCGCGCTGGCGGGCGCGGGCCATGATGTACAGCAGCTGGTCCCCGTCCACCACCCGTCCCAGATGGTCCACCATCACCAGGCGGTCCCCGTCCCCGTCCACGGCGATGCCAACGTCGGCCCGCACGCCGGGCACCGTCAGCTGCAGCAGCTGCGGCGCCATGGCGCCGCAGCCATCATTGATGTTGCGGCCATTGGGCGAACACCCCACCGGCACGATTTCCGCGCCCAGGTCAGCGAGCAGCCGCGGCCCCACCTTGTAGGCGGCGCCATTGGCGCAGTCGATGACGATCTTCATGCCCTTGAGGTCCACGCCCTGGGGCATGGTGGCGGCACAGAACTCCTGGTATTCCACCCGCGATTTGTCCACGCGCACGGCGCGGCCCAGCTGGGCCGATTCGCGCGTCACCGGACCGCGCTCCAGTTCGGTCTCGATCTGCTCCTCGAGCTCATCGGAGAGTTTGCCGCCATCGGCGTCGAAGAACTTGATGCCGTTGTCATCGAAGGCATTGTGCGAGGCACTGATCACCACCCCGAAGCGGCATTCGAACTTGCGCGTCAGATAGGCGATGCCGGGGGTGGGCAGCGGTCCGATCAGCATCACATCCACGCCGGTGGCCACGAAACCCGCCTCCAGCGCCGATTCAAACATGTAGCCGGAGAGGCGCGTGTCCTTGCCGATGAGGACCTTGCCGCCCTGAGGTGCCAGCACGCGCGCCGCGGCGCTCGCCAGGTTCAGGGCGAAATCCACCGTCATGGGATGACGACCCACGAGGCCGCGAACACCGTCGGTTCCGAAATACTGCCGTGCCACGACCTATACTCCTGCCTGCACTGCGTGTGCGACTTTCAATGCGTCGATCGTCTCCGCCACATCGTGTGCGCGGATGATATGCGCGCCGCGCAGCACCGCGACCACCGCCAGCGCCAGGCTGCCGGCCAGCCGCCCACCGTCCGGGCGACCGGTGAGGACCGCGATGGTGGACTTGCGTGACATCCCCATCATCACCGGCAGACCCAGCCCGAGCAGCTCCGGCAGCTGGCGCACCAGCGCCAGATTGTGCGCCACCGTCTTGCCAAAGCCGAATCCGGGGTCGATGAGAATGCGGTCCCGAGCGATGCCGGCGCGCTCGCACATGGCCACCCGCTGCTGCAGGAAGGCCTTCACCTCGGCCACCACGTCGGAGTATTCGGGGCGGGTCTGCATGCTCAAGGGTTCCCCCTGCATGTGCATGAGGCACACCGCACACTCGGAGCCGGCCGCGGCCTCCAGGGCACCCGGGCGCTGCAGCCCCCTGACATCATTGATGAGCGTGGCACCGGCGGCCGCGGCGGCGCGGATGACCTGCGGGGTGCTGGTGTCTACGGAAATCACGGCGCGGCCGGCACGCCCCAGCTGCTCGACCACGGGAATCACCCGCCGCAGTTCCTCCTCCACGCTCACCGGCACGGCACCCGGACGGGTGGATTCGCCGCCGACATCGATGATGGCGGCGCCCGCCGCGATCATGGCCTCGGCATGCTCGAGCGCGCGCCCATGGCTCACGTAGCGGCCACCATCCGAAAAGGAATCCGGCGTGACATTGAGCACGCCCATGACTTTGGGCGCGCTCAGATCAAGCAGGGTTGAGCCACAGCGCAACTGCATCGCACGCCGGGCTTCCAAGGCGTGGGTCTAGTGCTGTCCGGCGGGCGAACCGATCGGACCGGGCTGGCCGGCCGGCTTGGGTGCGGGCGGCTGCTTGTTGGTCGGCAGCGAATCGTCCCAGCCGGCGGGCGGCTGCGGCGGCTTGCCATCCATGATGTCCTTGAGCTGACCGTCGTCGATGGTCTCGTACTTGATCAGCGCCTCGGCCATCGAATGCAGCCGATCCAGGTTGGTCACCAGGATCTGCTTGGCCCACTGGTAATTGGTCTCGATGACGTTGCGGATTTCCTCATCGATGGCATGGGCCGTACCGTCCGAGACCTGCTTGTGCTGGGTGACACTGCGGCCCAGGAACACTTCGCCGGTTTCTTCGGTGTAGGTCAGGGGCCCGAGCTTGTCGGACAGGCCCCACTTGGTGACCATGTTGCGCGCCAGGTCCGTGGCCCGCTCGATGTCATTGGAGGCACCGGTGGTCACCGCGTCCTGCCCGAAAATGAGTTCCTCGGCGATGCGTCCGCCGAACAGCGTCGCGATCGAACTTTGGATGCGCCGGCGCGACAGGCTGTAGCGATCCTGCTCGGGCAGGAACTGCGTGACGCCCAGTGCCCGGCCGCGCGGAATGATGGTCACCTTGTAGACCGGATCGTGTTCCGGCACCGTCATGCCAACGATGGCGTGGCCCGCCTCGTGGTAGGCGGTCATCTTCTTCTCGTCCTCGGTCATGACCATGGAGCGGCGCTCGGCGCCCATCATGATCTTGTCCTTGGCGCGCTCGAACTCTTCCATGCCGACCATGCGCTTGTTGGCGCGCGCCGCGAACAGCGCCGCCTCGTTGACCAGGTTGGCCAGGTCTGCCCCGGAGAATCCAGGGGTACCGCGCGCGATCAGCTGCGGCTTCACATCCTCGGCCAGCGGCACGCGCCGCATGTGCACGCGCAGGATCTGCTCGCGGCCGCGTACATCCGGCAGCGGCACCACCACCTGGCGGTCGAAGCGGCCGGGCCGCAGCAGCGCCGGATCCAGAACATCCGGACGGTTGGTGGCCGCGATGACGATGATGCCCTCGTTGCCCTCAAAGCCATCCATTTCCACCAGCAGCTGGTTCAGGGTCTGTTCGCGCTCGTCATGGCCGCCGCCCAGGCCGGCGCCGCGGTGCCGGCCTACGGCGTCGATTTCATCGATGAAGATGATGCAGGGCGCGTGCTTCTTGGCCTGCTCGAACATGTCGCGTACCCGCGAGGCGCCGACGCCCACGAACATCTCCACGAAGTCCGAGCCTGAGATCGTGAAGAACGGCACCTTGGCCTCGCCGGCGATGGCGCGGGCCAGCAAGGTCTTGCCGGTGCCGGGCGAACCCACCATCAGCACGCCCTTGGGAATCTTGCCGCCGAGTTTCTGGAACTTGCCCGGGTCCTTCAGGAAGTCGACGATTTCCGCCACTTCCTGCTTGGCCTCATCGACCCCGGCGACGTCAGCGAAGGTGACATTGACCTGGTCCTCACCCAGCAGCCGTGCGCGGCTCTTGCCGAAGGACATGGCGCCGCGGCCACCGGAGGCGCCCTGCATCTGGCGCAGCATGTACAGGAACACGAACAGCAGCAGCATCGCCGGGGCGAGCTGCAACAGCAGCTGCGTCCAGATGCTCGGCTGCTTGGGCGCCTTGCCATCCAGCGCTACGTTGTTCTTGAGCAACTCGCCGATCAGGGCGGTGTAATCCGTTTCCGGATTGAAGGTCCTGAATTGGGTCTTGTCCTTCAGCACTCCGAGGATCTGGTCGCCCTGCAGCAGCACCGACTCCACCTTGTTGGCCTTCACGTCTTCGTAGAAGGTGGAATATGTGAGCTCGGTGGGCTGGTTGGTCGCCGGCAGGTAGCGGCTGAAGACGGCCAGCAGGATGACGACGATGATCACCCACAAGAGGATGTTTTTCGTCAGATCGTTCAAGAAATCATCCTCGTAAAAACTCTGATTGGGGTCATTGATCGAACCTACACTATCGTGAAGTCCTTAGCCAGCAAGTACAGCTCAGGACTGCGGGCGCGAGAGGCCTCGGGCTTGAGCATCCGCACCTTTGCAAATCGTTGCCGCGCGCTCGCCAGCAACTCGGTGAAACCGGATCCCTGGAAGACCTTGATCAGGGCGGTACCTCCGGGTTTCAAGACAGTGCCGGCCGTGTCCAGGGCCAGTTCGGCCAGGTACAGGGCGCGGGGCTGGTCCACGGCATCGATTCCGCTCAAGTTTGGGGCCATGTCCGACAGCAGCAGGTCCACCCCGCGCTCGGGCAGCAGAGCCTGTAGCGCGGCCACCACAGCGGGCTCCCGGAAGTCCCCCTGGACGAATTCCACCCCCACAATGGGGTCCATGGGCAGGATATCGGTGGCGACCACCCGCCCCTTGCGCCCCACCCTGCGGCTGGCGTACTGGCTCCAGGCCCCGGGCGCCGCCCCCAGATCCAGGCATAGCAGGCCCGGCCGCAGCAGTTTTTCGCGCTGGTCGAGCTCCTCGAGCTTGTAGATGGCCCGGGAGCGGAAGCCCTGCGCCTTGGCCTTCTTCACGAAAGGATCGTTGAAGTGCTCCTGCAGCCAGCGTCCGCTGCTCTTGGAACGCCGCGTCACTCAGTTCACCTTAGCCGTTAGAATCGCCGTCATGGACCTATCCGAGAACCAACGCCGCTTCCTGCGCGGTCGCGCTCATGCCCTCAAACCGATCATCCAGATCGGCGGCAAGGGATTGACCGAGGCCGTCGCCAAGGAAACCCAGCGGGCGCTGCAGGATCATGAACTGATCAAGGTGCGCGCCACGGCCGCCGACCGGGTGGCACGCGATGCGCTCATCGCCGAGCTCGTGGCCCGCACCAACAGCGCACTGGTCCAGCGCATCGGGCATGTCGCCGTGCTGTACCGCGCCAATGACGCCAAACCCGGCCTGATCATTCCCGATCCAAACGCCTGATTCTCACAGCTTGACGGACACGATCTCGTAGGACTTGACGCCCCCCGGAGCGGCCACGTCCACGATGTCCCCTTCGGACTTGGCCACCAGCGCGCGGGCGATGGGCGAGGTCACCGAAATGCGCCCGGCCTTCAGGTCCGCCTCATCCTCGCCCACGATCTGGTAGGTCAGGCGCGCGCCGCTGGCCTGGTCCTCCAGGTCCACCACGGCGCCGAACACCACCCGGCCATCCTTCGGCAAAGTGCTCGGATCGATGATCTCGGCGGTCGAGAGTTTCGACTCGACCTCGGCGATCCGCCCCTCGATGAAGCCCTGCTGCTCGCGTGCGGCGTGGTACTCGGCGTTCTCCGACAGGTCCCCGTGAGCGCGCGCCTCGGCGATGGCCTTGATCACATTGGGACGGTCTTCGGACTTCAGCCGCTTCAGCTCGCTGCGCAGCGCTTCGGCGCCGCGCAGCGTCATGGGAGTGCGTTTCATTCGCCCAGGGTCTCCTGATGCAGATCGGCGAGGCGATTGACCTCGACTTCGTCGATATGTTCGAGCGCCTCGCAGGTGGCGAGCGCCGCGGCCAGCGTCGTGTAGTAGGTGACGCGGCGATGTACCGCTTCGCGACGGATGGAATTGGATTCGCGGATGGCCTGCTTGCCCTCCGTGGTATTCACGATGAGATCGATTTCGTCGTTCTTGATCATGTCGACAATGTGCGGTCTGCCCTCGCGCACCTTGTTGGCGCGCCGGCAGGAAATGCCGGACTCCTCCAGAACCTGCGCGGTGCCGCTGGTGGCCACGATGCTGAAGCCGTGGGCGATGAGCCGGCGCGCCAGACCCACCGCGCCGGGCTTGTCACGCTCGCGCACGCTGATCAGGCACACGCCGTTGCGCGGCAGCGTCACCCCGGAGGCCGACTGCGCCTTCGCGTAGGCCTCGCCAAAGGTGCGCCCGGTGCCCATCACCTCCCCGGTGGACTTCATCTCCGGACCCAGGATGGGATCGGCCTCGGGGAACTTGTTGAACGGGAACACCGCTTCCTTGACCGAGAAATACGGTGGCACACGCTCCACCGTCGCATCCAGTTCCTCGAGCTTGCGGCCGATCATGGTGCGCGCGGCGATTTTCGCCAGCGCCATGCCCGTGGTCTTGGAGACGAAGGGTACCGTGCGGGAGGCGCGCGGATTGACTTCCAGCACGTACACCACCCCGTTCTGCACCGCGAACTGGATGTTCATGAGCCCCACCACGTTCAGCGCCCTGGCGAGCTTGCGGGTCTGGTCGCGGATCTCATCCTGAAGGGCGGCACTCAAGCTGTAGGGCGGCAGCGAGCTGCCCGAGTCCCCCGAGTGCACGCCGGCCTGTTCCACGTGTTCCATGATGCCACCGATGAGCACCCGCTCACCGTCGCACACCGCATCCACGTCCACCTCGATGGCGACATCCAGGAAGCGATCCAGCAGCACCGGGCTGTCATTGGAGACCCGCACGGCATCGGTCATGTAGGCGCGCAGGTCATCCTCGGTGAACACCACCTCCATGGCCCGTCCCCCCAGGACATACGAGGGGCGCACCACCAGCGGGAAGCCGACTTCGCGGGCCAGGCGTACCGCCTGTTCCTCGGTACGCGCGGTGGCGTTGGCCGGTTGCTTGAGGCCGAGGTTCTTCACCAGCAGCTGGAAGCGTTCGCGATCCTCGGCCACATCAATCGAATCAGGACTGGTGCCGATGATGGGGGCGCCGGCCTCCTCCAGCGCCCGCGACAGCTTCAGCGGGGTTTGCCCGCCGAACTGCACGATGACGCCTTCGGGCTTTTCCTTTTCCATGATCTCCAGTACGTCCTCGAGCGTCAGCGGCTCGAAGTACAGCCGGTCCGAGGTGTCGTAGTCGGTGGAGACGGTCTCGGGATTGCAGTTGACCATGATGGTCTCGAAGCCATCCTCGCGCAGCGCGAGCGCGGCGTGCACGCAGCAGTAATCGAACTCGATCCCCTGGCCGATGCGGTTGGGACCCCCGCCCAGGATCATGATCTTGCGCCGATCATCCGGCTCAGCCTCGCACTCCTCCTCGTAGGTGGAGTACATATAGGCGGTGGAGGTGGCGAATTCGGCCGCGCAGGTGTCCACGCGCTTGTAGACCGGACGTATTCCCAGCTCGTGACGGCGCTGGCGCACGGCCTTTTCCACCACCCCGACCAGGCGTCCCAGGCGCGCGTCCGAGAAGCCCTTGCGCTTCAGCTCCCACAGCCGCTCGGCATTGAGCCCGCTCATGCCGCGCTCGGCCACCTGCTGTTCCTCGCGCACCAGGTCCTCGAGCTGGGCCAGAAACCATGGATCGATGTGCGTGAGCTTGTGGATCTTCTCGAACGGCCAGCCGGCGCGGAACGCATCCGCCGTGAACAGCAGCCGGTCGGCCCCGGGCACGCGCAACTCGTATTCCAGCTTCGCCGCGCTTTCCTCATTCAGCGGCAGCGTCAGCTTCTCGCCCAGACCGTCGAGGCCGGTCTCAAGGCCGCGCAGCGCCTTCTGCAGCGATTCCTGGAAGGTGCGGCCGATGGCCATGACCTCGCCCACCGACTTCATCTGCGTGGTCAGACGGTCGTTGGCCGCGGGAAACTTCTCGAAGGTGAAGCGCGGGATCTTGGTGACCACGTAATCGATGGAGGGCTCGAATGATGCCGGGGTCGCCCCGCCGGTGATGTCATTGCGCAGCTCATCCAGCGTGTAGCCCACCGCCAGCTTCGCGGCGATCTTGGCGATCGGAAATCCGGTGGCCTTGGAGGCCAGGGCCGAGGAGCGCGACACGCGCGGGTTCATCTCGATCACCAGCAGCCGCCCGTCCTCGGGGTTCACGGCGAACTGGACGTTGGAGCCACCGGTATCGACCCCGATCTTGCGCAGCACCGCGATCGAGGCATCGCGCATGCGCTGGTATTCCTTGTCGGTCAGGGTCTGCGCCGGCGCCACGGTGATCGAATCCCCGGTGTGCACGCCCATCGGATCAAGATTCTCGATGGAGCAGATGATGATGCAGTTGTCCTTGCGGTCACGGACCACTTCCATCTCATATTCTTTCCAGCCGATCACCGCCTCTTCCAGCAGCACCTCGCTGGTGGGCGAGGCATCCAGCCCGCGCGCCACGATGGTCTCGAACTCCTCGCGGTTGTAGGCGATGCCGCCGCCGCTGCCGCCCATGGTGAAGGACGGACGGATCACCACCGGGTAGCCGATGTCGCCGATGGCGCCATTGGCCTCCTCGAAATTGTGCGCGATGCGCGAGCGGGGGGTTTCCAGGCCGATATCGCGCATGGCATCGCGGAACAGCTCCCGGTCCTCGGCCATGTCGATGGCCGAGCGCGAGGCGGCGATGAGTTCGACGTTGTATTTTTCCAGAACGCCCTCGCGCACCAGGTCGAGCGCGGTGTTCAATGCGGTCTGCCCGCCCATCGTCGGCAGCAGCGCGTCGGGCCGTTCCTTCTCGATGATGCGCGCCACCGTGCGCCAGTTCACCGGCTCGATGTAGATGGCATCGGCCATCTCCGGGTCGGTCATGATGGTGGCTGGATTGGAGTTGACCAGGATGACCCGGTAGCCCTCCTCGCGCAGGGCCTTGCAGGCCTGGGCGCCGGAATAGTCGAACTCGCACGCCTGGCCTATGACAATGGGGCCGGCGCCGATGATCAGGACACTCTTGATGTCGGTGCGCTTAGGCAATTCTCTTGGGCTCCTGAAGGCTTAGCGCTGGGCCTGGCGCAGCTGGTTCTGCAACCGTCTGAGCATGATCTGGTTGAAGCGCTCAAACAGCGGTTTCACATCGTGCGGTCCGGGACTGGCTTCCGGGTGCCCCTGGAAGCTGAACGCCGGACGGTCCTTGAAGGCCAGGCCCTGCAGGGAACCATCGAACAGCGAGCGGTGGGTCGGCTTCACATTGGCCGGCAGCGTCGCCTCATCGACCGCAAAGCCATGATTCTGGCTGGTGATCATCACCCGGCCGCTCTCCAGATCCTGCACCGGATGATTCGCGCCATGGTGACCGAACTTCATCTTGATGGTGGCGGCGCCGGCCGCGAGGCCCATGATCTGGTGCCCCAGGCAGATGCCGAACAGGGGGATTTCGGCCTCGAGCAGCTCGCGGGTGGCCGCGATCGCATAGTCACAAGGCTCCGGGTCACCCGGGCCGTTGGAGAGGAACACGCCATCGGGTGCCAGCTGCAGCACCTCGCGGGCACTGGTCTGCGCCGGCACCACCGTCATGCGGCAACCGGAGTCCGAGAGCATGCGCAGGATGTTGCGCTTGACGCCAAAATCATAGGCCACCACGTGCAGGCGCTGATGCGCGCGGATGTTCTGCCGCCCGCTGTCCTGCCAGGTGTTGCCTTCATTCCACTGGAAGGGACGCTTGGTGGAGACCACCTTCGCCAGGTCCATGCCCTTCAGGCCCGGGAACTTGCCGGCCAGCTTGATGGCGGCCTGGTCGTCGACTTTTTCGCCGGTGACGATGCAGCCGGCCTGCGCACCATACTCGCGCAGATGCCGGGTCAGGCGCCGGGTGTCGATACCGGCGATGGCGACGATCCTGCCGCGGGTGAGAAAATCGGCCAGCGGTTCGACCATGCGCCAGCTGCTGGCGCGCAGCGGCAGATCACGGATCACGAGGCCTGCGGCATACACCTGTGAGGATTCCAGATCCTCGGCATTGGTGCCGGTGTTGCCGATGTGAGGATAGGTCAGCGTGACGATCTGTCGCGCGTACGAGGGATCCGTCAGGATCTCCTGGTACCCGGTCAATGCAGTATTGAAAACGACTTCGCCAGTGGTGTTGCTTGGTGCTCCGATGGACTGGCCGCGGAAGATGGAACCGTCCGCCAGCGCCAGCACCGCAGGAAGATATGTCATGGTGCGTTCGCGCGCGTGCTGCAGATAAACAAAGCGGGAGGAGTTCTTGTTGGAACATCCTCCCGCCTTGCATGGACTAACCCTCGCGGATTAGAAGTAAATCTTACGGGCCGGCACCCGGTGTGTCCATGCGATTCAATGACTTTTTTGTGTCCAGTACGGGACTCGGCGGCTACTGTATAAAGCTGCCCGCCCAGCCCACATTCATCTCGTAACATACTGTTCCTAAAGAATAATGTCCCGCATGAAATAATGCCCGGGGGCCCGCCCGGCCAACCACGCGGCCGCATCCAGAGCACCGCGGGCAAAGACGTTCCTGTCCGTAGCGCGGTGCGACAAAACCACTTGCTCTCCTGTTGCGGCGAAGACCACGGTATGGTCACCGACGATATCCCCGGCCCGCACCACCGCAAAGCCGATGTCCCCCTCGCGGCGCTGCCCGGCGCGCTCATGGGCCGACACGGCGCTCAGTTCCTGACCGCGCGCCTGCGCCACGGCGTGACCCAGCGCCAGGGCCGTGCCCGAGGGTGCATCTTTTTTCATCCGATGGTGCGCCTCGATGATCTCCACATCGAAATTCAGCGGCAGGGTCTGCGCGGCCTGACGCACCAGTTCCAGAAGCAGCGTGACCCCCAGGCTGGTGTTGGCCGCAATCAGCAGCGCGATGTGGCGCGCGGCGCGCTCGATTTCCGGTTTCAGTTCCGCCGCGAGGCCGGTGGTGCCCACCAGCAGCGGCTTGCCGGCGGCAACACAGGCCGCCAGATTCGATGCCGTGGCCGGGGACTGCGAGAAGTCGATGGCGCAGTCGCAGTCGGCAAGCGCCGCGGCGACATCTGCGGTCACGATCACCCCCAATCGTCCCACGCCCGCCAGTTCGCCCACGTCGCGCCCCAGGTGCACGCTGCCGGCGTGGGTCGCCGCACCGGTGATGCGCACGTTCGGACGTTCCTTGGCCACCCGCACCAACGCCTGGCCCATGCGCCCCGTGGCACCGATCAGCAGCACGCGCAAGCTGGCGCTCATTCCTTTTCACCTTTGGAGAAGAAACTCTTCACCCCTTCCAGGAAGCCCTTCTGGCGCGGCGCATGGTGCCCGCCGCGCAGCGTCTCATCCAGCCGCCTGATCAACTCGCGCTGTTCCGCGGACAGCTTCACCGGGGTCTCGATCACCACCTTGCAGAACAGGTCGCCGCGGGCGCCGCCGCGCACCGGCTTCACACCCTTGTCGCGCAGCCTGAACACCCGGCCCGACTGAGATTCGGCCGGAATCTTGATGGTGACATCGCCATCCAGCGTGGGCACCTCCAGCGTACCGCCCAGCGCCGCGGTGGCAAAACTGATCGGCACCTCGCAGGACAGATGTTCACCCTCGCGCTGGAAGATGGCGTGTTCATGCACCCGCACCTCCACATACAGGTCCCCGGATGGACCCCCGTTGCGGCCCGCCTCGCCCTCACCGGTGAGCCGGATGCGATCCCCGGTGTCCACGCCGGCCGGAATCTTCACCGACAGCTTCTTGGCGCGTCGCACCCGTCCCTGGCCCAGGCAGGTGTCGCAGGGATTGCGTACCACCGTGCCCATGCCGCGACAGCGCGGACAGGTCTGCTGCAGCTGGAAGAAGCCCTGCGACACCCGCACCTGGCCGTTGCCGTCGCAGGTCTCGCAGGTGACCGGCTGGCTGCCCTTGGCGGCCCCGGTGCCGTGGCAGGTCGGGCATTCATCGAGCTTCGGCAGCTCCACCTCCAGGGTGTGGCCAAACACCGCCTGACCCAGGTCCAGTTCGATCTCATAGCGCAGGTCGGCGCCACGGAACACCTGGGAGCGGCCACCGCCGCGACGGCCGCCGCCGAAGATATCGCCGAACACGTCGCCGAAGATGTCGCTGAAGGCATCCGCCCCGCGCTGGCCCGCGCCGCGCTGCGCGGCGGCTTCCAGCCCGGCATGGCCATGCTGATCATAGATGGCGCGCTTGTGCCCATCGCCGAGTACCTCGGCGGCTTCCTTGGCTTCCTTGAATTTCTCTTCGGCCTCGTGATCCCCGGGATTGCGATCCGGATGGAACTTCATTGCCAGACGGCGATACGCTTTTTTGATATCGGCCTCGGATGCCGTCTTGGCGACATCCAGAATCTTGTAGTAATCGCGCTTAGCCATGCCCACCCTGCCGAACCCTTAAACACGTCAAAGCCGCCGTGCCCTGGTCCTCCGGTGGCGGATGGACCCAAGCGCGGCGGCATTTGGTTCGCCGGTGCGCTTAGGAAGCGCGGCGATCCTTGTCCTTGACCTCTTCGAACTCAGCGTCGACCACATCGTCCTTGGCTCCGGTGCCTCCGGCGCCCGCGGCACCGGCATCGGCACCGCCAGGCTGCGCACCGGCCGCGCCGGCGGCGCCCTGGGTGTCCGCATAGGCGCGCTGCGCAATCTTCGCGGAGGCCTGCGCCAGCGCCTCGGTCTTGCGCGTGATCACATCCTTGTCATCACCCTTGAGCGCGGTGCGCAGATCCGACAGTGCGGATTCGGCCGCCGCCCGCTCACCGGCCTCGACCTTGTCGCCGAGCTCCTTGAGGGAACTCTCGACGCTGTGGATCAGCCCATCGGCCTTGTTGCGCGTCTCCACCAGCTCACGGAACTTGCGATCCTCCTCGGCGTGCGCCTCGGCGTCGCGCACCATGCGCTTGATCTCCTCCTCATTCAGGCCGCTCGAGGCCTTGATGATGATCTTCTGCTCCTTGCCGGTTGCCTTGTCCTTGGCCGACACATTCAGGATGCCGTTGGCGTCGATGTCGAAGGACACCTCGATCTGCGGCATGCCGCGCGGCGCCGGCGGAATGTCGGTGAGGTCGAACTTGCCCAGGGACTTGTTGTCCCCGGCCCGGTCGCGCTCGCCCTGCAGCACATGGATGGTGACCGCCGTCTGGCTGTCATCGGCGGTGGAGAAGGTCTGCGCGGCACGCGTGGGGATGGTGGTGTTCTTCTCGATCAGCTTGGTCATCACCCCGCCCAGGGTCTCGATACCCAGCGACAGCGGCGTGACATCCAGCAGCAGCACATCCTTGACGTCACCGGCCAGCACGCCACCCTGGATGGCAGCGCCCACGGCGACCGCCTCATCCGGGTTCACGTCCTTGCGCGGCTCCTTGCCGAAGAAGTCCTTCACGTACTTCTGCACCAGCGGCATGCGTGTCTGGCCACCGACCAGGATGACCTCGGCCACATCGCTGGCCGCCAGGCCTGCATCCTTGAGCGCCACGCGGCACGGATCCACGGTCTTCTTGACCAGATCCTCCACCAGGGATTCCAGTTTGGCGCGGGTGAGCTTGATGTTCAGGTGCTTCGGACCCGAGGCATCGGCCGTGATGTACGGCAGGTTCACGTCGGTCTGCTGGGTCGAGGACAGTTCGATCTTGGCCTTCTCGGCCGCTTCCTTCAGGCGCTGCATGGCCAGAGGATCCTTGCGCACATCGACGCCGGACTCCTTCAGGAACTCCTCGCCCAGGAAGTTGATGACCCGCAGGTCGAAGTCCTCACCGCCCAGGAAGGTGTCGCCATTGGTGGAGAGCACCTCGAACTGGCGCTCACCGTCCACTTCGGCGATCTCGATGATGGACACGTCGAAGGTGCCGCCGCCCAGGTCATAGACGGCGATCTTGCGATCCCCGCCGGACTTGTCCAGGCCATAGGCCAGGGCCGCCGCGGTGGGTTCGTTGATGATGCGCTTCACGTCCAGCCCCGCGATGCGACCCGCATCCTTGGTGGCCTGACGCTGGCTGTCGTTGAAGTACGCCGGGACGGTGATGACCGCCTCGGTGACCGTCTCGCCGAGGTAGTCCTCGGCGGTCTTCTTCATTTTCATGAGCACCCGCGCCGAGATCTCCGGCGGTGCCATGCTCTTGCCCTGCACCTCGACCCAGGCATCGCCATTGTCGGCGCGGACAATCTTGTAGGGGACCATCTTCACGTCACGCTGCACGACATCATCGGAGAACTTGCGGCCGATGAGGCGCTTCACCGCGAACAGGGTGTTCTGCGGGTTCGTGACCGCCTGGCGTTTGGCCGGCTGGCCGACGATGACCTCATTGTCCTTGGTGAATGCGACCACCGAGGGCGTGGTGCGGTCGCCTTCGGCGTTCTCGATGACGCGCGGCTTGCCGCCTTCCATGATGGCCACGCACGAGTTGGTCGTGCCCAGGTCGATGCCGATGATCTTTGCCATGTACTTAACTCCGCGAATTCTCTTTTAGGTCCGTTCCCGCACTGCACTTTCTGGGTGCAGCGCCGGACAATTCAAGTCCTTCCGTCCCGTCCTGCTTCAGCCGGGCGCCCGGGCCACGATGACCCGCGCCGGCCGCAGCAGCCGTCCGCCGAGCTCAAAGCCCTGCTGCACCACCTGCAGTACCGCATTGGGTTCGGCAGTGGTGGATTCCCGGGCCATCACCGCTTCGTGCCGCGCCGGATCGAAGGGCTCACCGGCAGGGTCGATGGCACGGATGTTCAATTTCTCGAAGGCTTTGACCAGAAGCTTCAGCGTTGCCTCCTGACCCTCCGCCAGACTCTTGGCATCCGCGCGCGCCGCATTGCTCACGGCGCCCTGCAGACTGTCCAGTACCGGCAGCAGTTCGATGGCGAACTTCTCCAGCCCATAGCGGCTGGCGTTCTCCACGTCACGCTGGGCGCGCTTGCGCACATTGTCCAGCTCCGCCACGGCCCGCAGATACTGGTCCTTGTGGGTGCCGGCCAACTGCTGGGCTTCCGCTAAAGCCTGTCGCAGCTGAGCCAGGTCCGGATTGCGGGTATCGCCATTGAGCGGCTGCGCCGCATCCGGCGAGGAAGCCTCTGCCCCAGTCATCAAGTTCTCCAAAAAAACAATAACTTGCGCAACCAGACAGGGTCGCGCCTGCCACTCACGGCGTCGCAGATTAGCTGATTCCTGAGGGCGTGCGCCTTGAATTCAAGGCAGCGCCGAGCAATTTCGCCGTCACGTCCACGATGGGGATGACGCGCTCATAGGCCATGCGCATCGGGCCGATGACGCCCAGCACGCCCACGACCTGGTCGCCGAGCGAATACGGCGCGGTCACCAGGCTGCAGTCATCCAGGATCTGGTAGCCGGAGGCATGGCCGATGAAGATCTGTACGCCCTGGGCCTTCAGACTGTGATCGAGCAGGTGCAGGAAGTCGCGGCGCTCGTTGAAGGCCTCGAACAGGCGCTTGAGCTTCTCCACACTGGAGAGCTCCCCGACCCCCATGAGGTTGGTCTCACCGGCAATCACATAGTCCATCCGCTCCGGCGCGGCATCTCCCATGTTGAAGACCTGCTGCGCCATGGTGATGGCATCCAGCATGATCTGGTTCATGGTCTCGCGCGTCTCGCGCATCTGCTTGAGGATTTCCTGACGCACCTCGCTGGGGGAGCGTCCCACGAAGTGCTGGTTGAGGAAGTTCGCCGCCCGCCGCAGCTCCTCGGGCTGAAAACCACGCTCCAGCTGGATGATGCGGTTCTGCACCTCGCTGTTGTTCAGTACCAGCACTGCCAGCACTCGATTCTCGGACAGCGGCACGAACTCAATATGGGTGATCGAGGCTTGCTGGGCACTGGGCAGTGTCACCACCCCGGCCAGCTGGGTCACGCTGGAGAGCAGCTGTGAGGCTGTCGCCACCAGCGCCTTGGCATCGTGGCCGCTGTCCAGCTGGCGCCGAAACTCGGTCACCGAGTCCGGATCCAGCGGCTGCACCCGCAGCAGCGTATCCACGAAGAACCGATAACCCTTGTCGGTGGGCACTCGGCCCGCCGAGGTATGCGGCGAGGCGACGAAGCCCAGCTCCTCCAGATCCGCCATGACATTGCGGACGGTCGCCGAACTGAGATTAAGTCCACTGTCGCGCGAGAGGCTGCGCGAGCCCACCGGCTGCCCGTCGCGTATATAGCTCTCCACCAGGATCCGCAGCAGGCGCTGAGCCCGGTCGTTGAGCGTCTCGTCACGGACATCTGAAGACATACCTTAGGCGAAGCTAGCGACCGCGATGCGGCCCGTCAAGCAAGCTCTGTTCCACCTTATTGGACAATTGTCGGTCGATTCCGCCCTTGGGCCACGCTCGGGCCCATGCTACAAAGGCGCCAATGACACCCTCGATACGCGTGTGCGCGCTCATTGGCCGGTTTTCCGACCCCCGGGTGGCTGAGTCGGCCGGGACGCTGTTGCCGCACCTCATCGAGCGTGGGGTCAGCATCCTGGCGCATGAGAGTCCCGGGGACATCCCGGGCGCTGCCGGGGTGAAAATCGTCTCCGAAGCCGAGCTGGCCGCCCGCGCCGACCTCATCATCGCCATCGGCGGGGATGGCACGCTGCTGTATGCGGCGCGCCTGGCCACCGCGCGGCGCGTACCGCTGCTGGGCATCAACCGCGGCCGCCTGGGCTTCCTCACCGATGTGCTGCCGCAGGAGGTGCTGGCTTGCGTGGACGCTGCCCTGGACGGGGGCTGCGAGGTCGACCAGCGGCCGCTGCTCACCACCTCCTTGGTGACCGAAGGCGCCAGCCGCAGCACCGGGCTGGCGCTCAACGACATCGTGGTCCAGAAGCTCGCCACCGGCAGCATGATGGACTTCGAGACCTGGATCGACGGCCGCTACCTCAACACCCATGCCGGCGACGGCATTGTCATCGCCAGCGCCACCGGCTCCACCGCCTATGCGCTCTCCTGCGGCGGTCCCATCGTCGATCCGCACCTCGAGGTGCTGGTCATCGCGCCCATCTGTCCGCACACCCTCTCCGACCGCCCGATCGTGGTTTCCGCCCGCGCCAGCATCGAAATCCGGCTGCTGGAGCGGCCCGAAAGCCGCGCCCAGGTGGTGTGCGACGGGTTCGTGCTGGGGGATGTCCTGCCCTGCGACCGGGTGCAGATCCGCCAGTCCCCGGACAGCGTGACGCTGCTGCATCCTCCGGGATACGACTATTTCCGCCTGTTGCGCTCCAAGCTGCACTGGGGCCGCGGCAGCACGGACCGCTCGCGCTGACCATGCTGACCTATCTGCACATCCTGGATTTCGCCATCATCGATGCGCTGGAGCTGGACCTGCGCTCCGGCCTGACCGTGCTCACCGGGGAAACCGGCGCCGGCAAATCCATCCTGGTGGATGCGCTGCAGCTCATCGCCGGCGGCCGCGCCGGGGCCGAAGTGGTGCGCCATGGCGCGCAGCGCGCCGAGGTGACCGCGACCTTCGAGCTGGCACAGGCCCCGCGCGAGCTGAAGAGCTGGCTCGAGGATCAGGCCATCAGCGTCGAACAGGAACTGTCGGTGCGGCGGGTGGTGAGCGCGGACGGGCGCTCGCGCGCCTACCTGAACGGCCAGTCGGTGACCGTTCAGCAGCTGCGCGAGGCGGGCAACATCCTGCTGGACATCCACGGTCAGCATGAATTCCAGACCCTCACCCGCAGCACCGGGCAGCGCGATCTGCTCGACGGTTTCGCTCGCCATGAAGCATCCGTCGGGGAAGTCGAGATCGCCCAGCGGGTGTGGCTGAAACTGCTCAACGCCGCCCTGGAGCTGGAAACCAAGGCGCGTGATCGGGACTCCCGACTGTCGCTGCTGCGCTATCAGGCACAGGAACTCACGGCGCTGGGGCTGACCGAGGGTGAGTTCAACGCGCTCAACGAGGAGGCGACCCGCATGGCCAACCGCGGGCGCATCACCGAGTCGCTGCAGGGCGCCCTGGGGCAGCTGTACGAAGAGGATCAGGGCAGCGCACACGCGGCGCTCGCCCGTGCGCTGCAACAGCTCAAGAGCGTGGCGGGGCTGGATCCGGGCATCGCAGCGGTCGTCACGCTGGTGGACAGCGCGGCCATCCAGATCCACGAGGCGGCGCGGGAGCTGCAGCGGTATCTGGATTCACAGGATTTCGATGCGGCCCGGCAGGATCAGGTGCAGCGCCGACTGGCCGCCATCGAGGACCTGGCGCGCAAGAACCGGGTCACACCGGCGCAGCTGCATGAGCGCGCCGCGCAACTGGCCACCGAGCTCGCGCAGCTTGAATCCGCGGAAAGCGACCTGGCGACGGTGCGCGCCGACCTGGCGCAGGCCCTGGATCGCTACCGCGAACAGGCCAAGCTGCTGTCGGCACGACGCGCCACGGCCGCCAGGGCCCTTGCCAAGACCGTGACCAACCACATGCAGCAGCTGGGCATGACCGGGGGCCGGTTCCAGATCGATGTCACCCCGCTGGAGTCCACCGAGCCGCAGCCGCACGGCATCGATCAGATCGAGTTTCGCGTCACCGCCAATCCCGGGCAGCCGCTGCGCGCCTTGTCCAAGGTGGCCTCGGGCGGGGAACTCGCCCGTCTGTCCCTGGCGGTGCAGGTGGCCTGCGCCGGACGTGATTCACGCTGCATGGTGTTCGATGAGGTCGATGCGGGGATCGGCGGGGCCATCGCCGAGATCGTGGGCCGGGAACTGCGCACGCTGGCCGAACGTGCCCAGGTGCTGTGCGTGACCCACCTGCCCCAGGTGGCCTCCCAGGGCCATCACCACCTGCGGGTCAACAAGCTCACCGATGGCAAGACCACGCGCACCTCGCTGACCGAGCTGTCGGGGCAGGAGCGGGTCGAGGAGCTGGCGCGGATGCTGGGCGGGGTCGACATCAGCGCCAAGGCGCGCGAACACGCCCAGGAGATGCTGCGCCAGGTCGAGGTCAGGTCTTCGGGCGATGCGCGCAGGTCTGACGGACGCAGTGGCCATAAATGATCAGGGAGTGATCCCGGATCTCGAACCCCAGCTTCTTGGCCACCGTCCCCTGGCGCTCCTCGATGCCGGTATCCATGAACTCTTCGACTCGGCCGCAGTCCAGACACACAATATGGTCATGGTGAGTGCCATGGTTGAGTTCGAAAACCGCCATTCCGTCTTCGAAGTGGTGCCGGGTCACCAGGCTGGCCGCCTCGAACTGGGTGAGCACGCGGTACACCGTGGCGAGGCCGATGTCCTCATTGGACTCCAGCAATGAGCGGTAGATGTCCTCGGCCGACAGGTGGCGGGTCTGGCTGCTTTCCAGGATTTCCAGGATTTTCAGCCGCGGCAGCGTCACCTTCAGACCGGCCTTGCGCAGGTCCTTACCTTCCATGCCGTGTTCTCCTGATGCCAGTCGGCTTTGGCCGGGGCGATGCGGTATCATGCATTTATTATCCCGCTTTCAAGTGACAAGTCACGCAATGAGATTGCCAACGATTGTGCCGTGGCGCCGCATGAGCGCCGTTTTCGCCTGCCTGGCCCTGCTGGGCGCCACCTCCGGCTGCGTGTACCGCATCACCGTACAGCAGGGCAATTTCCTGGAAAAACGCAATACCGATCAGCTGACGGCCGGCATGACCAAGGTCCAGGTGCGCTACCTTCTGGGTACCCCCATGGTGCCGTCGATCTTCGACAATGATCGCTGGGATTACCTGTACTACCTGAAGGTCGGCCGGGCCAAGCCCATCCAGCGCCAGTTGACTGTGTATTTCAAGGACGACAAGGTCGACCGGATCGATCGGCACGGCCAGGAGGCCGTGACGCCGGACGCACCGCAAGGCCGGATTCCGGCGAACGCCCTGTAGGCCCCTAACGCCCCCGCACGCGGGTGCGGCGACTGGTGCGTGGATCGTTGAGCAGGGGCCGATAGATCTCCAGCCGGTCCCCGTCGCGGGGCACATCCTCGCGCCGACAGGGTTCCCCGAATATTCCCAGTAAGTCCGAGTCCCAGGGCACCAGAGCCTCTTCGCCACCGGCCCGGGCCTGCAGCCGGGCCTGCTCGAGCAGCTGCGCCACGCTGGCGGCGGCCGGCAGCTCCACGCGCCACAGCAACTGCCGCGCCGGCAGTGCGAATGCCACCAGGCAGCGCTTGCGTTCGTTCACGGCCCCGCCGCACCCATTGCCCGCGCGCGCGCCACGAAGGCGTCCACCAGCGAGCCGGCCGTCTCTTCAAACAGGGGCTCGAACACCAGGCCCGTCAGCCGGTTGGCGAATGCAAAGCGCATCAGCAGATCGATCCGGCAGCCGCATTGAGCGGCAGTTTCGAGCGGGGTGAGGGTCCATTCTCCTTCCAGCACCCGAAACGGACCGCTCACCAGGTGCATGCTGATGTGGCGATCGGCGCTAAGCTCGTTGCGGGTGGTGAACTGGGCATGCAGCGCTCCGCGGCGCACGCTGATGCTGGCCAGGATCTCCTGATCGCTGCGCGAGAGTACCTGTGCGCTGATGCACCAGGGCAGAAACTGCGGATAGCTCTCGATGTCATTGATCAGCGCAAACATCCGCTGCGCAGTTTGCGCGATCAGTGCCGAGCGCCTCACCTCTCTCATCGGTACAATTGTGCCCCAAATGACCCAGCCCAAACCAGAACCGAAACTGATTGCCGAAAACCGCAAGGCGCGCTTCGATTATTTCATCGAGGACCGCTTTGAGGCCGGCATGGTGCTGCAGGGCTGGGAGGTCAAGGCGATGCGCGCCGGCAAGGCCAACCTCACCGAGTCCTACGTGTACGTCAAGAACGGGGAGGCTTTCCTGTATGGCGCGCATCTTGCGCCGCTGAATACCACTTCCACCCACTTCATCGCCGTGCCCACCCGCACGCGCAAACTGCTGCTCAATCGCTCCGAGCTCGAACAGCTGGAGGATGCCGTGGAGCGCAGCGGCTATACCCTGGTGCCGCTTGAGATGTACTGGAAGGCCGGGCGCGCCAAGCTGCGCATCGGCGTCGCCAAGGGCAAGAAGCAGCACGACAAGCGCGCGACCGAAAAGGATCGCGACTGGCAGCGGGACAAAGCCCGCATCCTGCGGACCCGCTAGCGCGTCATTTCGGGAACGCGTACGTCAGATTGAAGGTCAGCAGCGAATCGGTCTTCACCAGCGGCGGCGGCGGACTGCTATTGTGCTTGACCTCGTAGGCGATGGTGATCGAGAGAGTCTTGGACATCGCCACCTGCAGCCCCAGGTCGTTCTGCAACAGCGTGTTGTCGGATCCTGATTCGGCCGCCACCACGTCGGTGAGCTTGGTGCTGTCATTGAAGGCGTACATGCCCTTGATGGACGCGGTGGCCACGGCACCGGACTCCGCCTCCTCAGGAGTGCGCGAAATGACATCGCCCGCAGCGTCCTTGTCGATCTCCTCGGGACGCAGGCGCCGGTAACCGACACCGAGCTGCACATCCAGGGTCGCATCCTTGAGTTTCACGATGGAATAGCCGGCGCCGGCCGAGAGCGTCTCCTGGTACTGGAAACCGCTGAACTTGTCGTCGTCGTAATGCAAGGCGCCGAAGGCGAACACGCGATCGGTGATGTTGTAGTTGGACTGCCATTGCGCGTCGAACATCTCGGCGCTGACGATGTCATTGGACTTGCCGTACAGCCCCGCCAGCTGCAGATCATGCTTCCACATCTCGGAGTTCACGGTAACCTCGAGCTTCGCGTTCGCGGTCTGCGCGTCGGTGTTGCCGTGGGAGGAGACATAGCCCACCTGGGCCTTGACCACCAGCGGCGGGGGCGGCGCAGCCGGAGGGTCATCGGCCAGTACCCACAGCGGCGCGGCCAGCGCGCCTGCGCAAAAGACCCCCTTGAGAATTCTTGAGACCATGTTCTCCCCCATTGCAGCTATGCCAGAAAAGCGCGCGGATTTAAGCACCGCGCCGGCACGCAAGTCACGTTACGTAACCTTATGGATCAGGACAGCGAGCGGGCGTGGCATACGCTGTGAAGGCCGGGTACAGCGCCATGAGCTGGCGCGTCACCCCGTTGGTCCAGCCAAACCCATCCTGCAGCGGATATTCGCCACCACCACCGCCCCCTTGGGCCACGACATTGTATTTCTCCACCAGCCTGCCACTGTTCTGATACGCACTGGTGACAGTGACCAGCCAGCGGCAGGCGATCAGCGCGGCCAGCGGCGCCTGGCCGGCATCCCTCAACCCTCTGACTGCGATCCATTGCAGCGGCGCCCAGCCGTTCGGCGCATCCCACTGCAGGCCCGTGGTCAGTGTCGTGGTGGCAAGCCCGCCGCGTGCCAGCAGCGAGGCGCGCACCACGGCCGCGACACGCTGCGCCTGCGCAGCGCTGGCGAGTGATTCAAACAGGGGATACAGCGTCGCGGCCGAGAGCACCGGGGTTTGATGCTGATCGGTCCAGCGATAGTCGCTGAAGGCGCCGCGACTCTCATCCCACAGATAGCGATCGATGGCGCGATGGCGCCGGGCCGCACGCCGCGTAAACTCGTCGCGGCAGGCGCGATCGCCCTGGCGTTCGCAGCCCGCGCGGATCGCCTGCTCCAGGCCGAACAGCAGGCTGTTCAAATCCACCGGCGTGATCTGCGTGGTCTGGATGGAACTCAAGGAGCGCGGATCACGCAGCCAGCGTGAACTGAAGTCCCAACCGCTCTCGGCCGCCGCGCGGATGTCCCGATACAGCTGCCCGGGCTCACGCCCGCTGCGGCGTGCCAGATTCACATCCTCACGCCAGGATTCATCGCGCGGCGCATCGACATCATCCCAGTAGCGATTGAGCAGCGCGCCGTCCGCCAGCCTCACGACGCGGCGCGCGGCGCCAGGCTGCTGCAACTGCCTCGCACCCGCCATCCAGAAGGCGTATTCGCGGCGCATCTGCGGCAGGTACCGAGCCCAGGCGGCGGCCGGATCATCCGGCCGCGACAGCGCCACCATTTCGAAGAAGAACGGCGGCTGTGAGCGGCCCAGGTAATAGGTTCGTGTGCCGTTCGGGACGTGGCCATAGGTGTCGATCAGCCAGGCGAAATCATCGATCATGGCCTGCACCAGATCCGGTCGACCGCTTCGCGCCAGGCCCAGCATCGTGAAGTAGGAATCCCAGTAATACAGCTCGCGAAACCGTCCGCCCGGCACCACATAGGGTTTGGGCAGCGGCAGTGCCGAGGCATAGCGGGGTACCGTGGGGGTGTCGCGTTCAAGTTGCGCCCACAAGGCATCAATGTGCGGACCGATCGGCCGCTGCGCCGCCACCGGCATTGAAACCACCGCAGCGGTACTCGGCACGGTGAAGCGTTGGGCGATGAATTGGCGCAACGCCACGGGCGATGCGGGCCGCTGCGCATGGTACTCACCCACGATGACGTCCGGGGATTGCAGCGGCACGGCGTCGGCGAAGGTCTTGCTGTCCGGGAAAATCCCGGCGCTGGCCACGGCCGCGAACAGATCCTGGAATTCGACCTGCGGGGCTGGCGCTGTGGAGGATGCGACGGTCGCGCCGAGCAGCAGCAGAATCAGCGTTCGCATCACACCGCCCAGTCTGTACGAGGAACCGCGAAATTGCCGGAGAAACCAGGGTCAGAGTGTTCTGACAGCCCGCCCCGGCCATTTGCGGTACAATCAGCGGTTCCCGAAGGGGGCGACCGGTTTCGACGCGGGTTGCAAAACTTCAGGGGCGTACCGAGGTGCATGGGTCCTCGTTAAACTCTTGTGCAAATTATAGTTGCCAACGACGACAACTTCGCTCTGGCCGCTTAACCCGGCCT
>DATHMK010000032.1:0-15241 GCA_035487155.1 Steroidobacteraceae bacterium
ACCCCAGCGCAGATACATGCGCAGCAGCATCTGGGCCCAGTCCTGGGCCTCCGTGCCCCCGGCGCCGGCTTGAATGTCCAGAAACGCCGAGTGTGAGTCCATCTCGCCGTTGAACATGCGCTTGAATTCAAGCTTGCGCACCTCAGCTTCCAGGCGCTGCGCCTCGGCATCGATGTCACCGGCCGCCGATTCATCGCCCTCCGCCTCCGCCAGCTCCAGCAGCTCAACCGCTTCGCCGATGCCCTGGGAGGTGCGCTCGATGACCGTCAGCTCCGCGCTCAGCCGCGCGCGCTCCTTGCCCAGCTCCTGCGCCTTGGCGGGATCCTGCCAGATCGCCGGATCCTCAAGCTCCAGGCTTACCTCTTCCAACCGCTCCTGCTTGCGGTCGTACTCAAAGAAACCCCCGAAGAGAGCCGATCCGCTCCCCTAGGTCTTTGAGCTGGCGCTTGAGCTGATTAAGTTCCATTGCCACTCGGATCCTGCCAAAAAAGGACGCGCATTCTAGCAGCTGCCGCCCACCGGTACCTAAGGGACCAGGATCCGGTCCACCAGCAGCTGCAGGCGCCGCTGGTTCTGGTATTCGTTCACGTCCAGGCGGTACACCAGCCGTACCTCACCGGCCGGCAGCGGGGTCGCGCTCCCGCTTTGCGGCGCGTCCAGAAAATTGAAGGCAATGGCATCGAAGGAGCGCCCGGTGTGCGGTACTTCCACCCACATCTTCACATGCCGTTCGCCGACGATGCGCGTATTGCGCACGGTGAAGACGCCATCGAAGGTGGGCTCCGGAAACAACTGTCCCCAGGGGCCGCCGGCACGCAGTGCGGTCGCGGTGTCCAGCGCCAGTTCCGCGACGCTCAGCTCCCCGTCGGTCTCGATGCAGGTGCAGAAGCCGCACTGCTGCGCCCAGCGGCTCACTTCGGCATCGAATTCGCCCGCGAACTCATCCAGGCGCGCGGCCTCGAGGGTCATGCCCGCCGCCATGGCGTGCCCGCCGAAGCGCGCGATCAGCTCGGGCTTGCGGGTGGCAATGGCGTCCAGGACATCGCGGATGTGCAACCCGGGAACCGAGCGGGCCGAGCCGCGCAACACCCCCTCCGCGGCACGCGCGAAGGCGATGACCGGGCGGCCGGTGCGATCCTTGATGCGGCTTGCGACCAGGCCGACGACGCCCTGATGCCAGCTCTCATCGAACAGACACAGGCCATTGCGCTGCGCCGCGCGGCTCAAGGGATCATCCAGTCCGCGCAGCGCCGCCAGCGCATCCGCCTGCATGCGCGCTTCGATCTGACGGCGTTCGCGGTTGATGCCATCCAGCCGGGTCGCCAGGGCGGTCGCGGTGGCCGGGTCATCCGCCAGCAGGCACTGGATGCCGATCGTCATATCCTCGAGCCGTCCGGCGGCATTGAGCCGCGGTGCCACCGAGAATCCCAGGTCGCCGGCGGTGAGATCGGCGCGCCGGCGCTGGGCGAGCTCCAGCAGCGCGGTGATGCCCGCCACGCAGCGGCCGGCGCGGATGCGCCGCAGGCCCTGGGCCACGAGTACGCGATTGTTGGCATCCAGCGGCACCAGGTCCGCTACGGTGCCCAGCGCCACCAGGTCCAGGAACTCGCTCACCGCCGGGGCTCCCGCCGGCACCCGGCGCCGTTCGTCCAGGGCCCGTTTCAGGGCGGCCAGGACGTAGAAGGCCACGCCCACCCCGGCCAGACAGCGACTGGCGAAGCCATCGGCGCCGGCATTGGGATTCACGATGACATTGGCGTCCGGCAGCTGCGCGGCCGGCAGGTGATGATCGGTGACCAGCACATCCAGGCCCAGCGCCCGGGCGCGGGCGACTCCGGCGTGACTTGAGATGCCATTGTCGACGGTCACCAGCAGCGTGGGCTCGCGGCTGGCGGCCACGGCGACGATCTCCGGGGTCAGACCGTAGCCGAACTCGAAGCGGTTGGGCACCAGGAAATCAACGCTGGCGAAGCCCCAGGCGCGCAGCGCGCGCAGCATCAGCGCGGTGCTGGTGGCGCCGTCCGCATCGAAGTCCCCGATCACCAGGATGCGACCTTGTTCACGGTGCGCCAGCAGCAGTTCGACCGCGGCGGCCACCCCTGCCAGGGTTCCCACCGGCAGCAGCCGCGACAGTTCGATCGAGAGCTGCTCGGGGGCGCGGATGCCGCGGGCCGCATAGGCACGCCGCAGCACCGGATGCAGGTCAGCGCCCAGGGCCTGGGCATCGCCGGTCACGACGCGCCGCCTGATCTCCGGGATCACTGCAGCACGGCCCAGGGACCGCGCGAGCGACGCCAGAAACGCAATCCGTCGCGCGCCGTGAGTACGCTGCAGCGGTCATTGGCCACCAGCGTCAGCTGCCGGATCACCCCGTCCTTGAGCGCCGTGACCACCGGCGCCAGCACCCGCTCATCCAGATGCTGCAGCAGATCCAAGAGACTTGCAGGCTGGGGTTTGTCGGTGTGGAACAGCTCGATGACCGCCGCGGTGCGCGCCGCTCCGCTGTTGAGAATGTCATGGGCGCTCACGGCCGGAGGGCGCAGGTGTGCTCCGCTCAAGGCGCACAGCCCCGCGGCCACCGGATCGGCAGCGAACACCGTCATGAAGGTTGCCGCCTCGTGCCCGGCCGACAACGGCGCCAACGGTGGTGCCGCCTCCGCGCCGCCCCACAGCCACAGCGTCGTCAGCGGTGCCTCGCGACGGCGCGCCCGCGCGGCATTCACGGGATGCGTGTGCAGCCACATTTCAAGCTCGGCGCCCAACTGCAGCAGGCGGGCAGCGCCGGCACCTTCCACGGTATTACCGGCGACGCCGCCGCCCAGCAGCCGGGCCGGATCGCGCGTCAAGGGCAACGCCTCGAATCGCGGACCGCGGGCCAAGAGCCCGCCGCCGGGCAGGCGCTGCAGCGCAAAGCCGCGCGCGTCGAACTGCGCCGCAAAGTCCTGGCACAGCGTATCCAGTGTCGCATCATCCAGTTTCAGCAGGCCGCGGTAATCCAGGTACACGCCGCGCAGTCCGGCGATGAGATGCAGCGGGGTCGCCAGCCACACACTGCCGGCCCCGGCCGCGAGCCTGGGCCCGCCGGCCAATGACCCCGCGGCCACCCGCGCCGGGGTCGCGTTACTGGCGGCGCTCAGGTCCGCACGGCCCAGCCATCCGGCAAGCCAACCGCGCCAGCCCCCCGGCAACGCCGACACGCCGGCGTAGCGGGCGATGCGGGCCAGCGCCGGCAGCGCAGCGGGTGGTATCGCCGACTGTCGATCATCCACGCCGCCGCGTCCGTCCACCGCCAGGTACAGGTCCGACACTATGATTGCGACTTCGCTCACGGCCGCTATCCTACACAGACATGAAATTCACGCTCGACTCGCGCACTGACGTCAATCTCATCCGGGGCTACGGTGCCGGCGAAGTGCGCATCGGGGAACTCGTGCACCACGCCCCGTGCATCGTGACGGCGCAGCAGCTGGTGCTCGACTGGCAGGCGCGGGATGTGGCATCGCTGCAGGTCGGGGATCTGCAGGCCCTCTTTGCGCTCAGGCCGGAAGTGGTTTTGCTGGGAACCGGCGCGCGACAGATCTTTCCGCCGCGCGCAATCCGTCAGGCTTTCGCCGCGCACCAGGTGGGACTGGAAGTGATGGATCTGGGCGCGGCCTGTCGCACCTACAACATTCTGGTGCAGGAAGAACGACGCGTGGCCGCGGCGCTGTTTCCCGCAGGCTGAGCGTGCCGAGTCGTGCAAGGTGATTGCGGCGGGTGTTTGCCCCCGGTCTTCAGCCCGCCTGGCGCGGCGGGCTGAAGGACGCTGACAAAGAAGGCACCGGGGAAGAAATCCAATCCGACAAGACGTTCATCCGAAGCTGACAGACTCGAACAAAAGTCTCTTAGTTATTGTTATTTCAGATATTTTTGTTGCTTTTTCCGCGTCTCTTCGCCCGGTGCCCTCTCGTCAGCGCCCTCCGTCGCACCGCGGCGACATGTTAAACACGTCACGGTTCATCGTGCAAGCTATTGATTGCAGCGGAATATGCGCAAAACCAAACGGTGTGCCCCAAAATCGATGGAATCGGGGTCCAACATTATTGTCAAACCATGTACTTACGCGAATAACATCGCGTAAAACATTGTATCTAACTGACCGGGCCGCCCAGCAGCGGCACGAAGGCCACCGACCCCAATGACTGCCGTTCGATGCGGTTTTCCTTGCGCGTGAAGCGGATCAATTCCTGGTGGCCCTCGGCGCCGACCGGGACGATGAGACGGCCGCCGACCTGCAACTGTTTGAGCAGGGCTTCGGGCACGGCGATGGGCGCGGCGGCGACCAGGATGCCATCGAAGGGCGCGATGCTCTTCCACCCCTGCGTGCCATCACCATGTTTGAGACGCACGTTACGCAGCTCCAGCTCATCCAGGCGCAGCTTGGCGCGCAGATACAAAGGCTCGATACGTTCGATGCTGTAGAGCTTGGTGACCAGGGGTGCGAGTACCGCCGTCTGATAACCGCAGCCCGTGCCCACCTCCAGGACCTTGGATAACGGGCCTGCGGCCAGCAGCGCTTCGGTCATGCGTGCCACGATGTAGGGCTGGGAGATGGTCTGGCCGAAGCCGATGGGCAGCGCGGTGTCCTCGTAGGCGCGCGTGCCGAGGGCCTCATCCACGAAGATATGCCGCGGCACATTGCGGATGCGATCCAGCACCACCGGATCGGTGATCCCCTGTTCGCGCAGCCGTTGCACCAGCCGGTCGCGGGTGCGGGCCGAGGTCATGCCGATTCCGGACATGCGCACATCGATCATGGGCTGAGCGTCGCTTTGGCCAACCAGCCCTGGACGGTGTCCAGCGCGGCATATCGGGTCAGATCGATCAGCAGCGGCGTCACCGATACGAAGCCTTCCGACACCGCGTGAAAATCCGTGCCCTCCCCGGCGTCCGCACCAGCCCCGGCGGGTCCGATCCAGTACACCACGCGGTTGCGCTGATCGCGCGCCTCGATGATCGGTTCGGCCGGGTGCCGCTTGCCTAAGCGCGTGGTGCGCAGGCCGCGCAACTGGCCGAACGGCAGGTCCGGAATATTCACATTGAGGATCATCGCCCGCTCCAGCGGCCGCTCGAGCATCTGCGCGACCAGCATCCGGGCGACCTTCGCGGCGGTTGCAAAATGATGGCCGCTCGCTTCGCTGGTGCACAAGGACACGGCCAGGGTCGGCAGCCCCAGGAAGCGCCCTTCCATCGCCGCCGCCACCGTGCCCGAATACAGCACATCATCACCGAGGTTGGCGCCGTCGTTGATGCCCGAGACCACCATGTCATGCCGATAATTGAACAGGCCCGAGATCGCCAGATGCACGCAGTCGGTGGGCGTGCCTTGGACGCAGAACACCTCCGGTTCGGTCTCCTGCACGCGCAGTGGAACATCCAAAGTCAGGGAGTTGCTGGCGCCGCTGCGATTGCGGTCCGGCGCCACCACCGTCACCTGACCCAGATCCTTCAAGGCCTCCGCCAGGGCACGGATGCCATCAGCCCGGTAGCCATCATCATTGCTGACGAGAATTTTCACCGCGTCCAATATAGCGGTTGGGCAGGCGATTCGGGAGGTTGAAGTGAAGCCCAAGCCTGATGAGGATGAGGCGGCGCTGTTCCGTGAGGCCATCCGCGGAGTGAAGCCGCTGACGCACGCGCAGCGGGTGGCCGCCGCGGCACCCAAACCGCGCGCCCGTGCCCGCTTCACGCGCGCCGACCGGCAGGCGGTGCTCGAGGAAATTCTGCACGGCTCCCCGGATGAACCGGCGCTGGAGGCCGCCGATGCTTCGCTGTTCGTCCGTCCCGGTGTGTCCGCCACCACGCTGCGCAAACTGCGCCGCGGGCAGTTTCGGGTGCAGGCTGAACTGGATCTGCATGGCCTGACGCAGGCCGAGGCCAAAGTGCAGTTGCGTGAGTTCCTGATCGCGGCCGTGAACGGCAATGCCCGCTGCCTGCGCATCGTGCACGGCAAGGGCCTGAGATCCGGGCCCAAAGGTCCGGTGCTGCGTGAGCTGGTCAATCGCACGCTGCGGCGCTACGCCCCGGTGCTGGCATTCGCCTCGGCGCGCCAGGTCGATGGCGGCACGGGCGCCCTGTATGTGCTGCTGGCGGGCGGTCCCTAGTCATCGGCATCCACGATGGCCGGTTCATTCACCGCCACCCCATCGCTGATGATTTCGCGGATCACTGCCGTGGCAAAACTGCCGCTGCGCAGCCAGAAGCGCAGCAGCGCCGCGCCGGCGGCCTCCCGCTCCCACTGCAGGTCACGGACTTTGAGGCGCAGGCTGCGCCGCTCCTGGCGCAGGCCGGCGCCGACTGTGAACTCACAGGCCGCCGGCAGTTGCGCGCCGATGCGCTGCTCCAGCGCCAGTGGCCCACCCCGCGACGGCAACTCGCCCGCGCCCCACATGGGACCGGTGGGATGAACCTCAAGGCGCGCCAGCCGGTCGGGCAGGTCGGCGGTCAGCTCCGCCACGGCGAAGAGGCTGCCGCGGCCATCCAGATTGGCCACATCGCCGATCTGCATTCGGTTCCAGCTCTGCTCCTGCACCCGCTCCCCCAGGACCGCATTGAAGATGAGGCTGCGCGCCGCGGAGAGCACGAAGCCCTCGGGACGGCCGCCGCGCCGGGGGCTGTCCGGCCCGCTCAGCGCCAGCAGCCGCGCCAGATTGCCGGCCTCCCGCCCGAAGCGCTGGGGACCAAAATAGTTCGGCACCCCGCAGCGCGCCAGCAGCTCGCAGCGCTCACGCAGCTGCTCGGCTGAACCACCGTAGTCGCGGATGCGCACCGTGAAGGCATTGCCCGCCAGCGCGCCGCGCGGCAGCTTGCGCCGATGCCGGTGCACTTCGAGCACCGAGAATTCCGGGTTCTCCAGACCCGCACACTGGCTGAGGGCGCGCGCCGTGGCGGGCAGTGAAAACCACTGGATGGCCACCGCACGCCGATCCTTCAGCCCCGCGAACCCGACATCGCGCACCGCACAGCCCAGCGCCCGCGCCAGTTCCTGCGCCACCCAGCCGGTGTTGGCATTGCGTTTGCGCACCTTCAGCAGCAGATGCGCGCCATCGCCATCGGGTGCGAACCCCAGGTCCTCCTCGACGATGAAGTCCTCGGGGACGGCGCGCAGCACGCCACCGCAGCGCGTGTCTCCCCAGGCCCGCGGCGCCGCCAGCGCCAGCCGCCGCCAGGCCTCAAGCATCATTGCCGGCGCCTCAGGCGCTGATCTCAGGCGCCGACCGAGCGCAGCAGCACGACCGCCTGGGCCGCCAGGCCCTCGCCTCGGCCCAGGAACCCCATCTTCTCGGTGGTCGTGGCTTTCACGTTCACGCAGTCGGCGGGCACTTCGAGCAGCGTCGCAAGATTGTTGCGGATGTGCTCACGATGCTTCGCCAGCCGCGGTGCCTCGGCGAGTACGGTCACGTCGGCGTTGACCACCGCCAGTTTGCGTTCGCGCAGCATCGCCAGGATGGCACGCACGAAGCCCTGGCTGTCGGCACCCCGCCACTGCGGATCATCGTCGCGAAAGTGCTGGCCGATGTCGCCAAGCCCCGCGCCACCCAGCAGCGCATCGCACAGCGCGTGCAGGATCACATCCCCGTCCGAGTGGGCGATGACGCCGCGATCATAGGGCACGCGGACCCCGCCGAGCATCACGAAGTCACCTTCGCCGAAGGTGTGGACGTCAAAACCGGATCCGATGCGCATGGCCTGCTCCGTCCCGAGCTTGTACCGGGAGCTTAAGATCGCCGCCGCCACCACCAGGTCCTGGGCGGTGGTGACCTTCATGTTCGCCGCCGAGCCTTCCACCAGCAGCGGCCGCGCGCCCACCCACTCCAGGGCCTGGGACTCATCGGTGGGCGTGCGTCCGGCATCGTGCGCGGCTTCGAGCGCCTTGCGCAGCGCGCCAAAGCGGAACATCTGTGGGGTCAGCGCGCGCCACAATCCGGTGCGATCCACGGTGCGCTCCACGGCGCTCGCGCCCATGGTCGGACCGTACTTGAGCGTATCGGCTCCGGGCGCGGCCAGCAGCCCTCCGGTGTCCTCGTCTCGCAGGTCACGCAGCAATTTCGTCAGGTCCGCGGCCGGCAGGCAGGGCCGAGCGGCATCGTGCACCAGGACCCAGTCGCGCTCGTCCGCGCGGCTGCCCAGGGCGCGCAGGCCGTTCAACACCGAGGCGCTGCGCGCGCCGCCGCCCGCCACCGTGGCGACCTCGATGGGCAGCCGTGCGGCGATCTGCGGCCACCACGGATCCTCGGGCGCCAGCGCCACCACGATGCCGGCGCAGCGCGGGTCGGCGCTGAAGGGTTCCAGCGCCCACTCAATGACGGTTCGCCCCAGCAATGGGGCGTACTGCTTGGGAAGCTGGCTGCCAAACCGGCGTCCCGAGCCCGCCGCCGGCATGATGAGCCAGTATTGCAAGCGCGTTAGCGCGCGGCCACTTGGGCCGCGGGCGCTCGGGGTGCGTCGGGCTTCGCCGGCACGACCTGGTAGTAGGTTTCATTGCCGGCGATCATGCCCAGCTCGCTGCGCGCGCGCTCCTCGAGCGCGGCCATGCCGGTCTTCAGGTCGCGCACTTCGGCGGCCAGCTGCCGGTTACGTTCCACCAGCGCGGCGTTCTGCGCGCGCTGCTGGCTCACCGCCTCCTGCATCCGCGCCAGTTCGCGCACGCCGCTGTCCGACAGCCACAGCCGGTAATGCAGGATCGCGATCACGACACCCAGAGCTATTGCCAGCCACTTCACGCCTCAAGCCTACAACTTTACGGGAAACGCGTCGCGTCCGGCGTAGCGCACCTTGCCCAGGGCCAGCTCGATGCGCAGCAGCTGGTTGTACTTGGCGGTACGGTCCGAACGCGACAGTGAACCGGTCTTGATCTGCGAGGCCGCGCTGCCGACCGCCAGGTCGGCGATGGTGGCATCTTCGGTCTCGCCGGATCGATGCGACATCACCGAGGCGTAGCCGGCCTTCTCGGCCATGTTGACCGCGGCCAGGGTCTCCGTGAGGGTCCCGATCTGGTTGGGCTTGATCAAAATGGCGTTGGCGGTGCGCTTGGCAATGCCCTCGGCCAGGATCTTGGTGTTGGTCACGAACAGGTCATCACCCACCAGCTGGATGCGATCGCCCAGGGCGCGGGTCAGTTCCGCCCATCCGGCCCAGTCGGCCTCGCTCATGCCATCCTCGATGGTGATGATGGGATAGCGGGCCGCCAGATCGGCGAGGTAGCGGGTGAACTCGCTGGCGCTGAAGCGCCGGTTTTCGCACTCCAGCTCGTAGCGCCCATCCTTGTAGAACTCGGTGCTGGCCGCATCCAGTCCCAGGAAGATGTCGCGGCCGGCCTTGTAGCCGGCCTTGTCGATGGCCTGCAGGATGACCTCGAGCGCCTCCTCGTTGGACTTCAGATTCGGTGCAAAGCCGCCCTCATCTCCCACCGTGGTCGACAGACCCCGGTCGGCGAGGATTTTCTTCAGCGCATGGAAGATCTCCGCACCAAAGCGCAGCGCCTCGCGAAAGTTCGGCGCGCCCACGGGCAGGATCATGAACTCCTGGATATCCAGGCTGTTATTCGCATGCGCACCGCCGTTGATGATGTTCATCATCGGCACCGGCATGACCGGCTCGCGCCCGCGGCCGACATACTTGAACAGCGGCAGCTTCTCGAAGGCCGCGGCGGCGTGGGCATTGGCCAGGGAAATGGCCAGCAGCGCGTTGGCGCCGAGCCGGCCCTTGGTCTCGGTGCCGTCAAGCTCGATCATCACCTGATCCAGGCCCTCCTGGTCGCGCGCGTCGCGGCCCAGCAGCGCCTTGCGCAGCACGGTGTTGATGTGCTCGACCGCCTTGAGCACCCCCTTGCCGCCGTAGCGCCTGGCGTCGCCATCGCGCAGCTCCACCGCCTCACGCGTGCCGGTCGAGGCACCCGAGGGCACCGCGGCGCGACCTTGTGTGCCGGAATCAAGAATGACGTCGGCCTCCACCGTGGGGTTGCCGCGCGAATCCATGATTTCGCGTCCGCGGATCTCGACAATACGGCTCATAACAGCGATTCCTCGAAAGGTTTTTTCTTGACGGTCCGATCCAGCTCGAGCAGCGTTTCGAGCAGCGATTGCATGCGCGCCAGCGGCCAGGCATTGGGCCCGTCGGAGAGGGCCTCCTGCGGCCGTGGATGGGTTTCCATGAACACCCCGGCGACACCGGCGGCGACGGCGGCGCGGGCCAGCACCGGTATGAATTCACGCTGACCGCCCGAGGCGTTGCCCTGCCCGCCGGGCAACTGCACCGAATGGGTGGCGTCGAACACCACCGGGCACTGCGTGTCGCGCATGATCGCCAGCGCGCGCATGTCGGTGATCAGATTGTTGTAGCCGAAGCAAAAGCCGCGCTCGCACACCATGATGTCGGAATTGCCGGTGCTGCGGGCCTTGTCGACCACATTGCGCATCTCCCAGGGGGAGAGGAACTGCCCCTTCTTGATGTTCACCGGCTTGCCCTGCGCGGCCACTGCGGTGATGAAATTGGTCTGACGGCACAGGAAGGCCGGGGTCTGCAGCACATCCACCACCGCCGCCACGTCGGCGAGCGGGGTGTCCTCGTGGACATCGGTGAGCACCGGCACGTTGAACAGCCGGCGCACCGACTCCAGCACCGCCAGCCCGGATTCCAGGCCCGGACCGCGGTAACTCGTGGCCGAGGAGCGATTGGCCTTGTCGAAGGAGGCCTTGAAGATGAAGGGCACGCCTAGCTTCGCCGTAAGCTCCACGAGCGTGCCGGCAATCTCCTGCGTCAGCGTCGCGCCCTCGATGACGCAGGGTCCTGCGATCAGAAACAGTGGCTGGTCCGCCCCTACGCTATGCCCGGCGAGTCTCATGCACCCGCTGCAACGGGCAGCTGCGATGCGCGGTGCGCCCGCGCCGCCCGGACAAATCCCGCGAACAGCGGATGTCCGTCGCGTGGCGTAGAGGTGAACTCCGGATGGAACTGCGTCGCCACGAACCAGGGATGGCCGGGCAACTCGATGATTTCCACCAGATCATCGTGCGACAGGCCCGCAAACTTCAAGCCGCCGCGGGTGTAGCGGTCGCGGTAGGTGTTGTTGAACTCGAAGCGATGCCGGTGGCGCTCGAAAATCGAATCACGCCCGTACAGCTCGCGCACCCGTGTGCCGGCGCTCAACAGCACCTCCTGGGCCCCCAGGCGCATGGTGCCGCCCTTGGCTGACTTCTCGTCACGCAGTTGCGAGCCGAGCATCGAATCCTGCCACTCGGCGATCAATGCGATCACCGGATGGGGGCTGGCGCGATTGAACTCGGTGCTGTTGGCATCGGCAAGGCCCAGAACATTGCGGCCGAACTCGACGATCGCGATCTGCATCCCCAGGCAGATCCCAAGGTAGGGAATGCCGTTCTCGCGCGCATACCGTACCGCGGCGATCTTGCCTTCGATGCCACGCTCGCCGAAACCACCGGGCACCAGGATCGCATCCATGCCCGCCAGGGCGTGGGTGCCGTGCTGCTCGATGTCGGTGGACTCGATGTAATGCACATTGACCCGGGTGCGGGTCTTCAGACCGCCGTGGGTCAGGGCCTCGTTCAGCGAAATATAGGAGTCGCGGGCCTGCACATATTTGCCCACCATCGCGATATCCACCTGCCCGTCCGGGTTGCCCTTGGCGGCTACCACCTGGCGCCACTCATTGAGTTCGGTCTGCGGCACCGACAACCCGAGCTTGCCGACCACGATCTCATCCAGATCCTGTTCGTGCAGCAGCAGCGGAATCTTGTAGATGTCATCGGCATCCACCGCCGAGATCACCGCACGCTCCTCGACATTGGTGAACAGGGCGATCTTGCGGCGCTGTTCCTCGGGCAAGGGATGCTTGCAACGGCACAGCAATATGTCCGGCTGTATGCCGATGCCGCGCAGCTCCTTCACCGAATGCTGGGTGGGCTTGGTCTTGATCTCGCCCGAATCAGGACCGCCGACCACCGGCACCAGGGTCAGGTGCATGAACACGCAATTGCTGCGCCCGAGCTCCACGCCCAGCTGGCGGATGGCCTCCAGGAACGGCAGTGATTCGATGTCGCCCACCGTGCCGCCGATCTCGACCATGCAGACGTCGGCCTCATTGGCGCCAAGCTTGATGCTGCGCTTGATCTCATCGGTGATGTGCGGAATGACCTGCACCGTCGCGCCCAGATAATCGCCGCGACGTTCCTTGGCGATCACGCGCTCGTAGATCCGTCCGGTGGTGAAATTGCTGTGGCGCCCGGTGGTGGTGCGCACGAAGCGCTCGTAGTGACCCAGGTCCAGATCCGTCTCCGTGCCATCCTGGGTGACGAATACCTCGCCGTGCTGGAACGGGCTCATGGTGCCCGGATCCACGTTGATGTAGGGATCCAGCTTCACCATGGCGACGGCGAGGCCCCGGGCCTCGAGAATGGCGCCAAGGGAGGCGGCTGCGATGCCTTTCCCCAACGAGGAAACGACACCGCCAGTTACGAAAACGAAACGGCTCATGGGCTTGGAGGGGATTCCGTCGGACAAAAATAACGCTGCAGAGGTGCAGGCTCGACGGGCAGACAGATTAGCAAATCACGCCGGTCTGTGCCAGATCAGTCGCAGCCGCCTGGCGCAATCCGGGCCCGCCTGCCAGCGCTCATCCACCCACAGGTCCGCCGCGGCCACCAGCTGCTCACCGGCGAACAGCAGCGGCAGATGCTCACGCTCGCACAGGCCGATGGCCTCCTCCTGTAGCAGGCTCTTCAGAGTGCGTGAGGGACCCCCGGCACGCGGCCGCAGCCGCTCCCCGCCGCGGCGCGTGCGCACCAGCAGCTGCGCGGGCAGCGCCGCGGCATCGATCGGACCCTGCGCCGCCGCCACCAGCTCCAGATGCCCGGCGCCAGCGGGCAGCCTGAGCGAGGAGCTGCGCCGCAGCGGCCAGGTGAGTGCATAGGGCGCGGCGGCGCCCGGCACGCCAAGGGTCAAACGCCCCGCATGGCGCTGGACCTGGACCTGTCCCCAGCTCAGGTGGGGATTGGCGCCGACCCGCGCCGCCAGCAAGGTTACCGCCATCTGTTCCAGCCGCCGCGCATCCGGAACCGGGTGACCCGCCTGGCTGATCCACCCGCGCAGCGCATTGCGCCGGCGCTCCAGCGGCAAGGCGCGCAGCGCGGTCACCGCCAGGGCGGCGCCATCGGCGGCGCGCGCCACATCGGCCGCCGCCAGCTCATCGAGCAACACCTGCGCCTGGGCGATATGGCGGCCGGCCCGCGCAATGGTGCGGGCCGCGCCGGGCCAGCGGCTGAGCAGGGCGGGCAGCACCTGGTGGCGCAGGTAGTTGCGATCCAGCCCATCATCCAGGTTGGAAGGATCCTCCACACAGGGCAGCCCGCGGGCCTGGACCCAGGCGCGCAGCTGCGCACGCGCCACCCCCAGCAGCGGTCGCACCAGAAAGCCGCGGCCCAGCCGCGCCACCGCCGGCATCGCGGCCAGTCCCGGCAGACCGGCACCGCGCAGCAGCTGCAGCAGCACGGTCTCCATCTGATCCTCGAGGTGATGGGCGCTGAGCAGCACCTCCTGCGGCGCCAGCGCCTGCGCCAAGGCGGCATAGCGCCCGGCGCGGGCCAGCGCTTCGAGGGACTGTCCGCGGCCGCGCCGCAGCGCCAGGCGCCGCGTGGCGAAGGGCACCTTCAGGGCGCGCGCGCTGGCCGCACAGGCACGCGCCCAGGCGGGCGAGCCGCGCTGCAGCCCGTGATCGATGTGCAGGGCCCGCAGTCGCCCGCGCAGCGCGGGCAGCCCCGCCAGCAGGCCCAAGAGCGCGGTGGAGTCCGCGCCGCCACTGAAGGCGACACACAGCCGCGCCGTGGCGGCCGGCGGATGAATCTGCAGCAGCTGCGAGTAGATCCCCTCCGGATCAAGCCCCGCATCCCGTGCCGGGCACAATCAGGCCGCCCCGGCCTCGGAGAATTCACCGAACCCGGCGATCTTGTCGGCGCGGCGGACCACCAGCTCGTCCTTGCTCAGCCGCTCGAGCTCATCAAGGTGGCGGATGACGGCCTCCTTGAGGGTGGCGGCGGTGGCCACCGGATCGCGATGCGCGCCGCCCAAGGGCTCTTCGAGCAGTTCATCGATCAGTCCCAACTGCTTCAGCCGCGCCGCGGTGATTCCCAGGGCCTCGGCGGCCGCCTCTTTCTTGTCGGCGCTGCGCCAGAGAATGGAGGCACAACCTTCCGGGGAAATCACCGAATAGGTGCTGTATTGAAGCATCATCAGCCGGTCGCACACCCCGATCGCCAGAGCGCCGCCGGAGCCGCCCTCCCCGGTCACCACCGTCACGATGGGCGTGCGCAGCACCGACATCTCAAACAGGTTGCGCGCGATGGCCTCGCTCTGGCCGCGCTCCTCGGCACCGACGCCGGGGTAGGCGCCCTGGGTGTCGATGAAGGTGATGATGGGCAGCTCGAAGCGCTCCGCCTTCTTCATCAGCCGCAGCGCCTTGCGATAGCCTTCGGGCTTGGGCATGCCGTAGTTGCGCCGCACGCGCTCCTTGGTGTCACGGCCCTTCTGGTGTCCGATGACCATGACCACCCGGTTCTCCAGCCGACCCAGTCCGCCGACGATGGCCATGTCGTCCGCGTACATGCGGTCCCCGTGCAGCTCGTGGAACTCGCTCAGGATCATCCCGGTGTAATCCAGCGGGTAGGGACGCTGCGGATGGCGCGCCAGCTGCGTGATCTGCCAGGGGGTGAGATTCGCGAAAATGGTGCGCGTGAGCTGACGGCTCTTGGCCTGCAGGCGCGCGATCTCATCCTTGATGCTGACCTCGGACTCGGAGGTCACGTGCCGCAGCTCCTCGATTTTCGCTTCGAGCTCGGCGATGGGTTGTTCGAAATCCAAAAACGCTACAGCCATGAATAATGGTATCGCAAGTCAGGCCCCCCCGGGGGCCCCCACGGGCCCGTACAGTACCCGCATGCCCTCCCGGCCCACCAGTTCCTCCAGATGCTCCAGCAGTTCCCGGCCCGGGCGCACATTCCACTCCGGCCCCAGGTCCAGGGCCCCACTGGCCTGGGCGGTCCGGTACTGGACCGTCACCTGGCAGGGGCCGTTGCGCCAGGGGGTCAGCACCTCGGCCAGGCGCGTCAACATGGCGTTGCGGTCGGACTTCTGGGGCAGCTTCAACACCAGGCGGCGCGCCTGCTGCTCGCGTACCGCGTTCAGATCGGTG
>DATHMK010000033.1:0-83467 GCA_035487155.1 Steroidobacteraceae bacterium
GTCAAGTGACAGCCATGAAGGCGGCAGGTTATTTGGGTTTGGGCATTGTCATGAGTCTGGCTGGGGCTGCCACGGGCGCCGCCGTGTTCGTTGGCTCCGGCGCCTACAACATTGCGGCCGATGACCATCACACCAAACCCGTATTGGCCATCATCGAGACGCTGCGCGATCGCTCAATCGGCGTTCGCGCAGCCTCGATCGCGGTTCCCCGTTTGGAGGACCCCGGGCGCATTGCCAAGGGCGCCGAGCGCTATTCGGAGCTGTGTGTCGGGTGCCATCTCGCACCTGGCATAACCAAATCGGCGATGCGGGCGGGACTGTATCCGCATCCGCCGAATCTCGCGCAAGAGGACATTCAAGACCCGCGCCGCGCATTTTGGACCGTTAAGCACGGCATCAAGATGAGCGCCATGCCCGCGTGGGGCAAGAGCCTGGACGATGAGACGATCTGGGACATCGTCGCGTTTGTGCGCCAGTTGCCGACCGTGTCATCAGAGACGTACCAGCGTCTCTCGCAGGCTCACTCGCCAAGGAGTGGCACCCCGGTAGTCTTTGAATAAATCCGGCGGTAAGCGCGAAAGGCCTGGTGTTTGGCTCCAACTCCGAGGTGCGCGCAGTCGCGGAGGTCTATGCCGAGTCCGACGGCGCAGAGCGATTCGTCCAGCAGTTTCTGAAGGCGTGAACCAAGGGGGCGAACCTCGACAGCTTCGACCTGCACCGCTGAGCGGCTCGGGGCGGGTCTGTCCTAGAGAATCCACCAAGAGGCGAGGCTAGATAGGCGACGGCGGTGGCGAAAGCCATCGCCCTTCCTCGTCAACTTGGCACAGCGGAGACAGGAGAGTGCGGCGAATTTCATGATGCCCGGGGCAGCTGCCGCGGAGGGAGGGCAGCAGCTCATGACGCTTTTGGCGGGATCTTCGGTGAGATGTACGAGCCTGGCTTGCGCATTAAGGTCCGACGGGATCCACAGGCCAGATGACCGCGTCGTAGACGGCAGTGCCAACGGCAGCACCCTGCGGCGGCCAATTCGGCGTCGTGTCGAGTTCCACCTTTGCGCCCCAGCCGCGCAGTAGCTGTGCGAGGTCCTTGCGCGGGGCCTGGGGCAATTGCAGAAACGGCACGTAGCCACGACCCATCGCATAGTCGAGGGCAGTCAGTCCATCATCATCCTTTGCATTCACGTCGATGCCGAGGTCGACCAGCGCCGCCATCGCTTCTTTGTTACCTGCCCGGGTAGCGTAGTGAAGTGCGGAGCCGCCGCGCGTGCGCTGCAGGAAGTGGCGCTTTGACATGAGATTCACATCCGCACCGTTGGCGGCTAGCAGCCTGATGAGTTCGACGGTGGGATTTTCGCGCCGACCTTCGCCGTTTCTCTGTCCTTCTGAGACGTCCTCAATCACTTCGCGCGGCGGTGCCGCCACGCCGGCCATGCGCGCATTGGGAAAGCCGGTGCCGCCGGTGCGCGCGGTGGTCGCGAGGATGATGGGGCCCTGGCCATCGGATGTCGCGAGCCTGGGATTGGCGCCGTGGGTAAGCAGCAGTTTCACGATCTCGATGTCGCCGCTGGCGCAGGCCGTCAGGAACGGGGTGGTGCCACGGCCGGTGTCAGCGCCAAGGATGGTACGTGCCGCCGCGTGGTAGTAGAGCTGCTGATTCGGATCCGCGCCGCGTTCCACGAGCATTCTCACCACTTCGCGGGCAGTGGCCCGGTCCGGGACATCCCGGTCGAGCGGGTTATTGCCGCGCACGGTCAGGTTCACGATAGCCACGTTCAGCGGCCCCTGCCCGAAGATGTCCCACTGGTTGACGTCGGAACCCGCTTCGATCAGGCGCTTGGCGATGTCCCAGTTACCGTTCATCATAGCGATGAACAACGGCGGCATGCCGGCGGGATCGGGCAGCGACACATCGGCGCGGTGCTTCAGCAGGATCGGCACGCACTCGCGGCAGTTCTCGCGCGCCGCGTACATCAGCGGCGTGAAGCCGCCCCGGTCTAGGTGCTTGGCGCGACTCTCGGCCGTGGCGACGCGCAGGTAGTCGCGTACGGCCGAGCGCGCATTCACGTCCGCTCCTTTTGATGCGAGAAACTCCACGAGGTCGGGATGGCGCCGGGCGGTCGCCCACATGAGAGGGGTTTGACCGCCGAAACGTTCGCGCGCATCGACCTGCGCGCCTGAATTCACAAGCAGTTTCGCCGCATCGAGATTGCCGCTGCGCGCCACGAGGTGCAGCACGGTCTCGCCGTCCGGATTCACGGAGTTGGGATTCGCGCCGGCCTTCAGCAGCAAGCGAATAAGCTCGGTGTTGCTCGCGTCCGCAGCAAGCTGCATCGCGTCGACGCCGTAGTCGTTAACTACGCTGGGATCCGCACCTGCCGCGAGCAGGCGCTTGACCTCGACGATGTTGCCTTCGAACACCGCCCACTGCAGCGGCGTGCTGCCATCCGGACGCGACGCCGGTGCGTCCGCTGCGGCGGCAACGCCAGTCGAAATCAGCATAACTGCGGCCATGAAGACGGCTGCGAGCTTGCGAGTCAGGACGGAAGCTGCGGATTCGGGAAACCTCATGGAGACGGTCGCAACACCAGCGGAACTATCATATGAGAAACCAATCCCCTCACTCGGGCCGACAATGCCATTTATTGGCTCCCATTCTTCAGCGCGCATCGAGGCCTCAGCAAGGTATAACAACTCCCGTGTCTAGCATACCGTGAGGCTAGAGGATCCGCTTTCGGGCAGCCGACCCGTACCGCTGCGTGGTGGAAGCCGCTTATCGGGGGGTTGGCGGCACCGGAGGGCGTACAGGTGCCGAATGGGGCGAGGACTGGATATCAGTCCAGGCCGCGCCGCCTTCAAAGCCGCGGCTTTTTTTGCCGGCGCATCCAACTACCGGTACCACTAGTCACGACCCCGGATGCGACGTCGTAGCTTATCGTGAGCTCATCACCGACGTGGATTGCACGGCTCGCGACAAAAGTCACTTGGGACGTCGTGCGGATACCAAAATACCGTAGATTTGGTTGTTGCGCGTCGTTTGTATCGTTGTAGAAGCTGCCAAACCCCAGGCAAAGCGCGTACCGGTTTTCTGGTTTACTGATCAGAATGCCCCAATTGAATACTCTTTCGCGAAGCTCTTCAGGCAGAGAATCGAAGTCGGGCGTTAGGAAGACTTTGACGGGGCATGTCTCGACGTGCTGATTCGCTGCGAAATCACGAAGTGCATAGACTCCTCTGCCTTTCTCGGTTCCCGTGTGCCGAACCTCTATCCCAGCCGGTGGGACCATGTTGAGGCGAGCCATCCATTCGCCCGGTTCAAGGTCTCGGATGAGTCGTGCAAGTGCCGCGGCTTCGTCAATGGACACCATGCCTTTCACTGAAGACTTCCTCGATCCGCGCCTATGAGGCTACTTCGGGCGGCGTTTTCGGTATCAGCAGGGATTCGCCGGGTCGGGCCGCACTGCTGCAAGCTTTCGTAACCCACAATCAGTAGCTGCCGAGCGGTTCATTGCCTGTGCAGCCCTTGGCCAAAAGGCTCAGCAGAGCCGCACCGGTAGGTTCACCACCACACTTCGGGCACTTTGCACTGACATCGACCTGCTTCACGTGACCACCGTTTCCGAGCGCTCCCGACTTGCCGCGTGATGTTACCGCGGCTGTGCCTAGAACTCGATTCCCGCACCGTGCTTGCCGCACTTGTGGCACCGCAACCGGCGCCCTAACGCACTTAGGCGACACTTTCAACCGATCGACAGGGGGTGATGCTCCCGTCCTCTCGTGAGACGAGCACGTGGGGTCAGCGGCCCGGCGGCTGAAGGCTGTGGCTACCGAGACATTTCGGATCTCTTCGCATTGATTGTGCACAGACCAACTAGTTGGTATGCTCAAGCCATGGAGAATTCGGTCTCGCCAGCAACACCCGGATCGAGCGCTCGCCGAAAACTATTGGATGCTGCCCGCTCCCTCATCCGCGAGCAGGGTTATTGCGCAACCACGGTGGATGAGCTTTGCACCAAGGCGGGCGTCACCAAGGGGGGCTTCTTCCATCATTTCAAGAGCAAGGATGCCCTTGGCGTTGCGGTCGCGAACGATTGGTCTGAGATCACCACGACTTTTTTCGAGACTGCGCCTTATCACAAGCACAGCGACCCCCTGGACCGGGTTCTCGGCTATCTGGAATTCCGCAAGGCCATCCTGAAAGGAGAACTCGCCGAGTTCACGTGCCTCGTCGGAACTTTGTTGCAGGAAGTGTACGACACCAGTCCGGAGATCCGCGCGGCCTGCGAAGCGAGCATTACCGGGCACGCTGCGAAGATCGCAGTCGACATCGCGGGCGCCATGAAGCGCTACCGCATTCGGGGATCGTGGAGTGCTGAGAGCCTGGCGCTGCACACACAAGCAGTGCTGCAGGGTGCCTTCATCCTGGCGAAGGCCAAGCGCAGCGCTGCAATAGCCGCGGCGAGCATTGATCACCTACATCGCTACATTGAACTTCTGTTTCGGCCGGCCAAGAGTTCGCGATGAAACATCGAGCGCCGTTACGAGGACGCACTTGAAAGGGGCAATCAGCCAATCGCGGCGCGGCGTCATTGCTGGACTCAGCGCAGCTTTGGCGTGTCCCTCGACGCAAGTGTGGTGTGCAGACAATGAGCGAACGGAAGTTGTTGCTCCACGGCACGATGCAACTCCGGAGATTTCGGACGACAATACGCTAGGAGCGCACACCGACCCCGGTCAGCGCATGACCGTCAGTCTTCTGGTAAACGGGCGCGGCGCGTACCAATTTGTGGTGGACACGGGCGCCGATCGAAGCATTATTGCTGAAGATATCGCGCAGGCGCTGAATCTGACGCGCGGCGGTGCCGTCTTGCTGAACGGTCTGGTCCGGCAAGTGGTAAGCAGTACTGTGGCGGTCCAATCTCTTTCAACTGGCTCCATCACCCGCACCAACCTGAGTCTGCCGGTACTGCCGCGTTCGCTGTTGCAGGCGGACGGCTACCTCGGTCTGGATGTACTGGCTGATTCCCGAGTGGCGTTCGATTTCGAAAGACACACGGTTGAGCTTGGAATGCCCCATTCGCCGCTGCGCTCGCTCCTGGGTTGGTTCAACGATGTCCGGCTTCGCTCTGGCGGGGAATTAGGGCATCTGCGGGCAGCAGGGTGCCGTGTGGACGATGTGCAAGCGACGGCCTTTGTCGATACGGGTGCTGAAGTCTCGGCAGGCAATCGAGCGTTGCTCGGGGCGTTGAACGGCCGGAATGGTGCCTACTCAGAGTTGGGAATGCTGCGTTTGACCGGCGTCACCGGAGGGGCCATCCTCGGCCATGTGGTTTCCACCTCCATAATTCATATCCAGGATCTAAAATTTACCTCGGGAAATCTGGTAATTGCGGATCTTCCGGTTTTCGATATCTGGGGACTTGGCAAAGAGCCGGCGCTGCTCATTGGTATGAACTACTTACGTCAGCTTGCGCGAATGTCAATTGACTACCGATTCAAGGAAATCCGATTCAGTCTGGCGAACTCGCCTAATGACAGGCAGTCGGCGCTGGTTGCAAAATACCCCGCCGTGCGCGAATCTGCGGCCGTTCGCCGGGATGCCTCGTGAGGCCTGTCAGTGGCCCTCGGATATCGGCTGAGTGAAATCCGCGCCGCTCTTCGAGTAGAACTGCTGCCGCCCGTTCCCGGGAACATATGGACCGTGGTGCCCGCGTCCTGAGCTGGCGGGTGGCTCAGATACAGCACAGCGGCGTTGCTGTCGGGAAGCAGGGGGATTGACGCGCCAAGGGACCCGGTATCGGGCATGCTAGTCTTCCGGCTGATTTAAGGGGGATCGTATGCGCCGTACTTCAATGTTCTCCGTGTTGGTGTTGGCCGGCGTCTTCACCGGACCGCTGGTCCACGCTGCCTCCTCATGCTCTGCGTTCTCGCAGGAATTGAAGCTCCCCAAGACTACGATCACGCTTGCCAGCGAAGTGTCGGCGGGCGCTTTCAAGCCGCCCGGAGCAGGGGGTGTCCCGCCGGCGAACTTTGCGGCGCTCCCGGCGTTCTGCCGTGTCGCCGGCACCATCCAACCGACTCCCGACTCGGACGTCCGCTTCGAAGTATGGATGCCGCTTTCCGGCTGGAACGGAAAGTTCGTGGGTGGCGGAAATGGGGTTTGGGCCGGCTCGATCGCTTACGGCGACATGGTCACACCGCTCGCAAACGGCTACGCCGCGGCCGCGTCCGATGTGGGCCACCAGGGCAGCCCCATGGACGGGACATTTTTTGCAGGCCATCCGGAGAAGCTGATCGACTTCGGCCACCGCGCAGTGCACGAGACGGCGGTCGCTGCCAAGGCAATTGTCAGTGCCTTTTACGGCAACACCCCGAGGCGTTCGCTCTACGTCAGCTGTTCCACGGGCGGACGCATCGGCCTGATGGAGGCCTACCGGTACCCCGAGGACTATGACGGCATATCCGCAATGGCACCCGCCAACCCCATGGTGCCACTGATGGTGAGTTCGTTGTGGACGGGCGCGGCGACGATGAAGGACCCGGCTAGCAGCATCCCGCCGGCGAAGTTCGCACTGGTACACCAGGCGGTGCTCGAGGCCTGCGATGCCAATGACGGGGTAAAGGATGGCATTATTACCAATCCGCCGGCCTGTCACTTCGACCCAGGCGTGCTGGAGTGCAAGACCGGCGACGCGGCGGATTGTCTGACCGGGCCGCAAGTGACCGCGCTGCGCGCCATCTATGCGGGCCCGAGGAATCCACGCACCGGCAAGCAGATCTTCCCGGGATTTTCGCTGGGCAGCGAGGCGCAGGTGGGTGTGCTGACGATGGGGAAGGAGCCCTTCCCGGTGGCGACGAGCTTCTTTCGCGGATCGGTGTTCCATGACGCCTCGTGGGATTTCCGCAGTTTCGACTATGACCATGATGTGGATCGCGCGATAGCCTACGGCAGCGATGCTATCGATGTGCCGGCCACGGGCCTTGGGCGTTTTTTCAGCGCCAATCGCAAACTGCTGCTTTCACATGGTTGGGCTGACGGGCTTATTCCGCCGCAGTCGACGATCAATTTCTACGAGGCGCTGGTCCAGGACATTGGTCAGCGACGCGCCGGCCAAGATGTACGGCTCTTCATGGTGCCGGGCATGGGGCACTGCGGCGGCGGCAGCGGACCCTCGAGCATCGACATGCTTGGGGCGATCGATCAGTGGGTGCAAACCGGCAAGGCACCCGAGCAGCTCCTTGCCAGCAACCCGCCCGGGCGGCCGGCACGGACGCGCCCGCTATGTCCATACCCGAAGGTGGCGACCTACACCGGGCACGGGGACACGGATGAGGCACAGAATTTCCGTTGCGAGGCACCGTAGGCTCAGTGGACTGAGAGGCACGAGCCATTCGCAGGATCGGCGAGCAGGTGGGTGCCAATATTTTCCGCCAATACGTACCATGGTAATCCTAGAAAATGGGGTCGCAGGCGGCGCATGCGAACTGAGGTACGTAGCGCCTGCTGAGGAAAATCGAAACATGAAGCTCCGATGGCTGACTGCGATGTTGGTGGCGATTCCGACCGTGGCACTCGCACACCACTCTTTTGCGATGTTCGATATGAACAAGGATGTGACGCTGAATGGAACTGTGTGGCAGTTCCAGTGGCAAAGCCCGCATTCATGGCTCGACATCGAGGTCACGGATCATACGGGCAATCAGACCCGGTGGAGCCTCGAGATGGGCGCACCCGGCGCACTGTACCGTCGCGGCTGGCGACAAACCTCGCTCAAGCACGGCGATAGGATCACAGCCATCCTGCATCCGCTACGCGATGGGCGCCAGGGCGGCAGCCTGGTATCAGTGACGCTGGCCGATGGCACACAACTGCTCGGCAGCGGCGGTAGCGCGGCGCCGGCACCCAGTCAGAAAGGAGCACCATGAACCGCCGCTCCTTCATTAGCCTGGCACTTTTCCTTGGCGCCATGATTCTGGCGGCTCCGCCATGCCAGGCGGACAATGCGCTCCCAGACTGGTCGGGGGTCTGGCAGGTCAAAGGCTCGATGGCGGTTCTGTCTCGGGATGATGCCCGGATGTTCGTTCCCGGAACGCGGGACTATGCGCCGCTGAAGCCTAAGTATGAATCCCGCTACCAGGCCGATTTGGTGCGCGCGGAGCATCAGGGTGACTCCGGATCCAAGAACAGCCTGACCGACACCAACACCCTGCATTGTTTTGCGGGGATGCCACGGTTGATCGCCACGCCTTTCCAGTACGAATTCGTGGTCACGCCCAAAGAGACCTGGATCCTCATCGACAAGGCCATCCGGCACATCTATACCGACGGGCGCGATTGGCCCGCCGCCGATGCACGTTGGCCGCTGATGCTCGGGCGCTCAAAGGGACACTGGGAGGGCCAAACACTGGTGATACAAACCGTCGATATGCGTACCGACATGTGGGCTGATACAACGCCCTTGATGTTCTCCTCTCATGCGAGCGTGGTCGAACGCATCAGACAGATTGATGCGAATACCTTGGAAAACCAGGTGACCATTCGGGATCCGGAGAAATTCACCCACGATTGGGTGTTCACACGGCAGTACGTGCGCTCGGACACCCATGAGTGGCCGGACGATCCGGAACTGTGTGGTGGCCCGGATGATCGCAATCCGGTCGTCAACGGGCGCGTGACCGTGCAACTACCTGGTGATTCCAAGTAGGTAACGGGGGCATGCCTCACGAGAAGCGCTCAAGAGCCATCGAGAACACCTCGAGCAGATTGAGGGGCATATTGATGGAAGGTGCGACATGAGCTCCGGCCCGCGGCTGCGTAGCCGATGCCAAGAAGCCGTGTTGTGACCCTTCAGTGAGTGGCGAACACGCTCAGTTCAAAGGCATCGGCCATCGCTTTATAGCCGGCGTCGGATGGATGTAGATGATCGCCGGAGTCGTAGGTTGAGGCGAGCTTCTTGGGGTCAGCCTGATCACGCAGTGCACGATCGAAATCCACTACCGCGTCGAACGCAGCACCGGATCGAATCCATTCGTTGACGCTCTGCCGAGTCTGATCCCCCGGTTGGGAATAATACATGGCGCCTTCAAATGGCAATAAGGTACCGCCGATCACTTTGATGCCGTGTGCGTGAGCGCGGGCGATTATCTGTCGATAAGCGGCGATCAGGGCGTTCGCATCAATGGCCGGTCCTGGGGCTGAATTGTCGGGCAGTCGCGAAAAGCCAATGTCGTTGATGCCCTCCAGCAATATTAAGTGAGTGACATTGGGCAGTGACAAGACATCTCGGTCGAAACGTGCCAATGCATTCAGCCCTATGGAATCATTCAATACGCGATTGCCGCCAATTCCCTCATTTGCCACCGCGAATTGCGCATGACTATTGGCTGCCAGCAGCCGCAGTGCCAAATGACCCGGCCAGCCCCGCACGTCGGGGGAATCAGTGACCGCCCCATCGGTGATGGAGTCACCAAAGGCGACTACCGTTCCTGCGGTGGGTCCGCTGGATACGAGAATTGCGCTGACGAGGGTACGGGCGTTCGTGGAGGTTGCCCCTTCGAGTATGGGGGCCTGGGTCGCGTCGCGCGCAGCGAGAACTGCTTCCTGAATGCCTCGCTGACCGAGCGGACACTCCGTTTCGGTCGGCAAATATATGCTGACGATCACCGCCTGTGCCGACCTTGTGGGCAAATCGACTGGATCGCTCAATGCCGGCGCACCGGCGGGAAGGGTCAGGGTCGGCTGGCCCCCGAATGTCACTCTTCGAATCGTGGCCGCGCGTGCAGACAGACCGGCGTCCGCAATCGCCACGGTCACCGTACCTACGGTAAGTGGCTGCTTGTTCGCCTCGTTGGTAATGCGAAGTATCAGCCGCGTGCCGCCCCGACTCAGAGGCAAACGATAGCGCACGGTACCTTTAAGGATTGGAGATGGCGGAATCTTGTCTGGCGGAATGCCGGGAATGACAATTTTGCCTTCCAGAGGGCTGCTGGCCCAGCTTGCGACCCAATGCACGTTGGCCGCTTGGCAACTGCCGATAGTAAATACGGCACACAGCCATACCGATGTGATTCGATTGTTCCGGCGCATATCTCCTCCCAGACCCTCTTTCGGCCACACGATCAGATTTCATCGACGACGTGATTGACCAGAACCCCCAGGCCGTCAATTTCGACAGATACCGTATCCCCCGGCTTCATCCAAAGCGGCGGGTCACGTTTGGAGCCCACGCCACCAGGTGTGCCAGTGGCAATGACATCTCCCGGGGCGAGCGGGGTGAATGCCGAAATGTAGGCAATGAGCTCAGGTACCGACCAGATCATTTCTGTCACACGTTGGGCCTGCACGGTCTGCCCATTGAGCCGAGTGACTACACTCCGCGATGCAGGGTCTCCAACTTCCTCAGGCGTCACGAGCCAGGGCCCAAAGCCTCCCGTGCCGGGAAAGTTTTTCCCAGGTGTGAATTGGGTGGTGTGCCGCTGCCAGTCGCGTACCGATGCATCGTTGAAGCAGGCGTAACCCGCTACGTGCGCCAGCGCTTCTTCCTTGGAGATGGCTCTACCGCCCTTACCGATCACCACGGCGAGTTCACCCTCGTAGTCAAAGTCGCTGGAGACCCGCGGCCGCACGAGGTGTCCGCCATGCGGTACAAGCGTATCCGCAAAGCGCGTAAAGATGGTGGGGAAGGCTGCCTCGGCGCGGCCGGTCTCCCTTCTGTGGGTTTCATAATTAATCCCGACGCACAGTATCTTGCGGGGATTGGGGATGGGTGGCAGCAACACAAGATCGGACAGTTTGAAGGTATCACCCATGTCCAGGTCGTGCAGAACGTTGGCGTCCAAAGCGCACCGCAGGTCCTTAGCCTTGGCATCACAGGCCAGATCGATGATCCTGTTTCCTTCTGCTCGTCCGAAACTGGACCGGCCGTCGGGCCGCACATAACTCACGTATTTCACTATTCACCTTACCGCAAATGACGAGCATCGCCATCGTGATCGCAGGTCTCGTACGCTTGAATTGAAACAAGCACTCTGCCCGACGTGGGCGCGCCACATCGTTGTCAGTCGTCCCCCTTGTATTGGTCAGTCCCGATGGCCAAGTCAACTTTTCAGGAGCGTCAACCGAATAGTCCGGCGGAATCTTTAACCACGGCGGTCGAAAACTCAATGACCCCTTGGCTCTTCCCTCGCATGCTGCGCCATCCGCAGGACTTTGCGCCCGCAGCATTCACGACATCGCACTGAAACCTACGGCGCCCTGATTCGGTGGCGCCGAAAGGACGAATCCGCAAATCCGAACTCAGCGCGGATGTGACCTCGATACTATGGAGCCATCGCACAACGAGCGGATGGCATCATGAAATCCCATAACGGCGGCGATAACCAGACACTTCACCTGTACCGGGTGCTGCGGGTGTGATTTCTCGGGCCAGAGGGCTTCGCGGTGCCCGCCCGCGGCTGGGCGCGATCCTTGTCGTGACCACCTGCGGATTGCTTGCCCTGCCGGGCACGCCAGGGCGCAGCGCTCAGGCGGGCGACCGAAGTGCCGCCTGGGATGCGCTGAAGCAGTTACCGGATTGGTCGGGGGTGTGGGCCCCCGCGCCGCCGCCACCACCACCGAAATCATCCGGCGGCCCGCCGCCCGGACCCTCGCAAGCCGGCGGGATCTTCGGCTACGGAGTGCCGCTGAAGCCCAAATACGCCGCGATGCGGGATGAGCGCATGGCGGCTGTCCGCGGGGAGCGGGGGCGAGACAAGATTCCTCTTAGCAACAGCGGCCTGTGTCTACCCAACGGCACGCCCTCGAACATGGGGCCGGTTGCCCATGAGTACCTGTTCTCACCCGGACGCGTAACGATTCTGCTGGAGGATTCGGAGATTCGCAGAATATGGACCGATGGGCGCCCCCATGTGCCCGATGATGAGGTCAACCCCAGTTTCAGTGGTGACTCCATCGGCCATTGGGAGGGGAAGACCCTGGTCGTCGATACCATCAACATCTTCCCCGAAGCGCAGTTGTTCATCGGGCAGCGTGTGACCGAGAAGACTCGAGTTTCGGAGCGCATTACGCGCATCGGCGACCGCATACGGATTGATACGGTGGTGGATGATCCGGAGCTGTTCACGAAACCCTGGGCCTACACCCGCTGGTATGTGCGAGAAGACGGTCCGCCGATTGACTATGAACGCTGCACCGAGGGTGACCGCGTCAAGAAAGGAAATTCGACATTGCTTGACATCGACTTCACGCCACCCAAGCCGGAGCAGCGCAAATGAAGGCGACGCGGTTGATTCGGGCTGCGGTCATCGCCGCCGCACTGAGCGGCGCCAGCGGCATAGGGCCGGCATCCGCCCATCACTCCTTCGGCTTATACGACATGGGCAAGACCGTTGAGATCGACGCCACGGTAGCCCAGATGGAATGGAGCAATCCACATTGCTGGCTGTTTGTGCAGGTCGGTACTGCAGCTGGGACTGAGACAAGCTATGGGTTCGAGATGAACAGTGTCGGGGAAATGACCCGCAGGGGCTGGAAGAAAACCGCCGTGAGACCGGGCGACAAGGTCAAGGTGCGCTTTCACCCCTTGCGGGATGGCCGCAGCGGTGGCTTGCTGATGGCAGTCATCACGGCCGACGGCCGGACAATCGGTCGCGTACCTGGCGCACCGGCTCCTCAGGAAGTTGCCCCGCCGCCCTGATCACAGCAGCGAGCCCTCGGATGCCTGATTCACGGAGGCGCCGAGAGCTTCAATCATTTTGGTGCGGGTCAGCAGGATCTCTTCAGTGAGCAGCACCTTGAGCCGTTTGTTCCTGAAGCGCGTGGTGGGAACGGGAATCGAAATGGCGACCGCACGCCCGATGGGATCCACAAATGCCGTACCGACGGCGCAGATCCCTTCAGTATGCTCCTCGAGATCGTAGGCCACGCCGCTGCGCCGCACGGATTCTATGGTCTTTACCAGTTCCGCCCGCTGCACAATGGTGTTCGCCGTCAGCCGTGCCAGGGGGCCGCGCAGGAGTCGCTCGAGTTTCTGCGCATCCACGACGCTCAGCAGTGCCTTGCCGTTCGCCGAACAGTGCAGCGGAAAGGTTTCGCCGACTGCGGATACGGCGCGCAGACGGTGCACCCCCTGCACCTGGTCTGTGAATACTGCGACCGAGCCTTTGAGCACCGACAGGTCCACGGTTTCGCCGACCTTCTGCGACAACTCCGCGAGCAGCGGACGCGTAATCAGATCAAACTCAACGTGCGCAGAGGCAGCCAACCTGATCAACGCCGGCCCCAGTCGAACACCTGCCGTGGGCGAGGCGGCGATCAGAAAGTGCTCCTCACTCAAGGCGTCGACGATTCGTTGAACGGTGGAACGCGCCAGGCCAACTCGCTGCGCGATCTGTCCGAGGCTTAGCCCATTGCTCTCGCCCTCCAGGGCGCGCAGCACATTGGCAGCTCGGGCAATGACCTGAACGCTATGGCGCCCCTTCGGACGTTGCGTGGTCGTGCGCATCAGCAGATCTCGAAGATCTGCTTTGGCGTGCGGTGCAGACTCGATGAGCACCCATGCGACTCGATCAGATATATTTCGGTGTTATGGACGAACATCCGTTCGTTCAGAATTCCTGGATGACAAACGATCGCCATGTGTTCCTCGATCTTCATCTCCTCATCGCTGCGGATAAGGGGGCGTTCAACCATGTCGTAGCCCATCCCGTGCATGCTGACGCGTTGCTCCTGTGGTAGCCCGCGCTCGCTCAGGTAGGCGTTGTGCTGTGCAAAGATCTCGCTGCACAGTGCGCCGGGCCTGAGCAGTGACAGCGCGAAACGTTGAGCGTCCAGGACGGCGGCATGGGCATCGGCGAGTTCCTGGGACAACCTTCCCAGAACCATGAGGCGTGACATCTCCGTATAGAAACCGCCGGCGCCGTTGTTTTCGATCAGCAGCGAGAACACATCCCCCTCGCGCAAAGTCCTGCCCTGCATGGAACGCGGCCGGAAGCTGGCAGCGTGACCCTGCTGAGCCGAAGAACAAAGGTAGATTCCCTGTTCACTTCCCAGCTGCTGGGCCATGTATTGTGCGTAGGCGGCGATTTCAAAGTCCTTCAATCCAGGGCGCACGAACTGCAGTACTTTCTGCATCACCTCATCCTGCATCGCTGCGACCTGGCCTATCAGCGCGCGCTCCTCGGCACTTTTGATGGCCTTGATGCGATCGACCAGGTCGGTGGCATCGATGGGCGCAGAAGCCGACAGCACATCGCGTAACCGTTGTCCAAAGCTGTGATACATCGCCGCCGGAGCCACGAATCCGACGCGCTGGGCGCCGAGTCGGTGCAATTCTGCCGCTACGATGTCCGCATCGTAGGCGCCGGTGTAGGCAACGGATGGGTAGCTGGGAGTCGTCAGGCGACGTGCGATGCCCGTCGCGCTTAACTCGGTGGCACTGGATTCCCTCAATCCTCCGAAGGGACCTTGCTCGACCAGCGACATTCCCGTATCGCGCGGAAAGACCAGGCTCGTGGGGTATCCGTTGGTTGCAGGCTGGTTGCTGAACCAGCGAATGTACCCGCCCACCCAGTCGCTCGAGTTCTGCAGCACCAGGGCGTCGATATCCAGTTCACGCATTCGATCGCGGACCAGGCCCCAGCGGCGCTCGAGCTCCGCAAGGGACACGGCATTGACGGCACGGGGGTGACTCGACTGCATGGGGGGTCGGCGGTTCATAAAGGCTCAGTGCGGGACGATGTTTGACATGCGTTCGATCTCGCCGGCGAGAAATCTCTCCAGGTTCAGCCGCACGATGGGATAGGCCTGGTCCAGGTAAACGTCGCTCATGCCACCGATCAGGGGGGTGATGATGACACGCTCTTCGCGCCAAAGCGGGTGATCTGGCGGCAGCGGCTGCTCGCGAAAAACATCCAGTGCCGCGCCTGCCAGCCGCTTGTCGTGCAGCGCACGCATCAAAGCGCCCTCATCCAGCACACCCCCGCGGGCGACATTGATGAGAAATGCCGTGGGCTTCATGGCGCTGAGCACAGACGCATCAACCAGGTTCTCAGTCTGAGGGGAGTGCGGCACGATGAGCACCAGAAAATCGGCCAGCGCCGCGCTCTGGGGCAACTCGCTCCGGGCGAAGATCCTGTCGAAGCCCGTGGTGACCCGTGGAGTGCCTGAGACACCATAAACAGTCATGCCGAAGGCCTTGCAGCGAGGCGCCAGGGCTTCGGCGATTGCGCCGACGCCGACGATGACGATGGTCTTGCCCCATAGCAGTGGTTGCGGCCAACGCTTCCACAAGTGCACCGCCTGATTACCCAGCATTTGCGGGAAATCCCGGCACAGCGCGAGCATCTGCAGGAACACGAGCTCCGACATCTGCGGGCCGTGCATTCCCCGCGTTGAGGTCACGGTAACTTGTGCGCGCAACGCACGCAGCTTGAGTATCGCGTCCGTGCCGGTTGTCAGGGACTGGATCCAGCGCAATTGTGGGGCGGCCGTCAGCATGGCCTCGTCGAATTGGAAATGATGAGCGATGATGGCTTCTGCATCGGCGAGATGGCGTAGCGCCTCGGTGCGATCATTCGTGGCAAAAAGTGCGATCCCGGGGAAATCGCGGCGAGCACGCGCCTCGAAGGTCAGCGCATCCGCCTCGGGTGCTCCCACATAAATGATTCGCGTCGCCACGCTAGTACTTCACATCCTGTCTGCCCTTCAGACCGAGCATCGCGCGCGCCTCTGCGGGCGTCGCTGGCTCGCTACCCATCTCGGCGAGTATGCGGCGAATCTTGTGCACCTGCTCGGCGTTCGACGTCGCAAGCCTACCACGCTCGATGAACAGACTGTCCTCAAGACCGACACGGACGTTGCCGCCCAGGAGCGCCGCCTGCGTCAGGAAGGGCATCTGGTGGCGTCCGGCGGCGAGCACTGACCACTGAAAATTCGCAGGGCCGAACAGCCGGTCGGCCGTGCGTTTCATGAACACGAGATTGTCGAGATCCGCACCGATGCCGCCGAGAATGCCGAAGATAAGCTGCACAAAGAACGGCGGCTTTACCAATCCTCGTTCAATGAAGTGCGCAAGGGTGTACAGGTGCCCGACGTCATAGCATTCGTGCTCAAATTTTGTGCCAGAGTCCGTCATGGTCTCGAGGATATAGGCGATGTCGCGGAAGGTATTGCGGAAGATGAAGTCATCGCTGTTACGAACATAGGGTTCTTCCCAGGCGTATTTCCATTGGTGAATGCGATTTGCCGTCGGGAATATCGCAAAGTTCATTGACCCCATGTTGAGCGAGCACATCTCTGGTTTGAAGCGGATCGCGGCCGCGAGGCGGTCGGCGACTGACATAATCGGACTGCCGCCGGTGGTGAGGTTGATGACCGCCTCGGTTCGGCGGTGGATCTCCGGTAGAAACTGCGCAAAGACATCGGGGCTGCCGGTCGGTTCGCCGTCGGCAGGTTGGCGCGCGTGCAGGTGGATGATGGCGGCGCCGGCGGCGGCCGCTTCAAGGGACTGCGCGGCTATTTGCGCAGGCGTGATCGGCAGCGCGTCCGACATGGTCGGCGTGTGCATGGCGCCGGTGATGGCGCACGAAATGATCACTTTCTGGTTGCTCATGGGGCGGGCCTCCTCAGGATGAGCGGCATGCGGGTCGTTGGCCCGTGGATCGTCAGGCACAACAGCAGCCCAACGCCCAGCATGACGATCGGTAGCTTGAGAATCTGATCAACTCCCAGACGTTGAGCAAGATGGCCGACGAGTACCGGGGCGATTCCGCCGCCAAACAGCTCCCCGACGGCAATCACCAATCCGGAGGCGGTCGCCATAAGCGCCACGGGGACGGCTTCGGAACATAGCGGCCCGACGGTGAGGGTGATCAGGGCATTGTTGAAGAAATGCACGAAGAATAGTGAGGCGAACAGCAAACCGACGTGTGCGCCCGTGTTGGCCAGCAGTACCAGGGAAAGCAGGGCGCCGGCGGCGGACAACGCCAACACCGGTTTGCGTCCCAGCCGGTCCGAAAGCGACGCCAGCAGAAACGTTCCGACCGTGGCTCCGAGGCCGATCGCCGACATCACCGTGCCCATCTGCGGCAGTGGCAGCTTCAGATAGTCGACGAGGTAGTTGGGCAGGAAGGCGCTCGTGGTGATGAGGCAGGTGAGCCAGCAAAGCATGAGAAGTGCGGCTATACGAATGTTCGAATATCCAAGCACGGCCTTCCAGGCCGCGAGGACGGCACTAACCCCTGTCGCGGCTGCCGCCACGCGGGGGACCTCGGGGGCGCTGCGCGGTTCGGGGATGACCAGCCAGACGGCGCGCGCGACGGCAAGACCCGGCGGCACGAACACGAGGAAGATCCAGCGCCAATCGATAAAACGCAGCACTCCGGCCACGATCAGGGGCGCGAGACCGAGCCCGAACAGGGGCAGCATCATCTGTTGAATGCCGATGTTGAAGCCACGGCGCCCCGGTCCGGAGGCATCCAGCGTGCCTGCAATGCTGGCCGGCGTGTAGGCCCCGTCGGCGATTCCCATTACCAGGCGAACCGCGATCAGGCCGATCAATCCAGTGGCCATGCCGCTCGCGCCTATCAACAACGAGAATACGACCAGTGACGCGGTCAATACTCGGCGCCGGCCGATACGGTCCGACAGATTGCCCACGAACAGCGCGGCGATTCCCCAGGCGATTGCGAGGGCTCCCGTGATGACGCCGATGTCCCCGTAATCCAGATGCAGATCGCGGGCGATGACCGGAAACAGCGTGGTGATGAGGAAGCGATCGATGCCAACCAGTCCGAAACCTAGGGCCAGCACGGCGACGATGATGTTCTCGCGGTGCCGTGCCCGCACGATGTCCGTTGCCTGCTTCACTTGAGCGGCCCGTGCCGCTGTGCGTGGAGCAGATGCGCCTTCAGGCGCCGTCGCAGATCATCCATCTGCGGTTGCGACCAGGTGCGAAATCCGACTCCGGACTTGAATCCGAGCCGACCCGCTGCCACCTGTTTCTCCAGAAAAGGGTTCGGCCCAGGGTCGCGGTTGAGCTCCGGAATGATCGTCCTGTGTATGTCCAGGGTCAGATCGAGGCCTACAAGATCGGCGTTTTCCAGCGGCCCGAGGACTGCCAGGCGCAGGCCGAAGCTGTTTTTCACGCAGGCGTCGAGCGTCGCCGCATCGCAGATTCCCTCGCCCACCATTGCGATGGCTTCCCGCCACAGTGCGTGCTGCAGCCGATTACCGACGAATCCCGGCACATCCTTGACAATGTGGGCGGGTGACTTGCCAACTGATGTCAGCAGCTCCATCACCCAGCGCACGCACTCGACGGAGGTCTGATCCGTCTGCACGACCTCGACCAGGGGAATCAGTGCCGGCGGGTTCCACCAGTGCGTGCCGAGGATCCGCTGGTTCGTGGGCAGGCCCGCGGCGATGCGATGAATTGGAATCACGGACGTATTGGAGGCCAGGATTGCCCTCGACGGGCTGAGCGCGACGAGTTGCGTAAAAATCGATTGCTTGACCTCGAGCTTTTCAGGGCCGGCTTCGATCACCAAGTCTGCCTGTGCCACGGCCTGCGCGAGGTTTGCCGTCGTCGCGACGGCATCAGCCAGCGACTCATCACGGTCCAGCAGGCGCAGGTCGGCCGCCACCCGCTCTCGAATCGAACCGCGGGCTTCGGCACTGGGTTCAAAGACCGTGACATGATGGCCGCCCGCAATGAAGACTTGGGCGATTCCGGCGCCCATGAGGCCGCCGCCGACGATCGCAATGGATCGCGGTTCAGGCATGCTGGCTAGCCTGCGGTGTACCCGCCGTCTGCGTAGACGACGTGGCCGGTGTGGAAGTCTGAGGCGCGTGAACAGAGAAACAGCAACGGGCCCGCAAGGTCCTCTGGCTCGCCCAATCTGCCAAGCGGCACGCGCGCGAGGAAACCGGCGCGCACCTTGGCCGCGTTGTCATTGTTCTCGAACATCCAGGCCGTCAGCGGCGAGCGGAACACCGTGGGCGCGATCGCATTGACCGTAATCGCGTGCTTGCCCCATTCGCATCCCAGGGCCTTCGTCAGCCCGTCGACGGCGGATTTGGATGCGCAGTAGGCGGAGTAACCGGCGGGGTGTCCGAGCTTGCCCCGCGCCGAGGAGGTGAACACGACCTTTCCGCCGCGGCCCTGCGCGATCATGCGACGGCCGGCGGCACGCGCGATGAGCCAGGTGCCGTCCAGATTGGCCTGCAGCACCCGCGAGAATCTCTCGGGTGACATTTCGGTGATGGGCGCGACATCGTTCATGCCGGAGGCGACCACCAGGATGTCCACGCCACCAAATGCCCCGACGGCGGCATCGATGATGATCTCGGAATCAGCTTCCGTGTTCGGACGCCGGGGAACGGCGCATACCTGAACTCCTTCGGCGGACAATTCCTCCGCCAGGAGCCCGAGCTCCGCCGCGTTGCCGGCTGCGAGGGTGAGCCGCGCTCCTGCTCGCCCCAAAGTGACGCACGCGACTTTGCCAAATGCGCCCGTGGCGCCCACGACAATGGCGGACTTTCCGCGCACGTCGAACAGGCCCGCCTGATCGAACGCGGGAAGCGTCATGGGCGCTGCGCCGGATGCGGCATGACCACGAGCATCGTCGCAACCTGGTTGGAGGCATTGCGTATGCTTCTGGCCTCTCCGCCAGGAATGTGGCAGCTGTCCATGGCGTGAAGCACATGCACGGTGCCATCCGCCAGTTCCACCGTGACTTCGCCCTCCAGGACGACGTAGATCTTCTCCAGTGGACCGGCATCCATTTCGGCACCGCCTTGCGGAAGGAAGTGGGATACCCCGACCCAGGCGAATCGCGAGGCGCTCATATCGAAGCCCTGCAGTCGCAGTGAACGCATGTCGAAGTGCTTCGGCGCGTCGTAACGCCGGGCGTCGCTGTATCGGGTGATCTGCATTGCTGACTCCGCTATGCGGAACGACCCGTCTCGATCCTGAATTTACCGGAGGGGTCGAGCATTGCCACGAGGCGCACGATGCATCCATCTCCTTTCTTCCAGCGCCAGGGAAACGCGGCAAACGTCACGCGCTTGCCGGTGACTTTGTCGATGTCCCCGCCGATGTTCTCGAAGCCGCAGATGCCCGCCGAGAGGATCGCATTGTGACAGGGCTCCCACTCGGGAAAGTCCTCGATGACTTTGTGCCCGGTCTCGCGCTCGTATTCCTGGTTGAGCTTCGGCAGCAGGCCGTGCGGAGCGCCCGGTCCGTGCGGACCGATGGCAGTGCCCAACGGATGATCGAGCGCCTGGGTGTCGGATCCGCACATCTTCACCTTACGCTGGACGAACCACTCCCCGGCTTCCTTGTAGAATCCGGGTGAGTAGCCGTAATAGTGCTGATTGTCTCCGTAGTACTTGTGCCACCCCGTGTTGACGATGGCGATGTCGCCGGGCTGGATCCTGGGACGTGCGTCCTCGAGATCCTTCGCGGTGATGACCTCCCACTTCTTCTTCGGAATGGACACCACCACACCGGTGCCGAAGAAGTAGGGCAGCGGGACCTCGTCCATGAACGGGGTGCCCTGCACGACATGCGCCGGAGCATCGATGTGGGTGCCGGAGTGCATCACCGTCGTGATTCTTTGGGTCAGCACGCCCGACTTGGACATGCCGTGCAGACGTTCGATTTTGACGTCCTCGAAGTAGGGCCAGCAGGGCTGTCCAAGGCCCCAGGGGTGGCTCAGGTCATAGAACTCAAGGCCCATCTTGTTGAGCAGATTGGATTCCTCGAATCTGCAAAGACTCTCATTGCGCCAGTCGCCATCTTCCCAGCCAGGCATGCGCGCACCTCGTATGTAGCGTATCGTGGAGCAGGTGTACCGGAATACGGTATGACGATCGACTTGCGGAGTCAACCGAGGGCCGCACCGGAGTTACCGCACTGCGGTCAAGGCCGCCGCTACAGTGGCTGCGTTCTCGATTATCATGGTGGCGTGATCGGCGCGCGACATGGGAGTGGGCACAATGAACCTCAATCGTCTCGATCTGAATCTGCTGGTTGCACTGGATGTCCTGCTCTCCGAGCGCAGCATCACGCACGCGGCCGAACGCCTGAACCTCAGTCCTTCGGCGACGAGTGGCGCACTCGCGCGTCTGCGGGTGTACTTCGATGATGAGCTGCTGACGCAAATCGGCCGCCGCATGGTGCCAACGCCGCTGGGCGAAAGCCTCGAAACCAGCGTCCGCGACTGCCTGCTTCACGTGCAGGCGACGGTCGACATCAGGCCGCAGTTCAATCCGCTGAAGTCCAAGCGCAACTTCAAGCTGATGATGTCGGACTATGTCTCAACGGTGCTGATGCCGGCGGCACTGCAGCGCCTGCAGGGCGAAGCCCCGGGCGTGACGATCGAGCTGATCGGGAATGAGAATGAGCCGTGGGCGGCCCTGAGCCGCGGTCAGATCGACTTCCTCGTCCTGCCGCGCAACTTCATCCGTCAGGAGCACCCGGCGGAGGTTCTATTCGAGGATGGCTACGTGTGTGTTTGCTGGAGTGGTAACACCCTGATCGGTGATCAGATCAGCATCGAGCAGTGCCTGCAGCTTGGACACGTGGTGGCGCGGATCGGCACCCAGCGCCCCCCCACCATCGATGAGTGGTTCTTCGAGCGCTTCGGTCACGCACGGCGGGTGGAGGTCATCGCGACCAATTTCAACAGCGTGCCCCATCTGTTGGTCGGCACCAATCGCATTTCGATCATGCACCGGCGGCTGGCGCTCGCCTATGGCCGAGCATTGCCCTTGAAGATATTGCCCTCGCCGATGGCCATGCCGCAGCTCGTTGAAATGATCCAATGGCACAAGACTCGCGACCGTGATCCTGGAAGGGCCTGGCTGTGTGAGATTTTGCGCTCCGCAGCGGAAAGCTCATCCGAGCGCGCCCCCGTGGAATTGACGGCCGTCAGGGGCTAGGACCCCGATGGCATAGCATCATTCGGCCCGGTCGAAAGGACGTGTCCGTGGAATCGAATTCCCTCCCCGGCGGGGTTGCTTTAGCTTCTTGCGCTGCCGGGGACGTCATTCGACGTGCGAGAGAATCGGGGGCGCTTGGGAACGGGATATGATTCTCTTCAAGAACACGAGCATCTTCGACGGCAGTGGCGCTGCGCCGTATCCCGGGGACGTTCTGGTTCAGGAAAACCGCATTGTTGCGGTGTCCCGAGCCGGTTTTGCCAATTCTTCCGTGCCGGATGCGACGATTGTTGACGGGGCAGGAACCACTCTGATGCCCGGAATGACCGAGGCGCACGCCCATTTGAGTTGGCCGAGCTCGGTTGAGCGCTTCGTGCCGGCCATGAGCCTGCCGCCTGAGGATCTGGCGCTCAATACGGCACGCAACGCACGAATTCTGCTGGACCATGGGTTCACGAGCGCGTACTCGGGGGGCGCCCTCGAAAAGACGCTCGAAATCACCCTCAAGGCAGATATCGACGCGGGCAGGACTCCCGGCCCCAGACTGGTGCCGGCATCAATAGAGCGCGAACCGCCGAATGAGACTGCCTTCCTCGCCGGAGCCAGTGTGGCAGAACACGGCACGGGTGCGCAGGGAGTGCGGGCGTTCGTCAAGGAGTGCGCCGCGAAAGGGGCGAAAGTCGTGAAGTTTCTCCTCTCCGGGGAGAGCGCGCTCAAGCCTGGGGCATCGATGCAGACCCTGTATTCGGAGGAGGAAATGCGCGCCGCGGGCGAGCAGGCACGCGAGTCCGGAGTGTGGCTTACCGGCCATGCGCATTGTTCCGATGCCATCAAGATGGGTCTGCGGAACGGTTTTCGCGTTCTGTATCACTGCACCTATGCGGACGAAGAAGCCATCGACATGCTGGCCGCTCGTAAGTCGGAGATATTTGTCGCTCCCACCATTGGGATCGTGCAGGCGACGTTGGACGCAACGCCGCCACCGAACTTCGACATGACCCACATGAAGGCCGACGCGACTGCGGTGCTGGAGCGTCAGAAGAAACTGGCGCCGGAGCTCAAGCGCCGCGGAGTGCGGCTGCTACCCGGCGGCGACTATGGATTTCCCTTCAATCCCAACGGGCGCAATGCACGCGACCTCGAGTTATTCGTCCGGCACCTGGGATTTACCGCCATCGAAGCGCTCGTTGCCGTCACGAGGGGTGGCGGGGAGATCATGGGCCTGGAACATGAGCTTGGCCGCATCGAACCGGGATATCTCGCGGACCTGCTGCTGGTACGGGGCGACCCGACCCGCGATGTCGCCCTTCTTCAGGATAAGCAGAATCTGCTTGCGATCATGAAGGATGGCCGGTTTCACAAAGCTCCTGTCGCCCACACCTAGCCGAGCATACCCATGAACCGGTTGGTCAGCGCAGGGTCGGGCGATGGCGAGAATGTGTCCTCCGACAGCGCCTCGAGCGAGCCTCTGAAATCGAGCATTGAGGGCCGAATTCGTGCACTGGGCGCCGTGCTCGACATGCCCTTCACGCAGGCGATCTACAAGCCGCTTCTGGATCGTCAACCGCGCGAAGGGGTAAAAGTCAGACGCGACCTTCGATATGGGAGCGACGAACGGCAGCGGCTGGACATCTACGAACCGGAGGCGCAATCCACGGCACTTCAATCTTTGCTGCTTCTCATGCCAGGCGGCGGTTTCATCCGCGGCGACAAGGCTGAACGGGAGAATTTCGGCCAGCGCTTCGCACGCGAAGGGATCGTAACCGCGGTCGCCAACTACCGCTTGGCGCCCCTGCACCAATGGCCGGCGGGAGCGGAGGATGTGATCGCCGCCTATGTGTGGGTGAGGCAGAACGCAGCCCAGCTTGGCGTGGATCCGAATCGCATCTTCCTCGCGGGGGAATCGGCCGGCGCGGCCCACGTGGCGGCAGCCACGCTGGTGCGGCGCTTCCACCCTAAGGAGGGCCTGGCCATCGCGGGGACTGTGCTGATATCAGGCGTGTACAACGCTCATCTGGAACGGCTGGCCCGAATGCAGTTCGGCGTGGCGACGCCGGATCCGCGCAACGAGGCGTATTTCGGCTCCGACTTCGCGCGCTACCGGCAGATGTCAACCGTCGAGCTGATCGATGCGCCGCCCGCCGCTCCGCTTCTCATCACCTACGCTGAACTGGATTTGCTCGGGATGCAGGTGCAGGCGGGTGAACTATTCGCAAGATTGGTGACACAACACGGCTACAGCCCCCAGCTGCGCATTATTCGGGGCCACAATCATTTGACGCAGGTATATGCCGTGAACACCGGCGATGAGTCCCTGAGCGCTCCGCTGCTGGAATTCCTGCGGGCGCGATAAGGAATCTGGCGGCGAGCAAGTGCATTGCGCTTTGAATCTTTAAGGGTGTCCGCGATGAAGATGGGTCGGGCAATCGTGGCGATGCTGCCGCTGCTGATCGCGGCGGCGCCGTCGCGCGCCGCGGAGGCGCCCTGTCCGATCGCGGCTTCGCAGGAGAGGCCCTGGCTGGACAACACGCTGTCAGCGGAGTGCCGAGCTGATGCGCTCGTCAGGCAGCTCGGTTCGCTCGATGACAAGCTCGCCGTACTCGGTGGCGGGCTGCAACGCTACGGAGTGACGGATTCTCCCGCTTCTGATGGACCAGCGGGACCAACTCACGTGCCGGGCGGCGCGAGTCTTCCGAACGGGATGGCGGTGGCGTCGAGTTTCGATGTGGATATGGCGCATGCCTACGGGCGTGCGGTGGGCGGGGAATTCCGCGCCGCGGGCATACTTCAGATGCTGGGCCCGACTGTAGACATTGCCCGCACCTGGCATTCGGGTCGGGTTCCTGAGGCATTTGGTGAGGATCCTTTGCTTTCCGGGGAAATCGCGGCCAACGTGGTCCGGGGAGTGCAGGAACGGGGCGTTGCCGCAACTCTGAAGCACTTCGCGGTGTATGAGCAGGAGCAGGGACGCACCGGAGACTTGCCATTCGGACTCAACGCAGCGGTGAACAATGTCGTTTCGGAACGCGTAATCCGCGAGATCTACCTCGCCCCATTTCGAGCCGCCGTCCAGGAGGGCGGGGCGCTGGGCGTGATGTGCGGGTTTCCCCGTATCAACGGTGTCTATGCGTGCGAGAACTCCATGCTGCTGGGAATTCTGAAGAATGAATGGGGATTTCGTGGCACCGTGGCACCGGACTTTCCGGACGCTCAACGAAGTGTCGTTGCCGCCGTCAATGCAGGTCTGGACATGGGGAATCTCGGTGTGCCTCGCGAGGCCGGGCCAGCCGCTCGCCCGGCTGCCACACCGGATGCGAACCTGGGGGCGGCGCTGGGATTGGGAGCAATACCAGGAGGTGTGAGCCTGCACGATGCCGCGGTGTCCGGAAGGGTCAGCGCGCAGCGTCTTGATGACATGATTCGGCGCAGACTGATCGTGCTGTTTGCGGCACAAGCCGCCGGCGCGTCGCCACTCGCCCGGCAGGACACCGCGGCAAACGGCGTCCAGGAGCTGGCATTGCGCATTGCGGAACAGGGGGCGGTGCTGCTGCGAAACGAAGCACAGGTTCTTCCGCTTGCGGCGCAAGTGAAGTCGATTGCTGTTCTGGGCGCACAGGCGGGAGCGAAGCCACAAGCCGCGACGTCCGGATCGGCGTACATCGAGCCAGCACGGGCCGCGGCCGCCATCGATGAGATAAGGCTGCGCGCCGGAACCTCAGTGCGAGTGACCTACGTCCGCGGCTCCCTTGGACTCGACGCGCTTCCGGCCATTCCCACTGCGGTGCTCCACACCCCGGAGGGTGGCGCCGGTCTGCGCGTTGAGTACTTTGGGAATCCGCGTCTGGACTTCGCCGGTCGGCCACTCTTTGTGCGCATCGACCCGAGCGCGGATGTGCGTGGGCCCATGCCGATAGCCGGATTACCCGCCAACAATGGCTGGTCTACGCGTTGGTCCGGCACACTCACCCCCAGAAACAGCGGTGTCCACCACTTCACGCTTTCCGGGGCCGGAAGCGGGCGCCTCTACCTGGACGACCGGCTGGTCGCGCGATTCGATCGAGTTGACTTCGGGGCGGTGGCGTATGCGGCAGCGACGCTTGAAGGTGGTCACTCCGTGAGGTTGCGCGTGGAGTTCACACCACGCGAAGCGGCTCCCATCCCGGGCCTGCACATGATGGGTACCACCCTGGGCACTCTACTGCACCTGGGATGGGCCGAGCCGGATGATAGTGTCGCTCAGGCCGTGGCCGCCGCCCGGCAGGCAGACGTGGCCATAATCTTTGCCGCGGACCGTCAGGGAGAGGGCGCTGATCGCACGGGCCTCGCGCTGCCCGGTGATCAGAACGAATTGATCGCGGCGGTCGCGGCGGCGAACCCAAGCACCGTCGTGGTCCTGAGCACCGCAGGCCCGGTCTCCATGCCCTGGGCGAACAAGGTCGCGGCCATCCTGGAAACCTGGTACGCGGGAGATGCATTCGGCACCGCTGTGACGCGTCTGCTTTTTGGCGATGCCGCCCCCGGAGGGCGACTGCCGATTACCTTCCCGATGAACGAGCAGCAAGGGCCGCTTTCGTTGCCGAGCCGCTATCCCGGAACGGTCAGCTCCGACGGGTCGCTGGCGGAGGCCCATTTTGATGAAGGATTGCTGGTGGGATACCGCTGGTTTGACGCCACCCAGTCCAAGCCGCTCTATCCCTTTGGTCACGGCTTGACATATTCGCGAATGCGCGTCGATCACTTTCAGGTCGAGACCTCCGCCACCGAACCTCGCATCAAGGCAACGATCAGCAACGTCGGATCACATGCCGATGCCGAAGTGCTGCAGGTATATCTCCGATTCCCGGACTCAGCGTCGGAGCCGCCGCGGCGCCTGGTGGCATTCAAGCGGGTTGAACTTGCCGCCGCAGAGAGTCGCGATATTGAGCTGACTGTACCTGCCCGTGCCTTTGAAGTATGGGATGCACAGGCACACCGCTGGCACGCGCCCTCTGGCCGCTACGAGATTTTCATCGGGCGGTCTTCCCGGGAAATTCTTTTTCGTCATTCCTTCGATCGGCCATGAGGAAAATTACCGTGACAAAGCTGGGTTGGCTGACCTACGCCCTGATCGCCGGCTCTGCGCTTGCGGCCGGCCACTGCACGCCGGCGCGCAGTCAAGCAAGCGAGCCGGCCCACGGACTCGCCGACGCAGCGCGAGCGTGCTCTGCTTTGATCCAACAAACCGGTGTCGCGCTGGGTGAGCCCACGGCGCGGATCCTGACGGCGAAGCTCAATGCTCGTTCCGAGTCGCAAGCCGATCCCGCGGCTCCGCCGTGGATGGGTCCGCTGCCGCCAATGCCGGAACACTGCGAACTGACGGGCGTCATGCGCGAGCGCACCGGCTCTGATGGGCAGCGATACGCGGTGAAGTTCCACATGCGCCTTCCGACCGACTGGAACGGACGGTTTCTGTTCCAGGGCGGTGGGGGTACAAACGGCGTTCTTGGCGCGGCCAATGGCAGCCTGCAACCGGGAATGCCCACCGGGCTCGAACAAGGCTTCGCGGTCGTCAGCACCGACACGGGTCATGATAACGCGCTCAACAGCAACCCCGAGAAGCAGGGGACAGTGTCATTCGGACACGACTACCAGGCCCGTCTGGAGTACGCCGAGAAGGCCCTCGACAGCGTGGCCACCACGGCCAAGCGCATCATCGGCATCTACTACAATCGCCCTGCAAGCCATAGTTTCTTTGCCGGATGCTCCAATGGCGGGCGTGAGGGCATGGTCTTCGCGCAGCGCTTTCCGGATCAGTTCGACGGCATTGTGGCGGGGTCGCCGGCTTTTGCCGTTCCCAAGGCGGCCATCGCCGAGGCTTGGGACACCCAGACCTTCGCAGCCCTCGCCGCCAGCGAAGGCATGAAGCAGGGCAATGGCCTGCCCGATATAGCGAAAGCGCTTTCCGATGCAGACCTGGGCCTCATCGCCGAGGCGGTCATGAAGGCCTGCGACGCTGCGGATGGGGCGCTCGATGGGATGGTACAGAACCTCGGTCAGTGCACCACCGCGCGAGTCCGTCCCCGGCTCGAGGCCAGCATCTGCACCGGTGCCAAGAACGCGACCTGTTTGAGCCGCGATCAGGTCGAGGCGCTGGTTCGCTCACTTGGCGGCCCTCATGATTCCAAGGGCCGCGCGCTATATGCGGATTGGCCCTGGGACGTTGGCCTCGCCAGTCCCGGTTGGCGCATATGGAAGCTGGGAATCCCCGGCGCGATGCCTTCGATCAATGTTGCACTGGGCTCACCGGCGCTGTCGGGGCTGTTTATCACCCCGCCCACTGACGTTGCGGACACGCCGGAGGCGAATCTTCGGTATCAGCTTGCATTCAACTTTGACCGTGACGCACCGAAGATCTTCGGCAAGAACGCACAGTTCCCGCGCTCCGGCTGGGACCTGGTTGGGGCACAGTCAACGGACCTCGATCGGTTCCGCCAGCACGGCGGTAAGCTCATCGTGCCGCAGGGCGGCTCCGACCCCATTTTTTCGATTAACGACACCATCGCCTGGTGGCGCAGGGTTGATGCGGCGAACCGCGGAAACGCCAGCAGTTTTGTCCGGGTATATGCGGTGCCGGGCATGAACCATTGCGGTGGCGGACCTGCCACGGATCAGTTTGACGCGTTGACGGCGGTCGTCAACTGGGTCGAGCGCGGAGTCGCACCCGACAGTATCCTGGCTAAGGCGGGACCTATGACGCCCTGGCCGGGTCGTACCCGACCGCTGTGTTCATATCCGAACATCGCGCGTTACCGCTCCGGGGACATGAACCAGGCGACAAGTTTCGCCTGTGAGGCAGGAGGGCGATGATGACGAAGAAGTCCGTGTTCCCGGCAGTGGCATCACTGTGCATGGCTGCCGCTCCAGGCGTGTATGCCGCCGAGGCGCCGCAGCCTCCTGCCGCCTTCAATCCGGCCGAAATACGCGCTGCAATGGACGCCTTCAACAAGATGCCCGATACCGTGGGCACAGGGAAGTACCCCGCACTGAAGGAGGAAGTGACATCGCTTCCGGACCACGTCATCTATCGGCCGGCCGATCTTGCGAAACTTGGCAAGGAAAAACTGGGCGTCCTGGTCTGGGGCAACGGCGGATGTTCCGCGGATGGAGCCGGCGGACGCCTGCACCTGGCGGAAATCGCCTCGCATGGATACCTTGCCATTGCCAGCGGCAGGATCCTGAGCGGCCCGGGAGCGCCCCCCAGTGCGGAGGCCGTACTGCCCGCGCCGGGCGGTGGCATCCCACCACCGGCCACGAAGGCCGCCAGCCTGACCGAGGCCATCGATTGGGCCCTGAAGGAGAATGCGCGTCCCGGTAGCCGTTACTTCGGGCGAATCAATCCGCGCTGGATCGCGGTTTCCGGCTGGAGCTGCGGCGGACTGCAGGCACTGCAGATCGCCGCCGACAGCCGGGTGCATGCGGTGATCATTCACAGCAGCGGCATATTCAATGCCGGCGCAAATCCCATTCCCGGCATGGATCTGAACAAGGGCGCGCTCGCCAAATTGCACACCCCGGTGATCTACATTCTCGGCGGACCGACGGATATCGCCTATGCCAACGGCGAGGATGACTTCAAACGGATCGAACACCTACCCGTGATGGTCGCCAATCTCGACGTGGGCCATGGCGGCACATTTATGCAGCCCAATGGTGGCCTTGAGGCCTCCGTAGCCGTCAGTTGGCTGGACTGGCAGTTCAAGGGCGATGCGCAGGCGGCGAAGCGTTTCACGGGTCCTGACTGCGGGCTGTGCAAGGATCCGCAATGGCGGATTGAGCGGAAGAATTTCGACGCAGACATGGGCAAGTAGATCTCGGTAGGACGGGGCGGGACGACAAGTGGGCGCGCTGCAATGCGATTTCGCGCCAGGCCGAAAACCCATCGTTCGGTCTGGCCGAATCCACGTATCCAAACAATCGGATTCCCAGGGCTGCGGTGTGTGAATAACCTCCACCATCGGGAGGGTTGCGCCGTCTGAACCCTCGCGGCTTCTTTGGGGGGGACGCTCGATGATGAAGATACACACTTGGCCGCTGGGCCTCGCGTGCGCGGTGTCGATGCTCGGGGCAGCGACATCAGTGCAGGCCCAGACAGCCGCGCCCGGGAACAACGCGAAGGATACCTCGAATGACACGACTCTCGAGGAGGTCATCGTCACGGCCGAGCGGCGGCCCGAGGCGCTGAAGGATGCGCCGGTCGCGGTGACAGTCGTCAACGCTCAGCAGCTGGCAGATCAGCACGTCTACAATATCTCCGAGCTGGCGCAGACCACTCCCGCGCTGGAGATGATTCAGGCTTTCGGTGGTCCCGGCGGAGGAGGCCAGATTCGTGGCCTCGGGACACAGTCATTTACCCGCGCTGCCGAGGGTGCCGTTGGTATCGTCGTCGATGGAATCTCTCAGGGCAATGCCAACATCTCCAACATCTTCGACATCCAGCACATCGAAGTACTGGAGGGACCTCAGGGCACCCTCTTCGGTCTGACATCCTCAGCCGGCGTGATCAATATTCTGACCAACGCACCTGATCCTACGGGGTTTCATACCGACTGGCACGAGGACTACGCGCACAAGGGAACCGCCGGATCCTTGTTCGGGCAAGAGACATTACAGGGAGTCGTCAACGTTCCACTGAGCGACCTCTCGGCCCTGCGCGTGAGCACTAGCATCGATGACAACACGGGGGTGCAGCACAACAGCTTCACGGGTCACGACGACAGCGCGGACAATTTCGGACTCCGGGCACGCTATCTGCTGAAAGCGTCGGACTCGATGCAGTTCAATGTGATTGCCGACTGGGAGCGCACGGTGCAGCACGGAGCGGAGGGCGGCACCATTGCCTCATTCACGTACGTCTATGCGGATCCGGCACTGACGGCCGAGCTCGCCAGCTGCGGCATCACTCCGGGGTTCGGCAACCAGGACCGCTGTGCCAATCATCCTGAGGAAGCCAGCGATTACAACTACGGGTTGTCTGCGCAGGCCGACTTCAATCTCGGCGCAAGCACGCTGACCTCAATCCTTGCGTATCGGCGCGAGGAGAGCGGACCGGACTCACAGGACATCCAGGCCGTGCCCCAGGAAATCCCCCAGATCTGGTCCACGGGTGCGCTGACGGCCGGCAGGCAGTATTCCGCAGAGCTGCGCCTGACGTCCAACGGCGACACACGGTTGGACTATACGAGCGGACTGTACTATTCGAACTATCTCATCCTAGGGTATGGCGCACCGGGCGCATTCTTTCACGTCCAATTGCCTTTTCCGCCATTCGAGCTTGGATCGGCCACTACCACGCTGACCCAGACGAGTACCGTCTCCACGGCGGCCTACGGCCAGATGACGTTCCACGTCACCGATGCGCTCGGATTGATCGCGGGCGCCCGTTACACCTACGAATCCATCAACGACTACACATCGCCGCTAGGATTTCAGCCCGGCTCCGCTGACAACACAGGAGCTGACTCCCTGGCGGTGACCCAGAACAATGTTTCCGGCAAGCTGGGAGTGCTCTACAAACTGAGCCCGGACTGGACGGCGCGTGCCACAGTCGTTCGCGGCTATAAGGGCCCGCAGGCGCAGGCGGAAACCACGACGACGCCAGCCATCATCGTTCCGGCAGAGATACCCCTATCCTACGAGGTCGGTATCAAGGGCGATGCCATTGGCGGACGACTGGGCGTGGACTTCACGCTGTTCGACACGCGTGACGAAAACTATCAGGGACAGAGCTGCTCGCTCGCGCCTGTCGGGACCCTCGCGTGTATACCCAATTCAGTCAACGTGACTACGCGCGGCGCGGAATTGAGTATCAACGGTCGGCCGGTGGACAGGCTGCAGCTCACCGCGGGCTATATCTACGATGATGCCACCTATCCATCGAGCTATCGCGGATTCGATCCGAACGATCTGACGGGTACCACGCTGCCAATGGGCGGCCTGCAGCTCGTTGGGGTGCCCAAGAACAAGTTGACGTTTACCGGGAACTACAGCGTGCCGCTGGGCGCCGTTGCCATCAACATCGGTAGTGATGTCACGTACAAGTCCGACATACGTTTGGGGTACAGCCCCGACCCGCGTTTTGTTTTCCCGAGCGCTTGGACTGTGGGTGCCCATCTTGACCTTCGTTCCAGTGACGATCACTGGGGTGTCGGGCTCTTCGCCCGTGATCTGACCAACTCGCATCAGCCCCTGACGCTGTTTGGTGGCCCGGCTTTCACTCCCCCGGGGGTAGTGCCGTTCCTGCCCACCGGGGCGATTTCCGGAGTCTCCGGCTGGGTGGGTCAACAGTCCTTGCGCGAGGTCGGCATTTCGGCGGATCTGCGGTTCTAGCGCGCACCGGCTCGAGGGCGCGGTCGGTGACATCACGGGCGCCCACGTTGGGGCTGTGCGCCGCCGCCGCACTCTTTGAAGGCTTTGACAACCAGGCAATCGGCGTGGCCGCGCCGCGCCTGGCACTCGAGTTCGCTCTCACGAGTACCGAAAAGGGACTCATCCTGAGCGCCGCGCCCTTTGCGTTGTTTCTCGGCGCCGCGATTGGCGGTCGAGCGGCGGATTTCCTGGGACTGCGCAGCACGCTCATTATCTCGATGCTGCTGTTCGGGTTGTGCTCGCTGCTGACGGCCGTTGCGATCGGCGCCGATTCGCTGCTCGTGGCGCGACTGCTCACGGGTCTGGGTCTGGGCGGAGCACTGCCTGCCTTCATTGCGCTCTCCTCGGACGCCGCTGGGCCGCAGGGGCGTCTCAGCACCGTCACGGCAGTCATGGCCGGAATGCCACTTGGGGGCGCCGTCGCGGCTCTGACCGCCCTTGGAGAGGGACTCGGCTGGAGTTGGCGCAGCATCTTCCTGTTGGGCGGCGCCGGGCCGCTGCTGATCGCGTTGGTGATGTGGCGGGTACTTCCTCGAGCGAGCGAGCCGGAAACGCGCGTCGTTGCTGCGCGCGTGAACAGCATCAGAACGACATTGTTCGCCGCCGGCCGCACCCGGACGACATTATTCCTGTGGACCGCATTCTTCTTTACTCAGCTCCTACTGCTGCTGATGCTCAATTGGCTGCCCACACTTATTGTGGGGCTGGGCTTCTCGCATCGGCAGGCCAGCTGGGCGTCGATCTGGTTCAATCTCTGCGGCAGCCTGGGCTCGATGTTTCTCGCCCGCCGGCACGCAGGATCGCAGCGACGCCTGTGGGTGGTGCTCACCTACCTGGGCGTGGTGGCGGCGCTTCTGGCCATGCCGGCGGTGGGCAAGGTGTTTTCATTTGCGGCTCTGGCCTGTGGGCTGGCGGGTGGCCTGATGGTTGGCGCACAGTTGATCCTGTTCGCGCTTGCGCCCCTGTACTACGAACACAGTATGCGTGGCACCGGTGTCGGAGCGGCTGTGTCCGTGGGAAGACTGGGCGCGGTGGTCGGTCCGCTGTTTGCGAGCGTGCTGCTGGCGGGCGGCGGCACGTCCGAAACGGTGCTCCTCGGAATCGTTCCGTTCGCATTCATCGCCGGCGGGGCGGCATTGTGTCTCACCTGGCGTGAAGGCGTTTCGACCAACCATTGAGGGGATCGAGCATGAAAAGAATCCTGATCAACGCATTGTGTGTCATCACAGCACTGGTATCTCTTTACCCTGCCTTCGCAGTCGGTCCGGAGGATGATAAGCCTGCCTCACCGCGCAGCCTGCCCACCGATGCCCTGCCGCCTTTCGGCATGCTCGATGACCACGGACATCTGGTGCCGGTTCCCAGTCCCGCGGCACTAGCGGCCGCCGCAGGGACAGCTGCCCCGGCAGCGCCCGCCGTCGCGCCTGGTCCTTCGCTGGAACTGGCCACGCAAGGTGCTCGCGCGGCTGTCGAGGCCTGTGCCAAGCAGGGCGTGGCGGTTGCGGTGGCCGTCATAGATTCGCAAGGTAAGCCACGCGCCATGTTGATGGCGGAAGGTTCGATAGGAAGTGTGTTCGTAGCCATGCGCAAGGCGGTGGCGGCTCTGAGCTTCCGAGTGCCCACCTCCGAACTCAGTGCAAAGCTGCAGCAGAACAAGGCGCTGCTGGCTCGCATGACTCCCGTCATGTTCATCTCCGGTGGGGGCCTGCCGATCTGGCGCGGCAATGAGCTCATTGGCGCAATTGGATCAAGCGGCGCACACGGCGCCGGGCCGATCGGCCAGCTGGATGAAGTATGTGCGCGGGCGGGGCTTGAGAAGATCCAAAGCCGGCTGCGTGTCCCCGCAAAGTAGGGCATCGCTGCAGATTTCTTCCTAGCGCTCGAGAAAGAGGGACATCATGATCTCAATTCGTCGCGGATTAGACCCGGTCGCCACAACCGTGCTGATAAATCTCTGGATGATCGCGGCGGCGGCGGCCGCTGGAGCCTCTGAGGATTTTACCGGGCATGTGGCCTTCAATGTCGCTTCCGAAAGTGGCCGTGTTGAAAACATAGCGGTAACGGTCGGTGATGGAGGCACCGGTCCTTACAAGGCGATTCTCTCCGGAGACTCGACCCTACCCACGCACACGATCTATCGTCCGAAAGATCTGAAGCCATTCGGACCGACCAATCGTCTGCCGCTGGTTGCCTTCGCCAACGGTGGCTGCAGAGATTCATCGGCCGAGTTTCGCAACCTTCTGTCCGAGGTCGCTTCACATGGATACCTGATCATTGCGATCGGTCCAGCAGGAACCGCCGCCGTGGCCGGCTCTGAGGAACACGTCGGTACCACCAAAGCTTCTCAGCTCTTGGATGGCATCGATTGGGCAACCAGGCAGACGGCGCGACCGCAGAGCGTATTTTTCCGGAAGATCGATACGACCAAGGTGGCAGTCGTTGGTCAATCCTGCGGCGGCATGCAGGCGCTGGCAGTCTCCGGGGATCCGCGCGTCAGCACCTCCATTATTCTGAATTCCTCCTCAGCCATCGTCGGCAGGCGCGGGGCGGAGCCGGCACCAAGGGCCGAAGCGACAGCGAAATCCGCCGGGGTGCCGTCCCCGCCAGGGCAATACGGCAGCACCGGAGCGGATATTCAGGGCCTGCTGGCCGCGCTCAACAAGGCGAGTCAGCGATACATGCCGTTCGGACCGCAGAATACGCCGAACATGAATCAGGATCTGCCCTCGCCGGCGGGTCCGCTGGCGGCACTACATGCGCCGATCGCCTATATTGCGGGGGGAATATCGGACCTCGCCTATGAAGGCGCAAGGCGCGACTTCAATGAAATCACGAACCTTCCCGTCGTTTTCATCAGCCGCAACGTCGGCCATTATCCAGGAACGTATCGTGAACCCAATGGCGGCGCCTTTGCGATCGCGGTTACCGCATGGCTGCAATGGCAGCTGCGGGCAGACCCGAACGCCAAAGCGATGTTCGTCGGTCCTGATTGCGGGCTATGCCGGGATTCCAAGTGGACCGTGGCCACGAAGAATCTGCACTAGTGGCTCAGACGATGCCGCTACGCGATCCGGCCACCGCCGGCCGGTTACGCGCGCACTGGGTGCGGTAGGCGCTGCCGCGATACGTCTGCAGGGGATCAATGGCCGCTCCCTTATCGAGTCGGGCCTTGGCCAGGATCGGCTGCACATCGGTGGTAAAGGCCTGCTTGAGCGTTTGATTGGCCATCATGACGTCATTGCTTTGCTGGTATGCCGCCAGCTGCCCGCGGTCCACCAGCAAAGCCTGGGCATATGCCCGCTGCAGCTCAATGGCGCTGCTCATCAGGCTCTCGATCGGATCGGTCACGTTGTGTGACTGGTCCAGCATGTGCGCGGGGCGCAAGCCCTTGACGGCGCGCCATTCGGCATCGACGAGCTCGTTGAAAATCAGAAACAGCCGGAAGGGATCAATCGCACCGGCGTCCAGGTCGTCATCGCCGTACTTGGAGTCATTGAAGTGGAAGCCTCCGAGTTTGCCGGCATGAATGAGCCGCGCGACGATCATCTCGATATTCACATGGGGTGCATGATGGCCCAGGTCCACCAGGCAGCGTGCCTGCACGCCCAGGGAACTGGCCGCCATCAGTGAGCTACCCCAGTCCTGGATCACGGTTGCGTAGAAGGCCGGCTCGTACATCTTGTGTTCGAGCAGCAGCAGCCAGTCGGATGGAAGCGCCGCGTAGATCTGGGCCGCAGACTCAAGGTAGCGCTCGAAAGCGCGGGTGAGATGCTGCTGACCCGGAAAGTTGGCGCCATCGGCGATCCATAGCGTCAGTGCCTTGGAACCCAGAAGCTGCCCGATTCGAATGCAATCGAGGTTGTGTTCGATAGCCTGCTGACGCACGGCTGCCTCGGTGTGCGTCAGGCTGCCGTATTTATAGGAGAGTCCCTGACTCTTCTGATCCTGGAAAGTGTTGGAATTCACGGCATCAAATCTCAGACCGAGCGCGATGGCGCGCGTTTTGAGCTCCTCGGGTTCGGCGCGATCCCAGGGCAGATGCAGCGACACGGTGGGCGTAGCCCCGGTGAGCGCGTGAATCACCGCGCAGTCCTCGAGTTTGTCGAACACATCTCGCGGTTCGCCAGGGCCCGGAAAGCGGGCAAAGCGGGTGCCACCCGTGCCCACACCCCAGGAAGGAATAGCCACTCTGAAGTCCATGACGGCGCGCGTGATGCGACCGATCTCGACGCCGCGTCGCTGGAGCTGTGCGCCAAGCGCCTCGTAGTCGGACTGCAACGGCGCCTGAAGGGGCGCGTTGCACTTCGCAATGAACCCCGGATCGCGTGGATTCGCTTCGATATGACTGCTCATGGCGCCCCAGAGTCCCAGAGTTTTGTGGTAAAGCGATTCAGCGCGTGAACGCCGCGGCGTTGCCTGCGTCCACGTTGATGATATTCCCGGTGGACTTGGATGCGCGCTCGGAGGCGAGGAACACCACGGCTTCCGCGATATCCTCCGGATATACGCTCCGCTTGAGCAGGCTGCGTTCGCGATAGACCTGTTCGAGTTCCCGGGTGGTCGTTTTGTTCTGCTGGGCGCGCTGTTCGGCCCATTCGCCCTGCCAGATGCGCGAGCCACGCAGCACCGCATCGGGATTGACGACGTTGACGCGGATGCCTGCCGGCGCGAGTTCCAATGCCAGGCAGCGTGCCAGGTGCAGTTCCGAGGCCTTGGCGGTGCAGTAGGCTGCAGCACCGGGGGACGCAACCAGCGCGTTCTTCGAGCCAATGAAGACAATTGACCCGCCCATAGACTGGGCTTTGAGGAGTTGCACACATTGGCGACTCACCAGGAAGTAGCCAGTGGACAGAATGTCCATGTTGCGCTGCCACAGACCAAGCGTCGTGTCTTCGATGGCAGCGGCCGAGGCGATGCCAGCGTTCGAGACGCAGATATCCAAGCCACCAAAGTTCCATGCGGCGTCCCGAAAGAGCGCGCCGATCGCCCCCTCATCGGTGACGTCACCCCAGATGCCAACACTGGCGTCGCGGCCGAACTGACTGTTTAGCTGCCGGGTCGCAGCCTCGAGCGCATCCCGATCGATGTCGGTCAGCACCACACAGGCACCTTCCTCGAGCAGCCGCCGGGCCGTGGCCTGTCCAATACCGCCTGCGCCGCCGGTGATCAGCGCCACGCGTCCGGCCAGCGCTTTGGGCTTGGGCATGCGCTGCAGCTTGGCTTCCTCGAGCAGCCAGTATTCGATATCGAAGGCCTCCTGCTCCGGCAGTGCGCGGTAGCTCGAGATCGCCGAGGATTCGCGCATCACGTTGATGGCGTTGATGTAGAACTCAGCCGCGATACGCGCGGTGGCCTTGTCCGCGGCAAACGTGACCATGCCGACGGCGGGAATCAGATATACGACCGCGTTCGCATCGCGCATCTTGGGCGAGTTGGGCCGCTTGCAACGCATATAGTATTGCGTATAGCCGGCGCGGTAGGCGTCGACGGCGGCCGGCAGGCGCTTGATCAGGTCATGCTCGGTCTCGTTGGCCGGATCAAACGGCAACACCAGCGGGCGGATTTTGGTGCGCAGGAAATGATCCGGACAGGACGTACCCAGCGCAGCCAGCGGCTCGAAAGCGGCGCTGTTCACAAATTCGAGCACTTCGCTGCTGTCATCGAAATGCCCAACCTTTGGGCTGCTGGTTGAAATCAAGCCGCGGATGCGCGGCATCAAGGCAGCGGCGATTTCGCGCCGTCGCGAGCTCGGTAAGGGCGTTACGACGCCACCCCCGAGCCCATGGGGTCGATTGGGGTTGCGCTCAAGATAGGTGATGGCGCAGTTGATCACCTCGAGCGTGGTTTCATAACACTCTTTCGCGCTTGCTCCCCATGTGAACAATCCATGGGCCTCCAGCAGCACCCCGCGCGCCTGCGAATGCGAATCGGCGAACTGTTTGAGTTGCAATGCGAGTTCGAAACCGGGACGCACCCAGGGCAGCCAGCCGATGCTCTGACCGAAGAGTTTCTCCGTCAAGGCGCGACTGTCAGCCGATGCGGCGATCGCGATGATCGCGTCCGGGTGCATGTGATCAATATGTGGCCGAGCCACCAGCGCATGCAGCGGCGTGTCGATGCTCGCCGCCCGAGCATTCAGGTTGAAGGCGCAGTGGGCATACAGACCCACCATCTGGTCTTCGTCCTCAGGTCCGTGATACCGCGCCGGAAGCCGCAGCAGCTTATCCAGATACAGGGTCGCAAAGCCCTCGAGCTTCATCGTTCCCAGATCCCCGCCCGATCCCTTGACCCACAGTACCGGGACGTCCTCGCCCGACAGAGGATCGCGTTCAATGAGTTTGGCCGAGGTATTGCCACCCCCGAAGTTGGTGACGCGCTTGTCCGAACCCAGCAGATTCGAGCGATACAGCAGCAGCTGCGCTGGATTGAGCGTTGCAGCCAATGCGTCATCCCAGCGGTTTTCTATCAAGCTCAATTTCGAGGTCCCCGGAATGGTGAAAACGCTGCTCATTGCGAATTTTCCCAGGATTGCGGTGAAGGCCCTTAACCGTTGGGCCTGATCAGGGCCACGCCATACGATCATTATCGATCAAATACAATCTCTACTCAAGGCATACGGCCCCACAGGGAGGGTCTGGCTGGACAAGTGAAGCTGGACGGCCTCGACTGTGATCGATTATGATCATTTCTGATCAACAACCGGCGACCGTGGGGGGAGCTGCAGTTGCTGGAAGCTGAGCGTCACCAACTCATCCTAAAGATCGTCGCTGAACGCTCCTTTGCGAGTGTGGGCGAGTTGGTCGATCTGCTTGCAGCATCCGAAGCCACCATTCGCCGCGACATCAATGCGCTGGCGGAACAGGGACGGGTCAAGCGTATTCGCGGCGGGGCGGAAGCGTTGTATCCACGCCATCAGGCTCACCTGGTGGGTCTGCCGTTCTTGATGAGCCAAGGGCTCAACGTTCCACAGAAGCGCGCGATTGCCGGCGCGGCAGCGCAGCTGCTCAGGCCGGGCGAGAGCATCATCATCAATGGCGGCACCACCACCTTCGCACTCGCGGAGTTTTTGGCGGACCAGGAACTGGACATTCTCACCAATTCCTTTGCGATGGCCGCGCAGTTATTGGCCACCAGTCGCAATCGAGTGACCTTGCCTGGCGGCACGATCTATCGTGAACAGAACATCATCCTAAGCCCCTTTGAGAATGACGCGATCGAGAACTTCTGGGGTCACCGCCTCTTTACCGGCTGTTACGGGGTGAATCGCTTCGGAATCATGGAAGCGGATCCCTTGATCGTGCAGGCTCAGCGCAAGCTGCTGCGGCGATCCGAAAACGTGGTGGTGATGGCCGACAGCAGCAAGCTGCGACGAAAATCCGCGATGATCGTCGCCGCCCTCGACAAGGTCAGGACGCTGGTCACCGATGACGGAGCCTCTGCCGAGGAACTGGATACGTTTCGAGCAGCCGGCGTCGAAGTCATCGTTGCGAGTATCGTGCCGGATGAACTGCGCAAGCAGGGCGGCTGATGCTGGTCCGCGCAATGTCATGACTGACCTGCTCGCCATCCTGGATATCGGCAAGAGCAACACCAAACTTTCGCTGGTGGACGGGGTATCGCTGCGCACTGTATGGAGCGTGAAGCGCGCGAACGAAATCGTCGAATCCTCGGATCTTTTGCAATTGGATATCCTCAGAATCGAGCAATGGTTGCTCGCGATGTTCGAGCTTGCGCCACTGCCGCTGAAGCAGCGGGTGTCGGCGATTGTGCCGCTCGCCCATGGTGCTGCGGCGGTCCTCATCGATGAACACGGTGAGATCCTCGCGGCGCCCGACTACGAGGACGCCCTGTTTGACGAACGTGATGATGATTACGAGCACGCACGGGATGCCTTTGCATCGACTTATTCGCCGCGCCTGCCGCTTGGATTGAACCTTGCGCGTCAATGGTTTTTTCTGGAGCGAAATAGACCTGAACTTTTCTCAAGGGTCGCCTGCGCATTGCTGTATCCGCAATTCTGGGCGTGGCGCCTGTGCGGCGTCATGGCCAGTGAGGTGACCTCGCTGGGCTGCCATACCGACCTGTGGTGTCCGCAGCAAAAGACATTCTCGGGCCTGGTCCACAAGCGTCGGTGGCAACGTCTGTTTCCACCGCTACGATTCGCCGGCGACACGCTGGGTACCGTCACGCCGGGACTTGCAAGCCGTACCGGGCTGAACCCACGCTGTCGCGTGAGTTGCGGCATCCATGATTCAAACGCCTTCTATCTGCAGCATCTGTTGGGGGGCGGTCCGCAGCGAGCCGGCTTCTGCGTAATTTCCAGCGGCACTTGGACCGTTACCATGGCTCACGGAGCGCAGCTGGGCGTACTGCGTGCCAAGCGCGACATGCTGGCCGGTGTCGATGCCTATTCATCTCCGGTGTGCAGCGTGCGGTTCATGGGCGGACGCGAATACCAGGCAATCGCGCAGACTGAGGACCGGCCGGATGCCGGGGCGCTTACAGCGCTGCTGCGCAGGAGGATCTTCGCCCTGCCATCCTTTGCTCCTGGCGGCCCGTTCCCCGAAGCCAAGGGAACCTTCGCGGGCGAGCGGGCGCTTTCCGGGCCGGAGCGTGCCTCACTTGCGACGCTGTATGTGGCCTTGATGAGCGATCTGTCGATTGATTTGCTGGGCTCAGGCGGGCAGGTCTTTCTCGACGGCCCGCTCGTATCCAATCCGTTCTTTGGCCCGCTACTGGCCGCTTGGCGACCTCATGACCGCATATTCGCCAGCGAGCGCTCCGAAGGTTGCAATGGGGCCGCGGCCTACCTGGGCGGTTTTGGTTCCCATCTCGTCGATGCGCCAGTGCCTCTGGCGCCGTTGTCGCTGGCAGGTTTGGTGGAGTATCGGCAGGCCTGGCGGCAACTGTTACCCGAGGTGCGGCAATGAATGCTGAGAATAGCGTCGAAGGACCCCTCGCGGCGAGTGCGAGCTGGAGGAACACGATTCTTGCGGGTCTCGCCAACTACATTGATGGGGGCTCGATCGTCGCCGGTTCCGCGGCCTTGGCGCTTTGGGTCGAGCGCTACCATCTGAGTCGCAGTTTTGTGGGAATTCTGGGTGCATTTAGCGCCAATGCAATCTCAGCCGGCGTCGGGGCTGCAATAGGTGGATGGCTGTGCGATCGCTACGGTCGCAAACGCATCTACCAGTACGACATGCTGTTCTACGCCTTTGGCATGACATGGCTGGTGTTCGCCATGCAGCCGTGGATGATCGTCGTCGGATTCGTACTGGTGGGACTTGCCGTCGGCGCCGATATTCCCGCTTCCTGGTCGCTGATTGCAGAAATGGCGCCTACGGGCCGACGCGGCCGGCACAGCGGCTCGGCGCAGATCCTCTGGTATCTCGGGCCGGTCGTGGTGCTGCTGCTGTTCCTGATGCTGACACCCCTTGGGCCCCTTGCAGCCAGGATTGTGTTTGCGCACCTGGCATTGCTGGCGTTGCTGCTGACCTTTCTGCGCTCGCGCATGCTCGAGTCCAGAATCTGGAGCGAGGCCAGGGCGGCGCGCATCGATGAGGCGGCGCGGACGCTGGCACCCAAGCGCAGCCAATTGCGACAACTTTTTTCGAGCCGGCACCTCAAGGCGATGCTGTTTCTCATCGGCATGTATGGGATGTGGAATCTGTGGGCCGGCACCAATGGGTTCTTTTTCCCGTACATCCTGCGAACCGTGGGAGGTCAAAGCCAGGCGGCATCGGTCGGGCTGCAGGCGGCAAGTTTCAGTTTGAGCATGCTGTCCATCGCACTGGTGTTCATGCCATTGTCTGATCGGATCAATCAGCGCCACCTGTTCGTCGCGGCAGCCGCAATTCAGATCGTGGGGATGTCTCTGCTGGCATTGCTGCCGCTGACGACATCGGTGGCCATAGTGCACATTTTCCTGATGCAGTTTGGCGGCGGATTTGGGGCTCAATCCTTCTTCCAGCTCTGGAGTGCGGAGTTGTTTCCAACGCTGCTGCGCGCCACCGCCCAGGGTGTGACCTTTGCGGTGGTGCGTATTGCGCTGGGCCTCTGGAGCCTTTTCGTGCCCATCCTGTCAGCGACCGATTTCAAGACCTTGGCCTGGATCCTGACCGGGTTTCTGGTTGCCAGTGCCGTGATTGGTCTGATCTGGGCGCCCAACCACCAAGGTAAGAGCCTTGCGGAGATCGAGAGGCAACGGCGCTAGAGGCAGCGCCATAGCCGGCGCAGGCCGCGCCGGGTGTCGGATTGTTGGCGGCCGAACCATGCGGCGAGACAGAAAGCATGCCTCAGGAAAAGCGGATTCCCATTCTCCGAGCCGCTCCATATTCTTGCGAACAATTATGATCCGGGCGCAAGGGCGATTTTCGCTCGAACACGCTACGGCGCGAATGGTTTGACGGGGGACCTATGATGAAACATCTATCCGGTTGGTGCCTCACTGTTGCTGCGGCGCTCGTTGCGCCAACCGCACTGTTTGCGCAGCTGCCGCCGGCCCTGGAACAGCCGTTGGCATCGCGGCAAGTACTGCCGGTATGGCCCGGCAAGCCCCCGGGAGCGCAGAACTCGACGCTAAAGGAAAGCGTGATGGCGGTGCCCCATACGAACCTGCATCTGGTCAGAAATGTCACCGAACCCACACTGACTGTGTTCCTGCCCAAGTCCGGCGCCCAATCCAAAACAGCGGTGATCATTGCACCGGGGGGTGGATTTCGTGTTCTGGCGATTGACCAGGAGGGTTATTGGGTCGCGGAGTGGTTCGCGCAACATGGCATTACTGCCTTCGTGCTCAAATACCGTCTGGCGCCCACGCCCCAATCGGACGAGGAGATCCTGCCCGGTGGACGCCCGCCCGTGCCACCTGGGCCGGGTACGCCACCCGGTGCGCCTCCGGGGGCCGCCGGGGCGCCCAATCCGATGATGATTCCCCTGCCAGCGCAGACGCAGCCCGACGCCGTTGCTGATGGCCTGCAGGCAATCAAGCTCGTGCGCTCGAGCGCCGCGAAGTGGGGAATCGCCCCAGATCGCGTGCTGTTCATGGGATTTTCCGCAGGTGGCGCACTGACCGCGGGGACGATGCTGGCTGCTGATCCGGCAGAGCGCCCCAATTATGTGGGCATCATGTACGGCGGACCGCTCGGCGGACCGATGCCCGCCATTCCGGCCAACACGCCGCCGGCTTTTCTCGCGGTGGCAGAAGATGACCCACTCGCGGGCGCCGCGGAGATCAAATTCTTCGACGCCCTCAGGGAGGCTAAGGCGGCCCCGGAGTTGCACGTGTTCCGTTCCGGCCAGCACGGCTTTTCGATGGTCCTCAGGAATGGCACCAGCGATCATTGGATCGATGAACTCTATTGGTGGATGTCGACCTACGGCCTGACTAAACCTTGAGCGTTACGGTAATGCGGGGCGTGCGCGTCCTGTGCCGCTTCGGGATGCTGATCGCGGTGTTGGTTCTGGCGCGAGCCGCACCTGCCGCCGCGGCCGACCAGCCGTATTGGCGGCAAAGCTTTCCACAGCTTGCCGATCCCCCCGCGGAATTCAGACCAAAGGTGCGCAGTCGCCCGGTGGGCCAGAATCTGCAAGCACTGGCGGCGGCGGGATTCGGCGGGGTCGAGATCGGGGTGGATTTTCGCGCTGCACCTCAGGTCGCACAGCAGGAGTTACACGAGCAGCTGCAGGAGGCACAGCGCCTCGGCATTCACCTGGACCTGGCCCCCGGCGGCTCTCAGCCGTACGAAAGCCCGGGCATCTCCGAGGCTGACTCCATGCAGCAACTGGTGATGGACCACCTGAGCGTGCAGGGCGGTAGTGACTACGCTGCCGCATTGACCCAACCGGCAGGTCTGGTGGGCCATCCGACGCTCGTGGCGGTGAGCGCAGCGCGCGTGAGCGATGATTCCACGACCCCGGTGTTGCTCGACGCCGCCAGCGTGATTGACTTGAGCCACCAACTGGACCGCTCCGGCGTCCTGCACTGGCGTGTGCCAGCGGGTCGGTGGCTGCTGTTCAGTTTCTGGCAGCGTGCCACCGGACAGATCTTCACCGCCAACCCGTTCGAGGATCCCAGTGTCTGGAGTAGCCGTGTACCGCAGGCCGGCCCGGGCCGATATTTCACGGCGGATATCTTCAGCAGCGCCGGCATCTCATCGGCACTCTCGTATCTGGATGCTCACATCCTGCCGGGAAGCCTCGCGCTCCTGCGCGGTGGCAATCTGGCGCACGATTCGTTGGAGGTGCAGGCACAGATGTTCTGGACCGGCGATCTGCCCCAGCAATTTAAGCAGCGGCGCGGCTACTCAATTGTTCCGTATCTGCCCGCGGTCTATACGCCGCGAGAAGCGTCATTCAACCCGCTCGATCCGTCCTGGGGAAGAACACTGCCGCCCAGGCCGTTCGATTTTACCGGTGATATCGGCACCCGCGTGCGCTACGACTATCAGCGCACCCTGACGGACCTGTATTCTGAGCGTTACCTGCGGGCACTGTCCGACTGGGCTCATTCGCACGGACTGCGCTCGCGCGTGCAGGTCGCGTACAACTACCTTGCACTTGACATGCTGCGAAGCGCCCGCTACGTGGATATTCCCGAGAACGAATCATTCGATCCCGGCTGGGCCCAGCCGTTCGATCCGACCGTACCTGCCTACGGCAGCGAACGCTGGCGTCATGTCATGGATTCCTACCGCATGACCGGCTCGGGCGCACACCTGGCCGGGGTCAAGCGCGCCACCCTCGAATTTGGCGACGACTTTGCAATCTATCGAAAGCAACCCATCGACTACGCGCAGCAGCTCAATGAATCTCTGGCGGGCGGTATCACCATGGGATTGCTGACCGAATTCAGCAGCGCCAGCACGGGCTGGCCGGCACCGCAAGGTGGCGCCGCGCTTGGTTTGGGCGATGCGTGGACCGCCGGGTGGCCGCAATGGCGAGACTGGCCTCAACTGTCGCGCTACTTCTCACGCTCCTCGCAGGTCGTCGAATCCGGACAGGCACGGATCGATGTCGCGATCTATCACGATCGTGGACTGTCCACCGTGCATGACACAGGACCGCTGTTTGCCAGCGATCGGCTGGAGCATGCCGGCTATAGCTACGATTTCATCGACCCACTCGCCTTGTCCACCGCGGAGGCTGCCGCGACACCCGGGATGCTCTATGGTCACGGCGTCGGCTATCGGGCGCTGATCCTGGATCGCCAGGCCAGCATGCCTGCCGCAGCGGCACGGGCAATATTGTCATTGGCACAGCATGGCTTGCCCGTGGTCGTGATCGGCGCGCCCGCGCACATCAGTACCGGCCTGCTAAACCACAAGCAGAACGACCGGTGGGTTGAGCGTGCGGTGGGCGCCATGATGCGACTGGGCAATGTAGCGCGTGTGGACAGCGCGGATGCGGTACCGGGCGCGCTGCAGCGCCTTGGCTGTTTTCCCGATGCTTCCTTCGGCGATCATTCAACTGTCTTGAGTGTTCATCGGCACAGCGCCGTACATGATCTGTGGTGGATCTTCAATCCAACGGACTCAGCGGTGGCGACCCGTGCCAGTTTCTCCGCGATCGGCGCTCCGTACCTGCTGGATCTGTGGAGCGGCGCAGGCGAGCGGGTGGCCCAGTGGAGCGTCGACGGGCAGCGCACGATCGTACCGCTGACAATCATGCCGCACGCCACCATGGTGCTGCTCGTTCACCGGGGCGAACCCCCGGTACGTCACGTCGTCAGCAGCTCCGCCGAGCAGATCGTTCAGCGCTCGGATGAGATGCTTGTGTTCGACTCGCGCCGAGGCATGCAGCGCGTCGTCCTGAACGATGCGCAGGTTCGCAATGTCGATCTGGACAGGCTGCCGCAGCCACTTGAGGTATCGCGCTGGCATCTTCAGGTCGATGAGAGTCTGCCCGACGGTTCCCATCATCACGATCTAGAGCTCCCGTCGCTGGTGGATTGGCGCGCCATACCCGAACTGAAGGACGCGGTCGGTCAGGGGCTGTATACCGCGGTGATCAATCTTCCCGCGCAATGGTTTGGCGCCGACCGGGCGTCCCTGCTGACGGTGGGTGCGGTCGCTGGCGCGATGCAGCTGGCGGTAAATGGGCACGTTGTCAGCGAGCAGACGACCGGTTACGGCAGGTGGCCAGTCGATCAGTGGTTGAGACCGGGTGAGAATACGCTCACGATCCGGTTGGATACCACACTGTTGAATCGCATGGCTGCGCTGCGCGCGGGAGGCGATCCACGTTATCAGACGGGGCCGACTCCGCTACCCACAGCAGCATCGGGTGTGATAGGACCCGTTACGCTGACCAGCGTGGGGCGATTACCCCTGGTCGAACAGTAATCGCTGCCAAAAAATCAGCCGCGCCGCTTAAGATACGCCCGGGCCAGTTCCCGCAAGCGTGCGCCATCAAAGCTTGGATCATGCCCGGCGTGTACCAGGCGCGCGGGCAGGGCTTCAAGGCGCCGCATGGTATCCATGTAGACAGCGATGTCGCTCCCGGGCAGCTCATCGAGCAGTGGTCCGTCATAAATGGCATCGCCCGAGAAGAAAATCCCGGTGGCTGCCTCCCACAAGCCCATGCTGCCGGGTGAGTGTCCCGGCAGATGCAGGATTTCAAATACCCGGTTTCCCAGATCGAGCACATCACCTTCACGTACCAGGCGCGTCGCTGGCGCCGCCGGACAGGAAAACTTTCGTAGGTCGAAAGCCGCGCAGGGCAGGGCTGTGATGAAGGTCGTTCCGACTTCGTAGCCAGCGCGCTCCAGCCCAGCAATGAAATCCACGGCGTGATCCTCGCGCAGCATGCTGAAGTTCTCAGACTGCCGCTTGAGGTGATCGGCTTCCGAAACGTGAACGACGCGCTCCGGAAATTCATGCAACGACCCCACATGATCCAGATGTGTGTGGGTTGCGACGGCGGCGAGTGGCTTGGAAAACACCTCTGCCGCTGCCTGCGTGAGGCTTGCCAGCCCCATGCCCGTGTCAATGATCAGGTCGCGATCGCGTCCCTGAACATGCCAGACATTGCACTGCATGACCCTGATGACGTGAGGCTCCCAGATGCGGGTGATGCCGTCAGCGAGGCGCTCGAACTCGAACCAGTGGCTCGCAATTTGAAGTCCCATTGCCTCATTGTCTGCGCAGTTCATGGTCCGAGCGAGCATCGTGCCCTGGTCAACATTGGGGCAGGAATTTTGGAAGGCTCCGAATTGGGGCGCATACAAGTGCTTTGCGCAAGCACCCGGTGCGCAGTGTGTTTGCGTAACCCATTGTTTTCCTGAGGCGAACCGACATAGTCGAGGCTCGCGGCTGAGCTTCGGCACAGCGCTTGCACATACAGTTCCGCAGATTTTGAAAATGTGCGTCTAGGGTTCCGGCCCGTTGCTGCAACGGGTGTCTGGTCCGAGAGAGGCAGTCCAGGCGCGGTAATGCGCCTCGGATACACGGCGGGACAAAAGCCCGGGAGATTGGGTTGCGAGGGGCCAGTGGTGGCGCTCGGGACAATCTCCTTTTGGATAGTTGTTCCGGATGCCGATACCACAACTCCTCGCAAGTCGGGCAACAGCTTGTACAGGAGGTCCATCGGCAATGGCAACCCCACGAATTTGTTTCGCTAAAGGTCCCCGTCTTGGCGCGCGTCGGCGCGAAATCACCACGATCGCCGCTGCGGTTTTCGCGGCCCTATATGGCGGCGCCGTGATCGCAGACAATACGACAGAGTCAACTACCGATGTTGCGAGCACGGCAGCCACCGCAGATGCCGGCGCAAGCGTCGCCGACACTGGTCTGGCCGAAGTGGTCGTGACCGCCACGCGGCGCGAGTCATCGGCTCAGGATCTGCCAATGAGCATCACCGCAGTGACTGGTGATCAGCTCGCGCAGGAGGGTATCGAGGATCTTTCCGACCTTTCCCGAAACCTGTCGGGGGTGAGCTACACCGACAAGGGACCATTTAGCGGTGTGAATGGCGCAAACCTGGTCATTCGTGGACTCAACAGCGAGACGACGGCCGGACTTCCGGCTGCGGCATCTCCTGTGGTACCGCCCGTGTCTACCTACGTGGATGATACGCCGCTGTTCGTGAGCCTGCGCTTTGACGACCTGGATCGCGTCGAGGTGCTCAAGGGGCCGCAGGGAACTCTGTATGGTTCCGGATCGCTGGGCGGCACGATCAAGTTCATCGAGCATGCGCCGGATCTCACCGGGTTTGATGCCAAGGTGGAAGGTACCGTGAGCGATACCGCGCACACCGGATCACCCAACGAAGGTATCAGCGGCATGATCAATGTTCCGCTGGGGGATACCTTCGCTTTGCGTGCGAATGGTAGCTTCACGCACGATGCGGGCTTCATCAATCAGCCGAATCTCTTCGTTCTGGATTCGAGCGGCGTGCCGGTACCGGCACAGCCGGGAAACCTGTTCAGCGATCCGGTGTTCTACCGCCGCGATCACGTCAACGACTACGGATACGCCACCGCACGCATCTCCGCCCTGTGGAACCCGGTCGACGCCTTCAAGGCGCAGTTGTCCTACTTTCATCAGCTCTCGACGGCGCAGGGTTATCCGTACGCGGCCACGAGCGCGGCCGCCTTCAACATGCCCATCAGCCCCAACACGCAGCCCAGTGGTACCTATACCAACCCACCCTTGGCGCCGCAGTTGTACGACGAAACCCTGCCGACGGGCATCGACAGGCTGTCAGATGCCGAGAACAGCACCACCACCACGACCGACGAAGTCGACCTGGTGGCGCTCACCCTCGACTACAACCTCGGCTTCGCCACACTGACCTCCTCGACATCGTGGGCCGACCACTCCAATGCCACGCGGGCGGACGAGACCGCCCAGTACAGCAACTTCTTCTTCTACCAGAGTCTCTACGGGCAGTTTCCACGAACCTTTATTCAAGGCTACGAACGGCTCGACGACAAGCCCATTACCCAGGAATTGCGCCTGGTCTCGCAGGACGGCGGGGCGCTGGACTGGGTGGCGGGCCTGTTCTTCAACCATCAGCAAACCGATATTCAGGAGCACGATTTCGAGCCCGGCTATCTCGACTTTTACAACGCCTGCGAGCCCATTTACGGTCAGAGCGCCGGGGATGGCACGACCCCATCGTATTGCGGCGTGGGTGAGACCGGTGCGGGCATCGTGAGTTCCTACGCCGGAATTCCGATCGTGAAGGACCAGGCCTACATCGGTGACTTCGAAACGACGTTCAAAGACCTTGCGCTCTTCGGTGACCTCACCTGGCACGCCACTTCCAACTGGAGTGTGACCGGGGGCGGACGCGTCTTCAAGCAAACCATTGCGGCGTCCCAGCAGACGGGTCTGCTGTTTGATTCCGGCCCGTTCTTCGCTCCCGCGATTCCGATTGCGAATATTTCCCTCGGTGACACCTGGCGCCGCGCCACCTGGAAACTCAATACCTCCTATCAGCTGGATGCGACCAATCTGGTCTATGCGACCTTTTCTCAGGGCTTTCGACGCGGCAGTGTGAATGCGCTGCCCTCGTCGGAGCTGGGAGGGCTCTATACGCTGCCGACCAGCCTGCGACAGCTCTCTCCGGATACGGCCAACAACTACGAGATCGGCTTCAAGGGAACCGTGGAGAACCGGTTCAAATACTCCTTGGCGGCCTACTACATCGATTGGCGCAACGTGCAGGAAGGGTTACAGCTCACGCCGCTGGTCCTGCCTGCGTCCATGAACATCGGTGATGCGTACAGCAAGGGAATTGAAACCGAGCTGGATGCACTGATTACGCATCATCTTGAGGGTCAGCTCGACTATACCTACGATCAAACCAAGATCACCTCGTTGAATCCGCTGTTCGTGTCGCCGAATGTTTCGGCACCCCCGCCGGGTATCGGCACCGCACTTCCCGGCACGCCGCGCAACAGCACCGCCCTGACACTGCGCTATGGACACATTCCGCTCAATCAGGGCGAACTGTACTTCTCGGTCAGCGGGCACTATCAAAGCAGTGTGCTGCCAGCGCTCTCGGCGACCGTGCCCACCGTGGCCGGTTATCTGATGGCGAGTGCGCGCGCGGGGTATGAAGGTCCGCACTGGAGCATGGCCCTGTTCGTGACCAATCTGACGAACAATCTGGGCATCACGTCCTACCAGGATCCGGCTATCTTCGGCAACCGGGCGCAGGCCATCGTGTCGCAACCGCGCACCGTCGGGCTGACGGTCGGCTACTCATATAAATAGGATCGACGACGGGACGGCGACGGCGGGCGAATGGCCATGCAATGGCTTGACAGATCCGCCCTTAGTGGCAGTATTACGGATCATGAGAATCGTAATACTGCCATGAGCGCCCGGCGGGTTCCTGAACTGGCGCGGCTCTCGGTGAGCCTGCCGAGCGAATTGCTGGAGCGACTTGATGCAATGGTCGAGGAGCGCGCGCTGCCCAGTCGTTCGCAGATGATCTCCGAACTGATCCGCCATGCCCTCGCGGAGCACAGTCAGGCGCGCAGCGATGCGGTGCTTGCCGGTACCATCACTGTGATTTATCGCGCCGACAGCGGGCGCGTCCGCCACCTGCTGGCGCAGACACAATCCATGTTCATCAAGGAAGTCATCTCCTCTCAGCACGTGCTGTTGGAGGAGGATCAGTCGCTGGAGGTTCTGCTGGTGCAGGCACCCATTGCGCGGCTTAGCGCCCTCTGCGATGCGCTACGCAAAGCGCGCGGTGTGCAGCAGGTAAAACTGGTGACGACGACGGCATTGCTGCCGCCATTGCACTCGCACGGCGGCGCCGACGCACCCGCGGCGAATCAGCGCCTGGGGCGGAGCGCCCGATGAAGGATTCCGCCACCGCCGACCCACGCGGCGCACGCCAGCAGGCGCGGGCCATGGCCGGAGCGCGCGTGGAGGCAATGCCCACGGTGCCGGCAAGCGCAAGTACCGATCTGCCAGGAGGTGTCGCGGCGGAGAGCATGCTGTGGGAGGAGACGCTTGGAGCAGGCGGCTATGCCTGCAAGGAAATCGGGCGCGGCGCCCGCTTGCGTCTCACCGACCTACATGGGGATGCGTGCGTGTCGATGCTCGTATTTAACGCCGAGCGGCCCAGTGAGCGCTTGAACGTCGCGGACACGCTGAAAGTGCAGTGGAGTGCTCATCTGCAAGCGGGTCGACTGCTGCTGTCGGACATGGGCCGGGTTCTGCTGAGCATCCTGGAGGATCAAGCCCAAACCCACGATGCGTTCTGCGGGCCTTCAAGTGAACGCGCCAATGCGCGCAAGTACGGCAGCGGAGCCAACTGGAGTGACAAACCGAGTGCCCGCGACCGACTGTTACTGGGCGCAGCCAAGTTCGGTCTGGGGGCAAGGGATGTGCACCCGTGCATCAACTGGTTCAAAGCGGTGCACATAGCACCCGACGGCACCACGATGCTGCAGGCGGGGCCATTCGCCCCAGGCCGGGCACTGACATTGCGCGCCGAAATGAACGTCATCATCGTGCTCGCCAACTGTCCGCATGTGCTCGATCCGCGCCCCGATTATAGGGTAACGCCGGTCCGGGTTTCGGCATGGCGAGGCGCAATAGCGAGTCCTGAGGATGCGGTTCGCAACGCTACACCTGAAGCCTCGCGCGCCTACCTGAACGTCGATGAGTATTTCCATCGCTGAGATTGCACACAAATTGCACAGACCTGGAGACCAGGAGTGCTCCGCCAACCCATGAGCGATTTAACCACCATCGAACCACTGCGCGACATACTGCTCGATGAGGTCATTGCCGCGCGCGCGCCCTGGGATCACCTCGTGCAGGCGGGCCAGACGCTGCGCATCCTCGACCTGGAAGGCAATCAGGCGGTCGACTTCCTGCTATATGCCGCACATGATGACACTGAGCGCTACAGTGCGCAGGACACTATTTCGACACAGCAGAATGTGTTCCTGCGCACCGGCAGCGTGCTGATGTCGAATGAGGGGCGGCCCATGGCGCGGATCGCGGCCACTACGGTCGCCTACCATGACACCGTCGGCGGGGCGTGCAGCTGCGAGAGCAATACGCTGCGCTATGGCCATCACACCAAATCACAGCATGCCTGCGTAGAGAATTTCCTGCTCGCCAATGCCCGTTACGGCCGAACCAAGCGCGACATCGTCTCGAACATCAATTGGTTTATGAACGTCCCGATCGAGGCCGATGGCACTCTTGGAATAGTCGACGGGATCTCGGCCCCAGGTCTCTATGTGGACTTGGAGATGCTGATGGACGTCATCGTGATCATTTCCAATTGCCCCCAGATCAATAATCCGTGCAATGGCTTCAAGCCAACGCCGGTGCGGGTGTTTATTGCGGCCGGGGGCGCCCGGCGCTAATGGAAGCTTGCTGTGCTTGAGAAGGTTCTCATTGCCAATCGTGGTGCCATTGCCTGCCGCATATTGCGTACGCTGCGGCGGCTGGGCGTCGCCTCGGTGGCGGTGTTCTCCGAAGCGGATGCCGGCTCGCTGCACGTCGCTCAGGCCGACGAGGCGATATGCATCGGGGCGCCTCAGGCGAGCGCCAGTTATCTCAACGGCGCGGCGTTGATCGCCGCGGCGCGCGAGTCCGGCGCCCAGGCCATTCATCCTGGATATGGCTTCTTGAGCGAAAACGCGGATTTTGCCGCACAGTGCGAGACGGCCGGCCTGGTGTTCATTGGTCCGACGCCGCAGAACATACGCGCCTTTGGGCTCAAGCATCGCGCGCGCGCCATAGCGCGCGCTCAGTCCGTGCCGCTGGTGCCGGGGTCCGAGCTGCTGGAAGACCTGCCGGCTGCGTGTGCCGCGGCGCGGCGCATCGGCTTCCCCCTCATGCTCAAGGCGACCGGAGGTGGCGGTGGCATCGGCATGCGCGAGTGCGCGGACCTGCGGGCCCTGGAGGAGGCTTTCCCAGTCGTTTCCCGGCTCGCGGCCAGCAATTTTCGCGACGCTGGCGTGTATCTGGAGCGCTTGCTGCCCGAGGCCCGCCATGTCGAGGTACAGATCTTTGGCGATGGCACGGGTCGTGTCGTGGCGCTGGGGGAGCGGGATTGCTCGTTACAGCGGCGTCACCAGAAGGTCATCGAAGAGGCGCCGGCGCCCCATCTCGCATCCGACCTGCGTTCCGCTCTTGCCGCGAATGCGGTCCGGCTCACAGCGGCGGTCGAATATCGATCCGCCGGGACTGTGGAGTTTCTGGTGGATCCGGCGCGCGAGGAGTTCTATTTCCTCGAGGTCAATACCCGATTGCAGGTGGAACATGCGGTCACGGAGGAGATAACGGGTGTCGATCTTATCGAGTGGATGGTGCGCGGCGGCGGGGGAGACTACAGCTTTCTAGATGAGTGGAGGACGCCGCGCCGCCCGGCAGGTGGCGCACCCGGCTGCTCAATTCAGGCGCGCCTGTACGCCGAGGATCCCGCAGAGGAGAACCGCCCAAGTAGCGGTACCTTGACGCACGTGGAGTTGCCGACGGACGTGCGCGTGGAGACGTGGGTTACGACCGGCACGGAGGTGAGCACCCACTACGACCCGCTGCTGGCAAAGCTGATAGTAACCGGTGCCGATCGTCCGGCGGCGGTGGCGGCCCTGCAGCGAGCGCTTTCCAGGATGCGCCTGGCGGGCATTGAGACCAATCTCGAATGGCTGAAGCAGATCGCCCACAGCGAAATGTTCATCTCCGGGAGAGTGTCCACCCGGGCACTTGCAGGCGTGCCTTACGTGTCGCACGCCGTGCGCGTGCTCAGTGGCGGTTTGGCGACGAGCATTCAGGACTACCCTGGACGACAGGGATACTGGCACGTGGGCGTGCCACCATCCGGACCCATGGACGCTCTTGCGTTTCGCCTGGGGAATCGCCTTTTGGGCAACCCGGAAGGTGCCCCGGGACTTGAGGTTACGGCGCTGGGCCCGACGCTTTACTTCGGCTGCGCCACCTCCGTGTGCCTGGCCGGCGCGGACACCAGCGCGCACCTGGATGGGATCTTGCTGGAACCTTACTCAGTGACGGCAGTAGGGGCCGGCCAGACTCTGAAGCTTGGACGCGTCAGCGGACCCGGCCTGCGCGCCTATGTACTCTTCCGTGGGGGTCTGGAGGTTGCACCGTACCTGGGCAGCTGCTCGACTTTCACATTGGGAGGCTTCGGGGGACATGCGGGACGCAACCTCGTGGCAGGGGACGTCCTGCGTCTCGGTTCTGCCGATCCGCCAGTCGTGGCTGGGCCGCACCCCGCGAAGTCCGAACGCCTGCGAGCCCCGGCACTCACGCACGACTGGCATGTGCGGGTGCTGTACGGTCCGCACGCGGCACCGGACTTCTTTACGCAGGCGGATATCGAGACCATCCTGGGCGCGCAGTGGAAGGTCCACTACAACTCCAGCCGCACTGGGGTGCGCCTGATTGGTCCGAAGCCGCAGTGGGCACGTCGTGACGGCGGGGAGGCCGGCCTGCATCCTTCGAATATTCACGATAACGCGTACGCGGTGGGCGCACTCGATTTCACGGGTGACATGCCGATCATTCTGGGACCCGACGGGCCCTCCCTCGGCGGCTTCGTCTGTCCGTTCGTCGTGATCAGTGCAGACCTGTGGAAACTCGGTCAGCTCGCTCCAGGAGATCATGTGCAGCTGGAGTGCGTCGACGAATCGACCGCACGTTCGGCCGAGCAGGCCCTGAACGAGTCGCTGGCGCGCGGCTCGGTCTGTGATCTCGACAGTGCGGAGCAGCAGCCGCCCAAGGGCTCTGACGGGCGTTCGCGGAGCGCCGCCGTCCTCGTGACTCTTGACGAAAATGAGTCGCGGCCGAGGACGCTCTACCGCCGTCAAGGCGATCGGCATGTACTCATTGAATACGGGCCGATCGTACTGGATCTGACATTGCGGCTGCGGGTGCACGCCCTGATGCTGGAGTTGGAGCGTATCAAGCTCAAGGGCATCCGCGACGTGACGCCGGGCATCCGCTCGCTGCAGATTCATTACGATCCGGACGTTCTGTCACTGGATATGCTGCTGCGTATTCTGGTGGACTGTGAGGAGCGCCTGGGAAGTCTGCAGGACTTCGAGATCCCGTCCCGAGTCGTGTGGTTGCCGCTTTCCTTTGCGGACCCGGCGGTCGCACAGACCGTGGAACGCTACATGAGCTCGGTGCGTGCGGATGCGCCCTGGTGTCCTGACAATATCGAGTTCATCAAACGCATCAACGGCCTGTCCTCGATAGAGGACGTGCAACGGATTGTGTTCGCGGCGCGTTACATGGTGTTGGGTCTGGGGGATGTCTATCTCGGCGCCCCGGTGGCCGTGCCACTTGACCCGCGCCATCGTCTCGTGACAACCAAGTACAACCCCGCACGCACCTGGACGCCCCCAAATGTCGTAGGCATAGGCGGGGCGTACCTGTGCATCTATGGCATGGAGGGCCCGGGTGGCTATCAGCTCTTCGGGCGCACCGTGCAGGTCTGGAACTCATACCGGCGCAGCGGTGAATTTCAAGAGCTGCCCTGGTTGCTGCGCTTCTTCGATCAGATCCGCTTCTTTCCAGTGACTCACGCCGAACTGAACGAATGGCGCCGCGATTTTCCCGTGGGCCGGCGTGCCCTGCGGATCGAGTCCGAGACCTTTCGGTTGGCGGACTACCAGCGCTTCTTGCACCAGGAGCGGGCCGGCATTGAAGCGTTCCAGCAAACTCGCCAAGCCGCCTTCGATGCAGAAAGAGAGGCGTGGGTTCGGCGCAACGAGTTGTCGCCCGAGGCGCCGTCGACTGAAGACACCATTGCACCGCAAGCCCCGAGCGTGCCGCTGGGCTCCGAGCTCATCGAAGCGCCGTTGGGCGGGAATGTCTGGCGAGTTCAGGTGCGTCCCGGCGACCGCATTGAGAAGGGCTCAGTCATCGCCGCGATCGAAGCGATGAAGACCGAGTGCACAGTTCCGAGTCCCGTCGCCGGTATTGTACGGGCGGTCTATATCCGGGAGCGGCAGGCAATTGCCCCCGGCATGGCACTCATCGCACTTGAACCCGACGCGACCGGCACTTCAACGGGGCATGGTTGACATGGACGCAAAGCATCTGGAATGGACGGTCAGTGCGATCGCCCGGGACGTCAACGCCGGCGCCCGCAGCGCCACCGCCGTGGTGAGCGAGGCCCTCGCGCGCGCGCGCGCTTACGATGAGATTCAGCCTCAGGTATGGATCAGTCGCGCAGCCGATTCGGAGCTGCTCGGGCAGGCGGCCCGTATTGATGAGCGGGTTGCCGCCGGTGAGCGGCTCACACTCGCCGGGGTGCCGGTTGCGGTCAAGGACAACATTGATGTTGCAGGCTTCGCGACCACGGCAGCCTGCCCCCAGTTCGCCTATCGGCCGGCGCGCTCTGCGATGGTCATCGAACATCTGATCAGGGCCGGGGCGATCGTGATTGGCAAGACCAATCTGGATCAGTTCGCCACCGGCCTGGTCGGAACCCGCAGCCCTTACGGCGCGGTCGGCTGTGCATTCAATCGAGAATATGTGAGTGGCGGGTCGAGTTCTGGGTCCGCCGTGGCGGTCGCCGCGGGAGTCGTGCCGCTGGCTCTAGGTTCGGATACCGCCGGCTCCGGACGCGTTCCCGCGGCCTTCAACCATCTATTTGGCTTCAAGCCCACGCGGGGCCGCTGGAGCACGCGTGGACTGCTGCCAGCCTGCCGCAGCCTCGACTGCATTTCCACTTTCACGGTGAGCGCGGCGGATGCCGCGCTCGTCGACGCCGTCCTGGCGCAATTTGATGTCGAAGATCCCTTTTCGAGGCGTGCAGCGGCGCCACTGGCTGCAATCGGGACCGGCTTCCGGTTCGGGGTACCACAGCCGGCGCAGCTGGCGGAACTCGCACCCGAGGATGCCGGGTGTTATGCCGCCGCCTGCGCTCGGCTGCAAGCCGTCGGCGGCACTCCAGTCATTGTCGATGTGTCGCCACTCATCGAGGCTGCAGGCCTGCTGTACGGCGGGCCATGGGTCGCCGAGCGCACGGCTGTGGTGGAGGAACTGCTCGATAAACAGCCCGGAGCCATCCATCCGGTGGTGCGTGCCATCGTGCAGGCGGCCAAAGGACTTTCCGCAGTCGACGCATTCCGCGGTTTGTACGCCCAGCAGCGTTGTGCGCGCACCGCGGAGGGCCTGTGGGAGCGAATCGACGTGCTGTTGCTGCCAACTACGCCGACGACCTATCGGGTCAGCGAGGTACTGGCCGAGCCGGTGGGCCTCAATGCACATCTGGGTCGGTATACCAACTTCGTGAATCTGCTCGATATGAGTGCGATGGCCTTACCCGCCGGTTTCCGCAGTAACGCCACCGGGGCGGGTGTGAGTCTGATCGGCCCCGCGTGGGCTGACGCCGGCCTGCTCGCGCTCGCCGCTCGCTATTCCCAGGATCTCAAGTTCAAGGTGCCGCCGCTGGATACGAAGGCGCGGCCGGCGCAAGTCCGGCTGGCGGTCGTGGGTGCCCATCTGTCCGGCATGCCCCTGCATTGGCAATTGAGTTCCCGTTCCGCGCGCTTCGTGGAACGTACCCACACCGCGCCGCTCTACAGGCTCTATGCGATGACGGCTCAGATCCCGTCAAAGCCGGCGCTGGTGCATGTGGGGCCTGACGGGGCGGCAATCGAAACTGAGATTTATGAGCTCGATGCCGCTCACTTCGGGAGCTTCGTGAATGAAGTACCCGCACCGCTGGCCATAGGCACGGTGGCGCTGGCCGATGGCTCGAGCGTCAAGGGCTTTGTCGCCGAGCCGCGGGCTATCATCGGTGCAACCGACATTACGGCCGACGGCGGCTGGCGCAGCTATCTCACCCGACTGGCAACAACCGCGCGAGCAACCGGAGCTTCGCAATGAGTCGCATGAATCGAATTGTCCCTGTGATCGGCGCGCTGCTCATGGCGTGGGCCGCGGTAAGTCCTGTCCAGGCGCAAGTCAAGGTCGGCGTGTCTGACTGGACCGGTTGGGTCGCCTGGTATGTGGCACAGGATCAGGGTTTCTTCCGCAAATACGGCGCGGACGTAAAGCTCATCTGGTTCGCCAACTACAGTGACTCCATCTCAGCACTCTCCAGCGGGCAATTGGATGCCAATAGCCAAACCTGGTCCGACACTCTGGGTCCGATAGCCAAGGGGCTGCCGCTGAAGGCGGTACTCGTCAACGACAATTCCGCCGGCAATGATGCGCTCATGGTAGGCCCCAAAATCAAGAGCTTCGGGGACTTACGCCACCATACGGTGGCGCTTGAGCAATACAGTGTCTCGCACTTCGTGCTGTATACGGCACTCGCCCGCAATGGGTTGCAGCCCAATGACGTAACGGTCGTGAATCTGTCGGCCGGAGATGCCGCCGCGGCCTTCATGAGCGGGCGGGTGGACGCGGCAGTCGTATGGAATCCCTGGATCAGTCAGATTCAGAAGAGCGGCAAAGGCACGGCGTTATTCACTTCCGCGCAGATGCCCGGGCTGATTCCGGATCTCCTGGTTGCGCAGGAACGCTCGATCCAGAGCAAGCGCAAGGACTTCATAGCCATGATTCGGGCCTGGTTTGACACCGAGGCATTCATCCGAGCGCAACCCGAACGGGCCGTCGCCATCATGTCAAAGGTTGTCGGAATGCCGCCTGACCAATACCGTGTCTTCCTACCCGGTACGCGCTTCTTCGATGCGGCGGCAAACCTCGAGGCATTCGATCCCAAAAACCCACGCAGCCTCGTGAGCGTCGCGCCGAACATCGCTGCCTTTCTTTTGTCGAACAAGTTGATCGACGGCCGCCCCGATGCCGCCAAGGGCGTGGATCGCTCGCTCATCGATGCAGCAATCGCTGCAGGAGCGGGGCCAGCGCCCGCCGTGAAGCCATGAGCCAAAGCTCGGTATGGAAGATTCGCGGCTGGATGAGCCAGAGGAACTACTGGATCCTCGCGGCGGTGGGACTGGCGGTCCCGCTGGCCGGTTGGACGGTGCTGACCCTGCTCGGATCGGTAAGTCGCGTGTTCCTTCCGGGCCCGATCGATGTCCTGCAGCGGGTCGGGACCTGGTTTAGCGACGACCGTCTGCTCGACGACATCGCCATCAGCAGCTTCCGAGTTACCGCCGGCTGGGCGCTCTCGGCGCTGGTCGCCATGCCGCTTGGTTTGTTGATCGGAAACTTCCGTGTGATGCAGGCCTTGTTTGAGCCCCTGACTGATTTTGTACGCTACATGCCGGCGGTCGCCTTCATTCCCCTGGTCATGCTTTGGGTTGGGATCGATGAGGCCGCCAAGGTCGCCATCATCTTCATCGGCACTTTCTTTCAGATGGTGCTGATGGTGGCCGAGGACGTCCGCCGTGTGCCGATGGCTCAGATCGAAGCCGCTCAGACCATGGGCGCGACGCGCTGTGAAGTGATAGAAAAGGTCATCGTTCCCTCCGCCAAGCCGGCCCTTCTGGACACCTTGCGCATCACCATGGGATGGGCCTGGACTTACCTGGTGGTTGCTGAATTGGTCGCCGCGAATTCCGGTTTGGGATATGCCATCATAAAGGCGCAGCGTTTCCTGCAAACCGACAAGATTTTCGCCGGCATCATACTTATCGGGACGATCGGGCTGGCAATGGATCAGACATTCCGCTTCATCCATAGACGGGCCTTTCCGTACCTGCATGTCCGGAGTTGATATGAGCGCCATCAGTTGTCGGTCCGTGTGCAAGGTGTTCGGTGAAGGCCAGAAGCGAGTGACGGCGCTTGACAACGTGAGCCTGGATATCGCCGACGGTGAGTTTGTTACCTTCGTTGGCGCATCAGGTTGCGGCAAGTCCACGTTGCTTCGGATACTTGCGGGGCTTGAAACGCAATCGGCCGGTACTATCAGGGCAGGCGCAGCGCTGGTGGTCGGACCTGGCGCCGACCGGGCGATGGTATTTCAGGACTACAGCCTGTATCCGTGGCTTACCGTCATCGGCAACATCAAGTTTCCGCGGCAGTTGGCGGCGCACACCCGGGATCGGACCAGTGCCGACGTCGAAAGTGCCTCAGGCCGGGCCGACGCGCTGCTGCGTCTGATGGGTTTGAGTCACGTCGCCCACGCCTACCCTTCGCAGCTCTCCGGCGGGATGCAGCAACGCGTGGCGATAGCGCGGGCCTTGATGACGCGTCCCCGACTTCTGCTCATGGATGAGCCCTTCGGAGCTCTGGATGCGCAGACACGCGAGGTCATGCACGATCTCATACTGCACGTTTCGGCACTCGAGGCCTGCACAGTCCTGTTCGTGACGCATGACGTGGAGGAAGCCATCTATCTGGGCCGTCGCGTGATTCTCATGGCGCCGCGTCCGGGTCGCGTCGACTCGATCTATGACGTGCCGCTTCCAGCTGAGCGTGTGCTGACCATGAAATATACGCCCGAGTTCCTCGCCCTGCGGTTTCAGATCCTTGAGCGCATACGCGAGACATCCGGACTGCGCACTGATCTGGGCCTGCTGCAGCGGCTGTCGCAATAAGCGGTGACAACGCAGATATGACTGGAGTTCCGATAACCGCGACCGAGGCTTTGCGACAAGCCGAGGCCGCATTGCGCCGCGCGCCGGAGGATCCGCGTCTGCTGCTGCAGAGAGCACACTGTCTTTTGGCTCTGGGCCACACCAGCCTGGCCTGCGCGAGCGCCGCAGCGGCGCAACTTCGTGCAGCCAAGGATGCGGCGGTGCTCGATGCGATTGGCAATCTGTTCAGCCGGGCGAGTGATCAGGCGCGCGCGCTTGCGGCGTTCGATCAGGCGGTGGCATTGGCACCCAATGAGCCGCATTTCGCATTCAACCGCGCAACCGTGCGCCGTTTTCTCGGTGACATCGATGGGGCCGAAGAGGATTACGATCGGGTGATCCGACAGAAGCCGCAAGACTACGAGGCGTACCTGAATCGCTCGGAGCTGCGCGTGCAAAGCGCGGATCGCAACCATACGGTGGAACTGGAAGCGCGACTCCCCGCTGCCAGCGCCTGGCGGGGTCAGGCGGCGCTGCGCTACGCACTGGCCAAGGAATACGAGGATCTCGGGCAATACGCGCGCTCCTTCGAGCATCTGGCGTGCGGGGCACGAGTGCGGCGTGAGCACCTGCGCTATGACGTTGGCACGGACGTGGCAACGGTCGACTGGATCATTGAGGCGCACCCCGGGCTGCCGCTGGCGCAAGTACAGGCCACCCCTGCGCACGCGGCCCGCGCTGATGATGCGCCGATATTCATCGTGGGCCTGCCGCGCAGCGGCAGCACCCTGATCGAACGGATTCTGGGCAGTCATTCCACCATTCGAGCTGCTGGAGAACTGCCGCATTTCGCGCTTGCGGTGGTCGCTGCGGCCGTGGCCGTTCCGGGCAAGAACCGCGGCTCGATCTCGCGCCAGGAGCTGGTGAGGCAGTCAGCGGAAATCGACTTTGCCCAACTGGGTCGCGACTACCTGGCGCGAGTTCGCGCGGCAGGCATTACGGCGGCGCGCTTTACGGACAAGATGCCGCTCAACTATCTTTACTGCGGTCTTATCCATCGGGCCTTACCCCGCGCACGCATCGTGCACGTACGGCGTCACCCCATGGCGGCCTGCTATGCCATGTTCAAGACTCTGTTCCAGGACGGCTATCCATTTTCCTATGATCTTGAGGAACTTGGGCGCTACTACGTCGCCTATGAGCGGCTGATGCATCATTGGCAGTCGCGGTGGCCAGGGTTCATGCATGAGTTGAGCTACGAGGCACTGATCGCCGACCAACGCGGTGAAAGCCAGCGTCTGCTGGCGTTCTGCGGGCTTGGTTGGGAGGAGGCCTGTATGCAATTTCAAGCGAATGCCGCGCCAAGCACGACCGCAAGTGCGGTGCAGGTACGTCGGCCCCTGTATGACACGGCCGTTGCGCAATGGCGTAACTATGCGCGGCAACTGGAGCCTCTGCGGCGACAGCTGCTGGCGGCCAACATCAATGTTGAGGAGTAACACTCACCTATGAAGCGCTATGCATTCGTCGGCTGGGTCGCCGCGTTGATCGTCATCGGAATGCCGCAGGCTCGTGGTGCGGCAGAACAGGTCAGTCTCGGCGTCGTCAACTGGATTGGCTACGGTCCGCTGTATTGTGCGGCCGCAAACGGCTACTACCGCAAATACGGTTGGGACGTAAAGCTCGTGACATTCAGCGATAACTCGTTGATGACCGGCGCGCTGGAGGGGGGTGAGCTCGGAGCCTCGACACTGACCTATGATCAGGTGCTCATTGCCGTGGCCAAGGGCTGGAAGCTCAAGGTCGTGATGCCGATCGATTACTCGGCCGGCGGGGACGCGATCCTTTCCAAAGTCTCGATCCGCACCGTCAAGGATCTGAAGGGCCGCACGGTGGCCTTTCAGCCTTCCTCGCCCTCGGACTTCCTCCTGGGATATGCGCTCGCGCAGGCCGGGCTCTCGCAGAGCGATGTCCGTGCAGTGAACTCCACGCCAGAGGGTGTGGTTGCAATCATGGCGAGCGGCTCGGTTGACGCCGGCGTCACCTACGAGCCCAGCGTGTCGATGATTCAAAAAATCGGAGGCGGCAATCAGTTCCATGTGCTGCTGTCCTCGCGCGACGCGCGCGGCCTGATTACCGACGTGCTGGCGTTCAGGGAAGATACGATTGCCAAGAACCCCAAGATGATCCAGGCGCTGATTCGCGGTGGCTTGGATGGGTTGGATTTCATGGGCCGGCAACCCGATCAAGCCGCTGTCATCATCGGCAAAGCGCTCGGGATCAGCGTTGCGGACGTCAAGGCACAGCTGCTGAACGTCGAGAATCCGCACCTGGCGCAGCTCGGCGATGTGTTCAAAAAGGCCTCGGTACTGCCGTCGTTCCACGCCAGCGGCAATATCATCGGTGGGATTCTGAAGCGGGAGGGGCAGATCCAGAAGCTGCCCCCGATTGAGGCCACCTACGACGCCTCCTTCGTGACCGCATTACAGGCGCAAGCGGGAGGACTCCAATGAATGGCCTGTTTCGGCGAGCCGGGGCTTGGCCCCATGCCGTCATGATTGGGTACACGCTCGGGGGCTGGGGGCTCGGTGTTTGGCTGCTCACGCGCCCCGAGATCCTGCTGAACGTCGTCGGAGTATTGCTGACCGCACATACCCTCATCTGTTCGGGATACATGATTCACGAATGCGCCCATCAGACGGTGTTCGCGCGCATCGTGTCCAACGATCGCCTGGGCATACTGATGAGCTGGCTGAACGGCGCATGCCTGGCTGACTATCAGAGACTGAAGATGAAGCATCTGCGCCATCACACCGATCGGCTCGATGTGGTGACCTTCGATTATCGTGCGGTGCTGAAGCGTGCGCCGGTTTGGGTTCGTCGGTCCGTGCTGGGGCTTGAATGGGCCTACATTCCGTTTGTGGAGTTGCTGATGCGGGCCATGATCGTGGTGGCGCCATTTCGCCACGGGACGGTGCGCGCCCGGGTGCGCACCGTGAGCCTGCTGATGGTGCGAGTGGTGTTTTGGTGCGCATTGGCACTGGTTTCGGTGAAAGCACTGCTGCTGTATGCCATTGCCTATCTCATATTTGTGCATGTGCTGCGCTTCATGGACGCCTTTCAGCACACCTACGAGGTGTTTCCGTCGCAATCGCTGACGGCGGCGCCCCCGGATCCGCGCCGCACTCGCCGCTATGAGTACGAGAACACCTACTCGAACCTGGTGGCGATCCGCTGGCCGTGGCTTAATCTGCTGGTGCTGAATTTTCCCTATCACAATGCGCATCACACCAAGACCGGGGTGTCCTGGTACGAGTTGCCGGCCCTGCATCGGGAGCTCTACGGCACACATGATCCGCAGGTCATACCGTGTCGCGATCTGATCGTGAATTACCACCGTCACCGGGTCGCGCGAGTCCTGGCGGAGGACTATGGTTCGGTGGGCGGTGGCGAGGACCGTGCAAACGGGTTTCTCGGCGCCGTGGGCGTTTCGTTCCTGACCGCGGTATGAACTCTTCGGCCACCACTGCGCTCGTCGTGATCGACATGCAGCGCGATTTCCTTGATCCCAGGGGATACATCGGCCAAAGCGGGGTTGATGTGGAAGTCTTGCGCGCGCCGATTCCCAATGTGAGGCGTCTGCTCGAGGCGGCGCGAGCGGCCGATATTCGCATCATTCACACCCGCGAGGGGCACCGGCCGGACCTCGCCGATCTCAATCCCGCCAAGGCGCGGCGGGCCGCTCGCGTCGGCGCGGCGATCGGCAGTCGTGGTCCACTGGGTCGGCTGCTGGTGCGGGGGGAGCCCGGGCACGAGATCATTGATGAACTGTTGCCTTTGCCCTCCGAGGTGGTGATAGACAAGCCTGGGTTTGGCGCCTTCTACGCCACGGACCTTGAGCTTGTGCTCCGTGCCTGGGGCGTAACGGCATTGACGCTGAGCGGCGTTACGACCGACGTTTGCGTGCACTCGACGCTCCGCGAGGCGGTGGATCGGGGCTTTGAGTGTCAGACCGTGGGCGACGCCTGCGCCGCTGCCGATACCGGGCTTCATGAGGCGATGCTCAGGTGTATTGCCGGTGAGGGCGGCATATTGGGGCGAGTCGTGACCACGGCTGAGGTCGTAGCAGAGTGGCAAGGGACTGCTCGCAGCCGCTGAATTACTTCTTGCTGGTGTACGTCAGTCGGTCGGTGGGCTGCCGGTGAAAACCGCCAATTGAGCCGCGAAGGCGCGCTGGTAGGCGGCGCGCGCTTCCCCGCGGCCGACATAGGCGGCAAGGTTCGGCTGTTCGTCAAGCAAGCCGGATGCTTTCAGCCGCAGCAGCACCGATACCATCATCAAGTCACCCGCGCTGAAGGCGCCATCGAGCCAGTCGGCATCGCCAAGGCGACCGGAAAGTCTACCCAGCGTGTCACGGATGCGATCCTTGACTATCAGCAGGCGCTGCTCGTACCAGGGCCTGTCGCTCTCCAGGATCCTGGTGTTTGCGAGATCAAGGATTGGTGGCTCGACCGTGTTGAGCGCGGCAAACATCCAGCTGATCGCGCGCGCCCGCGCATTCGCATCCTCGGGCAGCAGGTTTGGATGGCGCTGCGCGATATGCAATACGATCGCCCCCGATTCGAACAGAGCAAGAGCGCCTTCTTCGTAGGTCGGAATCTGCCCGAAGGGATGAAGCGCCAGATGCCCCGCGCCCTTCATCGCCTCAAAGGAAACAAGACGAACCTCGTAAGGCTGGCCGGCTTCTTCGAGCGCCCAGCGCACGCGCATGTCACGCGCCAATCCGCGGCCGCGATCGGGCGATCGTGCAAAGGCGGTAATGGTAGGTGTCATCGGGAGGCCGGCGGTAATAGTGGTAGTGGCCTAGGAATTCGCAGATTTCTTCACTTCCAGCCGGTCGTAGTCCTTGTACCGGTAGACCACGACCGAGGCCGCCCAGGCGATGATGAAAATGGCGATGATGATGAATCCGAGATTGTTGAAATTGCTGTTTAGTTCGCTGATGACAGTCCAGAACGGTCCGGAGAGCTGCATTTTACTCATCAGCAGGCCCAGTGCCTCAATGCCACCGATCAGTACGGCGATCACCACCGACACCAGCGTTATCGTCATGTTGTAGAACAGCTTGCGGATCGGCTTCACATAGGCCCAGTCGTAGGCCCCCAGCATCAGAATGCCGTCGGTCGTGTCGATCAATGACATGCCGGCGGCGAACAGCGCCGGAAATACCATGATCGACCAGATCGAGACACCCTTTGCGGCCTGGGTGGCAGAAATACCCAGCAGCGCGACTTCCGTGGCCGTATCGAAGCCCAGACCGAACAGGAAGCCGAGCGGGAACATGTGCCAGCTCTTGCGGATGAGAGCAAACAGCGGCCGAAACAACCGCGAGGCGAACCCACGCTTGTTCAACAACAGGTCGAAGTCCTCCTCGACGAACTCGCCACCGCCGCGTACGTGCCGAAAGGTCTTCCACACGGAGAAGAAAATCAGCAGGTTCATTACCGCGATCGCAAACAGGAACAGCGCCGACACCGACGTGCTGATGATGCCGCCCACGCTTTTTGCCTGATCGAAGTGCAGGGCCGCGGCGGTCAGCGCGATGCCTGCGGCCGCCAGGATCACCACCGTGGCGTGACCCATGGCAAAGAAGAACCCCACCGTGACCGGGCGCTGGCCCTCCTGCATCAGCTTACGGGTGACATTGTCGATGGCGGCGATATGGTCCGCGTCCACGGCGTGCCGCAGGCCGAAGCCATAGGCCAGAAGGCCGGTGCCAAGCAATACCGGCTGCTGCCGAAAGGTCAGGAACGCCCAGACCCATACCACCACATTGATGACCAGCAACAGCGCATATACCGCCGTGATCGAATGGCGCAGGGGCCTCATTCGACGATCGAACAAGTAGCGGATCAGGCCAAGCATTAGGTAGTTCGCAGACCGGTCGGTAAGCCGGCGAGACGTACTGTATACACGATGATTCAGGCGCCCGGCTTCACCGGGGGCGCCCGGTTACCGTTCTAGTTGACGTTGTATAACGTGACTAGGCCATGTTAACGGTGGATTTGGCCCTGGGACAAGGGCGCGAAGCGCCCGGGGGCGCTCCGGCGGCGCTAGGGCCCCTGGATTGGCTCATGTCCCCCGGGTGCGGGCGCAGCCGCAGCGATGGCGGCATGGCCGGTCATTTTCGGCTCGCCGCAGGTCCCCGGGCGAGGATTGGCAGCGCCTTCAATTGAATACACCCCCTTGGGTGCCACCCCGAACTGCAGGTGTTCCCGCCCGCATTTGCCCCTTAGTTACTGGCGGTGGTTTCAGCCGGCTGCGCCTGGCAACGTGGGGTCGTTTCCGGGGTGACCTTGGTCTGGGTACCGAAGGTACTGGTGAGGGAACTTTCGAGGCTTGTATAACCCTGTCCCTCGAAATTTATGCATTCCTCCTTGGTGGCAAAGCCCTGCACGGCGACGACATAACGCTGCGTAACCATGGCTACTCCATGACCATCCACGTCCGCGACCGGCCCACCAAAGCTCACCATCACCGTCAATATCAGCTGGTACATACGCACTCCCTGCCAGAAGGAAAATCCGGGGTCCGCACATCGCGAATCCATCGAGGCGAGATCCTCACGCGCCGGCGAGAGCTTGGCAACCTGTAGGCGATTGCCTACGTCGCTGAAAAACGACGGCGCGATTATTGGAACTTCGGCTTGGCCGGCAGGGGATTGTCGCTATACGGCAAAGCGTGGGACGGGGCAGGGCTTTCGCGCCTCACCCAGGTTTCGGTTTCGATGGAATGTACCGCCGGCGGGTCGCTGGCAGGGAAGGATTCATCCAGCGCCTCGTCAAGTCGGATATCAAGATCGGGTGAATGATTCATAGGATAAGTGTGTGCCTGCAGTCGGCAGGCGGTACAGTCACCAACACGCACAGTGACCTGTCGGAGCGCGATGACATGATCTCGCATGGCGAAGCGGCTGGTGTGCCGGGCACGGAACGTACTGCGCTGTCGCCTGTCCAACCTGGACCAGGGCTGCGCAGCGAACCATTCATGATCCATACAAGGCTGCTTTTCGCGGCGAGTTGCCTGACGCTGATGAGCGCATGCGGGGCGGACAGTGTGGGCGGCGCGTTGGCCTCGATCGGCATCACGAGCGGTCCGCCACCGGAAGGAACCTTGCTGCAAAGTCCCGCACAGCTGGTGTCGACGGTTACGGCACCGAGCCTGTTGGTGGAACTCAATGTGGCCACCCATCAGCAGCTGCTTTCCCTGAGCGGCACGCCGGTGTGCGACGTGCTGATCTATACCATCGAGTACGAGACCGTGGATGGCGCGAATCAACCCACCACGGCCTCCGGCGCGCTGATGGTGCCGAGCGGTCTGGGCAGCACCTGTACCGGTTCGCGTCCCATTGTCGAGTATGCCCATGGCACCTCCACGGACCGCAATTTCAGCATGGCGGACCTGAGCAATGATGAGCCGCTGGCGCTGGCGGCGGTATTCGCCTCGCAAGGCTATATCGTCGTGGCACCCAATTACGCGGGCTATGACACCTCGACACTGACCTATCATCCGTACCTGATCGCCGAGCAGCAATCAAAGGACATGATGGACGCGCTGAAGGCGGCGCGCACCGCGCTGCCACTGGTGTCGGCGACGCTGACCCGGGACAGCGGCAAACTGTTCATCACCGGTTACTCCCAGGGCGGCTATGTGGCCATGGCCACCCATCGCGCCATGCAGGCGGCCGGCATGACGGTGACGGCCTCGGCGCCGATGTCCGGACCGTACGCCCTGGCTGCCTTCGCCGATGCCGTGTTCTATGGCGACGTCAACGGCGGTGCGCCGATCTCCACAACGCTGCTTCTGACCGCCTATCAGGCCGCATACGGAAATATCTATGCGGATCCCAGCGAGGTCTTCGAACCGCCGTATGCGACCGGCATCCAGACCCTGCTGCCCACCACGATGACACGCAGCCAGCTGTACTCGGAAGGGCTGCTTCCCCAGTACGCCCTCTTCAGCCTGACGCCTCCGGCGCCGCAGTTTGCGGCCATCACGCCCCCGACCACGCCTGCGGCCCTGGCGGCGGTGTTTGCGCTGGGTTTTGGCACCGGCAACCTGATCCAGAACAGCTATCGGCTGAGCTATCTTCAGGACGCGCAGGCGAATCCGGATGGTGGATTTCCCACGGTGACGACCGGCGTTGCGAGTCCCTCCGCGCAGCTTCCCGCGCGTCAGGCATTGCAGCGCAATGATCTGCGCAACTGGGTTCCGACCGCGCCGCTGCAGCTTTGCGGGGGTGACCTCGACCCAGTCGTATTCTTCTTCAACACCCAGCTAATGCAAGGCTACTGGGCCGCGAATGCGCCGGCGTCGGCCTCGATTGGCGTCCTGGACCTGGAGTCGGCGGTGGCCGCCAACGATCCTTATGCGACTCTCAAGCAGGGCTTTGAGCTGGCAAAACAGGCGCTTGCCGCCGCTGCGGTTGCGCAGGGAGCCAGCGACGGCGGGGCATCCGCCGTCGCCACGGCCTACCACGCTACATTGGTGGCACCGTTCTGCTTCGCCGCGAGCCGTTCGTTCTTCGCGAACTACTAGCTCAGGCATCCATGTGGTAGTAACGATCGATGCGACTGCCGAAGTCGTTATCGTAGACCGGCACGTTGTCCGGGCGGTAACGGGGCGCCTTGTCCAGGATGTTCTTGTCCAGGGGCACGACGTAGCCATCCCTTTCGGTGTCGTAGCGCAGCACATTCCAGGGAATCGGATAGCGGTCGGTCCCCATGCCGAGAAAACCGCCGAACTCGAGCACGGCGTAGCGGATATGTCCGGAGCGCTTGTCGATCATCAGATCATCGATGGATCCGAGCTTGTCGCCCGAGCCGTTGTAGACCGCTGCGCCCTCGACCTTGTCTGAGGAAATCACGTAGCCGCTGGTATTGGTGGTCGTAGTCATTGTCGTCCTCCTGGGACGTTGGATTCGGTACAGCGCGCAGCTTGTCGCCGGCCGTCCGCCGCCGGGATCAGTGATAACCGCGGATGCGCGTAAGAATCTTCGACCCCGGCACTGCCGGGGGCTTGGCCTATCAAGACCGGCGCTGCGCGACGATGAACAGGCGCGGGAAAGCCAGCAGGCGCTGGCCATCGGCGCGGGCTGGATAGGCCGCAGCGATGAGCGGCGCGTACGCGGCCAGAAAGCCGGCGCGTTGTTCCAGGGACAGCGGCTCAAGGAACGGGCGCAGACCCGTGGCCTGCAGCCACTCGATGATGGCGGCGGGGGAGGCCATTGGATGCTGATAGGTGGTGTGCCAAACATCCACCCGGGCCGCCTGCTTGGCCAGCAGATCGTAATAGCCATCGATGCTCAGCAACTGCGTGCGGACCTGCTCGGCATTTGCGAGCAGGGCTTTCCATGGTGCCCGAGCCGCCAGCTCGCGCATCAGGCGGCGACTGGGTTCCTCGAAATTGTCCGGCATCTGAATCGCCAGGACCCCAGCGGGCCCCAGCAGGGAAAGCAGGCGCGGCAACAGGCGCGCATGATCGGGAACCCATTGCAGGGTGGCGTTGGCGAAAATGAGGTCGGGGCGCTGCGGGAAGTCCGGCTCCCAGCGCGCAACATCGCCCAGCTCGAAGCGTGCCTGTGGCAGACGCTCGGTGGCACTGCGCACCATGGCCGGGGAATTGTCGATGCCAATGACCTGCGCGCTTGGGAAGCGCTGTACCAGCAACTGGGTCGAATTGCCCGGACCACACCCCAGATCGAACGCCAGGGAGGCACTGGTCAGGGGCACCCGCGCCAGAAGTTCCACCGCCGGGCGGGTGCGTTCGTCTTCGTAGCGCCGGTAGAGGTTCGGGTTCCAGTCCACGGTCTTAGGGTTTGCTGCTCACCAGAATCAAGGGCTTCGCAGTGACCGCCTGCGCCATCGCACCATCCAGCAGATCACGGATGTCCGCGACCATCTGTCTGGTGTTGGGGTCCTTGCCATGGGCTGCTACGGCATCCGCATTGCGGTAGTGCTCGATGAGTACGTAGGTCTGCGAACCTGCGCCGGGCAGATACAGATCGTAGTAGATATTGCCCGGTTCGGCGCTCACCAAAGCCGCCTGGATCTTCGCCATGGCCCTCTCGAACTCAGCGTTCTTACCCGCTTTGACCTTGAATCTGACGACAAAGGTGGTGGCTGCGGGGGCCGCGGCCGGCGTGGCCGGCGCGGCTGTCTGGGCGCTGGCGACGTTCATCATACCCAGTGCCGCCGCGGCGGTGACGAGCAGTCCGATTCGCATGATATTCCCCTTACTGTTGGCGGGATGCCGAGGGCACGAACTGCAGATAGCTGATGCGATTGGCGCCGCCATCCGCAAACCACAGGCGATTCACCAGGCGCGTGGGCGGCTCACGGTCGCTGCCGGCGGACAGGCCCACCGAGCGTCCATCAGCACCTGAGGAGAACTCCGTGATGGCACCCGCGGGCGTCACTCGGCCGAGTGTGGCACCACGGGTGTACCAGAGGTTGCGATCCGGACCCACGGCGATATTGATGGGTGAGGCCGCCCCTTGCGGCAGCGGATACTCGCTGATTCTGCCGTCAAAGGTGATGCGCCCGACGCGGTTGCCGTCGGTGCGCACACCGTCGATGCCGCCGGAGAGTTCCACAAACCACAGGGCACCATCCGGACCCATGGTGATGTCCCCCGGGCCGCTGTTCGGGCGGGGCAGGACAAATTCGGTGATCGTGCCCTTGGGTGTGATGCGGCCGATGCGATTGGTCTTGAATTCAGAGAACCAGACATTGCCATCGGCGCCGGTGGCGACCGCGCGCGGGCCGCTGTCGGGAGTCGGGGGCGAAAACTCGCTAATGACGCCGGCCGGGGTGATCCGGCCGATTTTGCCGGCCGCAAACATGCCGAACCAGATGTTGCCGTCAGTCCCCAACGATATGGCCCGCGGCTGGCTGTTGGGTGTCGGGATGTCCCACTCGGTAATGACCCCGTTCTGAGTGATTCGTCCGATGCGGTTGCCGGTGTGTTCCGAGAACCACAGGTTGCCGTCCGAGCCGCGCGCGATGATGCGTGGGGAACTGTCGGCATGGGGCAAGGCGAACTCCATCAGGTCGCTGCCGTCGGGGTTCATGCTGCCGATGCGATTGCCGCCGCCCTCGGTGAACCAGACCCGACCATCTACGGCCACCGTCACGGTGGTCGGGCCGCTGCGCTCGTGGGGCAGCGGGTAGAAGTGCACCTGTGCGTCGGTGCTCAGCCCGCCCTCATGGGGTGCCAGCCAGCGCTGCTGCTCCGGGTCGGGGGTCTGGGCCGGGCTTCGCGGGCCCGGCAGTGCCACGGCCAGCAGCGCCAGCAGCACCGCAGCCTTGAAGCCAGCGGGGCAATGCACACTCCTTGCTGATTCTGGCATGACGGATCCTCACGACAGGTAAACGCCCTTGGCCCACCCGGCAGCGTATCATTTCGCACTTTGACGGGTAGGGGGGATACCATGCAGCCGGCTGCTGGCGCACCAGGCGTACGCTTTGCCGGGCGCGGACTTCTGGTCCTGACGCTGATCAATCTGCTCAACTACCTGGATCGCTACGTGCCCTCTGCGGTACTGCCGCAGATGAAGGCGGCGGGGATTGTCTCGAGCGACTCCGAGTCGGGCTTGCTCGCGACGGGATTCCTGGTGGTCTACATGCTGGCATCGCCGGTATTCGGCTACCTCGGGGACCGGCGCTCGCGCACCCGCCCGATCGCAATCGGGGTGGCCTTGTGGAGTATTGCGACCGCCTGGTCGGGGCTGTCGCGCAGTTACTGGGAGTTGTTCGCCTCGCGCGCCGCAGTGGGCATCGGTGAGGCAGCCTATGCCACGATCGCTCCGACGCTGCTGGCCGACTACTACGCACCATCGCGGCGGGGACGAGTATTCGCGATCTTCTACATGGCCATTCCGGTGGGGGCCGCGCTGGGCTATGTGGTGGGCGGGGCGGTATCGCAAGCCTGGGGCTGGCGCGCCGCATACCTGGTTGCCGGGCTACCCGGGCTGCTGCTGGCGCTGGGGGCGCTGCGGGTACCGGATCCGCCGCGCGGCTCGAGTGAAGTCGCCGCGAGCGCGCGGCTCCCACCCGCATCGCGCACGCGCGTCTTCGATGCTCTGTGGCAGACGCTGCGCCTGTACCTGAAGCTCGCGGGCCAGAGTTCCTATGCGCTGACTGTGTTGGGTTATGCGGCGTACACCTTCGCACTGGGCGGCCTGGCATTTTGGATGCCCACGTTCCTGGAGCGGGTGCGCGCTGTGCCCGTGTCGCAGGCCACCACCGGGTTCGGCGCCATCGTGGTCGTCACCGGCATTGTCGGCACCTTTGTGGGTGGTTGGTTGGGGGACTATTGTCAGCGCTACACGCGACAGTCCTATCTGTGGCTGTCGGCAGTTACAACCTTTGCAGCATTGCCGCTGACGCTGGTGTGTCTCAGGAGCGCCGTGCCATCCATCTTCTACCCGACGCTGATGGGGGCCGAGCTGCTGCTGTTCATGTCGACCGGGCCCATCAACTCCGTGATCGTGGGCCTGGTGAGCCCCGCGCAACGGGCTTCGGCCATTGCCCTGAGCGTGCTCGCCATCCACCTGCTCGGGGATGTGATTTCACCACCGCTCATCGGCAGGTTGTCGGATCGAACTTCATTGGCGCAGGCGGTGCTGCTGGTTCCCGTTGCGGTAGCCGTGAGCGGGTTGTTTTGGCTCGTGGCTGCCCTGCGTTGTCGCCAGCAAGGCCTTCGGGCCTGATCCTGTGACGACGCGCGCAATCCCGGCGGTGTCGCTGGCCAGCATGCACCCCATACAGGTACAGTCCTCAAGTCCACGCTGCTGAAAGTCCCACCCTTGGCATCCACTCCCATTTCTGAAAATCCACCACTGGCACCCGGCCGGTCCAGACCGGAAACCCTAAACACCCGCGCGGCCGGCGTCGTCGGCCTGGCCGTGATGTGCAGTCGCCTGCTGGGACTGGTGCGCGAACAGGTCGTTGCGGCGCTGTTTGGCGGGGCCGCTCTCTTGGATGCGTTCGTCATTGCCTTTCGCATCCCGAATCTGCTGCGCGATTTGTTCGCCGAGGGCGCGCTGTCCACGGCGTTCATCACCGTGTTCAGCAGAACGACCAGCCGCGAAGGGGATGCGGCAGCGTTCCGGCTGGCCAACAAGGTTGCGACACTGGCGGTGCTCACGGTCAGCAGCCTCACTGTTCTGGGAATAATCTTCGCCCCCTGGGTGATCTCGGAGCTGGCGCCGGGATTTGATCCGGCCAAACAGGCGCTGACGGTGACGCTGGCCCGCATCATGTATCCGTTCATCGTGCTGGTGTCGCTGGCCGCGTTGGTCATGGGCATGCTCAACGCGCGCAATGTGTTCGGTATACCGGCAATGGCCTCCAGCTTCTTCAATCTGGGTTCCATCGTGGCAGGCGTCGGGTTGGGCTGGCTGTTTGATCCGCATTTCGGAGCGCGGGCGCTTCTGGGATTGTCCCTGGGGACGCTGATCGGCGGACTGCTGCAGCTTCTGGTGCAGCTGCCGGCGTTACGGCGCGAGGGCTACGTGTACCGCCCGGATTTTTCCTGGCGGCACTCAGGCGTGTCCGAAGTGCTGCGGCTGATGGTGCCATCGGTCATCGCGGCCAGTTCGACGCAGATCAACGTCACGGTCAACTCCATGTTCTCCACGCAGCTGGGGGATGGTCCGACCGCATGGCTCTCGATCGCCTTCAGGCTGATGCAGTTGCCCCTGGGAATATTTGGCGTAGCGCTGGGCACGGTGTCGCTGCCGCTGCTGGCGCGGTTGGCGGCGGCCGGCAAACGGGACGGCTTTCGCGATGAACTGGCGCGCGGTATCCGGCTGGCCTTCCTGATGACCATACCGGCAACGGTGGGGCTGATTGTGCTCGCCGACCCGATTGTCTGGGTGCTGTACCGGCATGGTCGGTTCACCGCCTACCAGGCGCATGAGGCGGCCGGAGCGCTCCAGTATTACGCTTTGGGCCTGGTGGGCTATGCGTCGCTGAAGGTGCTGGTAAACGCCTTCTATGCCATCGATCGGCGCAAGACCCCCATGTTCGTGAGCTTCGGCGCGGTGGGGCTGAACCTGCTGTTCAATTGGCTGTTCACCTGGCACCTGCACTGGGGTTTTCGTGGTCTGGCGTTCTCCACCGCGTGCCTTGCGACGACCAATTTCGTGGTGCTGTTCCTGCTGATGCGCAAGGAACTCGGCCGCTTCCACTCCTTCGCACTGGGATGGCTGACCCTGCGGGTGGGCGCAGCCGCAGGCATCATGGCCGCGGTATGCGTGGCCAGTACGCGCTGGCTGTTGCCGGGCTGGGAGGGCAGCGGATTCTGGCTGCGGCTGGCCTGGCTCATGGGCACCATCGTGGTGGCGGCGGCGGTGTTTGCCCTCTGCAGCACCGCTCTCAAAGTGTCCGAGCTCACCACGATCACGGCGGCCTTCAGGCGCCGCCTGGCCCGTCGCTGAGGGGTCGGCTGCCCGGCGTCACTGGTAGTGGGAGTAGTCCGGGGCCTTCCAGCCGCCGCCGAGGTCGGTGATCAGCGTCACCGCGGTGGTCTGTTGCGACACTTTCATCTGCGCCAGACTCAGGCGGGCGCTCAGCGCCGCGGTCTGCGCCACCACGACCGTGGTGAAATCCACCGTGCCGGCCGTGTACTCGTTGAGCGTCAGTTTCTCGGCGAGATCCAGGGCCTCGGAGTTCTGGCGGCGCAGATCGAATTCCTTCTGGTAGATCGCCTCGCCCGCAAGGTCGTTCTCGACATCCTGGAAAGCGGTCAGCACCGTCTGCCGATAGGAGGCGACCGCCGCATCGTAGGCGCGTCGTGCCTGGTCCACCTGCGCGCGGCGACCGCCGAAATCCAGCAGGGTCTGGGACAGGGAGCCGCCCACCGATTTGGTCAGGTTCGTACTTTGGAAAAGAGTACTCGCCGCAGTGGACAGGAACCCGTAGGAACCGCTGAGGGTGATGGCCGGAAAGTAACTGGCCTCCTGGACGCCGATGGTCGCGTTGGCAGCGGCAATCTGCCGTTCCACATTGGCGATGTCCGGGCGCCGCTGCAACAGCTCCGAGGGCACTCCGGCGGGAATCTGTGGCGTCGGGATGTCCCAGGTGTCGCGTGCGGCGACCTGAAAGCCGGAGGCGGGTTTGCCCACCAGTGCCGCGATGGCGTTCTCCAGCTGATCACGCTGCAGCAGCTCTGACTGTTCCTGATCCTGCGCTGAGAGCAGCTGCGATTGCGCCTGCAGCACATCGGTACGGGCGGAGACACCGGCCTTGTACTTGTTCTGCGTGATCGTATACGTGCGCTGGTAGGCGCCTTCGGTATCCGAGAGCAACTTGCGCTGCGCGTCCGCACCGCGCAGCTGCAGATACGCTATGGCCAGCTGGCTGCGGGCCGACAGTTCTGCATTGGCCAGATCGGCGGCACTGGCCTGGGCACCGGCGCGAGCATTTTCCAGGGTGCGGCGCAGTTTCCCCCACACGTCCAGTTCCCAGTCGGTGCTGGCAGCGAGCTGGTAGGTGGTGGATTTGCCGCTACCGGAGATCACACCGCTGCCGCCTGCACCGCCGCCTACCACGAAGCCGGGAGCACCGCTGATCGAGCGCGTCGCGCCGCCGCTCAGATCGATCGAGGGCAATAGATTGGAGCGATCCTGGCGTACGACCGCACGGGCCTGCATGTAGGCCGCAGATGCCTGCGCGATGTTCTGATTGTTGACGATGACCTGGGCCTCCAGATCATTGAGAATCGGGTCATTGAAGATAGTCCACCACTCATCCGGGAGTGCCGGAGCGCTGGCCACGGGATTCTTGTACTGCTCCGTGACCGCGGCAGAGGGGCGCTTGTAGTTGGGGCCGATCGCGCACCCGACCAGTAACGTGGCGATCGCCACGGGTACCAGGGAGCGGGCGGCACTGCAAAATGGCGACATCCAGGCATCCTCTCATGCGCTCAGGCTCCTGCCCGAGGTTCACCAACCGAAGCATAGCGCAAGGATAGGCTGGACCGCGGGAGCGGTCGACCGCTTTGGTACGAAAGGCCCCTCCGGTGCCATGGGCGGCCCGATCGGCATCAGACGATGCACAGGCCGGTGATCACCAGGCCCTGCTCGTGCAGGTAGCCGCCCTGCCAGGGTCCGGGGTGCAGATCCGCAATTTGTAACGATCGGGTGGGCCGTACGCTGAAACGGTCGGATTCAATGTCGACACTGATGTCGGTGAATCCCAGCCATTCGCCGGTCAATGTGTGCTGGCATTTGTAAAATGCCTCCTTGGCACTGAAGATCAGAGTCGCCACCGCAATTGCCGCCACCTCATCCTGCGACTGCAGGCTCGCCAGTTCCTCAGGAGAGCAGATGCGACGCCAAAGGTGGGGCTTCACGGAATCCTCCGGTTCTGCATCGAGCCCCACAGCGCGTATCTGAGTGATGGCGGCGACGACCGCCGCGCAGTAGCCATCGGTATGCGTGATGCTGCCCGTGGCACCGACGGGCCAGCGGGGGGCGCGATCAGCACCCATAGGCAATGCCACGGCACCGTAGCCAAGCTGCGCCAGGGCGGCGCGTGCGCAGGCGCGGCCCGCCGCGAACTCGGAAACCCGCTTCGGTACCGCTCGTAGCAGAGACTGTTGTTCCTCCGGTAGCAGCGTAGCAGCGGAAACGGTGTCGTGCGTTTGATAGGCCACGGCGCCGTTCGGGAACAAAGCCGCGATGCGTGGTGCCGCGTTCACGCTTTGCGGCGCCGTCTGATTGAAAGTGACCCTTGCTCTGTGATTGAGTCCAACACAAATTGATAAATTGTTTTTCGCAAACACATGTCAATCATTGAACCAAATGGTCCGTTTCGATTCAAATCCAGGGCATCCTGGAGTAAGATCCGCGCCTGAAATTTTTTGCAGAAAACTTTATTGGAGCTAGCAATGCCGCGTACCACGCGCCGTAAACGTGTTCTCTGGGCCGCTGATGAACTGAAAACTTTGCGAAAGCTTGCTGGCAAAGAGGGCGTCCGCAAGATTGCCCGTCAATTGAAGCGCAGCGAAGCGGCGGTTCGCTTCAAGGCCTGGCAGAAGCGCATCAAGCTCGCCGTCAGAAAAGCCAAGAGTTAAGTCCGCCGCTAGCGGCGGATGCGAAGCGCGGATGAGCCGCTGATATGGGCGGCCTCCGGCAGCGCCGTAGGTCGAATGGGCGCCGCGGAACTGAGGTGCTGTTCAGCGAGCCGTCCCGCGTTGAGCAGATTGCCATCGAGGATCTGGCCGGCAGCCCGGCTGACGCTGATGTTCGGCGGCGTGCCCCGGGTGAGCACATGGGCCATGAGCGCATTGGCGATGGGCGGGGGCGGTGCGCGCAGACTCTTCGGTGCCGCCAGTTCATAGCTGAGCGCCGCCAGAGCCCGGATCTCATCCCAGTTGATCTCGCCCTGATCCAGACGCAGACCAAGCCAGCCGCGCCGACCGATGAATCGCGGCAGGTAGAACCGGTCGGGCGACTTCTTGACGTGTTCGATGTGCTCGCCCAGACGGGTCTTGAAGCAGGCGGCGGTGATGCCATCGCCGCCATGATTTCTGAGGAAATAGGCAAAAATCTTGCCGCGCACCCGAAAATCCGCATGCGCGCCGCAATTGGTGCGCTCGGCCTCCGGCAAGCCCAAGCACACCGCGCTCAGCAGGCGCAGACGGCGGTCTTCCCTCGTTCGGGTAGCCATGAAGATGCTCCCCGGATCCCCAACCCAGTGTCCCGTTGCCGAGCCTACCACGGGGGCCGGATCACTGGTCAATCATCAGCCTGCCGCATAGGCTTAATGCATGGACTTACGATTGCAACGGCTGCTGGAACTGGTGCGTTCGGCCGCGGCCGCCCCAGCCGGCATGATCATGGAGGGCTTTCGCCATCCGCAGCTGCAGATCGACACCAAGGCGGACGGTTCGGTCGTGACCCGCTGCGATCGCGAGGCCGAACGGCTGATCCGCGAGATCCTCGCCCGTGAGGGGCCCTGGCCGGTCCTTGGCGAGGAATTCGGCCTGGGCGAGGCGCCCGTGGCGCCGGCCAGCCATCGCTGGGTGCTTGATCCCATAGACGGGACCTTGGGTTACAGCCGCGGCCTGCCGACTTTCGGGACGCTGCTGGCATTCGAGTCCTTGCAGCCGCTGTGGGCCCTGGCAGGCGCCATTCACCTGCCGGCGGCCGCCGAGACCTATTCGGCCGCCAGGGGGCTTGGCGCCTGGTGCAACGGCCAGCCCATCCAGGTGGCTCCCGACCGCGGACCCCAGCAGCGCATCGTGGCGCATGTACCGCCGGCGAATTTCGCCCGGGCCCGTTTGTCCCAGGGGTTCGAGAATCTGATGCGCGCCGGCAGCCACCTGCGCGGGTGCCACGACTGCTGGTCGCATGCGATGGCGGCGCGCGGCGCTCTGGATGCACTGGTGGAGCTTGGATTGAACCGTTGGGACATTGCGGCCACGCAGGTCATCGTAGAGGAGGCCGGGGGCGCCTGCCGCATCCGGCCCTCGCACTATGGCCCCGGCAAGTTCGATGTGGTGCTGGGGAATGTCCGCGCGGTGGACGAAGTCGCGGCCCTCATTGGTTTTGACCGCGACCCGGCGGCCTAGAAGGGGCCGGAGCTTCAGGTTGCCGGGGCCGGCGTGAGCGGCGCGTCAAGCTCTTCGGCCGCCTCCGGTTGGGGCGTGCCCGCCGTGACGGGCACTGCGGCTACCGGTGCTGGCGGTCGACGCCGGGGTTTCGCAGCGGGCGTCCGGGTCACAGCGGCCGGCTTCGCCGCCTTTTTCGCGGCGGGCTTTACGATCCGCTTGGCAGTGTTCTTTACACTCGGCCGGGTGAGTGTGCGGGCCTTCACCTTGGGAGCCGGCTTTGCCGGTTTCGAGCGTTTCAAGGCGCGCTTCGCCTTGCCGGATTTCACCTTGGCGCTTTTCTTTGCCTTGGGTGCCGCGCTCACCTTGGCAACGCGTGCACTGGCCGGTGTGGTCTTGCGCGCCTGCTTCCAGGCCTTGCGTGCCGCGCCGGCGCGCTTGCGTGCGCGACGCACTTCGCGCTTGGCATCCTTGATGCGTTTGCGGGCGCGCTTGAGTTCTTCCTTGGCCAGACGGACGCTCTGCTTGGCGACATCCACCCGTAGACGCGCGCGCGCCACCGAGGCGGCCAGTTCAGCTTTGGAGTCGGGCGTCTTGCGTTCGGTGGCAGCTGGGGATTGCTTCATGGTGACTACTTGAGGTAATGCCGGCGCAACGAAGTCTCTCGCGACGCGCTGCCCAAGGCAAGGCAGAGGTCAATTGACAGGTCAAGTGCTCGCGGAGATTGACATCGCACGCTGGCGCGGCTACGCATCGGGCGGGACAGTTATCCACAGAAACTGTGCATAACTGGGTGCAAAAACCCACTTGCAAATCGCGCAGACGCATTGCCTGAAGGGTTTGCGTTAAGGTGTGCAAAAACTGAACACATAGGTGTCATTCCGCACCTTGCGGAAACGTTGGAGGGCGTGAGTCGCAGTGCGTCAGCGAACCAAGATATTCCTTGACCGACTGGCACACCTGGTCGGCGTGCAACCGCTGCGCGCGGTGCCGCTGCATGCGATGTGGACCGAAGTGTTCACGACTCACACCGAGCAGGACATCGAGAGCGCTCTGGCGGCGGGCGCACCACCGACCACACCACCGCTTGATGCGGTATCGACACAGTGGCCGCGGCCCTGGGTTTTCGGGCGTTTGCTGGCATTGGCGCTGCTGGTCTACGGCGCATTCAATCTGGCCTGGATCTACAGCGGCAATCGCAACCTGATTCCTGGACTGATTCTCGTTGGCTCCTTCGCCGTGCCGATGTCGACCCTGATGCTGTTCTTCGAATGCAATGTGCGGCGCAATGTTTCGCTGTACCAGGTCACGCGGGTGGTGCTGCTGGGCGGCGTGCTGGGCCTGCTGTTGTCGCTTTTCATGTATCAAATTGGTGCGGCGATTCCGCTGCAGGGACTGGGCGCCTCCGTCGCCGGGCTGGTGGAGGAGCCAGCGAAGCTGCTGACGCTTGGAATTCTTATCAACAACCGGCGCTATCGTTTCACGCTCAACGGACTGTTGCTGGGCGCCGCGGTGGGCACCGGTTTCGCCGCCTTCGAATCGGCCGGCTACGCCTTTCGGGCCGGCCTGGACGGCGGGTCGCTGGCGATGCGCGATGTCATCCTCAGCCGCGGCCTGCTGGCACCGTTCACGCACATCGTATGGACGGCAATGGCGGCCGGGGCGCTATGGCGGGTGAAGGGTGCCGCGCCCTTTTCCTGGAGGATGCTCCGTGATTCGCGCTGTCGTCGCGTCTTTGCCGTCGCGGTGCTGCTGCACATGATCTGGGACTACGACTCGCCGCTACCGCCGGCCCTGCGGTACCTGTTCGTCGGGTTCGCCGGCTGGTTCATGGTGGCGTGCCTGATCCAGGAAGGGCTCGAGGAGATTCGTCGGGAGCAAGGGCGCCGTTGAGCAGCACCGCGAGTCGTCGTCCGGCCAGGGCGATACGTTGGCGGGCGAGGAGTCTTGCCCGATTCTGATAGGCGGCGGTGAGGGCATAAGGGCCGGATCCCGGACCGATCGGCGGTGCATACACGAAGCGGCGCGCCAGCGCGCCGCTTTCATCGACCCAGTCCTGGATGTTCGTGTCTGCCATGCGCTGCGGCGCAGGCGCCGGAAGTTGGCGCGCCAGCCGCAGGGCCGCGGCCGGGGTGCCGTGCCCGAGAACCTGGTCCCAGAAAAAGTGCAGCTCCTGGCGACACGGCGGACGGCACAATCGGACCCGGTTGCCGCCCTGATCGCCATCGGGTAAGTCCTGGGTAAAGCGCGAGACGGCATGCAGAGGCTGGTGAATATCCCCCACCAGGTGCAGCAGCCAGGTCAGGTCGTAGGACTTCAGCGGGTCAGGCGCCCGAGAATCAGCCAGCACCTGGCGGAAATCGGCAATGCGGGTGGCGGCGTTGGGCACGGTCACGCCGGGCACGCGGGTCCCATCGGTGGAGAAGGGCACGTCCACGTAATGCCAGTAGCGGTGCTCATTAAGGTCGCCGTAACCGGTGTTCTGATTGGCCTCCGGAGCGTGCGGGTGTTCGCCATCATCCAGGTGGCCGACCTCATGTTTGATGGCATCTGGCCAGGTCGCCGCGCGCATGAAGGCGGTGACATCCCGGCTCTCGGGCTTCAGTCCCGCAATCCAGGTGCCGTAGTCGGGGTTCAGGCGCAGCAGCTTCACGGCCCGCGCTCGCGCCGCCGGTGTCAGGTGCTGCCAGGCGACGGCGGCGACTGTCATATGACCAAAATCGTTCCAGGCCCGAACCGGCATCGAGCCGCTCAACCCCAAAGCGGCCAAGGCCAGAGCGGCCAGGCGGTGCGCACGAAGCTGGTGCATCAGGCCTTCAAGGGGCCGGTGGAAGGGCTCCCCGGCGAGGTGTTGTCGCGTCAATTCGTGCCCCGTTTTGCCGCATAGTTGGCGTAAAGAATCCTCGTAAAAACGGTAGCTTGCCATCCTTACTGCGAATTAATAGAGAAGATATTGCAGTGCTTAGGCGCTCGTGTACGCTCTGCACCCCGTGAAGCCCGTTGGTTGCCAGCGTACTTATATTCCTCAATGGAGACGACTCGTGGTTAGCAAACTCGTTCCTGCTCTCGCTCTGATCCTGTTGGCCGGTCCGGTATGCGCACTCGCCGCCGACTCGACTTCTTCCGCTCCGGCTTCGGACGCGAAGACCAGCACTCATGCCAAGAAGCATCACACCAGCAAGAAGAAGAAGGCCGCCACCTCTTCTGCTCCGGAATCAAAGTAAGTCCAAGGCTTACTGGATCGATGGAGAGGCCCGCTTCGGCGGGCCTCTTCATTTGTACTCAAGGATCTGCGAAACCGCAGGACTCAACCGCCCGCCGCACGCCCCTCCTCCTCAGCGCTGGGCACCAGAGCAACCAGGCGACCATCCAGCGGTAGCGCCGAGAGTTCCAGGTTGAAACCCGATCCCTCCCGATGGGGAAAGGCGACGCCCACCTTGGTCCAGTTCTTGGCCTTCTGGCCGGTTGAACCTTCGAACTCCCGAACCGTAAAGACATTCAAATACGCCGCAGGGGCAGATTTGCTCATGATGACTTCTCGTTGAACCCGCAGAATCCGGGCACAGTCAGCATGGGCGGGGGGCCAGGATTGCGGCAACGCGGCAATCTGGTGCGAAGATTCAGTTTGAGGGGTGCCGACACCCGACACCGCGTGCCCCGAAGTCGGGACACGCGGCTTTCAGTGGCAGTGTTCCGGAGCGAGGGTCCGGAACGGCGGATCAGTATCGACCGCCACCACCGCCGCCGCCGCCACCGCTGCGGCGAGGGCCACCACCACCGCCCGGACCGCGACCGCCACCGCCTGGTGGGCGATCCTGGGCTTCGTTAACGCGCAGCGCGCGACCGCCCATTGAATACCCGTTCAGGCTTTGGATGGCACGGGAGGCGTCGGCATTGCTCATTTCTACAAAGGCAAAACCGCGCGGACGACCCGTTTCACGGTCCATGATTACATTCACGGACTCAACAGTCCCATGTTGCGCAAACAGAGCACGCACCTGGCTCTCGTCAGCGGAAAAGGGCAGATTTCCAACGTAGATTTTCGTCATATCACCTAAC
>DATHMK010000034.1:0-69165 GCA_035487155.1 Steroidobacteraceae bacterium
TGCGGCCGCCTGGCGCAGACCCTCGGCGGTACGCTCGGCGGCGGCCGTCTCGCGCTCGGCCTTCATTCTGGCCACGGTGGCGGCGAGGGTCTCATCCGGGAGCGTCATGCGCTCCACGCCGACCTGGCGGATCTCGATGCCGTACACCTGCAGCATGCGGGTGGCGATCTGATCGTGCAGCTGTTGCTCGAAGCCATCCAGGCGCACCTTGGAGGCATCGATGTTCACCAGGTCGGTGAGGTCGAAGTTGCTGGAGGTGATATGCAGGGCCGCGCTGACGAAACTGCGCAGCTGGCGGGCGGCTTCATCGGGCTGGTTGCGCACCGAGCGCAGGAACTGGCGCACGCGGTCCGGATCATCCGGCACCTGCCAGGCGACGTAGGACTGGACCAGCACGCGCAGGCCATCGCGCGTGCCCACGTCCTGCAAACCGGTGGACGTGGTACGCAGACGCAGGTCGATCAGGATGGTGTTTTCAAACGGGGCGGGAAGTTTCCACGCCAGGCCCGGTTCGGTCACCACGCGTACCGGATTGCCGAAACGCGTGATCACACCGGCTTCACCGGCCGGGACCATCACGATGCAGGCAGCGGCGATCGCAGCAAGCAGTATCAGGCCCGCGACCCCGATACGCAGCATTGACCCGAAATCATGCTCGTCGTGATCGTGATCGTCGTCGTGGTGTGCAAACATTTCGTGTGACTCGATGATTGACGGGTGGGTCGCTCAAGGTGATGGAGCATCAGCAGGTATCGCCGGCTGACTTGGCGCGATGGGGGCGGCAGGCGCTGATCCGGAGGTCAGATCCGCCGGGTTGCCGATCATGGGGCGCGAGGTTCCCGAGGGTGAGCGCAGGTCGAAGATCGGACCGGGCGCGGAGCCAAGCCGGTGATCGATCAGGATCAGCGGCTTGCCGGTAAGTGCGGCGGTCAGGTCGGTGATCGAGCGCTCCAGCAGGAACGCGCCGCCGCCCGCGGCCTGGGCACGGCGTTCCGCGTCGAATTTGTAGGCGACCGCATTGGCGACCGCGACTGCTTCGACGGCGGCGGCATTGGCGGCGGTGGTGAGCTGATGGGCCTCCTGCTGGGCCTCTCCCGCGGCCCGTTCGGCGCGTCCGCGCTCATCGAAGATACTGGCGCGGGCATTGATCTCGGCGGCCTGCACGCCGTGGTAGGCGCCGGCGGCCCCGGGCGGCGGATGGATCTCCTCGATGAGTACCGAGAGGATTTCAATTCCGGCCTGGTGCGAATTCATGTCGGCGGCCAGCGCCTCGCGCAGCGAGGCCGCCACGTTATCGCGCCGTTCGCCCAGCACCGCCAGCAGGGTGCGTGAGTTGAAATAGCGCAGCACGATCCGGCTGCCGGCCTGCTCGATGAGGGTTGCCGGATCAGCGACCGAATAGACCGAATTCAGCGCCGCCTGATCAGTCAAGCCTACCCGATACAGAACGCTGATCTCGGTACTGACACTCTGAAAGCCCTGCTGGCCGGTTCCGGGGCTGGGGACCAGGTAGTTGGCCTGGCCGGAATGAGCGCTCTCCCAGAGCCGGTTCAAACTGGCCGGCGGCGCATCTTCGGCGCCCACCGAATCGAGGCTGTCTGGAGCCGACTCATCGACGCCGACGTGAACTGAGTGAATGGTGCCGAACTCCACGGGCCGCAGCCGTCCCAGCGGCCACGGCAGCATCAGATGCAGGCCAGGTCCCAGGACGGCGACCGGAGCTCCGAAGCGCTCGTAGATGCCGCGCTGTCCCAGATCGATGAGTTTCAGTCCCGTCAGTCCCCAGCACAGCAGCGCGGTGCCCAGCAGGGTCGGCAGCACCGCGGCACTGAGGAACGACAATGCCCAGCTGCGGGCGAAATCCAGGCCCAGGTGGCTGCGCATCAGGGCCGCGGGTGAGCGCGGGCCGCCGGTAGTCAAGCCCGCCAGGATGCTGTCGGTGACCGCCCTGGCATTGGCCGAAGCGGGAGCCGGCAGAAACAGTCGCGCCAGTGCGCGCACGGCCAGCTCCAGTGCAATGAGTGCCGGTACGATGGCGAGCGGCCACTGCGCCCAGTGCGCCCAGCCAAGCGTGGCACCGCGCCCCAGCTCGCTGCAGGCGACCACCCCGAGCAGCACCGTGGTCAGCAACAGCAGCCGCCGCAGGTTCGGCGCCTCCGGCAGTTGCGGTTCGGGAAAATCTGCCATGACGCGCTCGGCCACCAGCGAGGTGAAGGCCAGCGCGAACATCAATGCGGCGGCGATGTTGGCCGCTGTGGACTCGGCCGCCAGCGACGTCGTCGGCCAGAGGATTCGCAGCAATACGTAAATGAGGATGGCGCCCAGGGGCGCGATCCCGGCCTGACCCAGGCGTGCCGCGACACCGGGATGATGCAGGATGGTGCGCCAGTCCGCGGGCAAGGTGCCGGACCGGCCGCCGTCAGGTGCCGCGGCTTGCTGCCAGCGAGCCGTGGTCAGGACGAATGTGCCCAGCAGTGCGGTGAGTGACAGCAACACCGCGGCCAGCGCGGTGCCCGCGGCGCCGCCGCTGATCAGCTCCTGCGCCAGTGCGCGCAGGGGCACGGCGACACCCGCCGGCAGCACCGCGGCCAGCAGCAAAGCGCCGATGGCCAGCGCGATGGCCGTGTACAGAACAGACAGCCTGCGGATGAGTCGGTGGGATCTGGGGAAGACTGTCTCGCCCGGCTTTGCCCGATCGGTCTCCGAGTTGTCCATAGGTATGCGTTGTCGTGGGGTCAAACGCGCGGGCAGCGTTGCCGAAGCCTATACTAACGCAAAGGTTGGGGTCGTGCAGCTTGTGACCGACGGTCATTACCGAGCGAAAGTGGTGCTGGCATTGGGGGTCGTCGTCGCCATCGGCGTGGTGGCGCTGGCCCGCGCCCATCTGCGCACCGATCGCATGCAGGAGCGACTGCTCGCGGCACTACCCGATGCGGTCGCGGCCGATCCGGCGCTGGTGCGTTTCGCTGTCGCCGAGGCAAAGCCGCTGTACGCCCGGCACTGTGCGGCCTGCCACGGGGCCGACCTGCATGGCAATGCGCAGCTGGGTGCGCCGGATCTGACCGACGATGTCTGGCTTTACGGCGACGGCAGCCTCTATGACATCGAGCGCACCATCCTCTACGGCGCCCGCGCCGGTGTCAGCTCCACGCATGATGAGGCGGAGATGCCGGCCTTCGGATTGCGGGGTGTGCTGAGCGATTCTCAGGTCCGAAGCGTGGTGCAGTATGTGCTGCAGCTCAGCGGCCGTCCCTATCAGGTCGAGGCCGCCAACGACGGTCGCGCACTGTATTTCGGCGTTGCCAACTGCGGTGACTGCCATGGTCCGGACGCACGCGGCAACAATGACTACGGGGCGCCGGATCTCACGCGCAATGTCTGGAGCAACGGCGGTGATCCACAGTCGCTGTACGCCAGCATCTATGGGGGGCGGCATCGCATCATGCCGGCCTGGCGCGGCACGCTGAGCCTGGAACAGATCCGCGCGCTGGCGACCTATGTGTATGCGGTTTCGCATCCGCCGGATGGGCAGGCGGGGACGCCGGGCGGGGCCACGTGAATCTGCGCCATCCGCTGCTGCTGCCGGTGGCCGCCATCATCGTCGGCCTGGCGCTTGCCGGTGTCGGCTTGTTCCGCGCAGCTCCCCTGCCACTGGCGGCGGTGCCGCCGGGCTATGTGGCACTGGTCAATCAGAAAGGATTGCTGATGAGCGATTTCATCGCTCAGACGCAGGTTGAAACCTCCCGTTCGTTTGCCGAATCCACCCCCGCTGAGCGCAGCAAGGTGCTGCGCGAGATGATCGATGAGGAACTGCTGGTGCAGCGTGCACTGGTGCTGGATCTGCCCGAGACCACCAACGAAGTGCGCGGCAGTCTGGTGTCGGCGGTCAACGCCCAGGTGGCGGCGCCGATCCTGGCCTATGTGCCGAGTGATGCGGAACTTCGCGCCTATTACGAGAAGTACCGGCAGAACTACACGGGCCCGGGTTCGATGAACCTGCACGATCTGGTGCTGCACATCGGAGGCTTTGAAAACGCCGATCAGAGTCCGACGCAGGCCCTGGCTGATGCCACCGAAGCGGTTTACCAGTTGCGCTCCGGTGCCTCGCTCACCTATGTCATGGAACATTTCGGGTTCGTGAATTCAGGGCGCATGGACGATACCGAGCAGCTGGATTTCGCGGTCAAGCTGCATCTGGGGGACAAGCTCTACAAGACCGCCGCGCAGATGCGCGATGGCGAGGTGTCCGATCCGATCCCGGACACCGATGGCATGCACATCCTGGTGATGGTGCGCCACGAGTTTCCCAAGGTGGTGGACTTCAGCGCGGTCCGCGACCGTGTGTATCTGGATTTCCGGGCCGCCGCGAGCAGCCGTGTCACCCAGGAAAACCTCAACCTGCTGCGCAGCCAGGCCCAGGTTCTGCTGGCGCCGGGGCAATCGGAATGAGACCGCTGGCGTGGGTGGCGCTGTGCTGGCTGGCGATCGGCACGGGCTCGGCACTCGCAGCGGGCCGCAGCGTCAGCTATTCGACCTGGGTGGTTTCCGGCAACCTGATCACCATGCGTTTGCGGTTGCCGGTGAGCGAGGCGCGCCGTCTGGTGGGCGTCGCGGTTCCGGTACTGACGACGGACCGGCTCAAGGAGTACGTTCTTGATCACGTCACGGTGTCCTCCGCCGGCGGCTCATGTCCGGCCATCGATCAGGGTTATGACCTGGGGCGGGTTGACCCATTGGCCGTGGGACCGGATCTGTATGGCTTCGAGCTGCTTTTTCGCTGTGCCGATCCGGCGCAGCTGGTGCTGCACGATACGGTACTGTTCGCGAACGTCCCGGACCACTTGAACTTCGCCCGCATCCGCATTCACGATCAGGTGATTGAGCAATTGTTCAGCTCCGGACAGCAGCAGCTGGCGCTGCCGGACACCGGTGCGCCGGCGGCTGCAGGCCTGTCCGCCTATCTGCGCGTCGGCTTGCTGCATGTACTGGACAGCCTGGATTGCTGGTGCGTGCTGCTCGCCGCGCTGCTGCTGGTACGGCGTTGGAGCGATGTGGGCGGCATGGTCCTGGCCCTCGCCGGCGGATACCTGTTGTCCCTGGCGCTGTCGGCCACAGGTTGGGTGCTGCCGCGCCTGAACGCCGTGGAGGCCTGTCTTGGTTTGCTGGTGGCGCTGCTCGGCGCCATGCTCGCGCTGCGCGCCGGGCGCTATCGCATGGTCGGGGTTCTGGGGTGGGGCGGCCTGCTCGTGCTGCTGGCCATCCTTTGCATGTTCAGACACGCGCCGTGGGGTGCGCCACTGCTGCTGGGGGGGGCGTTGCTGTTTGCCGGGGTGATGCTGGTTGCGGATCGGACCACGGCCATGCCCTGGTGGGTGTTCATTGGATTGTTTGCGCTGCTCGACGGCGTCCTCATGTCGGCCGTGCTGCCGCCTGCGCAACTGCCGCCGCGCTCGTTCGAAGAGGTGATGCTGGGATTCGATGGCGGGGCGTGGCTCATCGAATCATTGCTGGTGGCAGGGATGGCCACTGCCTTGTTGCTGGTGCGCACGCAGCGCCTGGCGATGTTGCGATCGCTGCTCGAGAATGTCTCGGCTGCGGCGCTGAGCGCAGTGGGTACATTCTGGCTCGCCAGTCGGCTGTGGGGCTGAAACACATCCTCGGTTTCTTCGTGATAATCAACGTAACTTACGGAAATTGCTAGATAATATTGGGACTCTCTGACGCATCAAACGTGGCCGTCACGGTGCGGTTGAAACGGCCCAGGTGCATGAACCCATGATGCGTGCAGCGGCGCCAAGTGGGCTGGGGTGAAGTATGGGCCGCTGCTGTGGCTGGCGTAACCGACTCATTCGCCCTGTTTGGTCTCCTGGTCGGCGTGCATACGCTACATTAGCTTGCATTGCGGGTGTGACGGAGGCGAAACATGTCCGGACACATGGACTTTCATCTGGGCGCCGTGGCGGATGCGATTCGGGAAACCACCGCGCGCTTCGCGTCCGAACGCATCGCACCGATTGCCGCGCAGATTGATGCCACCAATACCTTTCCCCGCCATCTGTGGCCCGAGATGGGAGCGCTGGGCCTGCACGGTATCACCGTCAAGGAGGAATTCGGCGGCCTCGGTCTGGGCTATCTCGAGCATGTCGTGGTGATGGAGGAGATCTCGCGCGCCTCGGCTTCCATTGGCCTGTCCTATGGCGCCCATTCGAACCTGTGCATCAATCAGATCAGCCGTTGGGGCACGCCTGAACAGCAGCGCCACTATCTGCCGCGACTGATCAGCGGCGAACACGTCGGTTGCCTGGCGATGTCCGAGGCGCACGCCGGTTCGGATGTGCTGTCGATGAAACTGAAGGCCGTGAAACGCGCTGATCGCTACGTGCTCAATGGCACGAAATTCTGGATCACCAATGCGCCGCATGCCGATGTCCTGGTGGTCTACGCCAAGACCGATGACACGCACATCACCACCTTTCTGTTAGAGAAAGGACTCAAGGGATTGTCGGTGTCCCAGAAGCTGGACAAACTGGGCATGCGCGGCTCGGACACTGCCGAGCTGGTATTCCAGGATTGTGAAGTCGACGCCCGCAACGTACTGGGCGCGGTGGGTGGGGGCGCCGCGGTGCTGATGTCCGGGCTGGACTATGAGCGCGCCGTGCTCGCGGCCGGACCGCTTGGCATCATGCAGGCCTGCCTTGATGTCGTGCTGCCGTTCGTGCGCGAGCGGCACCAGTTCGGCAAACCCATCGGCTCGTTTCAGCTGATGCAGGCCAAGATCGCGGACCTGTACGTGGCGCTGAACTCGGCGCGCGCCTACGTGTATGCCGTGGCGCGCTCATGTGATGCGGGAAGAACGACCCGCTTCGATGCGGCCGGAGCCATCCTTCTGGCCAGCGAAAACGCCGTGCGCGTATCATTGGAGGCCATCCAGGCCCTCGGTGGCGCAGGCTACACCAAGGAATGGCCGGTCGAGCGTTTCCTGCGCGATGCCAAACTCTACGATATCGGCGCGGGTACCAACGAGATCCGCCGCTTCCTGATCGGTCGCGAGATCATCGGGCTATGAGCGACGCCGCGTCCAATGCCGACCACAATCGCGCGCTGGTTGCGAACCTGCGCGCCCAGCTGGCCACGGCGGCGCTGGGGGGCAGCCCGCAGTCGCGTGAACGGCACGTCAGCCGCGGCAAACTGCTGGTCCGCGATCGGCTGCAGGCGTTGCTGGATCCGGGCTCGCCGTTTCTGGAGATCGGGGCGTTGGCGGCGCACGGCATGTACGCCAACGAAGCCCCGGGTGCCGGTGTCGTCGCCGGTGTCGGACGCGTCTGCGGCCGCCTGGTGCTCATCGTCGCCAATGATCCGACGGTCAAGGGCGGCGCTTATTTTCCGATGACGGTCAAGAAGCACCTGCGCGGCCAGGAGATCGCGCTCGAGAACCGACTGCCATGCATCTACCTGGTCGACAGCGGCGGTGCCAACCTGCCATACCAGGCCGAGGTGTTTCCGGATCGCGACCACTTCGGGCGCATTTTCTACAATCAGGCGCAGATGTCGGCGCTCGGCATTCCGCAGATCGCCTGCGTCATGGGTTCGTGTACCGCCGGCGGCGCCTATGTTCCGGCAATGTCCGATGAGGCGGTGATCGTGCGCAACCAGGGCACGATTTTTCTGGCCGGGCCGCCTCTGGTCAAGGCGGCAACCGGCGAAGTCATCGCGGCCGAGGAGCTGGGCGGGGCCGATACTCATGGCCGCAAGTCCGGCGTCGTGGACTACGTCGCCGAAAACGACGAACACGCCCTGGGCATCGTGCGCGACATCATCGCGGGCCTGAACCCAAGCCACCGATCCGACCTCGACCTCAAGCCGCCGCAGCCCCCGAAGCTGGATCCGCAAGAGCTCTACGGCATCATCCCGCGCGACGTGCGCACCCCTTATGACGTGCACGGCATCATCGAGCGCATCGTTGACGCTTCGGAACTGCACGAGTTCAAGGCGCTGTACGGTCCGACCCTGGTATGCGGATTTGCCAGGATCTGGGGCATGCCGGTGGGAATCCTCGCCAACAATGGCGTGCTGTTCTCGGAGAGTGCGCTCAAGGGCGCACACTTCATCGAACTGGCCTGCCAGCGGCGCATTCCGCTGCTATTTCTGCAGAATGTCTCGGGCTTCATGGTGGGCGGCAAGTACGAGGCGGAGGGCATCGCCAAACACGGCGCCAAGCTGGTCAACGCAGTGGCCACGGCGAGCGTACCCAAGATCACGGTACTGATCGGCGGCTCCTTTGGGGCCGGTAATTATGGGATGTGCGGCCGGGCCTACCAGCCGCGCTTCCTGTTCACCTGGCCGAATGCGCGCATCTCGGTCATGGGCGGCGAGCAGGCCGCGGCGGTCCTGGCGACGGTACACCGCGACGTGGACCGCTGGACACCCGAGCAGCTGGAGGCCTTCAAGGCCCCGGTCCGGCAGCGTTACGAGGATGAAGGCAATCCCTATTTCGCCACCGCACGGCTATGGGACGATGGCATCATCGATCCTCTGCAGACGCGGGATGTCCTGGGTCTGGCCTTCGCGGCGACCCTCAATGCCCCGCTCCCGGAACATCCGCGCTTTGGCCTGTTCCGGATGTAACGGCCATGCTGGAATCACTTCTGATCGCCAATCGCGGGGAAATCGCCCGCCGGATCATCCGCAGCGCGCGCCGTCTGGGCATTCGCAGCATTGCGGTGCACTCCACGGCCGATGCCGGCATGCCATTCGTCCGCGAAGCCGACCAGGCCCTGTGTATTGGCGGCGCCGCGCCGGCTGAGAGCTATCTCGCCCAGGACAAATTGCTGGCCTCGGCCCAGCACAGCGGCGCGCAAGGCATTCATCCTGGCTATGGCTTCTTGTCGGAGAATGCGGATTTCGCGCAAAGCGTGATCGGTGCCGGACTGATCTGGGTGGGCGCGCCGCCGGCGGCGATTCGCGCCATGGGCCGCAAGGATGCGGCCAAGAAGCTCATGATGGAGGCGGGCGTTGCGGTCACGCCGGGCTACCTGGGCGAGGATCAGTCACCGCAGTGTCTGAGCCGTGAGGCACAGCAGATCGGCTACCCGGTGCTGATCAAGGCCGTGGCAGGCGGTGGCGGCCGCGGCATTCGCAAGGTGCTGGCGGCTGCTGATTTTCTTGAGGCGCTTGAATCCTGCCGGCGCGAGGCACTTGGGGCATTTGGCGATGAGCGGGTGCTGCTGGAGAAATACGTCGAGCGCCCGCGCCACATCGAAGTGCAGGTATTCGGCGATAGCTTCGGGCAGGTGGTGCACCTGTTTGAGCGGGACTGCTCCTTGCAGCGTCGCCATCAGAAGGTGATCGAGGAGGCTCCGGCACCGGGCGTGTCCCCGGCGGTTCGGGAGAGCCTGTGCGCGGCGGCCGTGAAGGCAGCACGGGCGGTGGCCTACGTCGGCGCCGGAACGGTCGAATTCATTGCCGATGGCAGCGCCGGACTGCGCGCCGATCGCATCTGGTTCATGGAAATGAATACCCGACTGCAGGTCGAGCATCCGGTGACGGAACTCATCACCGGCCAGGACCTGGTGGAGTGGCAGCTGCGGGTGGCCTGCGGGGAGAAGCTGCCATTGCGGCAGGAACAGCTGCTGATCAACGGCTGTGCCATGGAGGCGCGGCTGTACGCGGAGCAGCCCGCCAGCGGCTTCCTGCCCAGCATCGGCCGCCTGGAGCATCTGCGCTTTCCGGAAGGTATTCGCATCGACAGCGGCGTCGAAGCGGGCGATCGGGTCTCCCCGCATTACGATGCCATGCTCGCCAAGCTCATCGCACCGGGGGCGACGCGGCGGGCTGCTGCCGCTGCCCTGGCTCGCGCCTGCGCCGCGGTGCAGGTGTGGCCGGTCAGGACCAACGCGGCCTTCCTGGCGCGCACGCTGGCGGACCCGGACTTTCTCGCCGGTGACATCGATACCGGTTTCATCGAGCGGCACGCCGCCCGCATCGTGCCCGGCGCGCAAGCCACCGAACCGGTATTGCAGGCGGCCGCGCACGCGCTGCTGGCGGCCGATGGGTCAGGCGGACCGTGGATGGCGCTGAGGGGATTTCGGATGGCCGCGGCCGCCGAGCGCAGGGTGCGGGTGGAGGTGGCCGGCCGCACGCACCTGGTGGATACCGGCTCCGGCACCGCTCGCGGCACCCTGTGCACGCTGAACGGCGTGCGGGTGCTGTTCCTGGACGGTGAAGCGTGGCCCATCAATGCCCTCAGAGCCGGACACGATGAGCGCGGCCCGGGCGCAGACGGCACGATCGTATCGCCCATGCCGGGGCGGATCGTCGCGCTGGATGTCGCCACTGGCAGCCGCGTGCAGCGCGGACAACGCCTGCTGGTGCTCGAGGCCATGAAGCTGGAGCATAATCTCATGGCGCCATTCGACGGAGTCGTCGCCGAGGTGCGCACCGGGCGAGGTCAGCAGGTTGTCGAAGGCGCGCTGCTGCTGCGCATCGATTCCATCACCTGAGGAGCAAAGCCGTGGCGGGGCGTTACTTTGAGCAGTGGAAAGTGGGCGATCGGATTCATCACGAAATCCATCGTACGGTCACTGAAGCAGACAACCTCATCTTCTCGACTCTGACGCACAATCCGCAGCCCCTGCATCTGGACGCACATTACGCGGCGCAGTCCGAATTCGGCCGCATCCTGGTCAACGGCACCTTTACCTTCTCCCTCATGGTGGGACTTACGGTGTATGACACCACCCTGGGCACCCTGGTGGCGAATCTGGGTTACGACAAGGTGCGCATGCCCAAACCGGTATTCATCGGCGATACGATGCGCGCCGAGACCGAAGTGGTTGAACTGCGGGAGTCGCAGTCCCGACCCAGGGCCGGCATTGCCACGTTCGCTCACCGGCTTGTGAACCAGAAGGATGAAGTCGTGTGCGAGTGCCTGCGGATGGCGCTGCTGCAGAAGGCGCCCGCATGAGACTGCGCTCGCTGCTGTTTGTGCCCGGGGACCGGCCGGAGCGCATGGACAAGGCGCTCGGCACAGGAGCCGACGCCTTGATTCTGGACCTCGAGGATTCGGTGGCCCCGTCGCAAAAAGCACAGGCGCGCGCCACGGTGGCCCAGTTCCTGCGGCGTACCGATGTGGCAGTGCCGCGCTTCGTCAGGATCAATGCGCTGGGCAGCGGACTGGCAGCGGCGGATCTGGCGGCGGTGATGGTGGCGCGGCCCGACGCTCTGGTGCTGCCCAAGAGTATGGGCGCCGAGTCGATCAGGGAGCTGGATCGGCATCTGGCGCCCTTCGGCAAGGAGCTGCCACCCATACTGCCGATTGCGACCGAAACGCCCCAGGCGCTGTTCACACTGGGCGAATACGCCGCGGTGGCGCCGCGGCTCGCGGGGCTCACCTGGGGGGTGGAGGATCTGTCAGCGGCCCTGGGTGCCGGTACCGCGCGCGAGTCCGATCAGAGCTTCACCGAACCCTACCGCCTGGTGCGATCCCTGGCGCTGTTTGCCGCCGGCGCGGCCAACGTCGCGCCGATTGAGACGGTGTTTCCGGCATTTCAGAACCTGGCGGGACTGAAGCAGTACGCGCAACGCGGCATGCGCGACGGATTTGCCGGCATGCTGGCGATTCACCCGACACAGATCGCCGTCATCAATGAGGCCTTCACGCCCTCGGCTGAATCCCTGGAGCATGCCCGCGCCGTCGTGGCCCTGTTCGCGGCCAACCCCGGGGCCGGGGCGCTCGCCTTGGATGGCGCGATGCTCGATGCCCCGCATCTGCAACAAGCTTTGCGACTGCTCAGCAAGGTCCAGGATCGACAATGAGCAGCGTAGCGCCCGATGATGTGCTGATCATCGCCACTCGCCGCACGCCGATCGGCGCCTTTCAGGGCGCGCTCGCGCCGGCGGCGGCGCCGGCCCTGGGCGCCGCTGCGATTGGCGCGGCGCTCAAGGATGCGGGGCTCACAGCAGATGCGCTCGACGAGGTGCTGTTCGGATGCGTGCTGAGCGCAGGCCTGGGGCAGGCCCCGGCCCGTCAGGCGGCGCTCGCGGCCGGGATTCCGACCCGGGTTCCGTGCACGACGGTGAGCAAGGTCTGTGGCTCGGGAATGAAAGCGGTGATGCTGGGCAGCGATGCCATCCGGGCCGGTGCTGCCGCCGTCGTCATGACCGGCGGCATGGAATCGATGTCGAACGCTCCCTATCTGCTCGGCAAGGCGCGTTCCGGCTACCGGATGGGCCATGGTGAACTGCTGGATCACATGTTCCTGGATGGCCTGCAGAATGCCTACGACGGCAAGCTCATGGGGGTGTTTGCCGAAGCCACGGTGCGCCGCTACGGATTCACCCGCGCAGAGCAGGATGCCTATGTGGCCCAGACCATCGCGCGCGCCGTGTCGGCCACCTCATCCGGGGCCTTCGGGGCTGAACTGGCTCCGGTCACGGTGCGGTCGCGCAAGGGGGAGTGGCTGATCAGCGAGGATGAGATTCCACCAACCTGTGATCCGGCAAAGATCGCGAACCTCAAACCCGCCTTCGACAAGGACGGCACGGTCACCGCCGCCAGTTCATCCTCCATCGCCGACGGTGCTGCGGCCGTGCTGCTGGCGGCTGGCGCCAGCGTGAAACGGCTCAGGCTTGCGCCCCTGGCCCGAATCGTCGCCAGCGCGAGCTTTGCGCAGGAGCCCGAATGGTTTACGACGGCGCCGGTCGGGGCCATCCGCAGGGTGCTTGAGCGGGCCGGGTGGGGACTCAATGAGGTGGACCTGTTCGAAATCAATGAAGCCTTCGCGGTGGTCACGATGGCGGCGATCCGCGATCTGGCCCTTGATCCGCAGCGCGTGAATGTCAACGGCGGAGCCTGTGCACTGGGGCACCCGATCGGTGCCAGCGGCGCCCGCATCATCACCACGCTGATTCACGCGCTGCGCGCCCGCGCCCTGCGGCGTGGCGTCGCGGCGCTGTGCATCGGCGGCGGTGAGGCAACGGCCATCGCCGTGGAACTAGTGTAGCGAGCGCACGGCGCGGGTATTGGTCCAGATCAGCTGGGCAAGGCCTACCAGCACCAGGAGCGCACCGTAGACGGTCCAGTGCCTGTCTCCGACCATGAAGCCGACGCGGAATGCCAGATTCAGTCCCTGCAGGATCCACACCGAGCCCATGCCGATCAACGCCAGGCCGAGCAGGCTGCTCACCACGCGCATCACCATATCAAAAGCACGACGCATGTCTGTCTCCCTCCCGTGCACGGCACGGGACGGTAGCACAGTTGTGCGCAGCTAACTGTGGCGCTCGTCCTCGTCATCCCAGGAGGCTGCGGCGATGGTGCCGAAGCCCAGGGCGGCCAACACCAAAGGTGTCAAGAACACTGCGCCTGCCACGTAGAGCATTTTCTCAGCCCTCAATCAGCGCTTGGGAGTGTCAGCCCGGTGTGAGCGACCGATCTGCTCGGCCTTCTCCAGTTCCTCGGCTTCCTGCTTGGACTTCGGTGCGGCACGGCGTGCGAGGTCCGGCACGTCCGCGTGCTTGAGGAATTCGCGCTCATCCTTGTCGAATTTGCGCGTCGCTTCGTAGTCGCCTTCCCCCTGGACCTTTTCAGGCGTCGCGGGCTTGCTGCGGGGGGTCGGCTTGTCGTGGCCACTCATGGAAAACTCTCCTGCGAATGTGACGCCAGGCGGCACAGTAGTGCATCAATTCCAGGATGTGCATGCGCATGCTTCGCCGCGGCGCGTGGGACTAAGACTACCGGTGATCAGGTATTGCCAAGTCTGTGCGGCCACCGGGGCCGCGGGTAGCGTCACGGCGGTGATAACCACCTGAGGATTGAATCATGGGACGCGGAATTCTGCTGTGGCTACTGGGTGTCCCCATCCCGATCATTCTGCTGCTGGCCATGTGCTCCCACATCTGAGCGAGGGATAAAGCAATGGAACCGATATCAGACATCCGTGCTCCCGGCGCCGTGGTGATGGCGGAGTCAAAATCGGCTGCGTCCTGGTCCGCCATCATCGCCGGTGCGTTCGTCGCCACCGCGGTGTCGGTGGTCCTGTTTGCGCTGGGCTCAGGGCTCGGCTTCGCCATGATCTCGCCCTGGAATGATCAGGGCATTGCCATCACCACCTTTGCCGCGACGACGGCGATCTGGCTGATTGTGATTCAATGGCTGTCCTCCGCCGCGGGCGGTTACATGGCAGGCCGGCTGCGCACGCGCTGGATCGGCACCCACCCGCATGAGGTTTTCTTCAGGGACACCGCACACGGCTTCGTCACCTGGGCCGTGTCCACCGTGCTGGTGGCGGCGGTACTGTGCTTCTCACTGACGTCGGTCATCGGCGCCGGAATGCACGCCGCCACGGCGGCCACCATGGGCTCGGCGCAGCGCCTGGCCGGGGCGGCACTGCCTTCCTATGCCTATGGGCTGGATCGTCTGTTGCGCACCGATGCGGGAAGCGCTGCCGCGCACGGCGGCCCGGACCCGCGAACCGAGGTGACGGACGTTATCGTGCAGGCCGCTGCGAGCAACAGCGCAGTTTCGGAAGCGGACCGCGGTTACCTGGCCAATCTGGTGGCGGTGAACACCGGGGTCTCGGCTGATGATGCGCAACGACGGGTGAATGATTTCATCGCCGCGGCGGATCAGGCCAGGGGCCAGGTCAAGGCCAGTGTGGATTCGGGCCGCAAGATGGCGGCGAAGACCGCGATCTACGGAGCGCTGGCGCTGGCGGTCGGAGCCTTCATTGCCTCATTGAGCGCGGCCATGGGCGGCAAACTGCGGGATGAACACCCCTAGCGGGCTGGGCCGGCGCGGTAGGAGACATCCTACCGAACCTCGAAGCCGCAGGCTGGCCAGGCGCCGGCTCGATCGCGCCTAGCATACGCCCAGGATGATTGGATCATTGGCGCGAAGGAGAGCAGAAGTGAACAAGGTATTGGTGACATTGGCGACCTGTCTGGTTTGCAGTGTGGCCGTTGCGCAGGTTGGGACGACCGTCACCGAGGGCGCCAAGGCGACCTCGCAGAAGGCCCAGCAGTATGGCGATCAGGCCAAGGCGTCGGTGGAATCGCAGCCTGACAAGTCGATCGACAAGACCAAAGCCCAGGTGCACAAGGCCAAGGCGCACCATCATGCGAAGAAGGCCAAGGAAGCCGCGCAGGACATAACCAAGTAGCCGCTCTTACCGGCGGGACCTCGTGCGGCCTATAATCGGCCGTCAACGAGGTCCCTTGTGAGCAGCGACTCCGATCGGTTACACACGGAAGTTTCGATCTGGCTCGCGCGCCTGGAGCGCGGTCTGCAGCAGCAGGACGGCGCGCGGCTGCGGGAGTGGCTGCAGGTTGCCGCGCAGCGTGAGGCCATCGTTGAGGCGGCGAAGCTTTATCACGGCCCGGACATCATCGCCATACTGGCCGAAATGGTGCCGGTGGGTTTCGGCCATCCGTCCCCCAAGCCTCGCAGGCGCTTCAGGCCATTCCATGTGGCCACTGCGGTGGGCGCCGGCCTGCTGGTGGCCGCGGTACCGATTCTGATCGCTTTGGGCACCCTGCCAGCGGTGCTCGGCCCGCTGCCGCGCCATGTGCCTGAGCGCCCCCTGGATCCGCCCCTGCCCTGGGGCGAGGAGGCGTATGCCACGAAGGCGGGGGAAACTCGCAGCGTCAATCTGCTGGATGGCAGCAAGCTGGCGCTGAATAGTCATACCCGGGTCGGAGTGTTGTTCGGCGGGGGCGCAAGGCTTGCCACCGTGCAATACGGCGAAGCCGTGTTCGAGATCGACGGCAAGCGCGAACGACCCTTTCAGATCGATGCCGACGGCCGGCACTTTCTGGCGCCGCAGGCGAAGTTTGATGTGCGAATCATCAATCCCCGGACGGTTGAACTGACCGTGCTGCAGGGCCGCGTTACGGTCCAGGGGTTGCCCTGGAGCTGGCCGACGACGCCCGATGAGGCGCGGATGTTCGACCCGCAGGTGTTCGCCGACACCACGGTGGAGCCGTTGCAGGCAGTGTGGCTGCAGGACAAATACATGGCCCGCTTTCCGGTCACGGCCGCTAACGCTCAGGCGCGCCTGAGCTGGCAACCCGAAGAGGTTCTCTACATCACTCCGTGATGGCCTCGCCCCTGGCGTAGTGCCGCAACTCCTCGGGCACAAAGGCGAGGTCGGTGGCTTCCTGGATGGCCAGGCGCATCTGCAGTTCCAGCACATCCTGTGGAATCGCGCTCTGGTACCCCACCAGACACTGGCGCAGGGCCGCCGCCGGGGAGAGCCCCCCGGTACGCACGACGCGATAGGCCTTGACCACCAGTGCCTCGGCGGCTCCGGGGGTCAGCATGGCAGGCACCAGATGTTGCAGCTCTTGCAGTTCATCCGCGCCGACGGCCAGGTCGTAGCGGCGCGCCAGTGCCCCGATCAGACCGGTGCTCTGCTCGCGGGTCGCGGTCGGCAGGATCGGAACCTTCAGGTCGATGCGACCCGGGCGCTTCAGGTCCACCTCGATCAGGTCCGGGCGCGATGAGCCCAATACCCACACCACATTGCCGCGATTGTCGGTGTTTGCCATCTCCTGCGCGATCATCGAATACAGCCGGCCGGACAACCCGCTGTCAGAGATGCCGGAGTCGCGCCGACCCAGGGTCTGATCGGCCTCGTCGACGAACACGATGCAGCGGCCCAGGGCGTGGATCAGACTGAAGATCTTCTCCAGATTCGCTTCGCTGGAGCCAATCCACTTGTCGCGGAAGTTCTTCAGTTTCAGAACCGGCACGCCGGCCTCCCCCGCCAGGCATTCAACCAGGAAGGTCTTGCCCGTGCCCACCGGGCCGCACAGCAGGTAGCCCATGGGCAGCGCCCGGATATCGTTGATGCGCCACAGGGCGATGTCCTGGCGCAGCCAGGCCTTCAAGGCTTCCTGACCGAAATAGTCATCCAGCGTTCGGGTGGATTCGACGAATTCCACCAGGCCGGGCGCATCGCGCTCGACCATTTCCTTCTTCAGTGCCGCGAAGTCGTGTGCGTGCAGTACCTGGCCGTTGTGGGCGCGGACCCGGGTGATCTGCTGCAGCGTGTTGACCGACAATCCGGTGATGGCGGCCGCGAGCGCGGGAAAATTGGTGTCGGCGGGAATGGTCTGCGGATGTTCCTGGTGCAGGGCGCGCAGCGCCAGTTCCAGGTCCGCGACAGAGGGCAGGGGAATGCGCACCAGCTTGGTCTGCGGCGCGAACACCACCAGCGGATCAAGATCCGTCAGATTGTCCGCGATCAGGAAGCTGAAGAACGGCAGCAGCGTGAATGGGCTGCTCAGGCCCCAGTCGCGCACCAGGCAGGTCAGGCTGCCATGCTGCAGGCCCTGCCCGTCGGTGGGCAGCAGCTGGTCGGCCCCGCGCACCACGATCGCGACACTGGGGATTTCGCGCTGCTGCACCGCTCGCAGATTGGCCAGGTAGCGGGCATAGCGATTGATGAAGCGCACCGCTTCGAGCGGCTCGAGCGGCAGATTGCGCAAGGATGAGGGTACCCACTGGGCCAGGTGCTCCTCGCCGCGTTTGACCGTGAGCCCATTGCCCAGATCGTAAGACAGAACCACATTCATCGGAGCGAGCAATGTGTCCTCGAGGTATCGATCGATGCTGATCAGCCGACCGTCCACGGCCAGCAGATCGTGCACGTTGCCGTACAGAACGCATTGACCGCTGGCGCCACTGCGGAAGGCCACGTCGAGTTCGGACGCCCAGGTCGGGGTATGAGGAGGCATGCGCCGCTTATACCACGGGCGCACGGCCGTGTTACCGTCGCGTTCCCTCAGACTGCGGACGCGCAAGACGATGAAAATTGGACCGGTATCGGATCGATGGCAGTTGCAGCGCAACAGCAGCCCGCAGGCGGCGCCGGGCATCGGGCGACGCGGGTTTTTGAGGACCTCGCTGGCGGCAACGGCACTGGCTGCCACGCGCACGGGGCAGCTGTGGGCGGCAGCGCCGGTGCCCGCTGCGCTGGCGGCGGTGAGCGGTTCGGGCGCTGCGCTCATGCTCCCGGCGGCGGATCTGAATGACTTGCGTGCCGGACTGCACGGTACCTTGCTGCTGGCATCGGATGCGGGCTACGACGCGGCCCGCAGGCTGTGGAACCCCTCATTCAATAGCCATCCGGCGCTGATCATCCGCTGCGCCGACACCGCCGATGTGGTGCGAGCGGTGAATTTCGCGCGCAGCCACGGCTTGCGCACCGCCGTGCGCGGCGGCGGCCACAGCCTCTCCGGCCAATCCGTTTGCGACGGCGGCCTGGTGATCGACGTGTCGCCGATGAAAGCCATTACCCTCGACGCGCAGCGCCGCTTGGGGCGTGCCCAGGGCGGCGTGCTGCTGGGGGAACTGGATCGCAGCACGCAGGCCGTGGGCCTGGCCACCACGCTGGGAACTGCCACCGACACCGGTATCGCGGGCCTCACGCTCGGTGGCGGCATGGGGCGCCTGATGCGCGTCCACGGCCTGGCCTGTGACAATCTAAGAAGCGTCGAACTGGTCACGGCCGATGGCACAGTGCGGCAGGTCAATGCGCACGATGAGCCGGAACTGTTCTGGGGGGTGCGCGGCGGGGGCGGTAATTTCGGGGTCGCAACGGCGTTCGAATATCACCTGCATCCGCTCACCCACAAGGTGCTGACCGGCGATCGGATCTATCCCTTCAGCCAGGCGCGCGCGGTATTTGCCGCGGTCACGGAACTTGCGGCGCAGGCTCCGGATGAACTGATGTTGAGCGCCGAGATCTTCAATGCCACCCATGGCAGCCGGGTGGGTCGCTACGTCGGATGGTCCGTCGACTATTGCGGCGACCCAGGCACCGGCGAACGGCTGCTCGAGCCGCTGCGCACTCTGGGCACGCCACTACTCGACACCATCGGCGCGGTCTCATACCTCACGGCGCAGGGCGCCGAGGGCGCTGCCACCGTCGCGGTTCCGAGTCAGGCGACTATCTATGCGAAGTCCGGATTTTTCCGCAGCGTTCCGGCGGTGATGTTCGATGAGCTGGTGCGGCGCTTTGCGACCCTGCCCGATGATCTTGACGTGAGCGCCGGCTTGGATCAGATGGGCGGCGCCATGGGGCGCGTCGCAGCGGACGCCACGGCCTTCTGGAACCGGCCGGCGCAGTTCGATTTCCTGATCAACGGCACCTGGATGGAGCCTGGCCGCTCCGAGGGGTTCATCACTGCCATCCATACTCTGTGGGACGGCATAGCCTCCTACACCCAAGGCTATTACGTGAATACCGAACCGGGCGCGGATGACAAGCGGCTGCGCGCAACCTATGGGGATAACTACCCGCGCCTGGTGAAGCTCAAGGACCGCATCGATCCGACCAATCTGTTCAGCCTGAACGCCAACATCAGGCCGACCGCGGCGTGATCGACCCGGCGACCGTGCTGGCTTACCGCCAGACCGAATATCGCGTGTTTGGCGCCATTGCCGCCATTTTGCGGATCGGCGTGCGCTGCCCGGAACTTGTCCTGCTGCACGAGGCCTATAACACCCGGTGCAGCGCCTTCGTCAGCGCCTGCAATCCCCTCGGGGCCATCGTGGCCGAGGCCGTCAATCGCCAGCGTCAGCAGGACCTGGCCGCCCAGCTGTCACGGTTGAAACTGCCCGCCCTTGAGGGAATTGGTCAGCATCCCACCTCGGGCTGGCCGGGAGAACCCAGCTACCTGGTGCCGGGGCTGGCGCGGGCCGCGGCGCAGGAACTGGGTCGACAGTTCCAGCAGAATGCCATCATCTGGGCGGGGGCCGATGCGGTTCCCGAACTCATCCTGCTGCGCTGAGATCTATTTGACGTCCTTGTAATTGCCCGCGAAGCCCGGATCACACTCATACGGATAGACGTGCTGACCGGGTTGGCGACTCCAGGCGATGAAGCGCACGCCGCGATTCTGAATCACCGCCGGGTCCTCGTATTCCTGGGTGGCCATCAGCACCTTGCCATCGGGGCTTAGCCGGAAGCGCTCCGTGACCTTCATGTTCTCGGTGTGGTCCAGACCATTGTTGGTGATGGTCGCCGGCTCCAGATGATCGGTGTTCACCACCAGCGTCGCGCCTTCCCAATGGCCGCTTGAGAATCCGGTCGGGGAGTGCGGGTAGTCCGCTTCGGGCCTGCGGCCGTCCAGGAAAATGATGCGTACCAGGTCGTAGTACTCGAGCTTCATGACGATGAATTTGTCGCTTTGGAAGATCTCGATCGGAAACGGGCCCTGCAGGGCGTAGACGATGGTGGGCGGCCGGCAGGCGTTCTGCGGTGTCAACTGGTCGCGGGGATTCCACTTCTTCGCGGCCGCCTGCGCCGCCGGCGTGAGAATCAGGCCGCCATAGTTGCCGGCGGGAAACTCCACCGGCCCGGTGTCGTCCATGAAGGCGGTGTTGGGCGGCACCAGCGCCATGAGTGCCGGATCGCGCGGCACTTTCATGTCCAGGTTCCAGAATCCCGAGAAGTCAGGATGGGCGGCCGCACTGTGCGGTGCCGAGGCTGCCGGCGGCGCCGCTTGCCGGGCGCTGCAGCCGAGCAGGCCCAGCAGCGCCAGCACTGCCACCCTGCGCAGGCTCATGATGGGGGCGGCTGACCAATCATTCGGCCATCCGCCAGGCGCGCGCTCTTCAGGCGGATATAGCGGCTGCCGTCACGGGCGCGCCAGCCTTCCAGCGTGACCGTATCCCCGACATGCAGGCTGTCGACGCTCCAGCCGCGCCGATGCAGGATGGAGGGTGAGTTGGTTTCGGCCCGCCAGGTGATGTGGGCCTGGCCCTGGGGCACCTCGATGGTGATGACGCCATGGGGGTTGCGGAACTGAAAATCACGCACCACGCCGGTGACCTTCACCAGCTGCGCATCGGTGTCGAAGAACACCGCGAAGGAATGATGGGCCAGGGCGCTGCCGGCCAACGTCAATGCCAGGAGCGCGGCCGCGGACATGCGTATGAATATCTGCACGGTGCCATTCTAGTGCAAGCGTGGCGGTTGGGCAGCCTTGACGCCCATGGTGGTTTCGCAGTCAGATGCGCCTGCATGATGAGAAAGCGCGCCCCTGCCCATGTAACACCGTTCCAGCTGTCGCTGCACGTCCGGCATCCTTCGGTGGACCCGGATGAGATCTCGCGCGAGCTGGGCCTGGAAGCCACCGAATCGTTTCGTGCCGGTGAGCCGCGCCACTCGCGCAGCGGTGTGGCGGCGACGGCCGTGCACGGTGAAACCTACTGGGTGGCGGTGCTGGATCCCATGGTCTGGTCCGCGCCCGCAACCCTCGCCCGGCGCCGGTCGTACCTGCCCGGCGGGCAGAGCCCCGCCAAGGATTCGGCGCTGACCGACCCGTTATTGGAGGCGCTGCAGCCACAGGAAGCCAAGATGTTGCGGGCGCGCTTCGGATTGGAGGAGGGCGAGGTGATGACCCCCGGGAGCCTGGGCTGGGGCATCGTGCTGGTCTGTCACTGCATGACGGTGCGCTACGGTCGCTTCCTGGCGCGACTGCGTGAGCAGGGCGGCTCGCTGACCTTGCTGGCGGCCGTGGAGCCCGAGGCGCTCATGGACCTGCGTATCACCCCGGAGATGGGCCGCCAGCTGCACGAACTGGGTCTGACGGTCAAAATCGAAGTGGCCGGCAGCGCCGATTTCAACCTCGACCTGAACTGAGCTTTCCGCACCTGCCAAGGAACCTTGCCGCGGTGCGATCGCTCTAACACCCTTTGCCACTCGAAGGGCTTCCATGAAGCGCGGACTTCTGCTTTGCCTTCCGGTCGCGCTGCTGCTGGGGCTGTCCGCCGCCGTCCAGGCCGCCGATGCCGCGCCCTTTGATCTGCTGGGGCCGCAATTGCGGGCCACGGTCAGCCGCGGAACCCACAGCCTGCCCATCGCCGAGGTGCCAAACCTCAATGTCGGCGATCGCATTGCCATCCGCGCCGACTGGCCGGCGAGCCAGGCCGCGCGCTATGTGCTGATCGTGGCCTTCTTGCGCGGGGCCACCAATCCACCCCCTGCGGAGTGGTTCTACCGCTGCGAGACCTGGACCCGCAAATGCGCGGATGGCCTGAGCGTCACGGTGCCGGCCGGTGCGCAGCAGGTGCTGGTGTTTCTGGCGCCCAGCACCAGCGGGGATTTCAGCACCCTGCGCGATGCGGTGCGCGGACGACCCGGCGCCTTTGTGCGCGCCTCGCAGGATCTGAACCAGGCGAGCCTCGATCGCTCCCGACTGGAGAGCTATGTGCTGGCGATCCGCGCGCTCAACGAGGCGGATCCGGCCAAGCTGCGCGAGGCGGCACCGCTTCTGGCGCGCAGTCTTGCCATCAAGGTGGACGACAAATGCCTGCAGCGCATTCCGGAGCTGCAGGCTCCCTGTCTGATGGCGGACCAGGATTCGCTGGTGCTCAATGACGGTCACAGCACCTCCATCGTCGAGGCACTGACCAGCGGTCCGGCCAGTGACCTGGCCATGCAGGCGAGCTACACCCCGCAGCTGCGCTATGGCTACTACAGTCCCTACATCGGCTCGCTGCTGGATATCGGGCGCATCCTGGGGTCCTTCCTCACCGCGCAGTTCCAGTACCTGCCGGCGCTGCCGAGCGCCCATGGTGATCAGCTGGCGCTGACCCTGGATGCGCCACCCTCATTTCACGATCCCAAATCAGTACTGGTGACGGCGCTGCCGGCCATCGAGGAGGCGCAGCTGCCGCCACTGCATGCCGTGGATCCGCAGGCCATCTTCTGTGCGCGCCGCAACGGCCTGGTGCTGCCGGTGGAGGGTGCGCCCCTGGTGTTCTCCACGCACTATGTCCATGACGTCTCATTGAGCCTGACGGGCAGTGACGGACGCGCCATCGAGCTGCCGGCGGCGGCTGATGCGCAGCAGGGCGGCTTCGTGGTCGACACCGCGGCGCTGGGCAAGCTCAGCCTCGGGGATGCGGTGGTGGGCACACTGCACGGGTCCTGGGGATTCGATGCCTATCAGGCGCCCACCTTTCACCTGGTCAATACCCGCCGGCAACCCTGGACCCTGCCGCTGAGTGATCAGGGGGCCCTGGTTGTCGGCCGCGAAGGCACCGTCCACCTCACGGCGGACAGTGTGGGCTGCGTGGATCGCATCATGCTGAAGGATTCGGCCGGCAAGGAGCTCAAGGTCGACTGGAAGGCGGTGAAGGCGGATGCGGTGGAAGTCAAACTGCCGCTGGCGGATGCGGCACCGGGGCCGCTGACTCTGGAGGTGTCTCAATTCGGGGCCACCGCTGCGCAGCAGGTGGTGCTGAATACCTTCACTGAAGCTGCGCATCTGAGCGGTTTCGTGATGCACTCCGGGGATGCGGTGGGAACGCTCACCGGCACCCGCTTGGATGAGGTCTCGGGCCTGACGGTCAATGGCATCGCCTTCAGCCCCGGCACGTATACCGGGCCCGCGACGGCCGAAGAGCTGCCGATGCTGGCGCGCGATGTCCAGGCGGCCGCGGCCCTCAGGATCGGGGAGCCGATGGCGGTGCGAGTCACTTTGAAAGACGGCCGCACGCTGAGTGTGTCGGGTGAGATCCGGGAGCCGCGCCCCACGGTGACGCTGATCGCCAAAAGCATCCAGGCCTCGCAGGCCGGGGCCGCCAGCCACATCGCGCTCAGCAACTCCGATCAATTGCCCCAGGACTCGCTGTTGATGTTCTCGGTGCGCACGCTGCTGCCGGAGGTGTTCGCACATTCCGAGCAGATTGAAGTCGCGACGGTCGATGACGCCTTCTCGACGCTGCTGTCCATCAGCAGCGGCACGCTGACGCTGGTGGATTCCCGGGTTGCCGTGGCCCGCTTGGATCCTGCCCGGGCCTTTGGTCCCTCGGCCTTCGGACCACTGCGCTTTCGGGTGGTCGCCGATGGCGTTGCGGGCAGCTGGCTGCCGCTGGCGACGCTGGTCAGACTGCCGCGACTGGTGTCCCTGGAGTGTCCTGGAAGCAGCGACCTGGCCTGCCGACTCTCCGGTTCGGACCTGTTCCTGATTGATTCAGTTTCGGCCGATCCGCAGTTCCACAACCCGGTCCAGGTTCCCGATGGCTTCCCCGGCACTACGCTGCCGGTGCCGCATCCGGTTGCGGGCGAGCTGTTTGTGCGGTTGCGGGATGATCCGGCCGTTGTCAATGCTGCCACCCTGGGGGCCGAGGTTCTTACCGTGCCGGCGGGCTGAGATTTCTTTACCCACAGGAAATTCACAAGTCATCCACAGGCCGGACGGGCTAACATTGGGCGCATGGGACTCCTCAAGGCATCCGGCGCCCGCTTGCAGCGCCGCCAGTCCGCGACGGCGCTGTGCACCTATCAGATCGGTCAGCGCACCGTGCAGTTGTTTGAGCTGGCTGACGGGCACATCCAGTGGGTGTGCAATTGCGAGGACTACGCGGCCTCGGCCGGCCTGGCCCAGGGCGCGTGGTGCAAGCATGTGGCCAAGGCCTCCGCGATCCGCTCCATCGAAAGACTGACCGGTGCGCGCGCGGTGGGCCGCAGTCGCGCGGCGCTGCCGGCAGCTGCACCGGCGCCGCCGTCCGCGCCCAGCACTGAAGCGCGCGAGTCCTCCCTGGTGATAGCCAGTTGAGCTAATGCCCGATACGATTTTCGGCCGGATCATCGCGGGCAGCATTCCGTGCCACAAGGTGTATGAGGATGCCCGGGTGCTGGCCATCCTGGACATCGCGCCGTTGAGCCGCGGTCACACCCTGGTCATCCCCAAGGAAGCCGCGGCGACCCTGGATCAGCTCTCGGACGAATCCGCCGCGGCCCTGGGCAAGGTCCTGCCGCGCATCTGCCGCGCCGTCATCGCGGTCACTGGCGTGAGGCAGTACAACGTGCTGGAGAACAATGGCACCAGCGCCCATCAGGCGGTGCCCCACGTGCACTTTCATATCATTCCCAAACCCGATGACAGCAGCGGCCTGGGTATCGGGTGGCCTGCCGGTTCGCTCGAGGCCGATGCCGCGGGCCTCGCGGCGCAACTGGCGCAGCATCTCAGGGCGGGGGATCGCTGAGGCCTGGCGCACGGCGTGCGGCGCTGCCGTAGTAGTTGGGATAGTCCGCCGTCAGACCCTTGAACCTGCGGTGTATCCACCAGTACTGGGCCGGAATGCGCCGCACTTCGGATTCCACGAAACGGTGGAACAACTCCGCATCCTCGGTCACCGAGTCACTGGGATAACCCGCGGGCGCCGGATTCAGGGTCACGCGGTAGCCGGCATTGCCCGGCAGGCGCTCGTGCCCGACGAACAGTACCGCGGCGCCCGTCATCGTCGCCAGGCGTGAGGTGAACACATTGGTGGCGGCGGGCACGCCGAAGAAGTGGATCATCTGCGCGCCTTTCTTGCGGTAGCTCTGATCCGGCGCATACCAGACGCATTCGTTGTCGCGCAGGGCGCGCACCATGCCGCGCACATTGTCGCGGCTGAAGATGCGCAGCGCATGGCGGCCGCGGTGCCGTTCGAAGAAATGCGCCAGCAGCGCGTTCTTCGGGCGCTTGTGCATGGCGTTGAGCGGCACCTGGGTGTTGAGCACGCGCGCGCCGATCTCCAAGGTGGTGAAGTGGGCGGTGAGCAGGATGGCGCCGCGGCCCCGCTCCAGCGCGCGCCGCAGGTGTTCGATACCCTCCACCCGCGACAGCTTGGTGATTTCGGCATCGCTGCCCCACCAGGTCATGGCGGACTCGCACAGTCCCATGCCCAGGGCCTCGAAGTGTTCGTTGAGCACTGCTTCGCGCTGGCCAGCGGATAGTTCCGGCAGGCACAGCTGCAGATTGCAGCGTGCCACCTGCACATAGTGCAGCGGCAGCCGGCGCACCAGCCGGCCGATGAGCCGGCCAACGCCCAGCAGCAGACCATGGGGCAGCAGCTGGATGAGTCGCAGCAGGCCCAGCCCCAGCCAGGTGGGCCAGAAGCGCGGGCCGAGCAGGTGCAGCGGCATCCCGGGCGGGCGGCCCGGGTTGTGCGTGTGCACCGCCGGAGCGTTCACGGCGGTGAGGGGCCCTGGCTGACGCGCACGAAATCACTGGGTCGGATCCATTTCCTGAAGACGTTCTGCACGTCCTGCGGCGTGAGCGCGATGTAGCGCCGCGCGGCGATGCTCGGCTCATCCAGTGGCAGGTCCAGGTCATCGCGGCTGATGATGCCGCGCGCAATTTCATCGATGCTCGCCTCGGACAGGGGAATCCGCCGCAGCATCAGTGCCTTGGTCCGCAGCAGCTCCTCGGCCCCGGGCGGCTGGTCCTGCAAGCCGCGCACATCCTTCACGGCCATTGCCGCCGCCTTGGTGACGTTCTGCGGATCGCTGGCGAAATCGATCATATAGATACCGCGCGTCCGGCCGATCTGCAGATTCGACCCCACCGAATACACCAGCCCGGCTTCCTTGCGCAGGTGTATGGACAGGCGCGAGGAATAGAAGCCACCGCCCAGTACGGCGCTGCCCAGTTCCAAGGCGTAGTAATCAGGATTGCTGCGGGTCAGGGCCAGGCTTTCGGCCAGCACCACATCATCCTGCACCCGGGTGGCATCCGGGACGGCGATGGTGGCGGTGGCATTGGACGGAACCGGCGGCAGATCGGTATTGGGCTTGGCTCCGGTGGCGCTCCAGGCGCCGAAGTATTTCTCGATGGTGGCCCGCGCCTGCTCCGGGGTGACCTTGCCGATGACCACGATGGTGGTGAGATCCGGCCGGAAGGTCGCCGCATGGAAGGCCCGCACCTGATCGATGCTGATGCCCTGGATGCTGGTGGGCGTCGTCTCACGCAGGCTGGGATCAGTCGGCGGGAACAGTGCGCTACGCAGTGAGCGCTGCATCAGATAGCCGGGGCTGCGATTGCGGGCCGCCACGATCTGCGCAAACTGCGGCCGCATGATCTCCAGCGCCTGCTGGGGCAGGGCCGGATGCAATTCATTGTCGGCCAGCAGTTCCACCGAGCGGTCGAAGCCGATGGCCAGGGTCTCCACGGCGAAATCGGTTCCGGCATGCGCCTCGGCCCCCACCGCATCCAGCGCGCGCTGATAGGCGAGCCGGTCCAGATGCTGCGAGCCATAGGTCAGGAGCTCACCGAGGAGGTTGGATATGCCTTCCTGGCCGTGAGGCGCCTGCACTTCGGGGCGGTTGCGGATATGACCGATCACGCTGACTGTATCGCTCACGTCTTCGGGTTGCACGACCAGGGTCAGGCCGTTGGCCAGGTGACTGACCACCGGATGAGAGGTCACGGCGGGCACCGTGAGGCGCGTGACCGCCGCCTGCGCCCAATCGGGCAGGGGTGTGGGCTTGGCCTCTCCCAGGGAGATGTTTTCCTGGCCGCCAAAACCACTGCCGCCGCCGCTGACAGGTTTGCCCGAGCCCTTCGGCAGCATCACCGCCGAGACCGCGTGGTCCAGGTTCAGGTACTGGTGGGCCACTCGGTTCACGTCGGCCACCGTGACCTTCTCGATGCGCGCCAGATCGGCCTCCGGTGAATCAAGACCGTACAAAGCCAGAGCATCCGCCCACACCGAGGCCAGTCCGGCAATGGAGTTTTTCTGGAACTCGGTCTGGCGCCGCTCCTGCAGCTTGGCGGCGGCGACCAGCTCCGGCGGCACGCCATCGCGTGCGACCCGGGTGAGGATGGCGCGCACCTCTGTTTCAAGCGCCTTGTAGTCAGCGCCCGCGGGAAAGGCCACGGTCGCATAGGCCAAGCCGGATTCGGGCAGCGGGTCGATGGAGAAGTCGGCCCCGACCGCCTTGCCCTGCGGCACCAGGCCGTACAGGTCGAAGCGGCGACTGGACAGCACATCGGAGAGCACCTCGAGCGCGGGGGTATCGGCACTGTTCAGCCCCGGCACGCGAAAGGCGATCATCTGCGTACCCTCGGGCCGGTCGGTATCCACCGCGAAGGAGGTCGCGGCAATGGGTTGCAGGGTGACGGGCCTGCGCGCCGGCAGTTGCTTGCTGGGAATGGCGCCGAACAGCGTCTTCACCTGGTTCAGGGTGGCCGTCGGGTCGAGGTTACCGACGATGACGATCAGCGCATTGTTTGGCGCATACCACTGGTCATGAAACTGCTTGAGCATCGCCGCCGTGGTCTTATCGAAGGAGGGCCGCGTGCCCAGCGCGTCGAACTCATAGGGCGTGCCCTTGAAGGCGATGCTGCGCAGCTTGGAATACAGCACATAGCCCGGGTCGGACAGGTCCTGGGCGACCTCCTGCTCGATGGCGCCGCGCTCGTGATCCCATTCCGACTGTGAGTCGGCGATGGCCGTCATGCGCAGCGCCTCGATGTGCAGCGCCACGTCCAGGTCCTCGGATGGCACGGTGTACAGGTACTGCGTGATGCTTTCGCGGGTGTCGGCGTTGAAGTCGCCACCCATGATGCTGCCGATATTGGCCAGCTGATCGGCGGAAAGACCGGGGCCGCCGCGGAACATCATATGTTCCTGCGCGTGCGCAGTGCCAGGAAAGCCGGCCGGTGCCTCATCCGAGCCGACCATGTAGTTCACCGAGGTCGCCACCACCGGCGCCAGGGTATTGCGCACGATGACGACCTTCAGGCCGTTGGCCAGCGTGGCACGCAGCACGTTGGAGCGGGCGCCGGGTACTAAGCTGGTGTTCTGGGCCGCGCAGCTCAGCGCCAGCGCCGAGCCCAGGATAAGCGTCACCAAAATGCGGGGCAGGTTCGGCACAGGTCGCATGAGAAACCTCGAAAGACAGGCGGTTGGCGGCAAGGATACCCGTCCGCCAACGGACAAACCATGAGGCGTCGATTATCCTTGGCGCCATGAACAAATGGCTGATCGTGCGTGTGGTGGTGCTGGTCCTGGCGGCCGCGCAGGGGTGGATGAGCGGTGATAACTGGTTGCCGGCGCGTCCCGTCACCGGAATGCTGCTGGCCGGCATGCTGGCCTACGGGGTGATCGCCGTGCCGGTGGTGGTATGGGCGCAGCGGCTGAATCCGCGCAACAAGCCGGTGTGGCACTTCCCCTCCTGGCGCCGCAACCCGCTGACGCTGCGCGATCCCATGCAGTTTTTCCACATGGTGGGATTCGTGTTTGCGGCCGCCGGATTGGGTGTCGCCGGGCACGATCTGTCGTTGGGCGTAGCGCTGCGCCTGCCCCACGCGGTGCTGCCGGCATTCGGCGCAGGCATGGTCATCGGCTGTTATGTGTCCGCCCGGCTGTTCCGCAAACAGCTCGATGGCGATGCGCCGCAGAGCGTGCCATGAGCCCGCGGCGGCTGATTTGTCTGTTGGCCATCGGTGGCGGGCTGATGATCGGCGCGGTCGCCGCGCAGGTGCCTGTGCAGCAGGGGCAGGCGGATCCGTTTGCGATACCCACGCCGACCAAGCTGCCCTATGACAGCGAATATCCGGTCATGCACTACGGGCGCACCCCCAGCCACAATGCCCTCGCGCAACTGCAGCAGCGACTGGCCGCCGGCTCGGTCAGGCTCACCTTCAGCGCACCGCGCGGCTATCTGGATTCACTGCTGCAGGCGCTGGCGATCGATCCGAGTTCCCAGGTCCTGGTGTATTCGAAGACCAGTTTGCAGAAAGGCGAAATCAGTGCCGCGACGCCGCGCGCGCTGTACTTCGATGCCAACACCTATGTGGGCTATGTTCAGGATGGCGCCACCCTGGAACTGGGCGCCATGGACAGCGAGCTGGGACAGGTGTTCTACACCCTGCCCAACCGCACCGCCGCTGCCCCGCATCTGCAGCGCGAGACCCTGACCTGCCTGGCCTGTCACGATACCTATGAAATGTCGGGCGGCGGGGTGCCGCGCTTCCTGCTGATGTCCTCCTACGTGGACCTACACGGTAATCAGCTCACTCACGAAGACTCGATTCTGACCACCGATGAGACCCCGCTCGAATCGCGCTGGGGCGGCTGGTATGTCAGCGGCCACACCGGCAAACAGGTGCACGTCGGCAATATCCTGGTGACGGATGTGCAGCAACTGGTGAAGCTGGACACGGTGCGACGGGGCAATATCGACACTCTGGATGACCTGTTCAACACCAAGCCCTATCTGACCGACAAGAGCGATGTGGTGGCGCTGCTGGTGCTGCAGCACCAGGAGACGGTGCAGAACCTGCTCTCGCGCGTGAATTTCGAAGTCCGCGAGGCGCTGGCGCGCGTCGCCAACAAACCCGAAGCACTGCCGGCCAAGACGCGCACGCAGCTGCAGGACTTCATGGACGACCTGGCCAAGGCCATGCTGTTCGGGGATGCAGTGCCCTATACCGACACCATTCACGGCACTTCCGGATTCGATGTCTGGTTCCAGAAGCAAGGCATCCGCGATTCCCAGGGGCGCTCCTTGCGGGACCTGGATTTGCGGACCCGTCTGTTCCGCTATCCCTTGAGTTTCCTGGTGTACACCCCGGCCTTTGAGGCGCTGCCCGACTACGCACGCGATTACCTGTTCGGCAGGTTTGCCGCGGTGCTGCAGGGGCGGGATGCCTCGGACACCTATGCGTTCATGAGCGCGGCGGATCGACGCGCCACGTTGCAGATCTTCACGGCCACCGATCCAGCCTTCGCCCGGTATCTGGCCCGGCACCCGTGAGGTGGAACTGCGCGGCGGCACTGCTGCTCCTGCTGCTGGTCGGCTGCAGGACGGCACCGCTGCGCCCTTCGCCAAGCGTCGCGCGCGTTGACTATGTCGCGGCCGGTTGGGGCGATCTTCCGGGCTGGAACCTGGATGCAACGGCGCAGGCGTGGCCGGCGCTACTGGCCAGCTGCCGCGTGCAGAATCGTCCCGGCTGGACGCAGGTGTGTGCCAAGGCGGCGCAGTTGCAGGGCACCACCGATGACAGCGTGCGCGCGTTTTTCATGGCGAATTTCCAGCCACTGCAGCTGGTTCGCAGGGCCCCGGGCCGCGCGCCAGCGCAGACCACGGGTTTGCTGACGGGCTATTTCGAGCCGCAGCTGCGCGGCTCGCGCAGCCATCTGCCGGGCTTTGACACCCCGCTGTATTCCCCGCCGGATGACCTGCTGACGGTGGATCTGGGCGGTATCGTTCCGGAGCTCAAGGGCCGGCACCTGCGCGGGCGCCTGGTGGGCAAGACGGTGGTGCCGTATTTCCCGCGCGCGCAGCTCGCCACCGATCCGGCATTGCAGGGCCATGAGATCGTATGGCTGCAGGATGCTCTGGATGGCTTCCTGCTCGAGGTTCAAGGCTCAGGCCGCATCCAGCTCGAGGACGGCACCGTGATCCGGCTGGGCTACGCGGATCAGAACGGCCAGCCCTATCGCTCCATCGGGCGCTACCTCGTCGATCAGGGAGCATTGAGCGTGGAGCAGGCCGGCATACCCGGTATCAGGGCGTGGTTGCAGGCTCATCCGGAACGGCTGCGCGAAGTGCTCGATGCCAATCCCAGCGTGGTGTTCTTCCAGGAGCTGCCGCTGGATGACCCGGCGCTTGGGCCGCGCGGTGCGCAGGGCATCGCGCTCACGCCCGGTCGCTCCATCGCTGTGGATCCTGCCTACGTTCCCTTGGGTACCCCGGTGTACCTGGCGACCTCAGCTGATCCGATGCTGCAGCGCCTGGTGCTCGCGCAGGACACGGGCGGGGCGATCTCCGGGGCGCCGCGCGCCGACTATTTTTGTGGTACCGGCGATGCGGCCGCCACGCTGGCGGGGACCCTGCGCGCCCAGGCGAGCCTGTGGCTGCTGTGGCCGCTTGGCCTGAGCCCGCCTTAGTATTCCAGGCAGATCTTGCCGAAGTGCTGGTTGGATTCCTGGTAGCGGAAGGCATCGGCGAGACCGGCCAGCGGGAAGCGCCGATCGATGACCGGACGGATGCCGGTGCTGTCCATGGCGTTGATCAGTTGCTGCTGCTGCGCGCGACTGCCGACGATCAACCCCTGCAACCTGACCTGGCGTCGCATCAGGGCGGAGGTGGGAATCTGGCCCGCAGATCCGGTCAGTGTTCCGATCAGTGAGATCTGGCCACCGATGCGGCAGGCCGTTATGGATTGCGGCAGGGTGCCGGGACCGCCGAGCTCCAGGACCTGATCGACGCCGCGACCCTGGGTGAGTTTCAAGACTGCGGCGCCCCAGTCCGCAGTGGTTCGATAGTTCACCGTGTGATCGGCCCCCGCCGCGCGCGCCCGAGCGAGTTTGTCATCCGAGGAGGAGGTGATGATCACGGTCGCGCCCATGGCCTTGGCCAGCTGCAGCCCGAACAGCGCGACGCCCCCGGTCCCCAGTACCAGCACGGTGTCGCCGGCCTTCAGGGCGCCATCGCCGATCAACGCCCGCCATGCCGTAACCCCGGCCGTGGTCAACGTGGCGCTCTCGGCCGCCGTCCAGTTGCGGGGCGCCCGGGTGAACCAGGTCGCCGGCCGCACCACACGTTCGCGTGCATAACCATCCACGCCATCGCCCGGCACCGTCGAGAAATCCCCGTTGAGCGGTTGCCCGCTCAGCCACTGCGGGAAAAAGGTCGAGACCACGGTGTCCCCGGGTGCAAACTCGGTGACGCCGGTGCCGGTGGCTTCAACCACACCGGCACCGTCGGCCAGCGGAATTCGCTCAACCGTGTGCGGGGCGTCAAAACGCGCCACCGCATAGTCGTGGAAATTCAGGGAGCTGCCCTGGATACGCACCTGGATTTCATCGGCACGCGGGGCCGGCGGATCGGGCAGCTCGACAAGCTTCAGCCGCTCCAGGCCGCCGCTCGCTGCGAGTCTTATCGCTTTCATGATGGCAAGCATAATCGGGTCGGCGCGAACGCGCTGCCCCGCGTGGGTTATGCTTATGGACCAAACCGTCCCAATTCAATCTGCGCAAAATCGTAATCATGAGCACTGAAACCTTTCCCATTGATCTTCGCAAGCTCCTGCCCCTGAGGCTCAATCCGGCTGTCAACAGCCTGACGGATGAGCAGCGCGCGGCGCTGCGCCAGAACATTCAACTGGTGCGCGACACCATCGTGTTCTTCACCGCCCTGGCCGGGGCGCGCGGTCTGTCCGGTCATACCGGCGGCGCGTTCGACACCGTGCCCGAGCTCATGATCATCCGCGCCTTCATTGCCGATGGCGCAGCCATCGTGCCGGTGTTCTATGACGAGGCCGGACATCGCGTCGCCACCCAATATCTGCTGTCGGTTCTGGACGGACACATGCCGCCCGAGCGCCTGCTGCACTACCGCGAGTTCGACGCGGGGCTGCCGGGGCACCCCGAAAAAGGCGTGACACCGGGAGTGCAGTTCAGTTCCGGGCGACTCGGACACCTATGGGCGTTCTGCAATGGTGTCGCCATGGCCAATCCGGGCAAGTCCGTGGTGCTGCTGGGTTCGGACGGCAGCCAGATGGAGGGCGATGACGCCGAGGCGGCGCGACTGGCGGTGGCGCAGCAGCTGAACATCAAGGTCCTGGTGGACGACAACAATGTCACCATCGCCGGGCACCCGCAGGAATACCTGCCCGGTTACGACCTGTCACGCACGCTCAGCGGCTACGGCATCACCGCCGAAACCACCATGGGCGAGGACCTGGATGCACTGTACGTGGACCTGTGTCGTGCCTTCAGCGACACCCGCCCGCATGCTCTGATCATCAAGCGGCCCATGGCGCCCGGTATTGCCGGCGCCGAGGGCAGTCCTCATGCCCATGAGGTGCTCAAGGCCGATACTGCGATCAAATATCTGCAGCAGCGCGGCGGTTACGACGCCGCCATCGCGCTGATCAAAGCCGCGGTGCCCGACAAGTCGCCCCTGACCTTCCGGGGTTCAAGCGGTGTCGGCAAGAACCGCGATGACTTCGGCAAGATCATCAACGGCCTTCTGGATGGCATGACGCCCGAACAACGCGTGGCCAGCGTGCGCGTCTTCGATTGTGATCTGGAGGGTTCCTGCGGCCTGCACCATATCCGCAAGGCACACCCGGAAGTGTTCGTGCGCGGCGGCATCATGGAACGCGGCAACTACTCCGCCGCCGCCGGCTTCGGGTCGAGCGCGGGCAAGCAGGGCGTGATCGGCACCTTCAGTGCCTTCCTCGAGATGGTCATGAGCGAGGTGACCATGGCGCGCCTGAACTTCTCGAATGTCCTGGCCCACTTCAGCCACAGCGGCGTGGATGACATGGCGGACAATACCTGTCATTTCGGCATCAACAGCATGCTGGCCGATGGTGGTGTCGACCCGCTGCATGCGCCGGACACGACCCGGTTGTACTTTCCGGCCGATCAGCATCAGTTCGCCGCCTGCGTGAAGCGCATTTTCAATGACCCGGGTCTGCGCTTCGTATTCAGCACCCGCGCGGCGGTTCCGGACCTGCTGGATGAGCAGGGCCAGCCGCTTTACGCGGGCAAGTCCTTTGATCCGCAGGTCGACACCGTGGTGCGCGAAGCCCCGGCCGGGGGCGGCTACATTGTGGCCACCGGCGAGACGGTGTACCGGGCGCTGGATGCGGTGATCAACCTGCAGGAGCAGGGCATCAAGGTGGGTCTGATCAACAAGGCAGTACTGAACATAGTCGATAAAGCCATGATGGCCAAACTGGCCGTGGCGCCCTTTGTACTCTTCACGGAAGGCTGGAACGTTAGAACCGGTCTGGGCGGCCGCTTCGGCACGCAGCTGTTGCAGGTTGGCTTCAAGGGGCGTTACAACCATTTGGGTGTATATCGAGAAGGATGTGGCGGGTTATGGCAGCAGATCGGTTACCAGGGCCTGGATTCGCCGGGTATTCAGGCGGCCGTCAAGGCGCTGGCCTGACCCGCAGCTGAATTCCCCGGTAGCCGCGCCCCTGGCCGCAATTTCAGACAATGCCGGCCGCCTTGCCGCGGTGGCCGGCGCCTGGTTCGTGCTGCTGGCCCTGGCGCTGCCCACGCGCGCTGCGGATCCGCAAACCTACAAAGTCCGGCTGGAGGGGGCGGTTTCCGGAGACATCGCCTCCACGCTCACGGCCAGCTCGGATCTGGTCAGCCTGCGCAAGTCCGCGCCCGTCAGCCCCCCGGGGCTGATCCTGCGCGCCCGCAGCGACACGGTGCGCCTGAAGAACGTGCTGGAAGGCTTTGGCTATTATCAAAGCGCGGTGACCGCCACCATCGATGGCGACCCGCTGGTCAGCGCCGACCTCGCCGACAAGCTGGCGGCATTGCCGGCCGGAAAGGATGCCTCGGTGGTCGTGACCTACGTGGCCGGCCCCTTGTATCACCTGGGCAAGATCACCCTCGAGGGCGATCTGCCGGCCGAGATGCGCCGGCTGCTGGACCTGCGCACCGGACAGCCGGCCGTCGCCCTTGATGTCATCAATGCCGGCACGCGCCTGCTGCGGGCGCTGCAGAACCGAGGGTATGCCTTTGCCAAGGTGGTGGGGCCGATCGCCTATGAAGACCCGCAGGCGCGTGAACTCAATATCAACTATACGGTGACCACGGGAAAGACCGCGGTCTTCGGCACCATTTCAGTCACCGGGCTGCAGCGCACCCGTGAGTCAAGCGTGCGCTCGCGGCTGGGCGTGCACCCGGGCGACGCTTTCAGCGCCGATGCCATCGACAAGGCGCGGCGCAACCTCCTGACCATGGGTGTCTTCGGGACCGTCGTGGCCGATATCGCCAAGGCGCCCGAGGCCGACGGCTCGGTGCCCGTGACGTTTCGCGTGACCGAACGCAAGCGCCACGCAGTGGTCCTGAATGCCAATTATTCCACCGACCTGGGCGGAAGTGGCGGTGTGACCTGGTCGGACAACAACCTCTTTGCCCACGCCGAGCAGCTCACCGTCAACGCCTCGATCATCAATCTGAACGGCAGTGCCACCAACGGCGTGGGTTACGACACCGGGGCCCGGCTGGCGATCCCGGAATTCCTGCATCCACAGCAGACCCTGCAGTTCTCGCTCACGGCAATTCAGCAGCCGCTGCTGGTGTATGACCAGACGGCGGAGACTGCGGGCATCACGCTGACCCGGGATCTGTCCAAGATCTGGAGCACCAGCGTCGGATTCACCGCCACGGAGGATCAGATCAAGCAGCCCCAGGAGCAATTTGTCATAGGGGGTCTGGACAAGACCACTTTCTATTACACGCTGTTCGCCATTCCCCTGAGCCTGCGCTACGACTCCACCGACCTGTCTTCGCCCCTGCTCGATCCGACCCATGGTATGCGCGCCGCGTTGACCGTGACGCCGACGCTGTCCTTGGGTCCGCCCAATGCCACTTATGTCATCACTCAGGTGCGTGCTTCGGCCTACCTGGATCTGCATGACTTCGGGTCTCTGACGGCGCCCGGCCGCACCGTCATTGCGGTGCATGCTCTATATGGTTATGCCCAGGGCGCCAGCGTCATTGACTTGCCGCCGGATCAGCGTTTCTATGCCGGGGGCAGTGGCAGCGTTCGGGGCTACCCTTTCGAGTCCGTCGGGCCGCAGTTTTCCGACCCGCAGTACCTGAACACCACCCCGCAGGCCGCCAAGGCGGCCCTGGGGTCCGGTTTTTCGATCAATACGCCGATCGGCGGCGTGGCGGTCGATGCGGCCAGCGTGGAGCTGCGACAACGCGTGGGGCGCAACTATGGGTTCGCGGTGTTCGCCGACGCGGGCCGCGTGGGCCAGACGGCTCTGCCGTTCGATGGCGCGTACGCCGTCGGTCTGGGCACCGGAATGCGTTACTACACGCCCATCGGACCGTTACGTTTTGATATCGCTTTTCCGCTGCATCTGTTGCCGTCGCCGAACAATGCACATTTCGAACTTTATATAGGACTCGGACAATCCTTCTGATGACCCGCAGGTGGCGCATTGCCCTGATCGTTGCCGCAGTACCGGTGGTGCTGATCGCGTCGCTGTGGGTTGGGCTGCTGACAGTAGGCAACACCGGATGGGGTCGTCAGCACATCGAGTCGCTGGTGGCCTATCTCACCAGCAACGAGGTGCGGCTGCATGGGCTGGGGGGAGAGCTGCCCGATCGGCCGACGCTGGCGAAACTGGAGCTGGCCGACAGCCAGGGCATCTGGCTCACGGCACAGAATATCGAGGGGGTGTGGGATCCCTGGGCGCTGCTGCAGCGGCGGGTGGCCGTGCACAGCGCTCATGCGCAGCGCATTGACTGGTCGCGGCTGCCCGTCGCCCGTTCGCATTCGACCCACCATGCCAGCATTCCGCACATCGACGTTCAGGAGGCGACGGCCGATACGGTCAACCTGAGCGCGGCGCTGGCCGGCACGGCCTCTACCCTGACTGTGCATGCCAGCGCACACCTGCGCAGTGTCACTGACATGCAGCTGGCCTTCGCGGCCACCCGCTTGAACGGGGTAGGCACCTATTCGTTGCAGCTGGCGTTTGATCGAACGCGAATGGACGGTGCCTTCCGCCTGCGCGAACCAGGCCATGGACCGCTCGCGGGCCTAACCGGGGTGCCGGACATCGGTGATGTCGTGGTGTCGGGGGATCTCGCCGGCCCGCGGCAGGCCGAGCACATCAATGTGCAAGCCGACCTGGGCGATCTTCATGCTCATGCTACCGGGGTGGTGGACCTGGTGCACGCGTCGGCGAATCTTGAGTACGCCGCCGACGCCACCGCGATGACTCCGCGGGCGGATCTGACCTGGCAGCAGCTGCATGTGCGCGGCAACTGGCAAGGGCCCCTGGCCACCGCCACCGCGGCCGCGCAGGTTCAGGCGCAGGGGCTGCAGCTGCCGGGCGCGGTGAGAATCGCTGCGCTCAACGCCTCCCTCGCATCGCGGGCCGGGAATCTCAATGCCCGCGCGCGCCTGGAGGGAGCCAGCGCCCCGGGCGTGCCCAGCGGCCTGTTCGCAGCAGCACCGCTGGTGGCGGAAGGATCAATCCAGCTGGCGCAGCCCACGCGTCCCTTTGAGCTGCGCGTCTCGCATCCGAGCCTGAACTTGCAGGCCAAAGGCCGAGCGGCCGGCACGCAGCAGGTCGATGCCGATATCGATGCCCCCAACGTGGCGCTGCTGCTGCAGGCGGTGCCGCTGGGTCTGAGCGGTGCGCTGCGTTTGCATGCCAGGGTGCAGCGCGACGGCAGCGCGGCCCAAATCCGCCTGACAGCAAGCGGCAATCTGGACTCCAGCCTGGCCCAGCTGCATGGCTGGATGCGCGGACCGGAGACGGCCGACATCCGCGCGACCTATCAGGCCTCCGGCCTCACGATCGAGGATTCCGTGATCAGCAACCAGGCGCTGAGCCTCGCGGCGTCCGGCCGCCTGGCCGCACCCTCCGGCACCGAGGCGGCCTGGACCGTGAGCGCGAAAACCCGCGCCACGCTCGCGGACCTATCGATCCTGCTGCCCACCTTGGCCGGGCGCGCCAATATCCGCGCGCAGCTCAGCGGGAGCACCGGCGCGCTGCGCACGGCCGGGGATCTGGATGCGACGCTTTCGGTACATGGCTCGGCCGCCGGCGCGGTGCGCGGCACCTTTGATGTGGGTGATCTGCCGCATGCGCCAAAGGCCCAGGTCACCCTGCGCGGTTCGCTGGGCGCGGAGCCGGTGAGCCTGCAGGCGCAGGTGCAGGTCAATCCCGGCGAGTCGGTCCATATCGACCTGCCGCAGGCTGCCTGGCGCAGTGTGCATGCCCAGGGAAATCTCACCCTGGCCGTCAGGGATCTTGATCGTTCGCAGGGCCAGTTCAAATGGTCGATCGCGGATCTGTCCGACCTGAATGAACTGCTCGGTCAGCACTTCGCCGGCCAGCTCTCCGGTTCCTTGAATCTGGCTCCGACCGGCAAGGACGCGGCGCTCGCCAGCACCAGCCTGCAGGTGAACGGCACGGGGCTGCAGATCGGCGCCCAGAAATTCGACGCCACGCTCACTGGCAGTGGTCCGCTGCACGCCCTGCAGCTGACGCTGGCGGCGCAGGCGCCGCTACTGGGCAAGCCGGCCAGCCTCACGGCGCAGGGCCAGTTTCAGAGCCAGCAACACAGTCTGACGGTCACTGCGGCGAATGCCACGGTGTATGCAGTCGATCTGAAGCTGGAACAGCCCGCGGTGCTGGATTTCGCGCAGGGTCTGGCCGTGTCCGGGTTGCGTATCAGCGCGGCCGATGCGCACTTGAGGGCGCAAGGTCAGGTGCTGCCCCAGTTGCAGGTGACGGCCGAACTCACCGATGCCACACCGGGGCTCATCGATGCCATCCTGCCGGGCTACCTTGATTCAGGGACGCTGAAAGCCAGTTTGCAGCTGCAGGGCAGCGTGGGCCATCCGCTGGGCCAGCTGCGGGTTACGGGAACCGATCTGCGCGCGCCGGGAGATGCGGGGAGCCTGCCGCCGGTACAACTTACCGCGGCAGCCGATCTGGGCAGTGAGGGGGCCAAAATCACGCTGCGCTCATCGGCCGGGGATGCGACGCATATGAGCGTCGAGGGCTCCATCCCCTGGAACGGTCCGCTGGCCGTCACCCTGAGCGGTAATGTCGACCTCGCGCGCTTCAATCCCCTGCTCGAGGGTGCCGGGCGGCGCATCAGCGGCAAGATCGATGTCAATGCGCAGGTGGCCGGTACCCTTGCCGCGCCCACCGTGAAGGGCTCGGTGCAATTGCACAAGGGTACCGTCCACGACTACCGGCACGGCATCGATCTCACCGAGATCGAGGGGCTGCTGGAGGGAACGGAAAATCAACTGCGCATCACCCAGCTGACCGGACACGCGGCGGCCGGAACGATCACGGTCAGCGGTACGCTGGGCGTGCTGCAGGGAGGCTGGCCGGTGGATCTGAAGCTCACGGCACGCAATGCCCAGCCCTTCGCCAGCAGCATCGTCTCCGGCAACGTCGATGCCGATCTCACGCTCACCGGCACCGTGCTGCACGAACTCACGCTCGGCGGCAGCGTGCTGATCAATCGCGCGAACGTGGAGATACCGAACAATTTCCCGCCCAATGTCGCGGTTCTGGATGTACGGCGGCCGGGACAGGTGGTGACGCCGCCACCCTACGGCCCGGTGTTCAATATCAAGGTCAGCGTCAACGCGCCGCGCCAGATCCTGGTGCGCGGTCGCGGCCTGGAGGCCGAGCTTGGCGGACGCCTGCAGATCGGCGGCACGGCGCGGGCGCCGGCCATTGATGGTGGCTTCGACCTGCACAGCGGCCTGTTCACCCTGGCGGGCAGCCGGCTCAATTTCCAGTCTGGTCGCATCAGCTTCACCGGGGAAGACATCACCGGCAAGATCGACCCGACCCTGGATTTCACGGCGCAGACCACCACCGTGGATACCACGGTGACCCTGCGCATCACGGGCGTGGCCGATGCGCCGCAGTTCGAGCTCAGCAGCGTGCCGCAGCTACCGCAGGATGAAATCCTCGCGCGCCTGCTGTTCGGCGAGAGCGCCGGGCAGCTCACCGCGATCCAGGCCGCGCAGATCGGCGCCGCGCTCGTGACCCTGACCGGTGTCGGCACCGGGCTCAATCCGCTGGTGGAGATCCAGAAGCACCTGGGCCTGGACCGCCTCGCGGTGGGCAGCAACGATACCGGCATCCCGGGCAGCACGCAGAACAACGGCGCCACCATTGAAGCGGGGCGCTATCTGACCAACCGCATTTTCCTTGACGTCAAACAGAACACCACCGGCGCCACGCAGCTGCAGGTGCAGGTGGACCTGACCAGTAAGCTGAAACTGCAGACCCAGGTGGGTACCGGCACGGCCACGGTGCAGGGCACCACGCCGGACAACGATCCGGGCAGCAGCGTGGGTCTATCGTATCGGTTTGAGTACTGAGCGGCCCAGAACGCCGTCCAGGGCGCGGCGCGCTTCAAAGCCGCATTGCTGCAGGCGCTGCAGCACCTCTGCCGCAAGGTCCCGACCGCTGCTGAGCGAATTGGGACTGCCCGTGTAGTGAAACAACGTACCACCCGGCCGCAGCACGCGGGCAAGCTGCTCATAGAAGCTGCGTGCGTACAGCTCCCCGGCGATGCCGAAGCGCGGCGGATCGTGCAGGATCACATCGAAGCTCGCATCCGCCAGTGTCGTGATATGCCGTTCGATGGGGATGTTCAGCACCTGCAGTACCGCATCGGCCTGCGGCGACCACGGATTGAGTTCCCGCAGCCACAGCACCTGGGCACTTTTCTCGCAGGACAGTACCTGCCGGGCGCCCAGCCGCTGGCACCAGGCGGCGAAGTAGCCCAGACCCCCGCAGGTATCCAGTACGCGGCGGTGCCGCACGCCCACCAGTTCCACCTTGCGGCGTGCATCCTCGAAGGGCGACTGGCTGGCCGTGGGCAGCATCTTGATGCCATCGATCTGGAAGGTCGGCGCGCCCCAGGGGGTGGGCACCAGCTTGATCAGCGACCCGGCGTAGACCGCCGCCGGCTCAAAGCCGGTACCGCTCCAGTAATAGATGGTCCGATCCTTGAGCGCCTCCGGCCAGGGATAGCGGGACTCGCCGCCGCCGAAGCCCGTGTGCAGCACGCCGACCTCGGTCAGCGTCAGTCCCAGATCCAACGAGCAGCTGCAGCGGGTGGCGCCGTCACGCAGTGCCTGCCTCATCAGCGCCAGAGTTGCAGCGGTCAGCAGCGGTCCGCGACCGGCGCTGGTCAATGAGATTCCTTGGCGACCAGATATTTCACAAGTTGCAGCACCTGGTTGGCGCCGCCGGCGCTTTCCGTGTTCAGGCGATACTTGCCGTTCACGACAATGGTGGGCGTGGAGTCCACCTGGCCGTGCAGCACGTAGGCATCATCGGCCTTCACCTTCACATCCACCGCGAAGGACTGACTGACCGCAATGAACTTATCAACCGGCACGCCCGTGAGCTTGTTGTAGACCCGGGCCGCGTCCTGGATGGTGGGCAGCGGGCTTTTGATGCGATTGGTCTGCGGATCCACGATCGACAGTTCACCGCTTTTCCAGATGGCATCGAAAATCCCGTCATTGGCGCGATCCGCCACGCCCAGCGCCTCGGCCGTCGCATAGGCGCGCTGTAGCATCGGCCAGTCCTCCGCCGGATTGAACGAGGCCGGCACCTGGGTGAACACCGCATTGGGGGGCAGTTCGGCTTTCAGCTGCTTGATGACGGGCCGGAACTCGGAGCAGTGCGGGCAACCGTAGGAGAACACTTCGGTCACTTCCACCTTGCCGGGCGCGACACTGGTGTGCAGGGCCGGCACGATCGGGAAGTAATTGCGGCCCTCGGTCCAGGTGGTCTGGGCCGACGCCACCAGGGGCAGGGCGCTGGCGATCAGCGTCAACAGGGCAACTCGTCGCATCATGGGTTGGGTTTCCTAGCGTTGATCAAAGCGGGCGGGTCCAGGATTTTTCGGTCCATAAGCGAAAGCCGCCCTTGAAGGCATTGGCATTGTTGCCGGCGCGCGCATGGGGCGGCAGCTGCTTGAGTTTGGCGACATTGCCACCCCCGAGCACGACATAGTCCACCTCGAACGCCGTGCTGAATCGTTCCACGACATCGAACACGGCCCGGCGCCAGCGCTTCTTGCCCAGTTTGGCAAGACCGGCGGCGCCCACATAGTCCTCATAGGTGCGGTCCTTGCGATAGGGCAGGTGCCCCAGTTCCATGGGCTCGATGATACCGCCCAGGATCAGCGCTGAACCCAGGCCCGTGCCCAGGCCCAGGAACAGCATGCGGCCGCCCTCGTAGCTGCCGATGGCCTGCATCGCGGCATCATTGATGATGCGCACGGGTTTGCCCAGCGCTGCGGCGTAATCGAAACCCACCCAGCCCTTGCCCAGGTGATGTGGTTCGGTGATGGGCCGCCCATGCCACACCACGCCGGGAAACCCCATGGAAACGACATCAAACTTCCAGCCCTGCACCATGCTGCGCACGGCCTTGACCATCTGCGCGGGGGTCAGATGCGGATTTGCGTCGACGCGGCGTTCGCTGGCGGCTGCCTCGGGCAAACCGGACAGCAGCGCCTTGACGTGACTGCCGCCGATGTCGATGGCCAGAATGCGCCGCCTGCGGGCCGTCTTTGCTTTGGGTTTCATCATCTTTAAGTGGTGCCCGGAGCCGGACTCTAATTACCGGCCTAACCTATTGATGTAGATAGATAATTATCGCTGGCTACATGGGGTCAATACCCGCACTTGTACCCGCAAACGCGGCCACATCGCGGGTGCCAGTCCCGATCTGCCATCAATGCAGCGCACCGTCAGCCTGGGACACGGTCAGTTTACGCTGTAGCGCCCCATTTATGCCGCCCGCTAGGCTGTTGGGGTCAGTCGCCTGGGACTGAACGAAGATGTCCCCAGTGACGTTGTTCACCATGCCCACGGGTTTCTTGCTGGCAGTCGTGGTGCCAGGGGCGTCCTTCTTGGGCAGACCAGCCAGTGGCGTCGCTATTGCGCCCGTATGGGCCTTCAGTGCGTCGGGGTTGGGCGATGCCCCCGGGACCTGCGTGGCGGGCGCAGCGGTCGCCTTAACGCGCGCATTGATGGCCTGAACGGTCTTGTACCAGTCCGGGTCCGCCTTATCGCCACCCAAGGCCGCGTGCTGTTGCGCCAGGATCGCGGCCAGCGGGTCAGCGCTGCCAGGCCCCAACTGGTCAGGACCATTGCCGGTCTTCGCAATCAGGCCCGTGGGCAGATGGTACTTGTGTTCCGCCGCGCTGATTTCCCGCAGCACCGTCTGGTCACGCGCGCGGCCGCTGTTGTGCAGCCGGGCAAGGTCGCCCAGGCCGCCCACGATCTTCTCCGTAGTGGCGACGGGGTGCAGGAAGTCATCAATGAACCTGAATACGTCCGCCACAGCCTGGGCGAATTCCGTCAGGGCGGTGATGGCGCGCTTGGGACCGTCACTGGCAACCCACGCGGCGATGTCATTGATGCCGTTGCCGATGCCGCCCTGGTGCCCCGTCAGGAAGGTGCTGATGGCGTTGAACAGACCTTCTATCGCGGGCTCCACGGCTGTCAGGATTTTCGTGGCCCACGCTTCCACGCGGTCCTTCAACGTATCAAACGCAACGGCCAGACGCTGCGCCGCTGCCGTATCTGCGCCGCTGATTTGCGGGATGGACTGCGCGCGGCGGTAGAACGCTTCCAACTGCTCTGGGCCCTGTGTGACCGCGTTCGCGATGCCACCGTGCAGTCCCAACTTCTGGGTCCAATTGAACTTGTCTTCACCGCTCATGCCCTGGAGTGTCTTAGCCACATCCAATAGAATGGCGTGAAAGTCTCGCATCTTGCCGGTAGCGGCGCCAGTATCAACGCCCAAACGTAGAAAATTGGTCAGCTGTTCATCCCAGCCGAATCCACGCTGATAATCGAAAATCGATTTCTGCAAACCTTGAATGGTCCCGGTTGCGTCTTCAGCCTTGCCGCCGGCAAACTCCGCGATATTGCCCCAGTCGCGCAATTCGGCTGCGGACTCGCCTACGTTGCGCGAGTCAATGCCCAGCTGGCGGGTGGCTTCATTCAGCTGTCCGAACAGCCCCACTACATCCTTCACGCCACCGACCACCAGGAACAGGCTAACGAATTCAGCCGCCACCCGTTGCAAGGCGCTGACCATTTCACCGGCGCTGTAGCTGATCTGATCCTGGACGGTCTTAACTTCGGCGGCAGCGGACGCAGCGCCTTTGTTGAACTGCTTTGGATCTAGCCCCAACTCCAGGACCAGGTGGTCAATGATTGTGGTGGCCACGACTACGCGGCTGCCTGGACGGCCGGTGCGGCCTTGCGGTCCTGCTTAATGGTCCGGTGCCGGATGGGCGGGCTGTTGTCTGGTATCTCCGGGTCCGAGAATTCACCCAGCTCAGTTGGCCATGGCCGCGTGGGGTTGCACGCCTGCCAGGCGTACAGGACCGCGTTGTCTGGTCGGACCTGGGAATGCTTCGGCGGAGACATCGTTATCTCAGGCGCCCATAACCGGGACACAGGCGCTCCATGGCCACGTGGTACGGGAGCGCATCGGAAATGGTGGCGCCCTGGACCCGTCCAGTCTCAACCAGGGCCACGTGGTTGAATTCGATGGATCGCATGACCCCATCAAAATGCTCGCCCGCTGGTGTGCGGCCATTGGTCATGTCGGGCACATACGAATATCCGCAGCTCAGATCGCGCTGCGCGTTCGTTTCAATCAGCGTGATGGCGGTCGAATCCCAAACAGTGACGGTGGCGTAAATGCGCTTACCGTCCCACCGGGCATCGGAGACCGTGCCAATGATGCGCTGCTGCTGTGGGTTCGCGGCTGACACGGCGATGTGATCCAGCATCAGGGGCTGCCCGTTCAGTTTCGGCATCGCGGCCTTCAGCGCCTTCGGGTCACGGTACAGCTGATAGATTTTCTGCGGGTCTAGGCCTAACGCCTCGCATCCTGGAATTTCCCGGCCGACGTAGGGGCACACGGTTGCGGCAGTGACCAGGCATTCTGTTGCCGTCAGTCGCCCCGCGCTGTCCACGCTTCGCCGGTCAAACGCCCAGCCGCGCTGGGGCAGTTCCACTTCAATCTGGTCAGCGCGCCGCATGTTGTTCACCGCATGCGCCCCGTGGTTTTAAGCGTCACGCCATCGTCTTCGCGGTCATGGACGAATGTCTTGCCGCCACCGCCCAGGCGTGAATATCCAGGGATGATGCTGTCCATCGTCGGCGTGCCGGGACGCAGGACTTTCGGCGTTCCTGATGTGTGCGGCGGGTCATCTTCCCCAAGGGCTTCTTCTTGCTGCGGGCTCCCCTCCAGCATGATTTCCTTGGAACTGGCAACGTTGCCAAAACCGGCAGCGCGGTGCGCGCGCAGCTCAGCGGAATGACGGTTCCAAGTCTCGGACGGGTGTTCAGCCGCGTGTCCCGCAGCGTGCGCGGCGCTCAGCTTGGCATGCCGATCTTTCACAAGGCGCCCCAGCTCATCGTCAGCAAAATCCACAATTGATCGTTTCACGGTCACTCTCCAATTCTTGATAGAGGGCATTCAGCGCGGTGGCGGTGAAACTCGCGGGCCGCCACCGCGCTGAAATGCCGCCGGGTTACGAGGCCGGCCAGGTCTTGCGACCCACGTTGACAAGCGTATTTCTAATACACCATTATTGTCAAACGATTATCTATCGATCCGGTCTTTCTAATAGATGGGCGCTACAGTGAAGAAATTACCAGAACGGGCAGCAGCGCTGCACAAGGGCACCAGCACATACACGGGGAACCCGTGTCGGCGCTGCGGGGGCACACTTCGCTATTCAAGCAATGGCGGATGTTTTTCCTGCACCAATTGGCGCGCGCGTGGATTTCGCGAGTTTCCGAATTTAGTCATAGAGGCAGTCACACGATGAACACCAACACCGACCCCCTTATTGAATTGCGAGCTGATGGCCACGTGGCCACGCTGACCTTCACAGTCAGCGAAACGAGCAAACTTGCGCGCAAGTTCGTCGCGGAGCTGGCCGCGCTCTTGACCGCCGGCCCGAAGAAACCCTTGATTTGCACCACGGACCGCAGCGTCCTGGCCGTGTACAAGTCCGGTCTGGCCCATGTGGAGCTGCATAACGAAAGCGGGATGCCGTTTCGCTGCGGCAAGAAGTTCGCTGATGCCAAGGGTAGCGGCACCATCCAATTCACGACCGATGCCGACGCGATCCCGCACGGTGGCGCCTGGGCCGACAAACGCACGCCTGAGAGCGTTTATCGTCATGAGTTGCCGGTGTTCAACGCTGAAGCTGTGACTCGCGCACTGACGGACCTTGTGGAGTCCTGGGAGACCAGCGGCGACCTGGTAGACCCGATATCGTTCGAACAACAGCGCGCGGAGTATCGCGCCAGCCTGCCCAAACTCCCCACGGAAGATGAGCAGGTTGCCGCGATGGCCCAGACGCCTATTGCGGATCTTGACCCCATGAACCCGGTGCGCTTTATTCCCGGCTTTTTGGCTAAGGTCCGGGCCTACCGAAAAGCGCACGGGCTCGATGCCACGCAAATCAAGGACCAGCGCGTGAATCGCGCACGCCCCTAAAGCTGCGCCAACAGTTCTGGGCTCCAGGACAGCGGCATGTTGCGCGGTGCCAGCGCCATCATCACTGCATCTGCAGCGTTGGGGCTGGCACCGTCGCCGTACTTATCGACATAGAGTTTTTGCCCGCGCCACTCACTGGTGATCTGTGCCAGTTCCTGCAGCAGCTGGTTGTGCGTCGGATTTTTCGATGAGAACGATACGATGTCACGTTCTTCGTACCGATAGCCCGGCACCGTCACAGCGTTGAAAGTTATCTCCAGGCGCCGCGCCAGGTCATCGTAACCCTGGCTTTTACGGTTCGGCAGGATATCTTCAATCTTGTCCTTGGACCCTGGGCGGTACCGCCTAGACTTAAATTCAGGGGACGCACTGGCTTTGAATGGGTCGAAGGTGATGCGTGATTTCTTATCCGCCTTGCGCCGCTCCGCGATCTGCTGAAATGTCCCTTCAAGGCCTGCGCCCACGCCTACCGCATCACCCGTGAATGCTTCCATGCCGTACTGGTCGGCCAGGCGTACAGCTTTCTCACACTCGCGGAACTGGTCTACCGACGAAGGCCATATTTCCACGTGCTCAATGAGCAGGCCACCATGGATGACCGCGAAGGCGTTGGCATCATCGCCGCCAGCACCGACATCCAGGCCACCGTAGCGCCGACCAACGGGCGTAATTTTCAGCTTGATGTGGGCGTCCGTTGCAGCATCCAGCCACGCCTGCTTAATCATCTGGTCAGCGTTGCCGGCCAGGAAGTCACAGCCGTACTCACGGTCAAACTTGCGCTGCCCATCGGCCGCGATCATTTTCCCCGCCCACTCTGGCGTCTTCTTCGGGTCATCAAACCAGCGATAGAAGAACACACGATTCTTGCCGTCCATGGCGCGACGCGCGAAGGGGTTGGATGTGCCGTTGACGCTGCTGATGTACCACTTGCACGGTGTGGTTGCCATCAGCGCTTCATCGATCTTGTCCGGGTGGAGTAGGTGGGCGTACTCATCCAGCAACGCGATGCTGGCACGCTCACCGCGCCCGATTGCTTCACCGGCCTGGCCGAACAGCACGGAGCCGTTGGGCCACCACAGCCGCATGTAGAGATTGCCGCCCTTGGGCGTCCATCCGCCGCGCAGCTCAGGCGGTAGATACTCCAGGAACATCCGACATTTCCCAAAGAGGGTGTTGGCGTTGGTGCCGCTCTGGTCAATCTTCGATTCCAGCTGCGAACCAATGAGGCACGTAAAGCCGTCTTCGAATATCGCCAGCGCCACCACGATGCAGCACGCCAGCCACGATGCGCCGCTGTCCCGGCTTTTCACCAGCGTCAGCGATTCACCCGTGTGGTAGGAGTCCAGGAACGCTTCGGCCAGCTCCCACTGCTTCTTGTAGAGCTTGAAGGGGATCAGCTTGGCATCGCGTAGGCGAGGGTCGAAGGTCAGCGCCCAGTCATCAATGAACTGTGGGATGTGTTTGCTGTAGTAGGTGAGCAGCCCCGGGAAGCGCTTGCCTGCATCGGCCCTGGCCCACGCAATGCGCCTGTCACGTTCCCGCAGCGCCTTGGGCTCTTGCATGAAGGCCACTGCCTGGGCGCGTGTCTCATCGTCCACGCTGGCCAGCAGCCCAGCCCGTGCGCTGCTGGTGGTGAGCCGTTCGCACTCCAGGGCGACTTCGGCGTAGCGGGGTAGTGCGGTCATCGCCTGGTAGATGGCTTCAGCAGCAACGTCTGCAGGGTTGCGCCCGGTCAGCTTGTCGCGCAGTCGGGTCAGCAAGGTGCTCATTGTTCGCTCACTACGTTGGGGTCATTGGCTGGCGCTGCATCAGCGGTGGGGGCTATCTCTTGCATGATGGCCAGGGCTTCTTCGACGGTCATGCCGCGCTTCAGGGGCTTGATATCGGCGTTGATGTTCAGCGACACACTGCGGTCTGGCGCATAGAAGCCTGGGATGGTCTTGTGCAGCTCAGTGCGCAGCTGGGTCTGGTCAACCAGCACGATCTTCTTGACCTGGCCGCTGCTGTCCAACTCGAAGCCGCGCACCAGGCGCCGTGCTGCCGGTGACAGCTCAGCGGTAGGTGTGGCGTGCACTACCTGACGGCCAGCACCCAGGCATGAGCCGCAGCGTTCCCAGGGCGTGCGTGAAGGATCGAAGTGACCAGCTGGGAGCGGTTCAGGGGGCATGTCAGCAGCACCGGCATCAATGGCCTTGGCAAGGGCGAGCGGCCACCAGTCGCCATATGCGGGGCTGCTGTAGCAGTCAGGACAGTGCACCACGGCCAGGCGGACTATCTCCGCTACGTCAACGTCCAATGCGGCCTGCAGGTCAGCGACCAGGGCGGCTTGGGTTGCCTTCGGGCCAGCAGCGGCTATCTGGTTGCGCAGCTCGGTGACCCGGGCACGGACGTGTGGCCGTGCGAGTAGGGCGTAGGCGGCTCTCAGCACGGAGCTGCGCTTTGTGGTCGGCGCCACTTCACCTGATGCCAGGTAGGCATCGGCAGGGCAATCGAAGACGGCGTAGTGAGCACTGAACCGGGCTTCACGGTCGGTCAGTGTCGGCAAGGCCGCTGGAATGGTGGTCATGATCTTCGTCATGGTTTCAGGATATCGCGGGTATCAGCGCGGGTACAAACGGTATGACGCTGCACAGAGTGCTGAAGATATAGGCTATGCGGCACGCAATGGGAGTCCGTGTACAGGACTCTAAGCGCTCCAGGAAGCCTTGGACGTGTACCCGTAGCGTCAGAACTTTTGGCAGGGTGGGGCGCTCTCGCGCGACGGCACTGGCGATTTCCACGCTAGGTGGCGCCAGGTAACGGGAGTAACGGCAGGTAACGCCATTTTTCCTTATGTACCCCCTATACATCTTAGAATTCCAAACCAGCACAGACGAGAAAATGCCGTTACCTGCCGTTACCCGTTTCATGACTGGTCCGCTTGCGCGCTAGCTGGCATCCAGCGACGCACCCGCTGGCCAGACACGACTACCGTTCGCGCTTCGTAGCCCAGCTGGCGCAGGACCCGGGCTGCGCGCTTCTCACCCTTGGCGTCCATGTGCGCCTTGTTGATGCCCAGGGCGCCTTCCAGGACTTCAGCAACGGTCAGGGGCCGCACGCACGGGGGTGGCCTGGGGACGCCGGCCAGCGGGGTCTCTGGCGTGTGTAGCCACTTCTCAATGGCGCTTTCCCACACGTCGGTCTGTTCGAACTTCTTGTGTCGGCCTGCGGCCAGCCGTTCGGCTTCGGCGTACAGGACGCCCGTGGTGCCGGTGCGCTGCTTCTCCTGGCGCCATAGCACCGCCCCTTCGGCCCACAGCTGGTTGCGGTCCGCAGCGATGCGCGCACGGTCCAGCGTGGAAATCTCCTCCGGCAGCCACCGGCGCTGCCCGGTCTCATCGGTGGGCAGGAAGCGGTCTTCATTGGTGGTCGCGAACAGCATGCAGCGGCGCGGATAGCGTGTTTCTTCGGTCTGGAACTTCTCAATCCATACCTCGGTCTTGCGAGTTATCACACGCTTGACCACGTTGATGTCGGCCCTGGAGAGCCCGGCCAGTTCTGCAATCTCTCCGATCAGCTTGCCCCGGATCAGGCGCTTAAAGTTGTCGTCATCGTTCTGCAGGGATAGGCCGTCCGTGAAACACTCATCGGTTGGGACCATCGCCTGTAGCCCGGTTGACTTGAATTTCCCCTGGGCCGACTTCAGCGCCACCACCATGTCCAGCTGGCAACCCGGCTCCAGCACGCGACCCGCCAGGCCAGTCCATATGTACAGGCTCACTGCCCGCGCATAGTCGTCATCCACGGCACCGCAATAGGCAGCCAGGAAGCGCTCAACACGCGGCACGCCATCCCACGTGAGCCCGTTCAACCAGGTGATGGCGCTGTCGAAGGAACAACGTGACGCGACCAACAGCAGCGCATCGCGCATCAGGTCTTTGCTCACGGGGGCGAAGTTGCTCACGCGTGCCAGGGTCTCGCGCATGTCGATCATCTGGGCGTCAGTCAGCGGCTGCCAGTCTTCAGTGCCCTGGGGCGCAACCATCACCCGCCCACGGAACTGGTCATAGCCGATGCGCGTCGGCTGTTCCTGGAGCACGTACACCAGGTTTTCCAGCACGGCTTCATATTGGCCGCGTCGGTTGGTAGTCATGACCCGGTATTCGCCAGCGATGGGTGCTGCCGGCGCTTTGCCGGGCGCTGTTGCTGCGGGTGCCTTGGACTTGTAGACGGCTTTGACCTGGGCGCACGCTTTGGTGATGGTCTCGCGCAGCCATTCTTCCCGGCTCCACTTGTCGCGCACCAGGGCTGATTGCTGCATCAACCCAAGGACGCGTTCATGACAGCCCCCGGTGTAGAACGCCAGGTGGTTGGCCAGGGCAAGGTCAGCGCTGGAATGGTCCCAGGTGTCACCGCTGGTGCTGGGGAACGCCTGCGCCAGGCGCGCCGCGTTCGCGGTCCACAGGTCTTCGAAACTGGCGCTGTTGCCAAAGGCCGCGCCTGCGCTCCTGGAGCGTCGGGCGATGGCAATCAGGGCATCGTCTTCGCGGGGGCCGTCCCACTCCGCCACAGGCTCTGTGCGCCATTCAGACGCGTCCTGGGCAGACTGGGGCGCCGTTGGGAAGTAGTCAGCCAGGAACTTGCCCAGGGCGGCCGTGTGGTCAATGCGTGCGTCACCAATGGCGGCCGTGCCCGTCGTGAGAATGAACCTGGACCGGGTGTAGCACTCCAGGCCCGGCACCTTCGTGCGGTGCGCGGGCACGTCCCCGCTGTACGTCAGGAAAATGTGCAGCCCGCGCCCGCTGGCGGAAATCTCAACGTAGGCACCAGGGAACCGCTGGCAAACTTCAATGGCCAGGGCGGACCAGGTGGTGTTGTCCGCCATCAGCGCGTTGTCGATATCAATGCACGCCAGCTTCGTCCCTTCGGTGATGACCACGCCCACGTGAAGGTTCAGCGCCTGGGCGTAGGCTTCCGCTTCGTCTGGTAGCAGCCAGGTCTGCGGGTCTTGCGCGTTGGAGTTGGCCCCGTCCAGGGCGCATGGCACTTTGTCGGTTTTCCCATCAGCGCGCGCCACGATCTTGGCCAGGACGCAGATACGGCGGCCGGCCAGCTGTTGCAGCAGTAAATTCACATCAACGCCTTCAAAAATCGTCTTAGGGCTGCCGGGTGAACAGCACGGCAATCGTGCGTTCCGGGTAGTACCAGCTGAACGGCAACCGCTCAGGGATCAGGTTTCTTTGCCTGGCGAATGTCACGCAAGCGTCCCAAGGCACGTAGCTGTGAGACAGGATCGCCACAGGTCGCCGCTCCAGCGTGAAGCAGTCGCGATGGTCGAGCACATGGCCGGGGTTTTCGTCGCTGCGTTCGCTGGTGCTACCGTGGAAATTCCCGGCAATCAGCTGGCTGATTGTTATCCAGCCTTTTGTGCCGCTGTATATTTTCCAGCCGCACGACGCGGCCAGTTCAATTGCGCATGCGCGTTGCAACCGGCTCAATTCGGCTCTGGCGAAGTCATACTCATGCCGCAGCTGCCACCGGGTGGGCAACGCTTCCCTAACTGCATGGTTCCACGCTGAGTTTGCACGGCCGTAGGCATCGTGCGCAGCGCGCGTGGCGGCTTCCAGTTTCGGGGAAGTCACTTCAACCGCCCTGGGCCGCTGGCGCCGCAGGGACAGCTGTGTCATGCGATGTGACCGCGATCTTGCGTTCTTCCACAAGTCGCTTTACCAGCTGCCGCCGTTCATCGTCGGTGGCGCCGGCCACGATGGCTGCAAGCATCGCATTGACTTCGTGCTCCGGCTGCAGGGAGCTGGTGCCGAACTTAACGAACGGCGGCCACAGGCCGTCTGCAATCTCAGCGTAGAGTTTGGAATGGCCGCCGCCGTTAGCGCTGCCGCGCAGTCGCTGAACTTCAATGCGGGGAATCAATCGAATGCTTCTAATCATGTCCGCCGGGCTCCGTATGGAAAACGTGCGGACATCATCGGGCGGCGGTGCGCCCGGAATCTTTACCCGGCTGCTAGCAGACGGGGTGTGAGTCCCCGCGTGCTAGCAGCCGGGGTATCAGTTTTCGATTGCGGACGGGGCGAGCCAGGTCTCGCGGATGGTCTTTTCGGACACTTCGACGCTGTACTGTTCCTTCACCAGCGGAACGTAGTGGCGCGCAAATTCGGTCTTGTTGTGTTTGAAGCGCTCCCCGTGATCCTTCCACTGCTGCTGCACCCATGACTTTGCTTCGTTCGCGTCAGCGTGGCGAACATCGGCGCCCTTGCGGGCCACGGTGCTGCGCGCAGTGCGGCCCGCTTCGTCCAGGTGCAACTCCGTCGCCAAGCCGCCACGCGTCAGCAACGTCAGCGCGTTCACGATATTGGCGCAGACTGGCAGTTGATCTAGCAACAAATAGTGCAGCGTCGCCGCAGTGCCGCCTGTGCGCAGCTCATCGAGCCCCGCGCGGACACCAGCGCTGACGATTGAATGCAGTGCGATGAAGTACGCTGCCGCGTCTATGGGCTGCAACCGCGTGCCCACATCCGGATCATCCATGATCTTCTGCTGCATCGCCTGTATGTCGGCATCGGCGACGTCGGGAAAGCTCTGACGCAACTGCGCAATCTGGCCGGCGGATTGATCCAACACGCGGCCAGCGGTCACGGAGAACTTTTGGATGTCTTCGCCGGTTAGGGTGATGGTGCTCACTTTGCGACCCTCGTTTTTATGGCCACGGTCTTCTTGTCGCTGGCCTTCAACTCATCCAGGTAGTTCGCCCACGCCTGCATCATCTTGCGGCGCTCTGGTAGCCGCTGGGCCTTGTTATAAGCCGCGCGGACCTTGTTGCGCTCAGCGTGCGCCAGCTGCAGTTCAATCAGGTCCGGGTGATAGTTCCGCTCATTCAGCAGCGTGCTGGCCGTGCTGCGGAAGCCGTGGCCGGTCATTTCGTCGCTGCCGTAGCCCAGGCGCCGAAGGGCAGCATTGACCGTGTTGTTGCTCATCGGGCGTTCCGCTGACCGGATCGACGGGAACACGTAGCGGCCGCGACCAGTGAGTGGGGCAAGCTCACGCAGGACCGCCACCGCCTGCGTGGACAACGGCACCAGGTGTTGGTCGCCCATCTTCATGCGCTCACCGGGGATGCGCCAGGTGGGTTCCTTGCCGTCCAGGTTGAATTCGCTCCACTCAGCGGCCCGAAGCTCACCAGGGCGCACGAAGGTGAGGGGCGCCAGGCGCAGGGCCGCATGCGTCGTGGGCTGGCCGACGTAACCATCAATTGCCCGCAGCAGCGCGCCCACGCGGCCCGGATCGGTCAGCGACGCGTGGTTGTTCACTTCAGGAGTCTTCAGCGCTCCGCGCAGGGCACTGGTGGGGTCATGCTTGGCCCGCCCCGTGGCGATGGCATAGCGGAACACCTGACCGATGCGCTGCTTTGCTCTGTGCGCTGTTTCGTGACGCCCCTTGGCTTCGATCTTGCGCAGGGTCTTCAGCACGTCGGCCGGCTCAAGGTCAGCGATGGGTCTAGACCCGATGTCCGGGAGCACCAGGCCAAACATCCACTCAGCCTTCGACCGCGTGATGTCAGCCAGCGTCTGCTGGTTCAGCCATTCGGTGGCCACGGCTTCAAAGGTGTTCGCCTGGTCAGCGCGCTCCGCCTGTTTCTCAGCCGCCGGGTCCTTGCCGTCCACCAGCAACCGCCGTGCGGCCAGGGCCTTCTCACGCGCACCGGACAGTGTGACTTCGGGATAGGACCCAAGGCTGAGCATGTTCTCGCGCTTGCCGTGGCCGTACCTGAAGCGCCAATGGCGGCGCCCGGTGGGTGTGACAAGCAGATGCAGCCCACCGCCGTCGCGCAGCTTGTAGGCCTTCGCACGCGGTTGAGCGGCGCGCACCTTCGCGTCGCTGAGAATGTCGATGATTTTGGCCATGCGGGTACCGCCCCGGGAATCGAATTGACGATACCCGCAGTTATACCCGCGACCAGGCCGGAAATCCATGGAATCGGGCGGAGACCGGCGGAAGGGAGTGCCGCTCAACGCCTTGTTTTCCCGATAGATTGCGGAAGGGGGCGGAGAGCGGTGGAGTGCCTAATGGTGCCCGGAGCCGGAATCGAACCGGCACGGAGTTGCCCCCTAGGGATTTTAAGTCCCTTGCGTCTACCAATTTCGCCATCCGGGCAGCGCGGTGCCGACAGCCGACGATTCTACCCCGGGGATGGCGATAAGCTACTGACTTTGCGAGACTGCGACCATGTCCGGTTCAATTCTAAATGCTGAAAATCTGCACCTGTGGCGCGCCGAGCGGCACGTCCTCAAAGGAATCAACCTGACGGTGGACGGGGGGCAACTGCTGCAGCTGACCGGCGCCAACGGCGCCGGCAAGACCACGCTGCTGCGCGCGCTGTGCGGCCTCAACCACCTGGAGCAGGGCCGGGTGTTCTGGAACCAGCGTGATGTACGCGAGGACCGCGAGGGATTTCATGCCGCGCTGGTCTACCTGGGACATGAGCCGCCGCTCAAGCCGGATCTGTCGGGGGCTGAGAACCTCAGATTCTGGACCGGCATGCGCCGGCGCATCTCGCGCTCGGCCATCCACGACGCCCTGGTGAGCACGGGCGCGGGCGAATTTGCCACGCAAGCGGTGCGCACGCTGTCGGCCGGACAGCGCCGGCGCGTGGCGCTGGCCGCACTGATACTCGCCGCGGTGCCCTTGTGGCTGCTGGATGAGCCCACCACCAATCTGGACACCGGCGGTCAGGAACTGATGGCGACGCTGCTGCAGGCCCATCTGGCCGCGGGCGGTTTGGCGATCGCGGCCGTGCATCACCGTCTGGCCATCGAGCCGGCGCGGGTTCGCGAATTGAATCTCTCCGCGTGATGTCACCCCCCCCAGCCACACTCACCGCGCCGCTGATGGCCGCGCGTCTGGTCATCACGCGTGACCTGATGCTGGCTTTTCGCCGCCCCGAGCAGCTGCTGCAGCCGCTGGCGTTTTTCGTGCTGGTGACGATGCTGTTTCCGCTATCGGTCTCTCCGGAACGCACGACCCTGCGGGTCATTGCCCCGGGCGTGTTGTGGGTTGCCGCGTTGCTGGCCGCGCTGCTGGCGCTGGATTTTCTGTTCCGCGATGACGCCCAGGACGGCACTTTGGAACAATATGCCCTGTCCGGACAGTCCCTGACCTGGCTGCTGCTGGGCAAGACGGCCGCCCACTGGGTATTGACCGGGGTGCCCCTGTCCGTGATGGCGCCCCTGATGGGCTACACCCTGGGCGTGCCAGCGTCGGCCAGCGTGGGTATCATGCTGACCGTGGCGCTGGGGAGCCTGGCCCTGAGCTTCATCGGGTCCATCGGGGCGGCCTTGACCCTGGGCGCGCGGCGCGGCGGGGTGCTGCTTGCCATATTGATCCTGCCCCTTGCGGCCCCGATTCTGATTTTTGGGAGCAGAGCCACAGAACTGGCAATCCGCGGGGAGGCCTACCTGGCCCCGATGGAACTGCTGGGGGCGATCGTGGTCCTGTCTTTCACTCTGGCCCCTCTGGCCGCGGCGGCCGCCGTACGCATCAGCCTGGAGTAGACGTAACGTGACTTGGACATGGTTTCATCGGCTGGGATCCCCGCCGTACGTATACCGGCTGGCGGGCCGCCTGACGCCCTGGTTTGGCTGGAGCGCCGGCGTGCTGATCCTGGCGGGTCTGGTTGGCGGGCTGGTGCTGGCGCCGCCGGACTACCAGCAGGGCGATGGTTTTCGGATCATCTACGTGCATGCGCCGACCGCGTGGCTGTCGCTGATGATCTACACCTGGATGGGGGTGGCCGCGGCCGTGGGACTGATCTGGCGCATCAAGGTGTCGCATGCCGTGGCCGCCGCCTGCGCGCCGGTGGGCGCCTCCTTCACCGCCGTCGCGCTGGCGACGGGGTCGCTGTTCGGCAAGCCCATGTGGGGCACCTGGTGGGTATGGACCCCGCGCCTGACTTCGGAGCTGCTGCTGTTGTTCCTGTACATGGGCTACATGGGCCTCAGGGCCTCATTTGATGACACCCAGCGAGCAGACCGTGCCAGCGCCGTGCTGGCGGTCGTGGGAATCGTTAATGTACCCATCGTGCATTACTCAGTAGTGTGGTGGAACGACTTGCACCAGGCCTCCTCATTGAGCCTCGCGGGCAAGGACACCATTGCCACCTCGATGCTGGTGCCGCTGCTGGTGAGCCTGTTGGGCTTCACTTTGTACTTCGGCGCCATCGTGCTGGTGCGCCTGCGCGGGGAGATACTGCGCCGCGAGCGCGCCACCGACTGGATCCGCGAGGCGCTGGCATGATGATCCAGTTCCATTCGCTGGCGCAGTTTCTCGCGATGGGAAAATACGGCGCCTACGTCTGGCCCTCCTATGGCCTGACGCTGCTGGTGGTGGGGCTGAACATCACCTGGGCACGGGGCCTGCTGCGGCAGGCGCAGCTCGAAGCGCGCCGCCGGTTGGCGATGCAGGCGCAGCGCGCATGACGCCGCAGCGGCGCAAGCGCTTGTATCTGGTGCTGGGCATCGTGGTGGGCGTGGGCATCGCCGCCGCACTGGCGCTGTCGGCCTTTCGCCAGAATGTCACCTTCTACTTCATTCCCTCCCAGGTGGCGCAGGGCGAAGTGCATGGGGATGAGTCGTTTCGTCTGGGCGGCATGGTCAACAAGGGCAGCGTGCAGCGCGTGCCCGGCAGCCTTCAGGTCAGTTTCGTGCTCACCGATTTCAAACATGACGTGCCCGTGAGCTACACCGGGGTGCTGCCGGATCTGTTTCGCGAGGGCCAGGGCGTGATCGCCCATGGCCACCTGGACGGCCATGGGGTGTTCGTCGCCGATGAAGTGCTGGCCAAGCATGATGAGAAGTACATGCCACCGAAGATTGCGGGGACGGCGCCGGTGGCGCAGGGAGGAGGCTGATGCTGCCTGAATTGGGTCACTTCGCATTGGTGCTGGCGCTGCTGCTGGCCGGGCTGCAGGGCTTCTTCGGCATCCTGGGTCCGGCGCTGGGTCGGGATCGCTGGGTGGCCGCAACCACCTCGGCCGTGGCCGGCCAGTTCGTGATGGTGGCGACGGCGGTGGGCATCCTGGTGTACTCCTTCGTCAACTTCGATTTCTCGGTGCTCTATGTCGCCGAGAATTCCAATTCCGCGCTGCCGCTGATGTATCGCATCGCCGCGCTGTGGGGCGCGCACGAGGGCTCGCTGCTGCTGTGGATTTTCCTGCTCAGCGTCTGGACGCTGGCGGTGGCGATCCTCACGCGCAATCTGCCCGAGCGCTTTGCGGCGCGGGTGCTCGGGGTGCTGGGGGTACTGAGCTTCGGATTTTTGCTGTTCACGCTTGCGACCTCGGACCCGTTCCAGCGCCTGCTGCCCGCGGCCGCCGACGGGCGCGACCTGAACCCGCTGCTGCAGGATCCGGGTCTGGCGGTGCATCCGCCGGTGCTCTACACCGGCTATGTGGGTTTGGCCGTGGCCTTCTCCTTCGCCTGTGCGGCCATGCTCGAGGGGCGCATGGATCCGTCCTGGGCGCGCTGGACGCGGCCCTGGACCACCGCGGCGTGGGCCTTTCTCACCTGTGGCATCACTTTGGGCAGCTGGTGGTCGTACTACACACTGGGCTGGGGTGGCTACTGGGAATGGGATCCGGTCGAGAACGCCTCCTTCATGCCCTGGCTGGTGGCCACGGCCCTGATTCATTCCCTGGCGGTCACCGAGAAACGCGGCCTGTTCAAGAGCTGGACGCTGCTGCTGGCCATCCTGGCTTTTTCATTGAGTCTGCTGGGAACCTTCCTGGTGCGCTCCGGCGTGCTGGTCTCGGTGCATTCCTTTGCCGCGGATCCATCGCGCGGGCGATTCATCCTGGCGTTTCTCGGCATCGTCATCGGCGGGGCGCTGACGCTGTACGCCTGGCGTGCGCCGCTGCTGAAATCGAACGCGGGTTTTGACCTGCTGTCGCGCGAGAGCTTCCTGCTGTTCAACAACATCCTGCTGGTGGTCGCTGCGGCGACGGTACTGGGCGGCACGCTGGCGCCGCTGATCGCGGATACGCTGGGCCAGACTGCGCTTTCGGTGGGACCGCCATACTTCCGGCCGACCTTCCTGCTGGCCGTGGTGCCGCTGCTGCTGCTGCTGTCGGTGGGCATCCATGCCAACTGGAAGCGCGGACGCCTCGAGGCCTCCGCCCGCGTCTTGCTGGTGGCGTTCGCGGTGGCCGTGATCTTCGGCGCCGCCATCGTGTTTGGTGCCTTTGGCGGCAAGCATGCGCTGGCCATCACCGGCTTTGCACTCGGCGGCTGGATCATTCTCTCCTCGCTGATCGATCCTTTGGATCGGCTGCGACGCCATCTGAGCCTGTCGCGGGCCGTGATCGGCATGACGCTGGCGCACATGGGTCTTGCGGTGGCGGTCATCGCCCTGACCGGCGTGGAGTCCTATACCAGCGAGCAGGACATCGCGCTGGCGAGCGGCGCCAGTGCCAACCTCGGCGGCTACGATTTCAAGCTCATCGGGACCCAGCCCATCGAGGGTCCGAACTACAGCGCCATCCGCGCCACCGTGAGCGTCAGTCGCAACGGGCAGCCGATTACCACGCTGTACCCGGAGAGCCGTAATTTCTGGGTCCAGCAGCAGAATCGCAAGGTCGCCGGCATCTACAATCTGCACGGCACGGATCTATTCATTGCCCTGGGGGATGACCTGGGCGCGGGGCGCTGGAGCTTCCGCGCGCAGATCCGGCCGCTGATCACGCTGCTGTGGCTGGGGCCGCTGTTCATGGCCCTCGGCGGTGCCCTGGCGCTGTCCGACAGTCGCTATCGGCTGGCGCGCGCCGCCGCTCGCGAAGCGCTTGCCGGTGCTGCCCATGGAGAAGCGCATTGAGTCCACGCTTCCTGGTGCCGCTGGGCGTGTTCATTGCGTTGGTGGTGGTGCTGGCCGTAGGCATCAACCATTCGCATGAGGTGGGCGTGCTCCAGTCGCCGCTGGTGGGTCATCAGATTCCGGATTGGGAATTGCCGGTGCTCACGGACCCGGCCAAGACCTTCGGGTCACGCGAACTGAAGGGCCAGTGGTACGTGCTTAACTATTGGGGCGCGTGGTGTTATTCGTGCCGGGTTGAACACTCCACACTGCTGCAGGCGCAGCGGCAGGCCCGGGTCCAGCTCATCGGGGTCGACTGGGTCGCCGACAATCCGGATGAGAACGCGGCGGCGCTGGAATGGCTGGCGCGGCTCGGCAACCCGTACCGCCAGGTGGTGACCGATCGGGACGGGCGTACCGCCATCGATCTTGGCGTCGCGCAGGCACCCGAGTCCTTCCTGGTCAATCCCCAGGGGGTGATTGTCTACAAGGAACCGGGAATCATCACCCCGGAGATCTGGCGACGTGAGTTCCTGTCGCGCCTGCCGCCGCAGGCCACTGCGCCGGCCGCCAGTCCCGGTGCCTCATGAGGTTCAGGATCGTTGCGCCCCTGGCCGCTGCGCTGCTGCTGTGCGCGCCGCTGCATCCGGCCTGGGCCGTGGACCCGGCCCGGATGGCGGACCCGGCGCTGCAGGCGCGCTATGAGGTGCTGATCCACGAATTGCGCTGCGTGCAGTGCGAGAACAATTCCCTGGCCGATTCCGACGCGGATATTGCCGCCGACGTGCGCCGTCAGATCCGCACCATGCTCATCGGCGGCAAGTCGGACGCTGAGATCAAGGGCTACCTGGTGTCCCGATACAGCGAATTCATACTGTTCCGCCCCGAGTATTCGTGGCGCAATGCCTGGTTGTGGGCACTGCCGGTGGTGCTGCTGCTGATCGGCTTCTGCATCGCGGTGCGCGTCATCCGGCAGCGCGCCACGCTGGTCGATGATGACGACGATGGGGATGTTTCCCGGTCATGACTACCTTCATTCTCATTGCGGCCGCGATGGTGCTCGCGGTATCGGCGCTGATCGCGCGCCCGCTGCTGTCGCCGCGACGCCTGGCACCGCGCGCCCCCTGGGCGGCGCTGGCGGTGCTGCTGGTGCTGCTGGCCGGTGCGGGCGGCCTGTACGCCAAGTTCAGCAATTGGAACTGGTCGCAGGCGCAGAGTCAGGCCGCTGAGGCCTCGCCCGAATCGATGGTATCGACGCTGGCGCGCCGGCTCGCCAGAGATCCCAACGATCTGAACGGCTGGCTGCTGCTCGGTCGCTCCTACAGCGTACTCGCGGAGCGCGGCCCGGAAATGCGGCCGCTGGCCGTTCGCGCCTACGAGCACGCCAATCAGCTGGCGAAGGGCGAGAATGTCGAGGCCCTGCAGGGTCTGGCAGAAGCGCTGGTGGCCGAGGATGACAGTCAGCTGGGCGGACGGGCCGGTGAGCTGATCGAGAAGGCGCTGACGCTGGCGCCGCAATCCCCCAAGCTGTTGTTCTACGGCGCTGCCGCAGCCATACAGCGCCGCCAGCTGCCACTGGCGCGCCAGCGCTTCGTCAGCCTGCTGGCGGAAAATCCCCCCGAGAATGTGCGCAATATCATCCAGCAGCAGGTCAACGCCATCGACCAGGCGCTGGGCACGGCAGCCCCTGCCGTCGACCAACCGCCCCCGACAGGGGCTGCCCCAGCGCCCGCCCGGGTGCTGATTACCATAACGCTCGCGCCCAAGGTCAAGCCGGAAGGCAGGACCGACGCACCGCTGTTCGTGTTCGTGCGCGATCCTCGGGGCGGTGGCCCGCCCCTGGCCGTGAAACGCCTGGCGGCACACTTTCCGCAAACAGTTGAATTGTCATCAGCCGATGCCATGCTGGCCGGGCATGGCATGCAGGTGGGTCAGGATGTGGAAATCGTCGCCCGTATCTCCAGCTCCGGCGGCCCCCTGGCCAGGAGCGGGGACCCCTTCGGTTCGGTGGCCTACCATGTGGGGGCCACGGGGTCAGTGAACGTTGCCATCGACCGGGTGACGCCCTGAGGCGCAATATATCCGCTGCGCTGCCGGTCCAGTTCTTGTAGGACAGGTTACAGATTGTCGGGAGAGTCGAGATTTTCTGGCAGCGCGGCATGCGTCTTGCTTCAGTCTTGGCTTAGGACTACAGGAGATCCGATATGGCACAGACACGGGGCGTGGAAGGCCGAACTTCCAATCGCGGATTTGCATCGATGAATCAGGAGCGGCAACGTCAGATCGCCAGCATGGGCGGCAAGGCGGTACCGGACTCGAAGCGCAGTTTTTCCCAGAATCGCGACCTGGCGGCGCAGGCAGGCCGCAAGGGTGGGCAGAGCGTACCGGGCGAGAAGCGCAGCTTTTCGCAGAACCGCGAACTCGCGGCTCAGGCGGGCCGTAAGGGCGGTCAGAGCGTTCCGGATGAGAAGCGCAGCTTCTCCCAGAATCCCGGATTGGCGGCGCAGGCCGGTCGCAAGGGCGGCCAGGCCAGTCACAGCGGCTTACCAGGGCATGACGTCACGGCAGATGTTCCGCCAGGAACGATCCGCCGTCCCGGGACGGCGCGCTGAACTGAGCCTGAGGCGTGTGCAATCTTTACGCGCCTACATGCAGAACTTGCACCCCATCCCGGTCAGGCATCCGGCCTGACCGGCCTTTGGGTGTGATGACACACTTCGGCGAGGATGCGATTGAGTTCCTCCGGGTCGATGGGTTTGACCAGGTGCCGATCGAAGCCGGCGCTGCGCGAGCGGCGCTTGTCATCTTCCTGACCCCAACCTGTCTGCGCACACAGCAGCACTGAACCGCCCCAGGGGCGGGCGCGCAGCCGACGTGCCGTCTCGTAGCCGTCGATGCCCGGCATACCGATGTCCAGCAACACCACGTTGGGCCTGAATTCCTCGGCAATCTCCAGCGCCTCCAGGCCATCGGCGGCGGTGCGCACATCGTGTCCTTCCAGATCGAGCATCAGCGCCAGGCCCTGCGCACCGTCGCGATTGTCATCCACGATGAGGATGCGGGCGCTGCTGCGTTCCGGTGACATGGTGATGGCCTCGGCGACGGTGGGGATGCCGCGCAATACCGGGACCTGAAGATTCAGCTGCACTTCGAAGGTGCTGCCGCGACCCGGCCCGTCGCTGTGCACGGCAATGCGTCCGCCATGCAGTTCCACCAGGCTCTTTGCCAGCGTCATGCCGATGCCCAGACCCATGTGAGCGCCGCGAATGCCGTGACCACTGCGCCGGAACATCTCGAACACCTGGGGCAGCAGCTCATCGCTGATGCCGGCGCCCTGGTCGCTGATGGACACCGTCAGCCATTGCTCTTGCTGTTCGGCGCGGATGCGGATCTCAGTACCCAGATCACTGAACTTGGAGCTGTTGTTGAGAATGCCGGCAAACACCTGGACGATGCGCCGGCTGTCCACGTGCAGCCACACCGTGCTGGGGGGCAGTTCCAGGCGCAGATGCTGCTGGCGGCTCTCCAGCACCGCACGGTTGGTGTCGATCGCCCGGTGCAGCAGGGATTCGAGGTTGACCCGTTCGCGGCGCAGCTCCAGTTGGCCATCGGCGATCTGGGTGACATCGGCCAGGTCATCGATCAGGCGTGTGAGCTGGGTGACCTGGCGCTCGATCATGCCGCGCGCGGCACGCGCCAGTGCATGGTCATTGTCCGCAACCGCCAGCACGTGTACGGCGCTGCGCATCGCGGCCAGTGGATTGCGCAGTTCATGCGCCAGCGTGGCGAAAAAATCCTTGCGGTCACGTTCACGTTCACGAATCAGATCCGCCAGCTGATCACGCTCCTGGGATACCGTTTGGAGACGCGCCTGCAGTTCGCCCTCTGGCGGGGGGTTCTTCGATGCCATGGGCTAGGACATAGCAAGAATCAGGCCGAGCGCGGAAACCTCACCACGAAGCGCGTGCCGCGCCCCTCGCGGCCGGATTCGGCATTGACGGTGGCGCCGTGCACGCTGGCGATTTCGCGCACGATGGCCAGACCCAGTCCGCAGCCCTCGGCATCGGCGGTTTCGCCGCGGTGGAAGCGCTCGAAAATGCGCTCGCGCTCGGTTTCCGGCACGCCCGGCCCATCATCGGTGACCGCCAGTTCCGGCAGCCGCGAGCCGGAGACACTCAGGGTCACACTGGCGCCTTCCGGGCAGTAGCGCAGGGCGTTGTCGATGAGGTTGTTGATCAGCTCCTCGAGCAATCCGGTATGCCCCTGGATCAGCACCGGCTGTTCGGGCGCGACAAAGCCGAAATCCATCCGGCGTGCCAGGGCCGGACCGATCCAGGTCTCTCCGGCGGAGCGTGCCACGGCACCGAGGTCCAGCAGCGCCAGGGGCCGGGTGGCGGCCGCCTCGGGTCCGGAACGGGCCAGGGCCAGCAGCTGCTGGGTGACACGCGCCGCACGCCCCACCGCGGCCTGCAGTCCGCGCAGGGCCTGATTGCGCGACTCCCCGTCAAGGCTGCGCTGGGCGCGTTCGGCGTGCAGTGATACGGCCGCCAGGGGCGTACGCAGCTGATGGGCCGCATCGGCCACGAACCGGCGCTGCGCGGTAATGGTCTGGTCCAATCGCCCCAGCAGATCATTGATGCGCGTGACCAGGATGCGCGCCTCCCACGGCAGGCCGGCCTCCGACACCGGGGTCAGAAGATCATGACCGCGGGCCTCGATGGCGGCCGATACCACGGTCAGCGGGCGCAGTCCGCGATCCACGGCGAAGCGTACGAAGAGCAGGGCGCCCAGCAGCAGTCCCAGCTGCGGCAGTGCCATCTCGAGCAGGATTTCCGACAGCAAAGTGGCGCGCTTCCTGACCGTCTCGCCCACCACCAGGTGCACGATTTCGCTGGAGCCGGGCACCTTGACCTCGCTGGCCACCACGCGCAGCGGCACCCCGTCCAGGCTCATCGAACTCAACAGCGGTTTGCCATCGCTTCCCGGCTGCACGTCGGGCAGCTTGCCGTCATTGGCCAGCATGCGACCATCGGTGGTGCTGATGCGGTAGTAGGTCTGGTCGTAGTCGTCGAACTTGAAGATGGCCAGTGCCACCCGGGGCAGGACCATGCTGGCCTTGCCGTTCTCGACGGTCAGGGCCTGCGCCAGCGAGCCCGCATCATCGATCAGCCAGCGGTCATAGGCGAGGTTGGCGAAGTGCGCGGCCAGCGCATAACAGGAGATGCCATCCAGAACCAGCAGCAGCAGCGCAACCGCCAGGACGCGTAGCGTCAGGCTGGATCGCAGCGAACGTTCAGGCATCGGTTTCCTGTTCCGCCTTCGCCTCCAGCAGGTAACCGAAGCCGCGAATGGTCTGAACCTTCAGATCGAAGGGCTCCAGACGCCGCCGCAAGCGATGGATGGCCACCTCGATGGCGGTGTCGGAGAGCGCCTCGCCCGAGGGCGCCAGGCTGCTAGCGATCTGGTCCTTCTTCACCACCCGACCGGCGCGCTGCGCCAGCAGTTCCAGCAGGGTGAACTCCCGGGCGGTCAGATCCACCGGTGTTCCGGACAACAGGATGCGGGGCTGGCCCATGGTCAGTTCCAGGGGCCCGATCTTGATGGACTGGGCGCGGTCGGCGCGGTGGCGCCGCACCAGCGCCCGGGCCCGTGCCTCGAGCTCTGCCATGACAAAAGGCTTGGTGAGGTAGTCATCGGCGCCGGCGTCAAGACCCGTCACCCGATTGTCCACGGCATCCAGGGCGGTCAGCACCAGGATGGGCAGACCGCGCTGGTGGCGGCGCAGGGTACGGATCAGGGACAGTCCGTCCATGTCCGGCAGGCCGATGTCCACAATGGCCAGGTCGAAGTCATTGAGCAGCAGGACCTCCTGCGCTTCGCGGCCGCGGCCACTGGCTTCAACGTGATAGCCCTTCTGCCGCAGCAGGTTGACCAGGGCCCCGCGCAGCTCCGCGTCGTCTTCCACAATGTAGGTTCGCATGGGGCTGATTATGCGCAAATTCTGCCCCGCTGGCGCGCCCAAAAGGAGAGCGTATGTTTCCTGAAAGCTAAAGGCTAATTGGATTCCTGGGCGATGCGCTCCAGGCAGGCCCGCGCGCGGCTCTCGGCCCCCTGCCAGGACAGCGGGCTGCCCAGTTGTTCCAGGTACTCCGGCCCCACCGTGGCACTGGGCAGCAGGTTGCGTGCACAGCCATCCGAATCGTCACCGCCGGTGAGCGCCATCGACACCGCCAGGGCCGACAGCGCATCCAGGCCCGTGGAGTTCACCCGCGCGGGCCGATGATGATGGGCGACCGCTTCGACCACGGCGTAGGGCAAGCCCCAAAGGGCCAGCAGATAGGCGCCGATCTCCGCATGGGAGGCGCCGAGGATTTCGTATTCGGCCTGCGGCAGGCTGATGCCTCCGGCCAGGGCCAGTTCGATGGCCTGCTCGAGCTCGCGCGGACACTCCTGGATCAGCACCCAGTAGCCGATGTCGTGCAACAGCGCCGCGAGCACCGTGTCATCGGAGAACTGCATACCCAGGGTGAGCGCCTGGGCGACCGCCGCGGTGCGCTGGGCGTGCATCTGCAGATCCTCCAGGTCCACCGCGGCGTGGCGCATGCGCCCGGGCCAGCGCGAGAACACCTCGGCACACATCACCAGGTTGCGCACGGTCTGGAAGCCCAGGTACTGCACGGCCTGTTCGATATTGCTGATGCGCCGGGCGCGCCGGAAGAAGGCCGAGTTTGCAATCTGCAGCACCTTGACGGTCAGCGCCGTGTCACTGGCAATGACACGGGCCACTTCGCGCGCAGTGGCCTCGGGTCGGGCCATCGCCACCTGCAGTTGCGAGAAAACCTGAGGGCGCGCCGGCAGCTGACGGATGCGGCCGACGATGGCCTGAACGCTCGGATGCGTCAGCTCCTCGCGCAGCTGCAGGCTGCGCGCCACCGCATCCTCGAGCTGCTCGGGGTGGCAGGGCTTGCGCAGGTACTGATGCGCCAGCGGCAGCAGCCGCAGCTTCTGCTCCACATCGGACATGCCCGACAGCGCGATGCGGATGGTGGCCGGCCAGCGCTCGCTGATGGCGTGCAGCAGCTGCGCGCCATCCATGCCGGGCATGCTGATGTCGCTGACGATCACATCATGAGGTGTCTCCTCGAAGCGCGACAGGGCATCGGCCCCGCTGTCCACGAAGGTCATCTGCCATTTGCTCGTCAGGGGCTGCAGGCGCGTGCGCAGGCCATCCAGAACCTGCTGTTCGTCATCCACGAACAGCACGTGGCGCAGCGGCGCCGGTGATGTAGAACGTTTACTCATCAGGCGCGCATTTCAGCTCAGACGCACGCTTGCGCGACGGAGTGACCTCACATTATTCGACCCTCATGTGCAGCGCTGCGACCAGCCGTCGACTCGCGTCACGCTGGCGTGTTTACCTATTCGGCCGCGTCATGGTCGCGGCGAAGTTTGTCGCCCGTTCGCGTCAGTTCCCCGGTAATATGACAGCCATCCAATAGCTAAAAATTTGTTCATGCGACAGCGCTCTCTTGCATTTGCGACCGCGATGATGACCGGCCTGTGCGCTTGCACGGTGGGCCCGGACTTTCACGCGCCCGCGCCACCGGCCACCGATCACTATGTGGCCGGCGCCCCGATCGACAGCGTGGGCGCATCCGACGCCGGAGCGCCCATTCAGACGCTGATCCCGGATCAGGATATTCCGGCCCAGTGGTGGAGCCTGTTCCACAGCCCGCAGCTTGACGCCCTGGTGCGTACGGCGCTGCATGACAGTCCGACGATCGCGGCCGCCGCCGCGGCGCTGCGTTCAGCCCAGCAAGGCTACATCGCCCAGCGCGGCGCCAGCGTGTTCCCCCAGGCCGATGCGCAGTTCCTCGGCCAGCGTGAAGCGGCCCCCGGCGCGGCCTTCGGATTTCCACAGGCCGGCACCAGCACCTTCACGCTGTTTGATGCCGCAGTGAATGTCAGCTACAAATTTGACCTGGTGGGCGGGACCCGCCGCCAGCTGGAAGCCCTGGCCGCGCAGTCGGAGTATCAACGCTGGCAGCTGGAGGCCGCGCGCCTGACCCTCGCTGCCAATGTCGTCACCACGGTCATCAGCGCGGCATCGCTCAACGATCAGATCGCCGCGACCCAGGAAATTCTGGGGACCGAGCGTGATCAGCTCGGGATCGTGCAGCGCCAGCATCGCGCCGGCGCCGCCGCGCAAAGTGACGTGCTGACCCAGCAGGCCAATGTCGCGGCGCTGGAGGCCTCGGTGCCGGCGCTGCAGAAGTCCCTGGCCCAGGCCGGACATCGCCTGGCGGTGCTGACGGGGGCGACACCGGATCATGCCGCGACCGCGGGCCTGTCGCTCACCGCGCTGACGCTGCCCGGTGAGCTGCCGGTATCCTTGCCGGCGAAGCTGGTACGGCAGCGCCCGGATGTGCTGGCCGCCCAATCCCAGCTGCACCAGGCCAGCGCTCAGGCCGGTGTGGCAACCGCCAATCTGTATCCGCAGCTGACGCTCTCGGGCAGCGTCGGCTCTGAGACCACCTCGATCAGCGACCTGTTCAGTGCCGGCACCGCGGCCTGGAATATCGGCGGTACGCTGATGCAGCCGCTGTTTCATGGTGGGGAACTGCGCGCCAAGCGGCGTCAGGCCTTTGCTGACCTGGATCAGGCCACGGCGCAATATCGCGGCACGGTGCTGTCGGCGCTGGAGGATGTCGCGGACACGCTGCGCGCGCTGCAGGATGATGCGCTGGTGCTGCAGGCCGCACGCCACGCCGAGGCTGCCGCGCAGCAGGGCCTGGACATCACCGGCCGCCAATATCAGGCCGGCGGCACCTCTTACGTCAATCTGCTGATCGCCCAGCGTCAGTACGCCGAGGCGCGCCTGACACGCATCCAGGCCGAGATGGCGCGCTTCACGGATTCCGCGGCGCTGCTTCAGGCCCTGGGCGGGGGCTGGTGGAATCGCGACAACGATGGGAGCCATTAGTGCAGAGCTCGGATTTTCAGTTGCCCAATCATGATGAGGAAACGCGACGCCGGCTGTTGCGCGGCCGCACGCTCATCATCAGCCTGCTGGTGCTGGTCCTCGCCGTCCTGATCATCGGTTGGAACGTGGTCAAGGCACACTTCATCGCCCGGGCGCTGGCGCAGAACGCCTCGCCCAAACAGACCATTGCCACCGCCACGGTGAGATTCGATGACTGGCAGCCACAGATCAGCGCGGTGGGCACTTTGCGCGCGGTGCGCGGCGTGGATATCACCACCGAGGTCACCGGTCTGGTGCGCAGCGTCGAGTTCCATTCGGGCGATGAGGTCGCCGGCGGCACCGTGCTCGTGCACCTGAACGCGGACTCGGATATCGCCCAGGAGCAGGCGCTGGCCGCGGCGGCGGATCTGGCCGAAGTGGTTTACAAGCGCGATCAGGTGCAGTTCCAGGCGCAGGCCATCAGCCAGGCGCAGCTGGATGCGGATGCCGCGGACCTGAAGAACAAACGCGCCCAG